>NZ_CP154825.1:6062941-6669235 GCF_041897805.1 Actinokineospora auranticolor
GCTGCCGAGCACGGCGGCGGCCCCCCGGGTGGCGGCGGTGACCAGGGCCGGGAAGGTGCGCGCCGCGTTGACCTCCAGGCTGGCCGCGGTGAGCCGGGACAGCCGGGCGGCCAGGTTCTCGGCGGCGGCCCGCGCCCGGTAGTAGCGCAGCGCGGCCTTGACGGTGGCCAGCAGCTCACCCGGGTCGACGGGTTCGGACAGGTACGCGTCGGCGCCGCGGGTCAGGCCCGCCGCGCGGTCGCTGGCCTCGATGTGGCTCGCCGAGACGTGCACGACCGGCACCACCGCGGTCGCCGGGTCGCTCTTGATCACCTCGCACACCTCGAACCCGCTCATGTCCGGCAGGTTCACGTCGAGGATCACCAGGTCGACGCCGTCGCGCACGCGGGCGAGCGCGCTCGCGCCGGTGTCCGCCTCGATGATCTCGTGGCCGTTGCGGCGCAGCCAGCCACCGGTGATCATGCGGCTGGCCTCGGTGTCGTCTACCACCAGGATGCGGGCCGGGCGGTCTTGGTCGTCGAAGGGCCGGGCGGTCATGACCCGGCGACCAGCTCGGTGGTGGCCGGGTCGACCGCGGCCAGGGCGCGGTGGATGCCGTCGCGGACGGACTCGGTGGACAGCTGCGAGGTGCGCAGCACGGCGACGCCGCTGTGCCGGTCGCGGTGGTCGGCGGACTCCAGCGCGAGCACCGGGGTGGCGACCAGCCGGGGGTCGCGGCGCATGCCCTCCAGGCAGTCGTCGGCGTGCGGGGCGGCCAGGTCGAGCACGAGCAGCCCGGGCGGTTCCGCGGCGGCCATCAGCACGGCGCCCGCGCCGTCGGAGGTCTCCCGCACGGATCCGACGAGCGGACCGACCACAGTGGTCAGTCGGGCACGGAGCGTGTCGTCCGCGGTGACCAGCAGCGCCGATCGGGGACGGGCCTGGGGACGCGGGGCCCGCAAAGGAAGTCGCACGGTCACCAGCGTGCCCCGCCCGGGCGTGCTCCGCAGATCGAGTGAACCGCCGAGCACCTCGATCAGTCCCTTGGCGTACGGCAGCCCGAGGCCGGTGCCCGCGCTCTTGGCCTGCAACGGGCCGGGCACCTGGTGGAACTCCTCGAAGACCTTGTCGACGTGCTCGGCGGGGATGCCGATGCCGGTGTCGGCGACGGTGAACTCCCAGTGCTCGCCGTCGCACGCGGCGGTGACCCGGACCTCGCCGCGCTCGGTGAACTTGAGCCCGTTGGACACCAGGTTGCGCAGGACGTGCCCGAGCAGCGTCTCGTCGGTGCGCGGCGGCGGCGCGTCGGGCAGGTCGTCGATCACCAGCGCCACCGCGCTGTCGCGGGTGATGGGCAGGAAACCGTCGCGCAGCCGGGCGAGCAGCAGCCGCGGGTCGACCTCGGTGTAGCGGGGTTCGAGCCTGCCGGACTCCGCCTTGGCCACGTCCAGCAGGTCGTTGACCAGGGTGAGCAGCGCGGTGCCGGAGCCGGTGATCACCTCCAGCTGCCTGCGCTGGTCGGCGGTGAGCGGGTCGGCGCCGGGGCCGAGCAGCAGCCGCGCGAGGCCGACGATCGAGTTGACCGGGGTGCGGACCTCGTGGCTCACATTGGACCAGAACCGGTTCTTGGCCTCGCTTGCTCGTCGCAGCTCGATACCCGTCTGGTCCAGTTCGGCATAGAGAGCCACCACGCCGCGGTTAGTCTCGTCGAGCTCTTCGGTCAACTCGCCATAGAGCGCGACAACACCGCGGTTGGTCTCTTCCAGTTCCGCGTTGAGGGTGAGTAGTTCCTCTTGCTTGCGCTCGAGGCTTTCCAACGTCAGAAGAAGTTCTTCGTTCTGCGCGCGCAGCTCGTCCGCAGCGTTGGTCTCCCCCAGACTGCCAAGAGCATCACGCAGCCGTACAAGTTCGTCTTGGCCCGGGTAGCCCATTCCGGCCGGGAGGCGTTTGGACACGCGCACCTCGACCCGGCCCCGGAAGTTCACGACGCACACCTCGTCGAGCAGGCGTTCGGCGGTGGCCCAGCCGGGTTCGTCCACCGGCAGCCGGTCGACGCCGGTGCGCAGCCGCACGGTCAGCGCGGGCGAGGGCGCCGAGGTCACCGCGAACGCCGCCACCACCACGCGCTTCCCGGTGAGCAGCACGCGGCCCAGGTCGCTGAGCGCGGTGGCCACCCGGATCTGGTCCTGGGCCTCCAACCCGACCGCGCGGGCCGCCTCGCGGCCGCGCTGGCGCAGCAGGAACACGTCCTGCTCACCCGCCAGCGTCACCACCAGCAGCTCGTCCGCGCTCATCGCGCACCCGGCTTGGCCACCACCACACTGGCGTCGTCGCGCCGCACACCGGCCTCCCGCAGCAGTTCCAGCCCGATCACCAAGGGGTCGGCCGACCACCGGACAACGGGGTCGACGCCCCAGCGGTCGTTGAGCCCGTCCGAGTGCATCACCACGACGGCACCGGGCGGTAGGTCGTAGGTGAACTCCCGGACCGTACGCGCCTGGTAACCGGCGACACCGGGCAGCGACACCAGGCCGTTCTTGCGCTCGGACACGACCGCGCCCGCGATGTTGCCCACACCCGCGTACCGCAGGGTGCGCGCGGTCGGGTCCAGTTCGGCCACCGCGACCGCGCCGCCGCGGGTGCCCAGCATGGCGGTGTGCAGGCGCCGCACGACCCGCTCGGGCGGCGCCCAGTCGCCGTCGAGGAACGCGCGCACGGCGGCCCGGGACGCCGACGCGGCCAGCGGTCCGTGGCCCGCGCCGTCGCAGAGCATGAGCAGCAGCCGGTCGCCGTCCCGGCGGATGGCGTAGGCGTCGCCGCAGACCTCCTCGCCCGCGATCGGCTTGGTGACGCCGATGGCGAACCCGGGGGTGGGGACGGTGCGGCGGTCCGGGCCGAAGCGGGCGGCGAGGACGGTGCCGTCGGGGGTGGAGCGCAGCGAGCAGACATCGGCGAGCCTGCGCACCGCGCCGAGACCGATGCCCAGCGTGCCGGTGGTGGAGTGGCCGTCCAGGAAAGCCAGTTCCGTGTCCGGGATGCCGGGGCCGTTGTCGACCGCGGCCACCTCGATCTCGGCGTGGTCGGCCGTGCGCAACGCACGCAGCAGCAGCACGCCCTGGTCGGCGTGCTTGCACAGGTTCGTGGCGATCTCCGTCACCGCGATCCCCACCTCGGCGGCGCGGGACCCCGGGAACGCCAACCGCTCGGCGAGGTTCGCCACCGCGCGCCGGGCGGCGCCCACGGCGGACAGCTCCTCCACCGGCAGCCAGATGACGTCCTCCGCGGTGGGCAGGTGGTCGGTCCCCGCGCTCACCGGGACCACTTGACGACGGTCACCGTGGTGCCCTGGCCCGCCCCGGTGTCGAGGGTGAACTCGTCGACCAGCCTGCGCGCGCCGCTGAGCCCCAGGCCCATGCCCCGGCCGCTGGTCCAGCCGTCGGTGAGGGCGAGGTCGACGTCGGGGATGCCGGGGCCGTCGTCCTGGAAGCTGGCGCGCACACCCGACCGCCGCCCCTCGGTGAGGAACTCGACCACCGCCGTGCCACCGCCGCCGTAGGTGAGGGTGTTGCGGGCCAGCTCGCTGGTGGCGGTGACCAGCTTGGTCTGGTCGACCAGCGACAGCTTCGCCTTCTGCGCGTAGGACCGCACCGCCTGCCGGACCCGCACGACGTCCTCGTCGGCGGTGATCGGGATCTCCTCCCGCGCGGCCGGCGGGGTCACCGGTCGGTCCGGTCCCCGAGGGCGGCGAGGATGGCCAGGCCCTTCTCCAGGTCGAGGGCCGTGCGGACCTCGCCGAGGGTCAGACCGAGTTCCACGAGCGTGATCGCGACCGCCGGGCGCATGCCGACCACCACGGTCTCGGCGTCGAAGAGCCGGGAGGTGGCGGCGATGGTGGCGAACATGCGACCGATGAAGGAGTCGACGATGTCGACCGCGGAGATGTCGAGGATGACGCCGCGGGCGCCGGACGAGCAGATCTTCTCGGCCAGGTCCTCCTGCAGCGCGAGCACGTCGCGGTCCTGCAGGTCGATCTGGATGGACGCGAGCAGCACGTCACCGATCTTGAGGATGGGGATGCGTTCCACGGCTCACCCGCGCCCGGAGGAGATGGTGACGCCGGACCGGGTCAGCGCGTGCCGCAGCGCGTCGGCCAGCGTGGCCTTGGTGGTGATGTCGCCGAACTCGATGCCGAGGCCGACGATGGTCTGCGCGATGTGCGGCCGGATGCCCGAGATGGTGCACTCCGCGCCCATCAGCCGGGCCGCCATGACGGTCTTGAGCAGGTGCTGGGCGACCTGGGTGTCCACGGCGAGCACGCCGGTGATGTCGATGATGGCGTGCTCGGCGCCGCTGCCGACCAGCGACTCCAGCAGCTTCTCCATCACGACCTGGGTGCGCGCGGAGTCCAGGGTGCCGACCAGCGGCACGGCCAGCACGCCCTCCCACACCTTGACCACCGGGGTGGTCAGCTCCAGCAGCTGCTCGGCCTGCTCGTCGATGACCTCCTCGCGGGCCTTGGCGTAGGTCTCGAAGGTCAGCAGGCCGAGGGCGTCGAGCAGCAGCGAGAAGGCGAGGACCTCGCGCAGGTCGCCCTCGATCTCGGCGCGGTCGACGAGCTCGAACAGGGCCTGCTTGAGGGTGAACACCCCGACCGCGGTCTCCGTCGGGGTGAACCCGGAGCGGGCGCGGTGGCGCGACATGTCCGACAGCAGGGCCCGGACCTCGGCGTAGGGCTCGGACTGGAGGTCGCGGCTACCGCTCTCGACGGCGGCGACGAGGGCGCGGAAGAGCTCGGTCAGCTCCCGTTCGAGCTCGGCGACGGTGAGCCTGCCGCGCAGTGGCGCGGCGGCCAGCTCGATCCACCGCCTGGTCAGCGCCCCGGTGCCGGCGCGCAGCAGAGCGGCCAGGTTGTCCGTGGGCTCTGGTCCAGTGGTCATGGTGCCTCCTCTTCCGGACGACCGGCGGAGCCTATGCCGCCCGTCGTCCGCCTCGTCGCGCCCGCACCGCCTGTCCGGGCGAGGTAAACCCGACCGTCCACTGACGGGCGCAGGGAGGTCTGCCGACCCACACGGAACCGCCCGTCAGCGGGGGCTGCGTGCTCAACCTCTTCGCCGGTCGGCGCCAGCCTAGTCACCCACTCCGGGGAACCACACGGCGGTGCGAACGTCCGCACGGCGGGTGATCGGACGGGCACGAGGGGGCACCACGCGGGCTCGGCGGGGCCGGGCGTGGTGGTATCTGTGGCATGACGCGGAGCGCGCCCGACCGGGCGGTGGCGGGGCGATGACGGCGGACGCGGTCGTCATCGGCAGCGGGCCCAACGGGCTGGTCGCGGCGAACCTGCTGGCCGACGCCGGGTGGTCGGTCGTGGTCTTGGAGGCGGCCGGCGCGCCGGGCGGGACGGCCCGGACCGCGGCGGTGACCGTGCCCGGGTTCCGCCACGACCTCTACAGCGCCTTCCACCCGCTGGCGGCGGCGTCGCCGGTCATCGGCGACCTCGGCCTGGACGCGTTCGGGCTGCGGTGGCGGCACGCGCCCGCCGTGCTCGCGCACGTGCTGCCGGACGACCGGGCCGTGCTGCTCTCCCGCGACCTGGACCGGGACCGCCGAGTCGGTCGACGCCTTCGCCGCGGGCGACGGGGCCGCGTGCCGGCGGGAGTTCGACCGCTACCGGCTGCTCCGCGACGACCTGCTGGACGCCCTGTTGCGCCCGTTCCCGCCGGTCCGCGCGGGCCTGGGCCTGCTGGGCGCTCGGGGTCGGTGACGCGCTGCGCGCCGCCCGGGTGCTGGCCATGCCG
The DNA here is from genome assembly GCF_041897805.1 of Actinokineospora auranticolor. Classification (GTDB taxonomy): domain Bacteria; phylum Actinomycetota; class Actinomycetes; order Mycobacteriales; family Pseudonocardiaceae; genus Actinokineospora; species Actinokineospora auranticolor. Next base: position 6,068,719 of record NZ_CP154825.1, read on the forward strand.
GTGCGCCGCTTCGGCGAAGAGCGGTTCGCCGGTGAGGGCGCGCGGGTCCTGCTGACCGGCAACGCGATGCACGCCGACCTGGGCCCGAACCAGGCCGGTGGCGCGGTGTTCGGCTGGCTGCTGGCGATGCTCGGGCAGGACGTCGGGTTCCCGGCGCCCGAGGGCGGCGCGGGCGCGATCACCGACGCCCTGGTGGCCCGGCTGCGCGCCCGCGGCGGCACGCTGGAGTGCGGGCGCCGGGTGGCGCGGGTGCTGGTCGCGGGCGGCAAGGCGGTCGGGGTGCGGACCGCGGACGGCGACGTGGTGCGCGCGGGGCGGGCCGTGCTGGCCGACGTGCCCGCGCCCGCGCTGTACCTCGACCTGCTCGACCCGGCCGCGCTGCCTGCCCGGTTCGTCGCCGACGTCCGCCGCGTCGACTGGGACGACGCCACGATCAAGCTCGACTGGGCGCTGTCTGGCCCGATCCCCTGGTCGGCCGCGGAGCCGCAGCTGGCCGGGACCGTCCACCTCGGTGTGGACAGCGACGGGTTCGTGGGCGTGGACGCCGACCTGGGCCGGACCCGGGTGCCCGCGGAACCGTTCCTGCTGATGGGGCAGATGACCACGGCGGACCCGACGCGCTCGCCCGCAGGCACCGAGTCGGTCTGGCTCTACAGCCACGTGCCGCGCGGCGGGCACTGGCCGGTCGAGCGGGTCCGCGAGTGGGCCGACCGGGTCGAGGCGGTGGTGGAGCGGCACACGCCGGGGTTCCGCGACCTGGTGGTCGGCCGGGTGGCCTCGGGGCCGCGGGAGTTGGAGGGCGGGAACCCGGGCCTGGTCGGCGGGGCGGTCAACTCGGGTACCGCGGGCGTGCACCAGCAGTTGGTGTTCCGCCCCACACCGGGCCTGGCGCGCGCGGACACGCCGGTGGAGCGCCTGTTCCTGGCGAGCGCGTCGGCGCATCCCGGCGGTGGTGTGCACGGTGCCCCGGGGGCCAACGCGGCGCGTGCCGCGTTGGCGTCGCGGTCTTGGTACGGCCCGGCTTGCCGGGCGGGCATGCGCGCGGTGAGCCGGACCTTGCACGGGTGAGGGTCAGGCCGGTTTCGCCAGTACACGGTGGACAGCGGTAAGGACGTTGTCGGGGAGCAGGCGCGCGGCTGCGGCGGCCAGGCGGTTGGCCGGAGACGCAGGGGTGACGTGCGGCCTACCGCGCATTGCGGCGGCGAAGGCCGCAGCGGCGGAGTCTTCGACGAGGGCGTCGGTGGGGCCTAGGGCGGTGACCGTGACTCCGGTGCCACGGAGTTCCTCGCGCAGGGACAGGGCGTAGGAGTGTGTGAACGCCGTAGTGGCGTTGTGGACCGACTGGTGTGGGCCGGGGGCCGGGGTCGGTGAGGTGAACAGAACGCGCCCGTAGGCGCGGTCGATCATGCCGGGGACGAGGAGCTTGGCCAGGTGCACGGTGGCGCGGACGTCGAGGTCGACCATGGCGAGGTGGTCGGTGAGGGCCGTGCCGGTGTTGATGGCGAGCGCGGCGGGTACGCCCAGTTCGGTGGCCCGCGCGGCCAAGGCCTCGACGTTGCCCGGCTGTCTCAGGTCGAGGCGCACCGCCTCCACGCGCGGCCCCAGCCGGGTGGCGGTGATGCCCGGTTCGTCGGCCACCGCGAGGACGCGGAAGTCGTGCTCGGCGAACTGGCGGGCCAGTTCGTGGCCGATACCGCGGGCGGCGCCGGTGACCACGGCGAGTGGGGGTCTGCTGCTTTTCACGGGTACCTCTCCGGTCGTGGGTATCGGGACGGGTCGCGGTCGCGACCGCTCGGTCATGGTGACCCGGGCGCGGACGGCGGCCAACTCGGCGGGTTGTCCCTGCCCGGTAGCTACCCGGCTGGGGCGTCGGACAATCGCGGGTCGGTTTCACGCTGCGCTGCGGAGGTCCACCCGGGTGGGTGTCACCCACCGGTTTCTCCCGGGGTGTGGGAACGCCGCGGTGGCGAGATGCTCGGGTGACCAGTCCACCGATCAGCCCTAGGGAGGCGCCGATGGCCGCGACCGACGTGGCCGCCGTCGACATCGGAGCGGGGTTCTCCGACGCGTGGCGGATGGTCATCACCTTCGTGCCCCGGCTGCTGGGGTTCCTGCTCGTTCTGGCGGTCGGCTACTTCATCGCGAAGTTCGCCGCCCGCGTGGTGGTCCGGGTGCTGCAACGGGTCGGGTTCGACCAGGTGGCGCACCGCGGCGGGGTGAACCGGGTGCTCGCCCGGTCCCGCTACGACGCCAAGGACATCGTGGCGAAGATGGTCTACTACGCGATCCTGCTGCTGACGTTGCAGGTGGCGTTCGGGGTGTGGGGCGCGAACCCGATCTCGGCGCTGCTCACCGACATCGTGGCCTGGCTGCCCAAGGCGGCGGTGGCGGTGCTGATCGTGGTGGTGGCCGCGGCCATCGCCCGGGCGGTGCGGGACTTCGTCTCCAACGTCCTCAGTGGCCTCTCCTACGGGCGGACGCTGGGGACCGCCGCGTCGGTGTTCATCACGGCGTTGGGGATCATCGCGGCGCTGAACCAGATCGGTGTGGCCACGACGGTCACCACGCCGGTGTTGATCACCGTGCTGGCCACCGCGGGCGGTATCGCGGTGGTCGGGGTCGGGGGTGGGCTGATCCGGCCGATGCAGAGCCGGTGGGAGGGGTGGCTGGATCGGGCGGGGCAGGAGATCCCCCGGATGCGGGAAAGCATGGAGACCCATCCGACGATGAACCCGTTGCGGGAGCCCGCGTACAGCGCGGCGGCGCAGGGGGCGGGGCAGATGCAGTCCGGTCAGATGCCGTCCGGCCAGATGCAGTCCGGGCAGTATCCGGCTCCGGGGCCGATGTACGGGGGGCCGATTCCGCCGCAGCCGCCGCCCGGGTATCCGTACCACCAGCAGATGCCGCCGTATGGGCAGCCGCCGCAGGGGCGGTGAGGGATTGAACGGGGCGTGGCCTGGGCCACGCCCCGTTTTGCTGTCTGGGGTCTTGCGGGTCAGCGGTGACGTAATAGGACTCCGACGCCACCGGAGAGGGGCAACTCGTGGCGGACGGCCACCAGGACGGCGCCCACCGCCACGGCCGCGGCAGGGAGTTCGGTGAAGTCCGAGAGGCCCACGACCGCGGGTGAGCGGGCGCCGAGACTTGGTGGGGCGGGGCGGTCGCCGTCCGCTTGGTGGTTACGCGGTGACCTCCCTGGTGTCGCGGTTCCACGCGCGGTGTTTGGCGATTTCCTGGGCGAACACGTCGACGAACCCGTCCGGGATCTCGTCGCGGGCCTTGGTCGTGGTGACCACGCCCGCTTCGACGACCAGGTCGCCGTCGTCGACCGCGATGCCCGCGGCCGCCAGGAGTTCGGTTCCGGTGCCGAACGCCGCGATCGCTTTGCGGTGGCGGAACGCCTCGGCGACGAAGTGTCGGACGGAGCCGTCGGCGGCGAGGGTCTCGACGCTGTCGGGCCCGCACGGCACGAGTACCGCGTCGTAGAGGACCGAGGCCATCGTGGACACCACGCGGTCCACCGGGAGGTCGGGGCCGTGGGCCGTGCGGACCGCGCCGCCGCGCGGGGCGAGGGTTTCCGGGGTGGCGCCGCGTTCGCGCAGGGCGGTGAGGATCTTCTCGGTACCTTCCCCGTCGACGCCGTCGGCGACCAGGACGGCGATCTTGCGGGTGGCGATCGTGCCCGTGGGTTGCCCGAGCTGGCTCAGCGCGGGTGAGGACTGGGTGCTCGCGGGCTCGCCGAGGTCCGGAAGGGGCAGGCCGAGGCCTTCGGCGACCGCCGCGGCGAGGTCGGCGTGGACGCGGCCCAGTTGGGCGACGACGGCGGCGCGGATCTCGACCGTCTCGACCTTGCCCAGTTCGAAGCGGAAGGCGGCGACGATGTGCGTGCGCTCCACTTCGGACATGCTGTTCCAGAACAGGGCCGCCTGGCCGTGGTGGTCGGCGAAGCTCGCGCTGCGTTTGCGGATCTTCGATCCGTCGACTTTCTCCTGGTAGTGCCGGAACACCTCCGGGAAGTCGCCGCCCACGACAGGGCAGCCGCCGCCGAGGGTGTTGGGCGTGTAAGACGTGCGACCGCGGTGTACGCGCTGTTGGCCGTAGCCGTCGCGTTGGTTGGTCGACACCTCCGTGACCGGTCGGTTGACCGGGATCTGCGCGAAGTTGGGGCCGCCCAGCCGGATCAGCTGCGTGTCCAGGTAGGAGAAGTTGCGCGCCTGCAGCAGCGGGTCGTTGGTGAAGTCGATGCCCGGCACGATGTTCGCGGTGTGGAAGGCGACCTGCTCGGTCTCGGCGAAGAAGTTGTCCGGGTTGCGGTCCAGCACCAGCCGCCCCACCGGCAGCACCGGGACCCGCTCCTCCGGGATGATCTTCGTGGGGTCCAGCAGGTCGAAGTCGAAGGCGAACTCGTCGGTCTCCTCGACCAGCTGCACGCCCAGCTCCCACTCGGGGAACGCGCCGGACTCGATGGCCTCCCACAGGTCGCGGCGGTTGAAGTCCGGGTCGTAACCGGCGATCCGCTGACACTCCTCCCACACCAGCGAGTGCGTGCCCAGCGCGGGCTTCCAGTGGAACTTCACGAACGTGCCGCGCCCGTCGGCGGTGACCAGGCGGAAGGTGTGCACGCCGAAGCCCTGCATCATCCGGTAGCTGCGCGGGATCGCGCGGTCCGACATCAGCCACATGACCGCGTGCAGGGTCTCCGGTTGCAGCGCGACGAAGTCCCAGAACGTGTCGTGCGCGGACTGCGCCTGTGGGATCTCGTTGTGCGGCTCGGGTTTCACCGCGTGCACGAAGTCCGGGAACTTGATGCCGTCCTGGATGAAGAAGACGGGGAAGTTGTTGCCCACGAGGTCGTAGTTGCCCTGGCGGGTGTAGAACTTCGTGGCGAACCCGCGCACGTCACGGACGGTGTCGGCCGACCCGCGCGAACCCGCGACGGTGGAGAACCGCACGAACACCGGCGTGGTCACGGACGGGTCCGTCAGGAACTCCGCGGCGGTGTACCGGGCCAGCCGGTCGTCGTAGGGCGTGAAGTGCCCGTACGCGCCCGCGCCGCGCGCGTGCACGACACGCTCCGGTATGCGCTCGTGGTCGAAGTGGGTGACCTTCTCCCGGAAGTGGAAGTCCTCCAGCAGCGTCGGCCCGCGGTCGCCCGCGGCGAGGGAGTCGTCGGTGTGGTCGACCCGCACCCCCTGCTGGGTAATCAGCCGCGAGCCATCCGGGTCGACCCTCGCCCCGTCGAGCGCGCGCTGCTTCTCGTCCGCCATGAACGGCCTCCTGGGGTCGGGAGCGGTACTCCCGACGCGTACCCGAGGGGCGGCCGGACAAACGCCGGGGCCGGGACACCAGTGGCGTCCCGGCCCCGGCGGGGTGCGGTCGGTCAGACCCGGAAGCGGGCCACCACGTCGTTCAGCTCGCCCGCCATGGCGGCCAGGGAGCCCGCGGTCTCCTGCGAGGCGTCCACGGTGTGGCTGGTGGACGCGGCGGCGTCGGCGACGTCGGTGACGGTCCGGGCGATCGCGTCGGCGCCGGAGGCGGCCTCGGAGACGCTGCGGCTCATCTCGCTGGTGGTCGCGGTCTGCTCCTCCACCGCCGAGGCGATGGTGGTCTGGTAGTCGCTGATCCGGTGGATGATCTCGGAGATGTGCTCGATCGCGGTGACCGCCGACGCGGTCTCGCCCTGGATCGCGCGGACCCGGTCGGCGATGTTCTCGGTGGCCTTGGCGGTCTCCTGGGCCAGGTCCTTGACCTCGCTGGCGACCACGGCGAAGCCCTTGCCCGCGTCACCGGCGCGGGCGGCCTCGATGGTGGCGTTGAGCGCGAGGAGGTTGGTCTGCTCCGCGATCGAGGTGATCACCTTGACGATGTTGCCGATCTCCGCCGACGACTCGCCGAGCTTGCCGACGATGTCGGTGGTCTCCTGGGCCGACTCGACGGCCTCGGAGGCGACCCGGGCCGCGTCGGAGGCGTTGGACGAGATCTCCCGGATGGAGGCGCCCATCTCCTCGGACGCGGTGGCCAGGGTCTGCACGTGCAGCGAGACCTCCTGCGCGGCGGCGCGCACCTTGTCGGCGCGGCCCGCGGTCTGCGCGGCGCCCTTGGCCAGGATGTCGCCCGCCTTGGCCATGTCGCGGGAGGAGCCGCCCAGCGCGGAGGCGTTGGAGCCGATGGTGCGCACGGTGGCGAGCATGCTGTCGGTGGCGCGGTTGAGCGCGGTTGCGATCTGGCCGACCTCGTCGCGGCCGGTGACGTCGGCGCGGCGGGTCAGGTCACCGTCGGCGACCGACTCCAGCACGCCGGTGACCCGGCGCAGCGGGCGGGTGACCGAGCGGGCCACCAGCCACGCCAGCAGCAGGCCGAAGAGCAGGCCGAGCGCGGCGCCGATGGTGATCGACCAGTTCGTGCTGGTGCCGGTGTCGGCGACCGCGTCGGCGTCGGCCTTGGCGTCGGCGGCCTGGTTGGTGGTGAGCGTGTCGAGCTGCTTGTCGACCTCGCTGGTGAGGCCCTCGGCGGTGTTGTAGCCGTCCCAGAAGGCGCCCAGGTTGTTGGCGTCGGCGGACGGGATCAGCTGCTTGTCGCGGACCTGCAGGTAGGAGTCCCAGTTCTTGCGCAGCGCGGCGAGCGTGGTCGGGTCCGCGGTCTCGGCCTCGAAGCGGGTGAGGAGCTTGGCGATGCTCGCGTCGAGGCCCGCCATCGACTCCTTGTTCTTCGGCCGCCACTCCGCGTCGGACATGTAGTAGTTGAGCATGAAGTTGCGGTCGGTGAGGATGTCGGCCCGCAGCTCGGCCAGCGTCTGCGTCGACTGCACGCCGTGGTCGTAGATCTCCCGCGACCCGTCGGTCACCCGGTTGGTGCCGCTGAGGCTGATCGCCACGACCACCCCGAAGGCCGCCAGCACCACGGCGACCGCACTGAAAATCCTGACCGCCACGGGGAGGTCGCCGAAGCGCCCCACCAGTCCACTGCGACGCGACGCGCTCATCGTGACCCTTCCACCCGGATCTTCCTGTTGGCTCCCGGCCTGTCTTCGGCAGGCCGGGAGCATTCCTGAGGAGCCGGGTGGCGGGTTCCCCGACTAGTCGCCGCGCAGGAACGGGAAGTCGAACAGGTGCTTGCGCAGGATCTGGGCGTCGGGGGCGTCGTCGCGCAGGGAGGCCTCGTAGACCGCGTCCAGCTTGGTGAGCAGGCCCGCGTCGGCCCAGTCCCGGGCGATCCAGTAGTTCATGTAGTAGTTCGGCGCGAACATCGGACCGCGCCCGAACACGAACTCCGAGCCCTTGCTCTTCACCCAGTCGTGGGCGATCGGGGACGCGTCGACGGCTCGGGCGCTGTCGGGGTCGGGCGCCTTGGAGATGAGCACGACCATCTTCACGTTGTTGCGGTCCAGGAACGCGGCGTCGAGGGTCCCGCGCGCCGCCTCGACGGTGCCCAGGCCGGAGATGTCGATGACCTCCTGCTTGACCGAGTACGGCAGCACGCCCGCGTCGCCGACCACGATCTTGCCGTCGGACAGGTCCGTGGACGCGATGGCCTGGCCGATCGCCTGGTGCGCGCCTTCGAGGCGGTAGCGGTAGGACAGCAGGCCGAGCAGGTCGTCGGACTGGCCGAAGCCGACCACGGTGGCCAGGCCGACCGAGGCGGCCAGCAACGCCACGTGCGTGCGGCGGGAGAAGCCGATGGCCACGGCGACGAACACCAGGCCGCACCCGACGATGATCGCGCTGGTCACCGCGGAGAAGTTCCAGACCAGCACGGTCACCGCGCCCAGCGCGACCGCGAGCAGCGCGAGGTTGCGGCGCTGGGTCTCGGCGCCGTCCTCGACGGCGCCCGCGGCGGTGGGGCCGGTCAGCGGCCGGGCCAGCACGACCAGGGCGACGGGCAGCAGCAGCTGCCAGTAGAACCGGTTGCCCGGGTCCATGACCAGGTTGGACTGCCGGTAGACGCCGAGCACGACCAGCGTGGACAGCACGGCGAGCAGCAGCGGGACCGCGTCGCGCAACAGGTCGGTCCGGGTCGTGGCGGTGCGGGTGGCGGCGGCGCGGCGGTACCAGGCGCCGCACACGGCGAGGCCGACGAGCACCGGCACCAGCAGCGGCGCGAGGCCGATGCCCAGGTCCAGCGCCTTCTGCAGGAAGGGGACGTGGGAGGAGGACTTCTTGTAGTACGTGTTCGGGAAGAACTGGCCGAAGTACGCCCAGCGCACGCACCAGTAGGCGAACCAGCCGCCGAGGACCAGCACCGCGCCCACCCAGGTGCCCCGGTCGCGGCGGTTGAGGACCAGCGCCCAGACGATCGCCGCGCCCGCGAACGCGATGCCCTCCGGCCTGCTCACCGCGAGCAGCGCGGCCACCACGAAGCCGAGCACGCCGAGGTTGCCGCGGCGGTACAGGATGCCGAAGAGCCAGGCGATGAACAGCGCGAAGGTCGCGGTCTCCAGGCCGAGGAAGGCCTGCAGGTAGAAGACCGGGCTGAACAGGGCGATGGCCAGCAGCGTGAACTCCTGCGCGCGCGGCAGCCGGGCCTTGCGCACGACCAGCGCGAAGCCGATGACGGTGGCGATGCCGACCAGCTTGAAGAACAGCTCGACCGGGACGCCGAGCAGCGCCGGGATGATCGACAGGACCGCGAACAGCGGGTTCGTGTAGGCCTCGACCAGGGGACCGCCGGGGTTCCAGTTCCACGCGCCCGCCTCGACCAGCGACCGGCCGTAACGCCAGGTGATGAACGAGTCGTCGAGGGTGGCGCGGATGAAGACGAAGGTCAGCACCACGGCCGCGAGGGCGAGCAGCAGGTAGGCGAGGCGCCACGCGCGGTCGTTCCCCCGGGCCTCGGGGGCGGCGGGGGCCACGCGCTCGGTGGCGCTCTCGGCGGGGACGTCGTCGGCGGTGGGCCGGTCCAGGGAGGACGCGGTCACGAGGCGGACCCCGGCGACGGCGCGGCACTGGTCAACGGGTCCATCGGCTCTCCCTCACGACGATTTCCACGGACGGGCGACCGCTGCGCGCAATGGCGGATAAGACGGATTTCGCACCTGATCCTCGAGGGATTCTACCGATTACGGTGCGTAGTTCCGCCCACCCCGTATCGCGTGAGGCAAAGCCTGAACGAGTGGCAGAAAGGGGGCACCGCCCGCCGACTGTTGGTGGGTTGGGCGTCGCGGGAGGCGGTGCGGTCGCGTCCCGGATTCACGTTCGACTCGCCAAGGTCGCCATCACCGTGCGCGACCAGCGGAAACTTTCCCGGTACGGAACACGGGGGGAACCCGTTCGGGACACGCCCGGCGACGCGGCCCAAGATTGTTTTCCCGTGGTCTCCGGGATTTCACGCGGTGCGCCCCGGAGACCACGGGTCCGGACTAGTAGTCCTCGGGCGGGGGCTCGTCGTCGTAGTCCGGGGGCGGCTCGTCGAGCGGGAAGCCGTCGTCGACGGCGGTCCGGGACGCCGGCGCGGACGCCGCGGGCGGGGGTGTCGACGGCGGTTGGTCGAGGGCGGCGAGGGTCTCGATGATCTGCTGGCCGTAGCGGGCCAGCTTGCTCTCGCCGACGCCGCTGATGGTCGAGAGGCCGGACAGGGTCGTCGGCATCACCGTCGCGATCTGGCGCAGGGTCGCGTCGTGGAAGATGACGTACGCCGGGACGCCCTGTTCGCGCGCGGTGTTCCCGCGCCAGGCGCGCAGCGCCTCGAACACCGGGGTCGCGGCGGCGGGCATCGCGGCCGCCTCCGCCTTGCGCGTCTTGGCGACCGCCGCGGCGCGGGCCGGGCGCTCCGGTTCGCGGCGGAAGTGGACCTGCCGCTCGCGGCCGAGGACCGCCGCGCTGTCCGGGGTCAGCGCGAGGGTGCCGTACTCGCCCTCGACGGCCAGCAGGTTCTGCGCCAGCAGCTGGCGGACCACGCCGCGCCACGCCGAGTCGTTGAGCTCGGTGCCGATGCCGAACACAGTCAGCTGGTCGTGCCGGTGCTGGGTGACCTTGTCGGTGCGCTTGCCGAGCAGGATGTCGATGACCTGCCCGGCGCCGAAGCGCTGGTTGCGCTCGCGGTCCAGGCGCAGCACGGTGGACAGCAGCTTCTGCGCGGCGACCGTGCCGTCCCAGGACTCCGGCGGGTTCAGGCAGGTGTCGCAGTTGCGGCACGGCTCGCCGGACTGGCCGAAGTAGTTGAGCAGCTGCACGCGGCGGCACTGGACCGTCTCGCACAGCGCCAGCATCGCGTTGAGGTGCTGGTTCTGCTTGCGGCGGTGCGCCTCGTCGCCTTCGGAGCCGTCGATGAGCTTGCGCTGCTGCACGACGTCCTGCAGCCCGTAGGCCAGCCACGCCGTGGACGGCTGCCCGTCGCGGCCGGCGCGACCGGTCTCCTGGTAGTAGCCCTCCACCGACTTCGGCAGGTCGAGGTGCGCGACGAAGCGCACGTCCGGTTTGTCGATCCCCATCCCGAACGCGATGGTGGCGACCACCACCAACCCGTCCTCGCGCAGGAACCGGGACTGGTTGGTCGCGCGCGCCCGGGAGTCCATGCCCGCGTGGTACGGCACCGCCGGGATCCCGTTGTCGCACAGGAACTGCGCGGTCTTCTCCACCGACGACCGCGACAGGCAGTAGACGATCCCGGCCTCGCCCGCGTGCTCGGCGCGGATCAGCTCCAGCAGCTGCTTCTGCGGGCTGGCCTTGGGCACGATCCGGTACTGGATGTTGGGCCGGTCGAAGCTGGCGACGAAGTGCCGCGCCTCCCCCAGGTTGAGCCGCTGCGCGATCTCGGTGTGGGTGGCCGCGGTGGCGGTGGCGGTCAGCGCGATGCGCGGCACGTCCGGCCAGCGCTCGTGCAGCTCCGACAGGGCCAGGTAGTCCGGGCGGAAGTCGTGGCCCCACTGGGACACGCAGTGCGCCTCGTCGATGGCGAACAGCGCGATCTTGCCGCGGTCGAGCAGCGCGGTGGTCGACTCCACGCGCAGCCGTTCCGGGGCCAGGTACAGCAGGTCCAGCTCGCCGTCGACGAACGCCTTCTCGACCGCGCGGCGCTGCTGGTAGTCCTGGGTGGAGTTGAGGAAACCGGCGCGCACGCCGAGGTCGCGCAGCGCGTCGACCTGGTCCTGCATCAACGCGATCAGCGGCGACACCACCACGCCGACACCGGGGCGGACCAGCGCCGGGATCTGGTAGCAGAGCGACTTGCCGCCACCGGTCGGCATCAGCACCAGCGCGTCGCCACCGGCGGCCACGTGGGTGATGATGTCCTGCTGCTCGCCGCGGAACGCGGAGTAGCCGAAGACGCGCCGCAGCACCTCGGTGGACTCGTCGAGCGCTGCCGCGTGGTCGAGCGGGGTGGGTTCGGAAGGGGGCTGGGGAGGTTCGGACGTGACGCCTGACACGCCCGAGATCCTACGGCCCCGACCGACGTTCCCGGGGACGCGGTGCGCGAGCCTGTGGACAACTACCCTGGCCGCATGACGCGAACCGCCGCCGGACGTGAGGAATGAGCAACACCGAGGCCGATCCCAGCGAGGTGGAGTGCCGCGCCGCCGCGGACACCGCGCGGGTGGAGGTGCTGACCGCGCGCGAGGTCCCGTTGGGCGGTCCGCGTGCCATGCGCGTGCGGCGGACCCTTCCGCAGCGCGATAGGTCGCTGATCGGCGCGTGGTGCTTCGCGGACCACTACGGCCCCGATGTCGTCGCCACCGCCGGGGGTATGGATGTCGCCCCGCACCCGCACACCGGCCTGCAAACGGTGAGCTGGTTGTTCTCCGGCGAGATCGAGCACCGCGACAGCCTGGGTTCGCACGCGATGGTGCGTCCGGGTGAGCTGAACCTGATGACCGGCGGCGCGGGAATCTGCCATTCCGAAGTATCCACACGTACTACGAAGGTTCTGCACGGTGTTCAGCTGTGGGTGGCGCTACCGGACGCGCACCGCCACACCGCGCGCGCGTTCGAGCACTACGTCCCCGACGAGTTCGCGCTGGATGGCGCCACCGCCAAGGTGTTCCTGGGAACCCTCGCCGGTAAGACTTCCCCGGTAAGCACTTTCATGCCGTTGTTAGGCGCGGAACTCGTCTTGGCCCCGGGAACCGAACTGCTCCTCGAAGTCGATCCGTCGTTCGAGCACGGTGTCCTGCTCGACACCGGCCGCCTCCGCCTGTCCGACGTCGAACTCGCCCCGGCCGAACTGGGCTACCTCGCGTCCGGCGCCCCCTGCCTGCGCCTGGCCAACCCCGGTGGCACCCCGGCCCGCGCCCTGCTCCTCGGCGGCACGCCGTTCGAGGAGCCGATCCTGATGTGGTGGAACTTCGTCGCCCGCACCCACGACGAGATCGTCGCCTACCGGGAGGCGTGGCAGGCGCGGTCCGAGCGGTTCGGCGAGGTCACCGGGTACACCGGTGAGCCCGCGCGGCTCCCGGCGCCACCGCTGCCACCGGTCACGATCAAACCCCGCCGCAATCCCTGACGCGATGGTCGGGTTCGGCGTTAACCGGTTGCGACGGCGGGAAAGAGCCATCCACACTGGGACGGTGCAGACCCTGACCGAGCCGGAGATCCGGACAAGTTTCGTCAACTGCTCCCAGGGCGAGGCCAAGCGCCTGGCGCTGCCCCGGGGGTTGACGGACCTGCCCTGGGCCGACCTCGACTTCCTCGGCTGGGTCGAGGCGGGCGCGCCCGACCGCGCGTACCTGGTGACCTCGCACGACGACCGGCTCGTCGGGCTGAGCCTGCGCAAGCCCCCGCCCGGCCCGAAAAGCCTGACGCGGACGTCGATCTGCGCGCTCTGCCTCACCGCGCACACCGCATCCGGCGTCTCCCTGTTCACCGCGCGCAAGACCGGCGCGGCGGGCCGCCAGGGCAACTCGCGCGGCACCTACATCTGCGCCGACCTCGCCTGTTCGCTCTACCTGCGGGGCAAGCGCAAGACCGAGGCCACCCAGGCCGCCGAGTCGCTGACCCTGGACGAGCGGATCCTGCGGCTGCGGATCAACCTGGACGGCTTCCTGGCGGGCGTCTTCGCCTGACGAGTCCACAAGCGACTGTCCGGGGCGAACGGGGCTACACGCGGTCCGGGGTGCCCGCGAAGCCCGGCGACGCCAGGTACTCGGTGAAACCGCCGCGTTCCTGGGCGTCGACCAGGTCCGCGGCCACCTCGCGGAGCTTGCGGTTGGTGTGCTGCGACGCCCGCCGCAGCTCGTCGAAGGCCGCGTCGGCGCCGTAGTCGAAGTGGCGCATCAGCAGGCCCTGGGCCCGACCGATGGCGGCGCGGGTGGCCAGCGCGGAGCGCAGCTGGTCGACCAGCTTCCCGCTGTCGTGGTACAGGTTCACGTTGTCGAACACCACACCCGCGTGCAACGCCAGCAGGATGACGAGGTCGTACGAGGACTCGTCGAACGTACCCGGTTCCTCGGCGTACAGGGTGAACACCGCCCCCGACCCGCCCCGGCCGGGGATCGGCAGCGACAGGCAGCTGCGGAACCCGAGGAGCGCGGCGCACGCGGAGAACGCGGGCCAGCGCCGGTCGGTGCGCACGTCGTCGAGGCGCCGGGGCTCGTGGTACTCCAGCGCCTCGGTGATGGGACCCGCGACCAGCAGGTCGACGTCGCGCGGGTCGTCGCCGACGGCCTCCACCTCGCCACGGGGACCGCGGATGGCCAGCGACGCGTGGACGCAGCCGGGCACGGTCGCCACGGCCCGCCCGGTGAACCGCTCGAACGCCGACGCGACGTCGTCGTCCTCGACCAGCCGCGTCACCTCCGCCAGTTCGCGAGCCAGGGAGAGGACATCGGTCATCCGAGCCAGCCGGGGGTCGGCACGTCGTGCTGCTCGCACCACTCGATGGAGCCGACCGTCCACAGCAGCGCCAGGACCAGCACGTCGACCGGGTCGAACCGCGGGTCGTCGCGCACCGCCAGGTCGAGCTGGTACTCGGCGTCCGCGCGCTGCCCGTTGAGCCGCGCCAGCAGCGCCCGCACCAGCGCGCGCACCGGCGGGTCGAGCGCGTCGACCTCGACCGGGTCGCCCTCGTCGTCGCGCAGGTCGAGCACGAACGCCTTGTCGGGTCCGGTGCTCTCCGCGCGGCACAGCATCATGTCGGCGGTCGCCACGACCAGCTCGCGCAGCACCGCGCCCAGCTTGTCGCGGTGGCGCTCGCCCGCGAGCACGTCCAGCGCGCCGGACGGCCCGCGCGGGTCGAGCTCGCCGCCGCGGGTCACGTCCACGAGCTTGCGGGCTACACCCCGGGGATGCTCCGTCGTCATCTGCACTGCCCTCCCAGGTCGGCTGTCCTCGACAGGGGAACTACCCGGTCCGCGCGGAGATCAAGCACCCGACGGGAGTGCGAAGTGCGCGCGCACGACCGTGCCGTGCTCGTCGGCGTGCAGGGTCACCAGGTCGGCGAGGGTGTGCACGAGCAGCAGGCCGCGGCCGTGCGCCTGGTCGACCGGGGCGGGCCGCAGCCCGGCCAGCGGGTCGGCGAGCGTGCCGCCGTCGCGGACCTGGCAGACCAGTTCGCCGTCGCGCGACCAGACGCGCAGCTCGGCGCGGCCCCCGCCGTGCTCGATGCTGTTGGTGACCAGTTCGGTGACGACCAGCGCGGTGTCGCCGACGCGCTGCTCGTCGAGGCCGTGCGCGCGGGCCGCGGCCGACACCATGGCGCGGGCGTCGCCGAGTTCGCCGACCCCGACGGAGATCTCGCGGGCCCCGTCCGCAGCCGCGGGGTCGTCGGGCATCCGGTTGTAGGTCTCCAGCGCGACGTCCGGCGCGTACTCCGGGTTGGTCTCGGCGGCGCCGCGGCGCAGCAGCGCCGGGTGGGTGCCGACGGCGTCGGCGAGCGCGGACGCGGGCAGCAGCTCGGCGTCGTAGGGGCACAGCAGGCGCAACGGGCGGTCGGCGATGACGTCGTTGGCCAGCGCTTCGTGCCGCACGCACGCCGGGTACTGCGCCGAGGGGCGACCGGGCCACACGACCTCGGTGACCACGCGTCCACCGCGGGCCAGCAGCGGGTGCAGCACGGCGGAGACGATGCGGCCGGGGTTGCGGCCCACCTCGGCCATGTCCAGCCAGCGCACCCGGTCGGCCAAGCCCTCCGCGCCGCACTCGTCGCGCACCAGGTCGAGGTTGCCCCGGGGCGCCGCGACGGTCACCGCCTCACCGGCGGCCACGCCGTCGCGCACGAACGGCAGCACGGCGGCGAGGTACTCGACGGCTCCCCGGTACAGCAACGCGGTGTGGTCTGCGGTCATCGCACCCGCGGCCGATCACGCCACGCCGGGGTGCGCGACGCCGGGCCCGTCATGCCGTTCACCGTCGGGCCTCCCCTGCTCGCCTCACCGCGGAATGGTCATCAATCTACGCGTGCCCGCCCCGACCGGCCGAACGCCCGAGGAACCCCGCTCGCCCGGTGGCTTTCCCGGGTGGGGTCGTGGTCAACCCCGGCCTTTCCCAGGGGGTCGGGCGGGGTCAGCTCGCGGCGAGGGCGTCGTCGAGGGTGGGGTGGACGCTCAGCACGTTGTCGAGGGAGCTGACCTGGATGGCGCGCAGGACCGCGCCCCCGGCGGTGAGCACGCGCAGCGCCCGGCCCGCCTCGCGGCAGCGGGTGTGGAACTCGACCAGCAGGGCCAGTCCGGCGGAGGCCAGGAACCCGACCTCGGTGAGGTCGACCAGCACCGGGTCGGCCGCGCGGCCCCGGGTGACGGCGTCCGCCAGGTGGCCGCGCAGGATGGGCGCGGTCCCCATGTCGACCTCGCCGCGGACGCGGAGCAGCACCGCGTCGGGTCGGTCGGCGAACTCGACGGACAGCAGGTCGGAGGTACTCATGGCAGCCCTTCGCGCAGGGGTCACTCACGTGTGGCGGCTGGCTGCTCAACCGCCTCGACGACCAGCCTAGTAGGTTCGGTCGCGGTCGATCGACCCGTCCCACACCCCCGGTGTGTCGACCAGGGGGGCGCACCAGACCCCGAGGAGCGAGCCGTGCCCGACACCCCCCGGCCCGACGTGGACCTGCGGTTGCGCGCCGACCTGGCGAACCTGCCGATCGTGCGCGGCGTGGCCGCGACGGTGGCGATGGGCGCGGACTTCACCGTCGACGCGATCGCGGACCTGCGGCTGGCGGTGGACGAGGTGTGCTCGCAGCTGATCGTGCTCGCGGCCCCCGGCGCGGACCTGGAGTGCCGGTTCACCAGGGAGAAGGCGGGTGTCACGTTCATCGCGAGCACGCGCTCCAACGACGGCCGCACCCCCAACACCGACACCTTCGGCTGGCACGTGCTGCGCACCCTGGCCGAGGAGGTGGACACCGGTCTCGGCGACGGCGTGCGCCCGCCGGTGCACATCACCATCCACAAGCGCCGCGACTGAGCACCCCCAGGAGACGTGGATCTCCGCACGCCGGCGGGCGGAGGTGGGAGGATCGGGTCCGTGGGCACACTCCTGGGGATCAGCGACCTGCACATCACCTACGCGGAGAACCGCGAGATCACCGACGGCCTGCGGCCCGGGTCGGCCGACGACTGGCTGCTGGTCGCGGGGGACGTCGCCGAGCAGGTCGCGGACGTGGAGTGGGCCCTGGGGCGGCTGGCCGAGCGGTTCGCGAAGGTCGTGTGGACGCCCGGCAACCACGAGCTGTGGACCGTCCCCGCCGACGCGGTGCAGGCCAAGGGCGTGGAGCGCTACGAGGCGCTGGTGCGGGTGTGCCGCGACCTGGGCGTGCTGACCCCGGAGGACCCGTACGCGGTGTGGGAGGGCGAGGGCCGCCCGGTGCGGGTCGCGCCGCTGTTCCTCGGCTACGACTACACGTTCCGCCCTGAGGGCGCGCACACCAAGGCCAAGTCGCTGGAGATCGCGCACGCCAGCGGGGTCGTGTGCACCGACGAGTACTACCTGCACCCCGACCCGTACCCGACCCGCGACGACTGGTGCCGGGCGCGGGTGGCCGAGACCGAGCAGCGGCTGGTCGCCGACGCCGACCCGGCCGTGCCGTACGTGCTGGTGAACCACTACCCGCTCGTGCGCGAACCCACGCGGATCCTGCGGTACCCGGAGTTCGCGCAGTGGTGCGGCACCGAGCTGACCGCCGACTGGCACACCCGGTTCCCCACCGCGGTGATGGTCTACGGCCACCTGCACATCCCGCGCGTAACCCACCACGACGGCGTCAAGTTCCAGGAGGTCTCCCTGGGCTACCCGCGCGAATGGCGCAGGCACGGGCACCCGCACGGCCTGCTGCGCGAAGTCCTCGCCGACGCCTGAGCCGTTACCGGTTGCCGGTCCAGTTCACTCAGCGCCGCGTGTCCGCCCGCCACTGTCCACACGGGCCACGGCGTTCACCGCCGAACAGCGCCCGCGGCCGCGGCTGTGTGGCCGCTATCACCCCTGGGTTATGCCCGGTTGGGATGAGCTTCCCCGCTTTCGGTCGCTCATATTGGTGAACGAAGGCCGTCGCCCGGGCATCCAGGCCGTGAAGGGGCACTCCGGACGCGACGGCGGAAGAGGTGGCTCGCCATGACAGCGGCGGAACTGTCCGAAGCACACACACCGGACCTCGCGGTGTCCGACTACCGGACCCGGCTCGGTTGGCCGGTCGACGGGGACGCGCTCAACGCCTACCTGGACCTCGGCGGCGACCGGGTCACGGGGCTGCGCATGCGCGCGGGCCTCGGCGCGGAGGTGCAGTGGTGGCTGCGCCTGCGGATGCTCGCCGGCCCGGTGCTGGCCGTCCCGGGCAAACGGACCGAGTGGACCTTCCTGTGCCAGCCCGCGTCGGAGGAGCACTCCCGCAGGCCGCTGCCGCCCGGCGTGGAGCCGGTGCGCGCGCGGGTCCTGATCCCGACGGCCGACACCGACCGCTCGGTGGTCTCGTGGGCGACCGCTCCCGATCTCGAGCACCCGGCCCTCCCCCAGTTCTGCTCGGTGGTCGGCGCCGTGCGCAGCGTGCTCTACGGCCACCGGTTCTGAGTCGATTCCTCCCCACCCCCTCATCCCCACCCGGCACCGTTCCCGACTTGGCCCGTCGCCGCGGGTTGACGCCGCCGATCATGGGGGCCACGCGCGAGACCGCGCGAGAGGTTCACCCCGCGCACTCACCACCCAGGGGTGGGCCGGCACGATCGACACACCATGACGCTGACCGCACGCCTGCCCGCCGCCCCCGAGCCGGACGCCCTGTTCGACGCCTTCGCCACCTGGTCCGCCGACCAGGGCCTGTCGCTGTACCCGGCGCAGGAGGAGGCGTTGATGGAGATCGTCTCCGGCGCGAACGTCATCCTGAACACGCCGACCGGCTCCGGCAAGAGCCTGGTCGCGGCCGGGGCGCACTTCACCGCGCTGGCCCAGGGCGTGCGCAGCTTCTACACCGCGCCGATCAAGGCGCTGGTGTCGGAGAAGTTCTTCGCGCTGTGCGAGCTGTTCGGCGCGGAGAACGTCGGCATGACGACCGGCGACTCCAGCGTCAACGGCGGCGCGCCGATCATCTGCTGCACCGCGGAGATCCTGGCCAACATCGCCCTGCGCGACGGCGCCGAGGCCGACGTCGGCCAGGTCGTGATGGACGAGTTCCACTTCTACGCCGAGCCCGACCGCGGCTGGGCGTGGCAGATCCCGCTGATCGAGCTGCCGAAGGCGCAGTTCGTGCTGATGTCGGCGACGCTGGGCGACGTCACCCGGTTCAAGGACGACCTGACCCGGCGCACCGGCCGGGAGACCGCGGTCGTCACCTCGGCCGAGCGGCCGGTGCCGCTGATGTACTCCTTCGGCATGACCCCGCTGACCGAGGCGCTGGAGGAGCTGCTCACCACCAACCAGGCCCCGGTCTACGTCGTGCACTTCACCCAGGCCGCGGCGCTGGAGCGGGCGCAGGCGCTGATGAGCATCAACGTGTGCACGCGCGAGGAGAAGGACCGCATCGCCGCGCTGATCGGCGACTTCCGGTTCTCCTCCGGCTTCGGCAAGACGCTGTCGCGGCTGGTCCGCCACGGCATCGGCGTGCACCACGCGGGCATGCTGCCCAAGTACCGCAGGCTGGTGGAGAAGCTGGCCCAGGCGGGCCTGATGAAGATCGTCTGCGGCACCGACACCCTGGGCGTGGGCATCAACGTGCCGATCCGCACGGTCGTGTTCACCGCGCTGTCGAAGTACGACGGGGTGCGGACCCGGATCCTCAAGGCCCGCGAGTTCCACCAGATCGCGGGCCGCGCCGGGCGCGCGGGCTACGACACCCTGGGCACGGTGCTGGTGCAGGCGCCCGAGCACGTCATCGAGAACGAGAAGTCGCTGGCGAAGCTGGGCGACGACCCGAAGAAGCGGCGCAAGTTCGTGCGCAAGAAGCCGCCGGAGGGCATGGTCTCCTGGGGGCAGCCGACCTTCGACCGGCTGGTGTCGGCCGAGCCGGAGCCGCTGACGTCGAGCTTCAAGGTCAGCCACTCGATGCTGCTCAACGTGATCGGCCGCCCCGGCGACGCGTTCGCCGCGATGCGGCACCTGCTGGAGGACAACCACGAGGAGCGGTCCGCGCAGCGCAAGCACATCCGGCGGGCCATCGCGATCTACCGGGCGCTGCTGACCGCGGGCGTCGTCGAGCAGCTCGACGAGCCCGACGAGCAGGGCCGCCGGGTCCGGCTGACCATGGACCTGCAGTTCGACTTCGCGCTCAACCAGCCGCTGTCGCCGTTCGCGCTGGCCGCCATCGACCTGCTCGACCGCGAGGCGCCGGGCTACGCGCTGGACGCGCTGTCCGTCGTGGAGTCCACTTTGGACGACCCGAGGCAGGTGCTCTCCGCGCAGGCGCACAAGGCCCGCGGCGAGGCGGTGGCCGCGATGAAGGCCGAGGGCATCGAGTACGACCAGCGGATGGAGCTGCTGGAGGCGGTCACCTGGCCCAAGCCGCTGGCCGAGCTGCTCGGCGCGGCGTTCGAGACCTACCGGCGCGGGCACCCGTGGGTCGGCGACCACCAGCTGTCGCCGAAGTCGGTGGTGCGCGACATGTTCGAGCGCGCCATGACCTTCACCGAGTACGTGTCGTTCTACGGACTGGCCCGCTCCGAGGGCCTGGTGCTGCGGTACCTGGCCGACGCCTACCGCGCGGTCCGCCAGACCGTGCCGGACGAGGCGAAGACCGAGGAGCTGACCGACCTCATCGAGTGGCTCGGCGAACTCGTCCGCCAGGTCGACTCCAGCCTGCTCGACGAGTGGGAGAAGCTGACCAACCCGGAGACCGGCGAGACCGAGGACCCGGTCGACAAGCTGCCGCCGGGGGTCACCACCAACCCGCGCGCGTTCCGGGTGCTGGTGCGCAACGCGCTGTTCCAGCGCGTGCAGCTCGCCGCCCGCCGCGACTACGCCGGGCTGGGCGAGCTGGACGGCGACGCGGGCTGGGACGCCGACGCCTGGGCCGACGCGCTGGAGCCGTACTTCGAGCTGCACGCCCGGATCGGTGTCGGCGCGGACGCGCGGGGCCCGGCGCTGCTGACGATCACCCAGGAACCCGAGCGCTGGCTGGTCCGCCAGGTCTTCGACGACCCGGCGGGCGACCGCGACTGGGGTTTCACCGCCGAGGTCGACCTCGGCGCCTCCGACGACGCGGGCACCGCCGTCGTGCACGTCACCGAGGTGGGCGAGGTCTGACCCGCCCGCCCCGGGTGGTGATTCCGCACGGTTGCGGATACCCCCCACCGGTGCCTGATCCGTGGCAACCTGGAAGGTCCCCGGCATGGCCCCGCGTGGAGGGGAGCGTCGTGATCGACTTCCGGGACCACCCGCACATCCGGGCGCTGCTGGCGATCGGCATGCCCGCGCGCGACTACGCCATCGCCGGGAGCTGGCCGCTGTACGCGCGGGGCTGGATCGACGCGCCGGGTGATCTCGATGTGGTCGCCAGGGGCGTGGCCTGGCGCGTCGCGGCGGCGGCCGGGACCCCGCGACCGGCACCATACGACGGCGTGCGGCACGTGTGGTTCGCCGCGCGGACCGTGGAGGTGCTCGACGGGTGGTTCCCCAGCGTGTGGCCGGACGTGGGCCAAGTGGTGGACACCGCCGACCGGTTGCGCGGCCTGCCCTTCGCGAACCTCGACGTGGTGCTGCGGACCAAGGAGCTGCTGGGCAGGCCCAAGGACCACGCGCACATCTCGATAATCCTGGCCAACCGATGACGGGTCGAACACATGGCGGAGCACGGGGAAGACGACGGGACGCGGCCGGGCAGGCTGCTGCCGGTGGCCGGTGCGCGGGTGCTGCTGGCGCGCGGCGCCGACGGGACGTGGGACCTGCTGCCCGGCAGCGCCGAGGTCGGGCCGACCCGGCCGTACGGGGTGGTGCGCAGCGGTCCGGAGCCGGTCACGGTCGTCGGCGCGGACCCGACCGGGGTCGACGGCGCCGAGTGGGTGCCGGTGGCCGAGGTCGACGACCTGCCGCCGGGCGGCCCGCTGGGCGCGGTGTGGCCCCGGCTGCGCGAGTGCCTGCGGGAGCCGGTGCTGGTGGTGGACTGCGCCAACGTGATGGGTTCGCGACCGGACGGCTGGTGGCGCGACCGCGCGGGGGCGGCGGCCCGGCTGCGCGACCGGCTGGCGCGCGCCGACGGCTTCCCCGGCCTGCCCCCGTTCGACCCGGCCCACCCGCGGGTGGTGCTGGTGGTCGAGGGCAAGGCCCGGCACGTCGAGCCGGTGCCGGGGGTGGAGGTGGTCTCGGCGCCCGGCAGCGGCGACGACACGATCGTGGACGTGGCCGCGGCCAACCCGGGGTGCACGGTGGTGACGGCCGACCGCGAGCTGCGCGGCCGCTGCGCCGCGGTGGGCGCGCGCCTCACCGGGCCCGGGTGGCTGCTGGAGCGCCTGGACGACGAGCCCGGGAACGAGTCCGCCCGCCCGTGGCAGGCGGGCGGGCGGAGCGGGTCGAGGACGAACCGGGTCAGGACTTCCCGGAGGAGAACTTCGAGTTGAAGCACGCGAGCCGGGCACCCGCGGTCCCGGCCTCACCGGGGCCGGTGTGGGTGTGGCTGTCGTGGATGATCACCGCGTTGGCCGGGCGGTCGCCGAAGCGCCACAGCACGTTGGAGACGGCGAAGGCCTCGCCCTTCTCGTCGGTGGCGAAGTCCAGCCAGATCTCGTTGCGCGGGTTGGCGTAGTTCGGGTCGACCGACGGCTGCACCGGGTCGGCCTGGTCCTGGAAGTGCGGACCGGCGTCGGCGGGCGAGGGCCCGCAGGGCTTGACGTGCACGTGGGCGCCGTAGTGGCGGTAGGGCAGCAGCCCGTACACCCACAGCACCACGGTGGTCTTGCGGCCGGACGGGATGGTCATGACCGACGCGCGGGAGCCGACCGGCACCTTGGCGGGGTCGTAGGTGACCGCTTTGGCTCCGGGTCGGTAGGGTTCGAAGACGCCGTGCCCACCACCGGCGGAGGCCGGGGTCACGGCGGCGGCCGTCATCAGCAGAGCGGCGGCCACGCTCAGAAGGGTACGCATGGCCCTTGATCCTGACCGTTGCCGGCCGCCCGGTTTGCCCGACTGGCAAGACCGTCACACCAAGAGGTGAACCATTGGTCTAAACCTGCCCCTCAACGTCACCCTGGATCACCACCGGTCGCGACGGCCGACCTGAGGTGTCCGAGCCGTCCGAGGTGTTCACGACCACGGAGTCGACCACGATCACCGGCCGCGACGCCTCGGCCCGGCGGATGAGCCGCTCGCGCAGCAGCGCCCGGGTGGGCGGGAGCAGCAGCAGGAGGGCCAGCACGTCGCTGATGAAGCCGGGCAGCACGACCAGGATCCCGGCCGCGGCGATCAGGATGCCGTCGACCAGTTCCTTCTCGGGCGCGCGGCGGGCGAACACGGCCTGCTGGAGCGCGCTCAGCGCCCGCAGGCCCTCGCGGCGCAGCAGCGCCCCGCCCAGCACGGTGGCCAGGACCAGCAGCCCGATGGTGGGCAGCACGCCGATGGCGCTGCCGACCGCGACGATCACGGTGATCTCGGCGGCCACCGCCAGCAGGAGGACCAGCAGGACGGGCACGGTCGCGCTCCTTCGAGTACCTCGGTTGTCACCCTATCCAACGTCCAAGGGACCCGATTCGATCCCGTGACCCAAAACCCCTGTTCAAACCCGGGTAGGCTGAGTCAAGTGGACACCGGGCCCGGGTAATCTTCACCACGGGGCACTCTTGGCCTATCCCGGATACGCCGAGTTCACACTATTGTCATGAGAACCCCCGGATGACCCCGGGAAAACACCCGCGCGGGTGACGCGTTCCGCACCGGAACCACCCTCCCGCGCATTGGCCGCACGACGGGGTGCGCTGCCACTTCCGCACGACGAGGTGCGCTCAACCGCCCGAGCCCGGGCGTGAACACGTTTTCTCCGCCGCACCGTAAGAACGCGCGGCACCGGGCCGAGTGGCTGGTGAGGCGCGTCCCCGCGTCGATGCCCCCAGCCGCTCTCCTCACCCTGCCCGAGTGCGCGTGGTTCCAGAGCACATGGGAGGGCCGCTAGCCATGACGACCCGCCAAGACCTCCTGCAGGGTGGTCTCTACGACGAGCAGTACGAGCACGACGCCTGCGGGGTCGCCTTCGTCGCCGACCTGGCCGGTCGGCGCGACCACGGCATCGTCGCCAAAGCCCTCGTCGCCCTGCGCAACCTGGAGCACCGCGGCGCGCGCGGCGCCGAGCCGGACACCGGCGACGGCGCGGGCATCCTGATCCAGGTGCCGGACGAGTTCTTCCGCGCCGTCACCGACTTCGCCCTGCCCGCGCCCGGCGCCTACGCCGTGGGCACCGCGTTCCTCCCGGTTGACGAGACCGAGCGCGCCCACGCCGTCTCGACCGTCGAGGCCATCGCCGCCGAAGAGGGCGCCGTCGTGCTGGGGTGGCGCGAGCTGCCGGTGCGCCGCGAGCACGCGGGCGCCACCGCCGCCTCGACGATGCCGCACTTCGCGCAGCTGTTCCTGGCCGCCGCCGACGGCGTGTCCGGCCTCCCGCTGGAGCGCCTGGCGTTCTGCGTGCGCAAGCGCGCCGAGCACGACGCGGCCGGGCTGTACTTCGCCTCGCTGTCGTCGCGCACGATCGTCTACAAGGGAATGCTGACCGAGCCCCAGGTCGAGTCCTTCTTCCCCGACCTGTCCGACGAGCGGGTGACCAGCTCGATCGGCCTGGTGCACTCCCGGTTCTCCACCAACACCTTCCCGTCGTGGCCGCTGGCGCACCCGTACCGGTACGTCGCGCACAACGGCGAGATCAACACGCTGCGCGGCAACCGGAACTGGATGGACGCCCGCGAGTCGATGCTGGGCACCGACCTGATCCCCGGTGACCTCAAGCGGGTCTTCCCGGTCATCACCCGCGGCGCCAGCGACTCGGCGAGCTTCGACGAGGTGCTGGAGCTGCTGCACCTCGGTGGCCGCAGCCTGCCGCACGCGGTGCTGATGATGATCCCCGAGGCGTGGGAGAACCACACCGAGATGGACCCGGCCCGCCGGGCGTTCTACGAGTTCCACTCGACGCTGATGGAGCCGTGGGACGGGCCCGCGCTGGTGTCGTTCACCGACGGCACCCAGATCGGCGCCGTGCTCGACCGCAACGGCCTGCGCCCGGCCCGCTACTGGGTGACCGAGGACGGGCTGGTCGTGCTGGCCAGCGAGGTCGGCGTGCTCGACATCGACCCGACCACCATCGTGCGCAAGGGCCGCCTGGAGCCGGGCCGGATGTTCCTGGTGGACACCGCGCAGGGCCGGATCATCGACGACGAGGAGATCAAGGGGCAGCTGGCCGCCGAGCACCCGTACGGCGAGTGGGTGGCCGCGGGGCTGCTGCCGCTGGCCGCGCTGCCCGCGCGGGAGCGGGAGGTGCCCACGCACGCCTCGCTCGTGCGCCGCCAGCAGGCGTTCGGCTACACCGAGGAGGAGCTGGCGCTGCTGCTGCGGCCGATGGCCGCCACGGGCGCCGAGCCGATCGGCTCGATGGGCAACGACGCGCCGCTGGCGCCGCTGTCGAGCCGGGGCCGCCCGCTGTTCGACTACTTCTCCCAGCTGTTCGCCCAGGTGACCAACCCGCCGCTGGACGCGATCCGCGAGGAGCTGGTGACCTCGCTGGGCACCCAGCTGGGCGCGGAGCCGAACCTGCTGGTCGGCGACGCGAGTTCGTGCCGCCGGATCACGCTGCCGTTCCCGGTGCTGGACAACGACGAGCTGGCCCGGATCGCGCACGCGAACGACGACGGCGACCTGCCGGAGTTCGCGTCGGTGACGATCCACGGCCGCTATGACGTGCGCGGCGGCGGTGACGCGCTGCGCGAGCAGCTCGACGAGGTCCGCGCCGAGGTGTCGGCCGCGATCCGCGACGGCGCCCGGGTCGTCGTGCTGTCGGACCGGGGCGTGGACGAGCACCTGGCGCCCATCCCGTCGCTGCTGCTCGTCGGCGCGGTGCACCAGCACCTGGTGCGGGAGAAGACCCGCAGCCAGGTCAGCCTCATCGCCGAGTCCGGCGACGCGCGCGAGGTGCACCACGTGGCGCTGCTGATCGGCTACGGCGCGTCCGCGGTCAACCCGTACCTGGCGATGGCCACGGTCGAGGACATGGCCGAGCGCGGTCTCGTCCCCGGTGTGGACCCGCACACCGCCGCCCGCAACCTGATCAGGGCGCTGGGCAAGGGCGTGCGCAAGACCATGTCCAAGATGGGTGTGTCCACTGTGGCCTCCTACCACGGTGCGCAGATCTTCGAGGCGCTCGGCCTCGGTACCGAGGTGGTCGACGCCTGCTTCACCGGCACCACCTCGCGGCTGGGCGGCATCGGCTTCGACGTGCTGGCCGAGGAGGTGCGGCAGCGGCACGTGGTGGCGTTCCCCGCAGACGGCGTGCACGCCGACCACCGCGAGCTGGCCGTGGGCGGCGACTACCAGTGGCGGCGCGAGGGCGAGCCGCACCTGTTCAACCCGCAGACGGTGTTCAAGCTCCAGCACTCCACCCGGGCCGGGAAGTACGAGGTCTTCAAGGACTACACCCGGCTCGTCGACGACCAGTCGGTGGCGCTCAAGACGCTGCGCGGCCTGTTCGCGTTCAAGGAGGGCCTGCGCCCGCCGGTGCCGGTCGAGGAGGTCGAGCCGGTCTCCGAGATCGTCAAGCGGTTCGGCACGGGCGCCATCTCCTACGGGTCGATCTCCCAGGAGGCGCACGAGACCCTGGCCATCGCCATGAACATGATCGGCGGCCGGTCCAACACCGGTGAGGGCGGCGAGGACCCGGAGCGGCTCTACGACCCGTCGCGCCGCTCGGCGATCAAGCAGGTGGCCTCGGGTCGCTTCGGCGTGACCAGCGAGTACCTGGTCAACGCCGACGACATCCAGATCAAGATGGCCCAGGGCGCCAAGCCCGGCGAGGGCGGCCAGCTGCCGGGTACGAAGGTGTACCCGTGGATCGCCCGGACCCGGCACTCCACGCCCGGGGTCGGCCTGATCTCACCGCCGCCGCACCACGACATCTACTCCATCGAGGACCTCGCGCAGCTCATCCACGACCTCAAGAACGCCAACCCGGCGGCCCGCATCCACGTGAAGCTGGTGTCCGAGGTCGGTGTCGGCACGGTCGCGGCGGGCGTGTCCAAGGCGCACGCGGACGTCGTGCTGATCTCGGGCCACGACGGCGGCACCGGCGCGTCGCCGCTGTCGTCGATCAAGCACGCGGGCGGCCCGTGGGAGCTGGGCCTGGCCGAGACGCAGCAGACGCTGCTGGCCAACCGGCTGCGCGACCGGATCGTGGTGCAGACCGACGGCCAGCTCAAGACCGGCCGCGACGTCATCGTGGCCGCGCTGCTGGGCGCCGAGGAGTTCGGTTTCGCGACCGCGCCGCTGGTGGTGTCGGGCTGCGTGATGATGCGCGTGTGCCACCTGGACACCTGCCCGGTGGGCGTGGCCACGCAGAACCCGGTGCTGCGGGCGAAGTTCAGCGGCAAGGCCGAGTACGTGGTGAACTTCTTCGAGTTCATCGCCCAGGAGGTCCGCGAGTACCTGGCGGCGCTGGGTTTCCGGTCGCTCAAGGAGGCCGTCGGGCACGCCGAGGTGCTCGACACCCGCGCGGCGGTCGACCACTGGAAGGCCGCCGGGCTGGACCTGTCGCCGATCTTCTTCGTGCCGGAGCTGGAGCCGCGGGCGACCCGGCACCAGTCGGTCACCCAGGACCACGGCCTGGAGCGGGCGCTGGACAACACGCTCATCCAGCTGGCCGAGGGCGCGCTCAACTCCGGTGACAAGGTCACGCTGGAACTGCCCGTGCGCAACGTCAACCGGACCGTGGGCACCATGCTCGGCTCCGAGGTCACCAAGCGGTGGGGCGGTGAGGGCCTGCCCGACGACACCATCGACGTGACCTTCACCGGCACCGCGGGCCAGTCGTTCGGCGCGTTCCTGCCGCGCGGGATCACCCTGCGGCTGGTCGGCGACGGCAACGACTACGTGGCCAAGGGCCTGTCCGGCGGGCGGATCACCGTGCGCCCGCACCCGGACGCGCAGTTCGCCGCCGAGCAGCACGTCGTCGCGGGCAACGTCATCGCCTACGGCGCCACCTCCGGCGAGGTGTTCCTGCGCGGCAAGGTCGGCGAGCGGTTCTGCGTGCGCAACTCCGGCGCGCTGGCCGTCGTCGAGGGCGTCGGCGACCACGGCTGCGAGTACATGACCGGTGGCCGCGTCGTGGTGCTCGGCCCGACCGGGCGCAACTTCGCGGCGGGCATGTCCGGCGGCATCGCCTACGTGCTGGACCTGAACCCGGCGCGGGTCAACCCCGAGATGGTCGACCTGGACCAGCTCACCGCCGAGGACAACGACTTCCTGCGCGGGGTCGTGGCCAAGCACGTCGCCGAGACCGGCTCCGCGGTCGGTTCGGCGCTGCTGGCCGACTGGGACAACGAGGTCTCCCGCTTCACCAAGGTCATGCCCACCGACTACAAGCGGGTGCTCGCCGCGCGGGCCGCCGCCGAGGCCGAGGGCCGCGACATCGACCAGGCGATCATGGAGGCCGCACATGGCTGACCCCAAGGGCTTTCTGACCACCAAGCGCGAGAACGCCCAGCACCGCCCGGTCTTCCTGCGGCTGAAGGACTGGCGCGAGGTCTACGACGAGTTCGGCAACGAGCGCGTGCAGAAGCAGGCAGGCCGCTGCATGGACTGCGGGATTCCCTTCTGCCACCAGGGTTGCCCGCTGGGCAACCTGGTGCCGGAGTGGAACACGCTGGTGTGGCGCGACGACTGGCGGCGGGCGGCCGAGCGGCTGCACGCGACCAACAACTTCCCCGAGTTCACCGGCACGCTGTGCCCCGCGCCGTGCGAGTCCGCGTGCGTGCTGGGCATCAACGACGACCCGGTGTCGATCAAGCGGGTGGAGATCTCGATCGTCGACCGGGCCTGGGACGAGGGCTGGATCGCCCCGCAGGTCCCGACGACCAAGACCGGCAAGAAGGTCGCCGTCGTCGGTTCCGGCCCCGCCGGGCTGGCCGCGGCGCAGCAGCTGACCCGCGCGGGCCACGACGTGGTCGTGTTCGAGCGGGCCGACGCCATCGGCGGGCTGCTGCGCTACGGCATCCCCGAGTTCAAGATGGAGAAGTCGCGCCTGGACCGGCGGCTCGACCAGATGCGCGCGGAGGGCACCGAGTTCCGCACCCGGGTCAACGTCGGCGAGGACATCACCGCCGCCCAGCTGCGCGAGGAGTTCGACGCGGTCGTGCTCGCGGGCGGCGCCACGGCGTGGCGCGACCTGCCCATCCCCGGTCGTGACCTCAAGGGCGTGTACCAGGCGATGGAGTACCTGCCGCCCGCGAACAAGGTGGCGGCCGGTCAGCTGGACCGCTCCCCCATCCACGCCGAGGGCAAGCACGTCGTCGTCATCGGCGGCGGCGACACCGGCGCGGACTGCGTCGGCACCGCGCACCGGCAGGGCGCGGCGTCGGTGACCCAGCTGGAGATCATGCCGAAGCCGCCGGAGAGCCGCGCCGAGGCGCACCCGTGGCCGACCTACCCGCTGCTCTACCGCGTCACCTCCGCGCACGAGGAGGGCGGCGAGCGGGTCTACTCGGTGTCCACGACGGAGTTCGTCGGCGACGGCGACGGGAACCTGCGCGCGCTCCGGCTGGCCGAGGTCGCCGTGGTGGACGGCCGGTTCACCACGGTCGAGGGCAGCGAGCGGGAGATCCCGGCGGACATCGTCACCCTGGCCATGGGCTTCGTCGGCCCCGAGAAGGGCGCGCTGCTGTCCGACCTGGGCGTCGACCTCGACGAACGCGGCAACGTCGCGCGCGGCCGGGACTTCCAGACCTCGGTCGAGGGCGTGTTCACCGCGGGCGACATGGGCCGCGGCCAGTCGCTGATCGTGTGGGCCATCGCCGAGGGCCGCTCCGCGGCGGCCGGGGTGGACGCCTACCTGACCCAGCGGACCTTCCTGCCCCGCCCCATCGAGCCGACCGACCGCCCCCTGGTCTGAGGCGCTGTAACACCGGGCTGGTGCCCCCACGGACAACGGCCCCGCGAGCAATGGCGCTCGCGGGGC
Organism: Actinokineospora auranticolor; assembly: GCF_041897805.1. GTDB lineage: Bacteria > Actinomycetota > Actinomycetes > Mycobacteriales > Pseudonocardiaceae > Actinokineospora > Actinokineospora auranticolor. The sequence goes on from NZ_CP154825.1 coordinate 6,098,194, forward strand.
CGTTCTCATCCGGCGGCGCGGACCGGATCACCCAGGCTTGTGATCCGGGGGCGAACCGCTGCCGGTCCCGGTCAGGTCAGTGACGTGGCCGCGGTGCCGACGTAGATGTCCGGGCCGATGGTGGTCTCGATCCAGAGGGCGTGCACGGTGATGCTGCTGCCGTTGTCGTCGACGTAGTTGACGTGGACCGTGCCCAGCCCGCCGAGGGAGACGTCCTGGGACACGTTCGGGTCCGGGATCGCGTTGCCGAGGATGGTCAGACCCTCGATCTGGGCGCCACCCGAGGAGTCGCGGACGCCGTCCGAGACCTCCTCGGTCGTCACCGTCGACTCGATGGAGTCGACGCTGATCACCGTCCCGACCAGCGGGAGGCTGAGCAGGTCGACGTCGGTCAGCGAGACCTCGGCGTGGGCGGTGTCCAGCGCGCCCACCCGGGTGCCCTCGGCGAGGCTGCTCGCGGAGCCCACCGAACCCACGACGGGCAGCGAGGGCGTGGTGACGCTCGTGCTGTCGGAGCCCGGGGTGGCGCCCACGTAGTCCGAGCCCGCGACGGTCACGCCGAGCAGGCCGGTGGTCTGCACGGCGTTGGCGTGGGCGTTGAAGGTGTAGGTCACCGCGGCGGCGGGCTGCGCCACGCTCACCGCGGCCCCGGCGGCCAACGCGACCGCTGCGGGGATGGTCATCCAGCGTCGGGAGATGCTGCGCATGACGGATCTCCTCCGTTGTCCGAACTGGCCCGTGGAACACGGACCACGGGGGATATCGCCGCAGGTCAGCAGGTGTTGCTTGAGTACGTCCACAGCTAGCCGATCAGCCGAGCGTGTTCACTCGACTACTGTCCGATGTCAACAGAACGCGCTGGTAACCGGCAAATTTCTCTCGACCATCACACCATCGTGTTACTCCATCCAGGAGCGCTCTCAACCGGACGCTGGTGAGCGGGACTCATCACCGTGCACAATGGCGCCATGGCAGAGTCGTTCACGGACGAAGAGTTCGCCTTTCTGCGGCATGTTCGCTTCGGCGACCTCCCCGCGCGTGTGCGTCCCGAGGACATGGTCACGCTCAAGGAGACCGAGCCCGCCCCGGACTACGCGGACCTGGCCTACGACGCCCGCGAGCGCGCCGAGGGCTAGTCCGCCCGGTGCGGGTGCTGGGCCTCGAACCGGGTGGTCGCGCACGCGGACATGCTCACCCTGGAGAGACCGGTCAGGTTCTGCGCGCAGAGGGTGTAGACCGTCTCCACCGCCGCGGTGATCGGGATGGTGTGCGTGCACTGCTGCTGGCTCACGCCGGTCGTCCCGGAGAAGTAGAGGGTGTCGGTGCCGCCCGCCGCGGCCCCGGACGGCGGGCGGCGTGGTCGACACCGTGCCGCCTGGCATTCGGTGGTGGGCCTGGGCAGTCCACTCAGGACAGGGAAACCACCGCACCGGGCGAAAGCGCCCGCTCAACCCGCTGCCCGGTGCGGGTGCTGGGCCTCGAAGCTGATGAACGCGCACGATCCGATGGTCACCCCGTCGACGTTGACCAGGTCCTGCGGGCAGACCGAGTAGGCCGTCTCCACCGCCGAGGTGATCGGGACGGTGAAGGTGCACGACACCTGGCCACCGCTGGTCTCGCCGTAGAAGTAGAGCGTGTCCGCCGTCGCGCCGGAGCGCGGGTCCCCACCCGGGATACCGCCGCCGCCCGGGACGCCGCCCGGGTCGGTCTCCGGCGGCACGTCGTCCACCGTCCCCGACAGGCAGTCGGTGCTCGGCGGCAGCGGCCGGCTGAGGCCGTTGGGCACGGTGTACTCCCAGTAGAAGGGCAGGGCGTCGGGCGGGTTGGTGTTGTGCACGGTGAACACCACGGCCCGGGTCGTGCCCACCGCGGCGGCCCGGTCGCTGTACCCGAGCTCCAGGGTCAGCCCAGCACCCGCCGACGCCTCCGGGGCGTTCGCGACGGCCAGCGCGGTGGCCGCGCTCGCGGCGACCGCTGCGGCGGCGACGCGGAGCGGGCGGCGGGTCGGGAACGCGCGCATGGGACCTCCCTCGGCTGCGGCGCCGCACTGCGGGGCGCCTCTGGGCGGAGGGTGTCCACGGGGTCGGGCGTCCATCCCGGGCGGGCCGGGATTTCACCGCACCAGGGGAAAAGCGGCGCCCCCGGTTTAACGATCACCGGGGGCGCTACCGGGGTGTGGCGGCCCGGTGCGGGTGGCGGTCTTCGTAGCGGATGAAGCCGCAGGCGGTGAACGTGAGCGCGGTCAGACCGGTGATGTCCGGTCCGCAGGTGGAGTAGAAGCCCTCCACCGACGAGGTGATCGGCACGGTCAGCGTGCACGACGCCTCACCGATGACCGTGTTGCCCTCCACGTAGATCGTCTCGGTGGGCAGCGCGGTCCGCCCGCTCTCGATCGGCTCGTCGTCGGCCGTCATCGACAGGCAGGTCCAGCTGAGCGGCACCTGGTTGAGCGCGAGGCTGAGCCCGGATGGGAGGCTCCACGACCAGTCGTAGAACCTGGTGTTCTGCGGGTTCGTGTTGGTGATCGTGAAGACGATCGATCGGCGGGTGTTCACCGCCGAGGCGCTGACGCTGTAGGCGGCGGACATCGTCGGGTTCACCGCGGCCACCGCGGGTTCGGCCGTGGTGACGGCACCGGCGACGAGCACCGCGCTCAGCACGGCGGCGCGGAGGGCGGGGGTGGTGCGCATGGGACTCCCTGCTGTCGGTGACCTACACCGCCTCGGCGACCCGGTGCGGGTGGCGGACCTCGAACCAGATGTGCGTGCAGGAGAACGACGTCGTGATACCGCTGCGCCCCTGGATGTCCGCGGTGCAGGACGCGTAGTGCGCCTCGGTCGCGGAAGTGACCGGCACGGTGATCGTGCACGTCGGCTCACCGATCACGGTGTTGCCCTCGACGTAGACGGTCGCCGTGGGCAGGGGCCCGCGCTGCGCCGGTACGGCGCTCCGGCCCTCGATGGGCTGGTCGTCCACGATCCCCGACATGCACGTCTTGGTGAACGCCCCGGCGAACGCGAGCCCGACGGGCAAGGGGTGGTTGACGGCGTAGTTCTGCACCATGCCGCCGTTGTAGATGGTGAACACCAGGTTCCGCGACGCGTTGACCGCCGACTTCGTGACGGAGTAGGCGGCCGTGAGCGTCGTGGTGGGCAACGCGGTGGCGGGCTGGGCGGCGGTCACGGAGGCGGCGCACACGACCGCGGCGGCCAGTGCGCGGGCGGGCTTGGCGCGCATGGGGTTCCTTTCGGCGGGGTCACTCGGCGGCGAAGTGCGGGTGGCGGTCCTCGAACCAGATGTGCGTGCAGGTGAACGACGTCGTGATGCCGCTGAGCCCTTGGAGACCGGCGGCGCAGGTCGCGTAGTGCGCCTCGGTCGCGGAGGTGACCGGCACGGTGATCGTGCACCCCGGTTCTCCGATGACCGTGTTGCCCGCGACGTACACGGTCGCGGTGGGCAGCGGCCCGCGCTGCGCCGGTACCGCGTTCCGGGTGACGATCGGCTCGTCGTCCACCGCGATCGAGGCGCAGGTCTCGGTGAGCGGCCCGGCGAAGGTGAGCCCCGCGGGGAGCGGGTAGTTGAAGGAGATGCCCTGGACCCCGCTGTTGTTGTAGATGGAGAACACCAGGTTCCGCGCCACGTTGACCGCCGACTTCGTGATCGGGTAGACGGCGGTGACGGCGACGCCGGGGGTCGGGCCCGCGGTGGCGGGCTGGGCGACGGTCACCGAAGCGGCGCACACGACCGCGGCGGTGGCCAGTGCGCGGGCGGGCTTGGCGCGCATGGGGTTCCTTTCAGCGGGTCACTCGGCGGCGAAGTGCGGGTGGCGGTCCTCGAACCAGATGTGCGTGCAGGTGAACGAGGTGCTGATGCCGGAGAGCCCCTGGAGACCGGCGGCACAGGTCGCGTAGTGCGCCTCGGTCGCGGAGGTGACCGGGACGGTGACCGTGCACGAGAACTCACCGATGATGGTGTTGCCCGCGACGTACACGGTCGCCGTGGGCAGGGGCCCGCGTGGTGCAGGCACCGCGTTCCGGGTCTGGATCGGCTCGTCGTCCACCGCGATCGCGGCGCACGACTCGGTGAGCGGCCCGGCGAACGCGAGCCCGGCGGGCAGCGGGTAGTTGAAGGAGAGGCCCTGGACCATGCCCCCGGGGTTGTAGATGGTGAACAGCAGGTTCCGCGTCGTGTTGACCGCCGATTTCGTGACCGGGTAGACGGCCACGAGCGCCGTGCCGGGGAGCGCGGTGGCGGGCTGGGCGACGGTCACCGAAGCGGCGCACACGGCCGCGGCGGCGGCCAGTGCGCGGGCGGGCTTGGCGCGCATGGGGTTCCTTTCAGCGGGTCACTCGGCGGCGAAGTGCGGGTGTTGTGCCTCGAACCGGATCGTCTGGCAGAGGAAGTTCGCGGTGAGGTTGGTCAGGCCCTGCACGTTGGCGGAGCAGGTGCTGTACGTCCCTTCCGCGACGGCCGTGACGGGGACGCTGACCACGCAGATCGCCTCGCCGACGTAGCTGCTGCCCTCCACGTAGACGGTCGGGACGTCCACGCCGGAGCGGGGCGGGATGAACAGCGGGGGTTCGTCGGCCGCGTTGGCGGACATGCAGTTCTCGCTGAAGGTGAAGACCCCCGCGAAATCGAGCCCCGTCGGCAGCGGCAGGTTGAACTTCCAGCTCGCCGCGACGTTGTACGGGTTGGTGATGACGAAGACCAGGTTGCGCGCCTTGCCGACCGCCGAGGCCGTGACCTCGTAGGTGACCGCCAGGTTCGGGACGGCGCTGGCGGCGGCGGGCACGACGACGGCGGACGAGAGCGAGGCGACCGCGGCGGCCAGCACGGTGGCGCGGCGCAGGCGGCGGACGGCGGTGGTGCGCATGGGAACCCCTCCCCTGGTGGGCATCGAGCACTCGGGACAAGCCGGTCCCCCGGCGTCGACCGTCCATCCAGGACAGGCGGGCGGACTCGCCGCGACAGGGGAGATCAACGGGCGACGGCGCCGCGGTGCGGGTGCGGTGCCTCGAACCGGATCGTGGCGCACGACCCCGGCCCGGAGAGCCCGCTCAGACCGGTGATGGCCCCCGGGCACGACTGGTAGATCGCCTCCGTCGCCGAGGTCACGGAGAAGGTGAACGTGCAGACGAACTCCGTCGGCATCGGGTTCCCGCTGAGGTACCAGGTGTCGGGGGACGCGGCGCCGCGCGCCGAGCGGACGGGCGGGCCGATGGTGCCGTTCACGCAGTTGTCGGTGGGCGCGCCGTTGCGGGTGATCCCGGTGGGCAGGGTGAAGCTGAACGACCAGGGCAGGATGATCCCGTCGGTCGTGACGGTGATCGTGAGGACGCGGTTCGCGTTCACCGCGGACGCCACCGCGCTGAAGCCGACGCCCACGGAGCGCGCTAGGGGCGACGCGACCGCACCCGGCGCGCCCACGGTCGAGGCGGCGGCCGCGGCCACTAGGGCGACCGCCGCGCGACGGGCCTGACGACGGAAACGGGTCTCACTCATGGGTGAACCTTCCCTGGGACGGAGCCGTTCGGCCACCGTAACCCCGCGCGCCACACGCCCTCCGGCGATCGCGCGCTGTCGCATCCGGACAGGTACGGCTTTTCCCTCACCAGGGTGGAATCCGCCGCCCGCGGCGGGCGCCGCGGGCGGCGGTGTGCTCACATGTTGATCATGTGGCCGGCCAGGCCGTGGATCGCCTCCTGCAGCGCCTCGCCGAGCGTCGGGTGCGCGTGCACGTTGCGGGCGAGCTCGTGCACGGTCAGGTCCCACTTCTGCGCCAGGGTCAGCTCCGGCAGCAGCTCCGTGACGTCCGGTCCGATCAGGTGGCCACCGATCAGCTCGCCGTACTTCTTGTCGCTGATCAGCTTGACGAACCCGCCCGGGTCGCCGATGCCGTGCGCCTTGGCGTTGGCGGTGAACGGGAACTTGGCGACCTGCACGTCGTAGCCCTGCTCGCGGGCCTGCGCCTCGGTGTAGCCGAAGCTGGCGACCTGCGGCTGGCAGTAGGTCGCGCGCGGGATCATCGCGTAGTCCAGTTCCTGGGTCTCCGCGCCGGCGATGGTCTCCGCCGCGATCACGCCCATGGCCTCGGCAGCGTGCGCGAGCATGAGCTTCGCGGTGACGTCGCCGATGGCGTAGATGTGGTCCACCGAGGTGCGGCAGAAGCCGTCGATGTCGATGGCGCGGCGGTCGGTCAGCCGCACACCGGTGTTCTCCAGCCCGTAGCCCTCCACGCGCGGCACGAAACCGATGGCCTGCAGCACCTTGTCGGCCTCGATGACGTCCTGCGCGCCGCCCTTGGACACGGTCACCTTGACCTTGGCGCCGGAGTCGTCGATGGACTCCACCCGGGTGCCCACGCGGACATCGATGCCGAGCTTCTTGTAGCGGCGCAGCAGTTCCTTGGACACCTCCTCGTCCTCCAGCGGCACCATGCGGTCGAGGAACTCGACGATGGTGACCTTGACGCCGTAGTTGTGCAGGACGTAGGCGAACTCCACGCCGATGGCGCCCGCGCCCGCGATGACGATGCTCTCGGGGAGGGTGTCGGAGAGGATCTGCTCCTCGTAGGTCACCACGCGCTCGGACAGCTCCGTGCCGGGCAGCAGCCGGGTGGTGGCACCGGCGGCGATGATCGCGTTGCCGAAGGTGATGGTCTCGGTGCCGCCGTCGGTACCGGCGACCTCGATCATGTTGGCGTCGGTGAACTTCCCCCACCCGTGGTACTGGGTGATGGAGTTCTTCTTCATCAGGTAGTGCACGCCCTTGACGCGGCCGTCGGCGACGGTGCGGGAGCGGCTGAACGCGGCGCCGTAGTCGAGGCTGATCGAGCCGTCGACCTGGATGCCGAACGTCTTGGTCTCGTGCTGGAGGATGTGCGCCAGCTCGGCGTTGCGCAGGAGGGCCTTGGACGGGATGCAGCCCACGTTGAGGCAGACACCGCCCCAGTAGCGCTCCTCGATGATCGCGGTCTTGAGACCGAGCTGGGTCGCCCGGATCGCCGCGACGTACCCGCCCGGTCCCGCGCCGAGGACCACGACGTCGAAGTGTGTGCTCATGCCCCCACGATATTCGCCTCGTCCGGCGGGGGCGGACGGGAGAGCCGAGCCGCGGGGAGAGCCGGGTCACGGCCGGGGCGTCAGCCCCTGGCGAGGTCGAGCCGGACGCGCCCCAGCGCGATCTCGCCGGTCGGGCCCGGCACCGCGACGCCCGCTAACCGCAACCTGGCCCCGGCCGCCGCGTCGGCGCGTTCCACCGCCGCGTGGATCTCCCGCACCAGCGCGGGTGAGCTCAGGTCACCGGGGTCGGCGGCCGGTACCCGGCGCACGCGGACGCCGGTCGGCCCGGGCTCGCGGCCCGAGCCGACCAGGACCAGTCCGCGCACGATGCCGGGGAACTCCGCCACCACGCGGCAGGCCACCGCGGTCAGCGCGGTGTGCGCCACGACCTGGGTGCGAGTGTTGCGGTCGGCCAGGGTCTCCAGCACGTCCTCGACGCGGTCGAGCCGGGCCTCCGGGTCCGCGGTGGGCACCGCGCACCACGCGATCTGGAACCGCTGGGCCACCGGCTGCCACGCCGCGGGCAGCTCACGCGGTCTGCTCGCCGAGGGCACCAGCACCACCAGCGCGGGCCCGTGGTCCAAACCGCGCCACAACGGCGCGGGCACGCGAGTGGACCCCCTCGGAGTCACCAAACCGGTGGTCGTGCCCGTGTTCGCGATCCTGCCGACTGCCACCACGTCCGCCTCCGCCTCCCGGTCGGTTCGCCCCGGTCCGGGCTACCCACGTCAGGTGGTTTCAATCACCCGGTCGCGCGAATCACACCGGGATCACCCGCGGCGGGTCCCGCTCAACCGCGCGGGACGTCCTGTTCCAGGACCGCGAAGTTGACCTGGCCGTGCTCGTCGGCGCGCACGTCGAGCACTTTGTCCGACAACAGCTCCGCCGCGCCGGGCTCCAGGAACACCTGGGCGCCCGCGTCCGCGGTGACCACCTGGTCACCCGCGGCGGGTTCGGGGGCCAGCGCCACCGCCAGCGGCGCGCCGTCCACCTCGGGGGTGACCAGGGTGAACCGCAGTCCACCGGTCGGGGAGATCCCGTCCTGCGCCGTGAGCGCGCCGATCGCCTCGGCCGCCGCCTCTGTCACCGCCAGCATGTCTGGCTCCTTTCCGTGTCACCTTGTGGTGCGGCTTGCCCGCCCCACGGTAGGGGGAGCGCGTGGCACTCGCCGGGTGGGCGCGGCGACCCTGCCTTGTGCCCCGTTCGACGTGATCTTTAGAGTGCTCCGGTAGCGGTTGAGCAAGCAGCCGCAGCACGCCGGACCGGTGCCCCGCGGCACCGGCTCCCGGCACTCGCGGGAAGCGAGGGGCTGTGTGCTGCCCGATCCGCCGGGTTCCCCGGGGTCGGTCGCCTTCGACGCGTCCCCTCGCCATCGCGAGCCCCCGTTCGGCACGAGCCGGGGGTCTTTTGACACAGGCACAGGGACGCGGATCTGGAGGAAAACCGCCATGGGCAGCGCGGTGCGAAGACCACCGGTGGCCGGAGGGAGCCGGTGAGCCCGGACCCGACCACGCGGGTCGCCGAGCTGCAGTCCGAGTTGGACGGTCTGCGGCGCGCGCTGCGCACCCGCGCGACGATCGAGCAGGCGATGGGCGTGCTGGTGGTGCTGCGCCGGTGTTCGCCGAAGGAGGCCTTCGACGCGCTCGTGCGGCTGTCCCAGCAGTACAACACCAAGCTGCACCGGGTGGCGCGGCTGGTGGTGGACATGTTCGCCGAACCGGCGGTGGAGCCGATGGACGCCTACCTGCGGCGCCGCACGGGCCAGGACGCACCGGACGGCGACCCGGACGCCGGTCCCGGTGCGTTCGACGCCGCGCTGCTGGACGCGGTGCGCGCACTGTCCGCGGTGACGCCGGGCACACCGGAGCTGGACCTGGCGCTGCGCGACCTGTACCGGGTGCTGGTGGAGCAGGGCTGGGTGCCGCCGTACGACGTGCTCGGCCCGATCGCGGACGGGCAGCGGGCCTGAGCTCACGCGGAGGGGGCGAGAAGTGAGCGGCACTCGAACGCGCACGTGTCCCCCGGCGGGATTCGGGGTACGTGCTCGACATGACCGCCGTACCGCCCCCCGCTTCCTCCGCGCCCACCTGCGCCGTCCGCGCGGGCGCGCGGGCGCGTGCCGGGGTACCGCGATGACCGGCGACGTCGGCGGCGAGCTGCGGCTGGGGCCGGTGCCGCCCGCGGTGCCGTCGGCCGCGCGGGTGGAGCTGCGGCTGGGCGCCGACCAGGCGAACCTCACGGTGGCGCGGTCGGTCGCGCGCTCCACCGCGGCGATGCTGGACGCCGACCTGGACACCATCTCGGACCTGACGCTGGCCGTGGACGAGGTGTGCTCCACGCTGATCCGGCTGGCGGCCCCCGGTGAGCCGGTCGAGCTGACGTTCCGCCGGTCCGCGGCGGCGATGACGGTGGACGCCTCGGTCGTGGCCGTCGACGACGCGGGCCCGGACACCGGCACCTTCGGCTGGCAGATCCTCGACGCGCTGGTCGACCAGGTCAGCTTCGCGGTCAGACCGGACCCGCGCGGCAGACCGGTCGTGCGGATAACCCTGGTCCTGACCCGGACGGCGGGTGCCGGGTGAGCGCGGCCTCATCCACGGGTCCCGAGCACGAGTACAGCCACCTGGCCCCGCTGTTCGCCGAACTGGCCGACCTGGCCGACGGCGACGCGCGGCGGGACTCCGTGCGGGACGACCTCGTCACCGGCCACCTCCCGCTGGCCGAGCACATCGCGCTGCGCTTCGCCCACCGCGGCGTCGGCCGCGACGACCTCACCCAGGTCGCCACCGTGGGGCTGATCAACGCGGTGGACCGGTTCGACCCGGGCCGGGGCATCGACTTCCTGTCCTTCGCCGTGCCCACGATCATGGGCGAGGTGCGCCGGTACTTCCGCGACACGGCCTGGTCGGTGCGGGTGCCGCGGCGGCTCAAGGAGCTGCACCTGACCATCAGCGCGGCGGGCAACGAGCTGTCGCAGCGGCTGGGGCGGGCGCCGACGCCGAGCGAGATCGCCGCGCACCTGGGGATGAGCCGCGAAGAGGTGTACGAGGGCCTGGAGGCCGGTCAGGTGTACCAGTCGGTGTCGCTGGACGAGGCGCTGTCCGCGGGCGACCCCGACTCCGACCCGCTGGCCGACACCCTCGGCGAGGATGACGCGGCGCTCGGCGGCATCGAGGACTACGAGTCGCTGCGCCCCCTGATCGAGCGCCTGCCCGAGCGCGAACGCCGGATCCTGATGCTGCGGTTCTTCAAGAACATGACCCAGACCCAGATCGCGGAGAAGATCGGCGTCTCCCAGATGCACGTCTCCCGGCTGCTGGCGCGCACGCTGGAAACACTGCGTGCCGGACTGGTGACCGACGAGCGCTGAACAGGACTTCTGCCCGATCGATGGGCCACACTGGGGCCCGACGAGGGTTTCGCAGGGGTTCGGGAGGCCGCGGTGGCACGACCGGTTTGGCACGGCGCGATCAACTTCGGTCTGGTCACGGTGCCGGTGGACATGTTCGGGGCGACCGAGGACCACACCATCAGCTTCCGCCAGTTCGAGCGGGGCACCTCGGACCGCATCCGCTACAAGCGCGTCAACGAGCGCACCGGAGCCGAGGTGGCGTACTCCGACATCGTCAAGGGCGCCGAGATCGGCGGCGGCGAGTACGTGATCATCGAACCGGAGGAGCTGGACCAGATCGCCCCCGGCCGCTCGCGCACGATCGACATCACCTCGTTCGTGGGACTGGACGAGATCGACCCGGTGCACTTCCAGAAGACGTACTGGCTGGCACCGTCGAAAGAGGAATACGGCAAGGCGTACGGCCTGCTGCTGCAGGCGATGCGCAAGACCAACCGGGCGGGCATCGCCACGTTCGTCATGCGCGGCAAGGAATACCTGACGGCGGTCCGCGCGGGCGACGACGACCTGCTGGTGCTGACCACGATGCTGTTCATCGAGGACATCCGCGACCCGGCGAAGGAACTGAAGTCGCTGCCCGAGATCACCCCGGCCCGCGGCAAGGAACTCGACATGGCGGTCAACCTCATCGAGTCCATGGCCGACGACTGGAACCCCCACGACTACCACGACACCTACACCCAACGGGTGGAGCAGCTGATCGAAGACAAGAAACAGGGCCGCGAAGTGGTGGCGGGCGAGGAACCCAGCCGCCCGACCAAGGTCGTGGACCTGTTCGAGGCGTTGAGCAAGAGCGTGGAGAGCAGGCGGAAACGCCGCGCGGACCCGGGTTCCGAAGAGCAGGCGGAGGATTTGGGTAGCCTGAGCAAGGCGGATCTCGACCGGAGGGCGAGGGAACTGGACATCAAGGGCCGCTCCAAGATGTCCCGCCCCGACCTGGAGGCAGCCGTAGCCGCCGCCATCCGCCCCCGGCGCGCCTCCTGACCCACGCACCACCCCCACCCACGCCGCTTCCGTTCCCACTCCGCCCACCACCTCCGCCCGCAGCCGATTCCGCACCCCGGAGCCACCCGTGACCTGCCCCGACTGCTCGGCCGAACTGGCACACTGCCACGGAACCCTGCTGACCTGGCTCGCGGAGTGCACGGACCCGGCCTGCGCGGACCCGGACCCGCTCAACCACAACCTGATCATCACCACCCCGGAAGACCTGGCCCCGGCCACCCATCTCCCCCACGCCGCCTAACCCGATCGAGCCTCACACCCTCCACACCCGACTCTCTGCAATGGACAGTCACCCGACCGGCGCCCCGCTGATTCACCGCATCCAGCGACCCAATCCGGGAACCAAACAGGTGTTCGATTTCGTTGCTTGATATATGCAGTGCGCCCAAGCGACAAGTGCCCTCCAACGCCCACAAGGAAAGGACAGCCCCACCCGCTCCACCCCACTCCCAACCACCCACTCCCCACCACCCGCCTGAAGTACTCGTCCCAAGGCGCCCGCACGAGCTCACCGCTCCCTCTCACCAACCCGCGCTCCCCGGCCTCCCCTACCTCCGGCAGCCGCAAGGCGAGCCGGCGGCCAGCCGGAACCCGGCACATGCGCCCGGAGTCCCGCGCAGTGCGGAATCCTGGATGGTTCGCCCTCGCCCGGAGGCCCGCCGACGACCGGCCTGCCGACCTCGGTCCGGAAGCGGCCGGGGGCATGGCGTTGTCCCCCCGCGTGGACAGCCGCAGGCACAAACATCGAGGCGTCTCCGCACCACTCGGCCTCCCCTGGTCTCCGCCAGCTGTGATCGGGGCGGGTAACCGCCGGCGAGTGGTTTGGCGCGAGTTGAGCCGCGACGAGCCACCAGTCCCACATGGACCTGCGCGGGGCGTGCACGCACGGCCCGCCGAGGGAAGGGGCACCGCCAGCCGTCGGCGCGGGCGAGAGCCAACTGGCGCGAGGCATGTTCGGCGCGGGCGAGAGCCGACTGGCGCGGGGTGTGTTCGGCGGGAGCGAGACTCGACCGGCGCGGGGCGTGATCGGCGCGAGCGAGACTCGACCGGCGCGAGGCGTGATCGGCGCGAGCGAGACTCGACCGGCGCGGGGCGTGATCGGCGGGAGCGAGACTCGACCGGCGCGAGGCGTGATCGGCGCGAGCGAGAGCCGACCGGCGCGGGGCGTGATCGGCGGGAGCGAGACTCGACCGGCGCGAGGCGTGATCGGCGCGAGCGAGAGCCGACCGGCGCGGGGCGTGATCGGCGCGAGCGAGAGCCGACCGGCGCGGGGCGTGATCGGCGCGAGCGAGAGCCGACCGGCGCGGGGTGTGGTCGGCTAGCCCCAATGCCGGTCGGTTAGGTGGTTTCGGCTGGTCGGCGGCGGTGTCGGGTCGTGCTGGGCGGGGTGAGGGTGATGTTCGAGTGAGGTGGTCGGCTGTTTCGGAGTTGTTGTCGGTGTCGTGCGCGTTTGACCGGGAAGTTGCTCATTTTCCGTTTGATCACCCGCGGGTAGCTCCGGTGGCGGCGTTCCGGGTTGATCTCGCTGCCGACCTCGATCAGCAACATCCGATAGTGGTCATCGCTGTGCGTGAGGGGGGAAAGATCCCGGCGCCCAGATACGGGACCGGATGACGCGTACCGTGTTTTTGTGTGAGATCCGATCAGGATCGAGCTTCGCGTGATCGGCGGCGTCGACCTGCACACACATCGTGGCGTAGTGCACCGCCAGATGCGCCCAGAACTCCTGCCGTACCCCGTCGGGCGATTTCGACCGGAAGATCTTCTCGGTATTGAGTTGGACACTCTTGATCTGTTTGAGGAAGCCCTCGATGTCCCACCGTTCGTGATAGAGCGCGGCCAGTTCCTTCGCGGGCGCCAGAAGCGGGTCCAGGATCGTGGTCACCAACCGGTACACCTCCTCCGTCCACGGCAATCGGTACTCGATCAGCCGTAGCCGGAAAGATGGTTGGCCCGAACTCCTCGGCGGGGTGATCTCGGCGATACAGGAACCGTCCGATAGTGTCTCCACCGGCCGTGGGGCGAGGTTCGCGGTCACTCTCCACAGCAGGTCGGCGCCGGTATCCACGGCCTTGGCCCAGCGACGGGACGAGTAGATGTGCCGGTCGGCCAACACCAGCATGCCCGGCCGCAATGAAGAGAACATCTCCTCGATCAACATCGTTTCCGCGGCGGCATAGCCATCCATCCGGGCATCGAATACCGCGTGGGTTCCCAACTCGACCACACACGCCGCTTGAATCTGAGGATACGCCGTCTTTCCCTCGCCGCGCCCTGAACCGGGTCGCCCGAACTCGCGATCGTTCTCCTCGGTATCCGGCACCGTGAACGTCGTCCCGTCAACCGCTGTCAACAACCAATCCCCATACCACGCGCCTATCGTCTCCCGGCACGCTCTCGGTCGTATCACCGCCCGCACCGCGGTCTCCATCGGCTCCGAACCCAGACGACGACGAGCATCACCGATCGAACCGGTCGTCGGTACCCGATAGCCCTGCCCTCCACGACCGAACGCCGACATGAGAATCTTCATCGTCGACCGGTACGACTCATTCGGGAAAAGACACAAAGCAAGCGTGAAATAGAAGACCAACCGAGCAGGCAATGCGCGGGTCCGCTGTTCCCGACGCCAATACTGGTCAATGACCCGATCGACCAACTCCACCGGAAACGTCCGAGTCAGCACACCAACCGCAGCCCGGTCGGCCAGACCGCCGCCCTCGCGCACACCCAACCCAAGATCCACCACCGCAGGCTACAGCCCCGCCATGACCTAACCGACCGGCATTGCGGCTAGCCCGTGAGAGCGCGATCGGCTAGCCCGTGAGAGGGGGCGCGCATCGGGGGTGTCACGCGCAGCGGGGTGTCAGGGGTGGGTCAGCACTCGATGACGTTGAGGGCTAGGCCGCCGCGGGCGGTTTCCTTGTACTTGGTGTGCATGTCGGCGCCGGTTTCGCGCATGGTTTTGATGACCTTGTCGAGGTGGACGACGTGGGTGCCGTCGCCGCGCAGGGCCATGCGGGAGGCGTTGATGGCCTTGGTGGAGCCGACGGCGTTGCGCTCGATGCAGGGGATCTGGACGAGGCCGCCGACGGGGTCGCAGGTGAGGCCGAGGTGGTGTTCGAGGCCGATCTCGGCGGCGTTCTCGACCTGGGCGACGGTGCCGCCGAGGACGGCGGTGAGGCCGGCGGCGGCCATGGCGCAGGCGGAGCCGACCTCGCCCTGGCAGCCGACCTCCGCGCCGGAGATGGAGCCGGTTTCCTTGAGCACGACGCCGATCGCGGCGGCGGTGAGCAGGAAGTCGACGACGCCGTCGTCGGTCGCGACGGACAGGAACCGCGTGTAGTAGTGCAGGACGGCGGGGATGATGCCCGCGGCGCCGTTGGTGGGGGCGGTGACGACGCGGCCGCCGGAGGCGTTCTCCTCGTTGACGGCCAGGGCGTACAGGCTGACCCAGTCCATCACGTAGAGGGGGTCGCCCGCACCGTCCTCGGCGGCGAGTTTGGCGTGCAGGGCGTGGGCGCGGCGCGGGACTTTGAGCCCGCCGGGCAGGACGCCTTCGCGTTCGCAGCCGCGGGTGACGCAGTCCTGCATGACCTGCCAGATCCCGAGCAGCCCGGAGCGCACTTCCGCCTGGGTGCGCCACACGAGTTCGTTGGCGAGCATGACCTCGGCGATGGTTTTGCCGTCGTCCTCGCAGTGCCGCAGCAGGTCCGCCGCCGTGCGGAACGGGTAGGGCACGGGGGTGGTGTCGGCGGAGATGACGGGTCCGTCGGTGGAGTTCTCGTCGAGGACGAAGCCGCCGCCGACGGAGTAGTACGTGCGGTGGGCCAGTTCGTCGCCCGACGCGGTCCAGGCGGCGAAGGTCATGCCGTTGGGGTGCAGGGGCAGCGACTTGCGCCGGTGCATGACGAGGTCGTCGTCTTCGGTGAAGGCGATGTCGTGGGCGCCTAGCAGCCGCAGTCTGCCCGCGGCGCGGATGGCGGCGACGCGGTCGGGGACGGTGTCGGTGTCGACGTCCTCGGGTCGTTCGCCTTCGAGCCCCAGCAGGACGGCTTTGTCGCTGCCGTGGCCGTGGCCGGTGGCGCCGAGCGAGCCGAACAGCTCGGCCCGCACCCGCGCGACCTCGTCCAGCCGACCGGCGGCGCGCAGCCCCTCGACGAACATCAGGGCCGCGCGCATGGGGCCCACGGTGTGCGAGCTGGACGGCCCGATGCCGATGCTGAACAGGTCGAAGGCGCTGACCGCCACGACAACCTCCTGGTACGGGTGACGACCGGGTGGGGGCCGGGTCGCGGCCCCCACCGGGTGGTCTTCTCAGCCCAGCTCCGGGTAGAGCGGGCGGCGCTTGACCAGCAGGTCCACGCGGTCGCGCAGGGCCTGGCCGGTCTGGTCGTCGAAGTCGGGTCGCAGCGCGACCGCGATGATGTCGGCGACCTCGGTGAAGTCCTCGGCCTGGAAGCCGCGGGTGGCCAGGGCCGGGGTGCCGATGCGCAGCCCGGAGGTGACCATCGGCGGTCGCGGGTCGAAGGGCACCGCGTTGCGGTTGACGGTGATGCCGATCGAGTGCAGCCGGTCCTCGGCCTGCTGCCCGTCGAGCTCGGAGGCCACCAGGTCGACCAGGACCAGGTGGACGTCCGTGCCGCCGCTGGCCACCTTGACGCCCGCGGCGGCGCAGTCCGGGGCCGAGAGCCGTTCCGCCAGGATGCGCGCACCCTCGAGTACCCGCCGCTGCCGCTCGGCGAACTCCTCGGTGGCGGCGATCTTGAAGCTGACCGCCTTGGCCGCGATGACGTGTTCGAGCGGGCCGCCCTGCTGGCCGGGGAACACCGCGGAGTTGACCTTCTTGGCCAGCGCCTTGGTGCTGAGCACGACGCCGCCGCGGGGTCCGCCGAGGGTCTTGTGCGTGGTGGTGGTGACCAGGTGGGCGTGCGGGACGGGGCTGGGGTGCAGCCCGGCGGCGACCAGGCCCGCGAAGTGCGCCATGTCGACCATGAGCAGCGCGTCGACCTTGTCCGCGACGCGGCGGAACGCGGCGAAGTCGAGCTGCCGCGGGTAGGCGGACCAGCCCGCGATGATCAGCTTCGGCCGGTGCTCGACGGCGAGCCGCTCGACCTCGGCCATGTCGACCACGCCGGTCTCGCGGTCGACCTGGTAGGCGACCACGTTGTACAGCCGCCCGGAGAAGTTGATTTTCATGCCGTGCGTGAGGTGGCCGCCGTGCGCGAGGTCGAGGCCGAGGATGGTGTCGCCGGGTTCGAGCACGGCGGACATGGCCGCGGCGTTGGCCGAGGCGCCGGAGTGCGGCTGGACGTTGGCCGCCTCGGCGCCGAAGAGGGCCTTGACCCGCTCGATGGCGAGTTTCTCCACGACGTCGACGTGCTCGCAGCCGCCGTAGTAGCGGCGGCCGGGGTAGCCCTCGGCGTACTTGTTGGTCAGCACGGTGCCCTGGGCCTCGAGCACGCCGATGGGGGCGAAGTTCTCGGAGGCGATCATCTCCAGGGTGGACTGCTGCCGGTGCAGCTCGGCGGCGACCGCCGCGGCGACCTCGGGGTCGACCTCGGCCAGCGGCTGCGCGAAGGTGCTCATCAGCCCTCTTCCCTGGTCTTCTCGGTGTACTCGTCGGCGGTCAGCAGTTCGAGGTCGCCGGTGACCTCGAAGCGGAAGAGCCAGCCGTCGCCGAACGGGTCGGTGTTGACCAGCTCCGGGGTGTCGACGACGGCCTCGTTGATCTCCACGACGGTGCCGTCGGCGGGGGCGAACAGGTCGGACACCGACTTGGTGGACTCGATCTCGCCGCACGGCTCGCCCTTGGTGAGCTTCGCGCCGACCTCGGGCAGCTGTACGAAGACCACGTCACCGAGGGAGGTGGCGGCGTAGGCGGTGACGCCCACGGTGGCCGACTTCGTGTCGGCGGAGTCGACCCACTCGTGGTCTTCGGTGTAGCCGAGGTTGCTGGGGTTGCTCATCTTGGTTCTCGATCTCCCTGCTCAGGCTGGACGCTGGTAAAAGGGCAGCTTGACGACCTCGACCGGGGCCTGGGTGCCGCGGATGTCGACCGTCAGCGCGGTGCCGGGCCCGCTGACCGCGATCGGCACGTAGGCCATGGCGATCGGGTGGCCGAGGGTCGGCGAGAGCGCGCCGCTGGTGACCGTACCGACCTCGGTGCCGTCGGCGTCGAGCACGGCGTACCCGTGTCGGGGGGCGCGCTTGCCGGTGCCGACGAGGCCGACGAGGACCTTCTCCGGCACGTCGGCGTCGCGGCGCCGCTCAAGGGCCGCTTGGCCGACGAACCCGCCCGCTTTGTCGAACTTGACCACGCGGCCCAGGGCCGCGTCGAACGGGGTGAGGTCGGCGCTCAACTCGTTGCCGTAGAGCGGCATCCCGGCTTCGAGCCGCAGCGTGTCGCGGCAGGCCAGGCCGGCCGGGGTGAGGCCGTGGGGGGCGCCCGCGGCGGTGAGGGCCTGCCACACCTCGGCGGCGAGCGGACCGTCCACATAGATCTCGAAGCCGTCCTCGCCGGTGTAGCCGGTGCGGGCGAGGAGGACGTCGTGGCCCGCGGCGGTGGCCGGGACGCTGGCGTAGTAGGCCAGGGTGTCGAGGTCGGCGCCGGTGACCTCGCGGATGATCGCGGCCGAGGTGGGGCCCTGGACGGCGATGAGGGCGAGGTCGGCGGAGCGGTCGGCGACCTCGACGTCGAATCCCGCGGCCCGTTCGCGCAGTTCGGCGGCGACCGTGGCGGCGTTGGAGGCGTTGGCGACGACCAGGTACTTCTCGGCCGCGAGCCGGTAGACGACGAGGTCGTCGAGGACGCCGCCGTCGGTGTCGCAGATCATCGTGTAGCGGGCCTTGCCGGGTTTGACCGCGGAGAGCTTGCCGACGAGGGCGTGGTCGAGTGCCTTGGCCGCGTCGGGGCCGGTCAGTTCGATCTCGCCCATGTGGCTGAGGTCGAACAGCCCGGCCGCGGTGCGCACGGCCTTGTGCTCGGCCAGTTCACTGCCGTAGCGCAGGGGCATCGCCCAGCCTGCGAAGTCGGTGAACGCGGCTCCCAGGGCCTCGTGCACCGCGTGCAGTGGGGAGGGGGTGCTCATGGCGGTCGGGTCTCCTTCGGCGCGCCGGGAATTCTGCTTTTCCGCAGCGTGACACGCCGGGCACGCGTCGTGCAGCGTGACCGGTGGGTCTGTGGATGGTTGGTGGGTATGTGGACAACTGAGGATCATGGGAGCTCCTGGGCAGCGCGCCGGGTGCGGTGCGCCCGGCACTGGGAACTCCCCCTCTGTCATGGCACCTGAGAGCTTCACCGCGAACGCGGCTTGCACCGTGGGTGAGACGCCGAGTTCGCGTCTTCTTTCCAGAGCGGCCTGGCTGGAACGGTAGCTTTACCTGAGAGATTGGCGGGGAGCTTGCTCCTTCGGTGCCCCGACGCGTGGTCGGGGGCTCTCCCGTTCCGGCTCTTGCGGCCCGTTATGCGGTTGTGTGCCTATCCGCTGGGGACACTAGCCGAGCCGGAACCCGAACGGAAGTTCCAGGCGGTGCGCGGCCAAGAGGGCCTCGTCGGCCAAGAGCTCGCGGGTGGGGCCGTCCGCGACGATGACGCCGTCGTCGATGAGCACGCTCCGTGGGCACAGTTGCAGTGCGTAGGGCAGGTCGTGGGTGACCATGAGCGTGGTGCGGTCGAGGCCGAGGAGGACTTCGGCGAGTTCGCGGCGGGCGCGGGGTTCGAGGTTGGCCGACGGTTCGTCGAGGACGAGGATCTCGGGGTCGCAGGCCAGGACGGTGGCGAGGGCGACGCGGCGGCGTTGTCCGCCGGAGAGGTGCATGGGTGAGCGGTCGGCGTGTTCGGCCATGCCGACGTCGTCGAGGGCGCGGGTGACGCGGGCGTCGAGGTCGGTGCCGCGCAGGCCGAAGTTGGCGGGGCCGAAGGCGACGTCGTCGCGGACGGTGGGCATGAACAGTTGGTCGTCGGGGTCTTGGAAGACGATGCCGACGCGTCTGCGGATCTCTTTGAGGTGGGGTTTGGCGACGGGCAGTCCGGCGACCTCGACGGTGCCCTGGCCGGTGAGGATGCCGTTGAGGTGCAGCACGAGGGTGGTTTTGCCCGCGCCGTTGGGTCCCAGGACGGCGACCCGTTCCCCCGGTTCCACGCGCAGGTTGATGCCGTAGAGGGCTTGGTGGCCGTCCGGGTACGCGTAGGCGAGGCGTTCGACGAGCAGCGCGGGCGGTGTCACGGCCATAGGGCCATACCCAACACGACGGCCGCCGTCGCGGTGGGAGCGAGCCCGGTGAGCCACGCGACGGCACCGGCACTACGGCCGCTGTCGGGCATCTTGCCTGACCAGCCACGGGAGACCATGGCGAGGTGGACGCGTTCACCGCGCTCGTAGCTGCGGACGAACAGGGTTCCGATACCGCGTGCGGTTGCGCCTACCTGCCACAGGAATCGCGGGTTGTGGCCGCGGGAGATGCGGGCGAGGCGCATGCGGCGGGCTTCGGCGGCGATGACGTCGAGGTAGCGCAGCATCAGCGTGGCGATGGTGATGACCATGGCGGGGACGTGGAGTCGTTGTAGGCCCACGATCAGTTCCCGGGGCGCGGTGGTGGCGGCCAGGGTAAGAGAGACGAGCACGCCAAGAGTGCCTTTGACGAGGATGTTCCAACCGGACAGCAGACCGTGCTCGGATAGGGCCATTCCCAGCACGTCGACGGTGGGTCCACCCGCCACAAATGGCATCACGAACGCCAAGACGACGAACGGTGCCTCGATGAGGGCTCTTGTGGCCACCCAGCCCGGCGGTATGCGCGCGATGGACCACACGGCGGCCAAGAGCAGCAGGTAGACGCCGAAGGCCCAGTACCGCTCGCGCGGGGTGGACACGACACAGAGGACGGCCAGCACGGCCGCCACGATCTTGACCTGCGGTGCCAGCCGGTGGACGGGTGTGTTCCCCGGGCGGTGCAGCGGGTGGGCGTGGCCCCCGCTCACTTGGTGGGGCGCCTGCGCAGCAGCCAGAACAGGCCACCCGCGACCACTACGGTGACGGCGACGCCGATGACGCCCGCGAGTCCCGTAGTGCCCTCACCGCCGTTGACGACGTAGTCGGCGAGCGGACTGCCCGCGAGGTGGTGGTCCTTGGCGTTCTGCGCGATGCAGGTGCCCTGGAGGGTCTCCCCGCCGTGACCGTCCTCGACGACTTGGCAGCCGGCGAGGGTGGCGTGGTCGAGGCCGTCGGGGTTCGAGTCGGCGAAGTAGGACACCGCCCCCGCGAGGACCAGGGCGACCAGCAGGAAACCGAGCAGGAACCCGGTGTTGCGTCTGGTCTTGGTGCTCACGCGGGGCTCTCCTCACGCACGTCGAGCGGGCGGCGCGCGCCGCGCAGCAGGTGGACCAGGTCGGGGCGGACGGCGGCGATGGCCACCACGGTCAGCGCGGTGATGACGCCCTCGCCGATCCCGATGAGGCAGTGCACGCCGACGATCGTCGCGGTCACGCCGCCGAGGCCGAACGCCGGGTCGCCGCCGAGGGCGAACTCCAGGACGAAGCCGAGGGAGGCGACCACGGTGTTGACGAACGCGGCGGTGAACGCGACCGCGGCCAGGCCGGGTTTGGTGCGGGTGAAGCGCTTGAGGACGGTCGCGACGGCGAACCCGACGGCGGTGCCGATGATCGCCATGTTGGTGACGTTGGCGCCGAGCGCGGTGACGCCGCCGTCGGCGAACACGAGCGCCTGCACGACCAGGACGATCGAGACGCACAGCGCGCCGACCCAGGGGCCGACGAGGATCGCGGCCAGCGCCCCGCCGAGCAGGTGGCCGCTGACGCCGGGCAGCACGGGGAAGTTCAGCATCTGGGTGGCGAACACGAACGCGGCGACCAGCCCGGCCATGGGGGCGGTGCGGTCGTCGAGGTCGTCGCGGGCCCGCGCCGCGGCCACCGCGATCCCGATCACGGCGACGGCCGCGAAGAGCAGTGAGGTGGTGGTGTTGAGGAGGCCGTCACTCATGTGCATGGCGACATCGGCGGTCATGCGCACCTCCCGGGGACCTGGGGTGGGGGTCGAGCGTAGTTGCCTACCGGACGCTACCGCCAGCGTGTGGCAACAGCCCAACTCGGGCGTCTGTGATCTCCCCGTCCTTGACGTGCGGTTATCCACAGGGCTAGTGGGCGGTTCACGACGATTGTCGGTGGTTCGGCGTAGAGTCGGCGCTACCAGGACATGGTGTGGCGAACGGGCTTCGGGCCCAGGTCGCCTCTTGCGGCTACCCCTCGAATCGCGTGGGTGGCGACCCCGTGGCGCGGTTCGCGGCGGGCGCTACGGGCGCAGCAGGGTTCGGGCGCCGTGGGAGCGGGGCAGGTCGGCCAGGGTCGCGTCGAGGCCGTCGAGCGTGGTCTCGGCGGTGATCAGCGAGGCCAGGTCGAGCGCGCCGTCGCGGGCCAGGGCCAGCAGTCGCGGGACGTCGACGGCCGGGTCGGTCGAGCCGAAGAGGCAGCCCTTGAGGGTGCGGCCGGTCCAGTACAGCTCGAAGGCGTTGAACTCGACGGTGGCCTCGGGTGAGCCGACACCCACGACGACCACCTGCCCACCGCGGCGGGTGGCGGACCAGGACGTCCGGATCGTGGTGGGGGTGCCCACGCACTCGAAGGTGACGTCGGCACCGCGACCGCCGGTCAGCGCGCGGATGGCCTTGGGCGTGGTGTCGTCCGAACGGACGAAGTGCGTCGCCCCGTGGCGGCAGGCCAGGGATTCCTTCTCGGGGTGGAGGTCCACCGCGATGATGGGGTCCGCCCCTGCGACGCGCGCGGCCTGGAGGACGGACAGGCCGACCCCGCCGAGGCCGACCACCGCGACCGACTGCCCCGCGCGGACGGCGGCCGTGGTGTGCACGGCGCCCGCGCCGGTCAGGACCGCGCAGCCCAGGACGGCCGCCTGGGTGAGCGGTACCTCGGGCGGGAGCTTGAGCGCGCCCCGGGCCGGGACGATCGTCTCCTCCGCGAAGGCACCCGTGCCCAGGCCCGGGTAGACGGGTGTGCCGTCGAGCAGCGTCGCGTGCGGTACGGCCGCGGCGTCGGCCGCGTGCGCGCACAGGTAGGGCTCGCCCGCCTGGCAGAACCAGCAGGTGCCGCAGGCGGGCGCCCAGTCGAGGAGGACGTGGTCGCCGGGGGCCACGTGGCGCACGCCCGGTCCGACGGACACCACGACGCCCGCGCCCTCGTGCCCCAGCACGGCGGGCACGGGTTGGCGCAGCGTGCCGTTGGCCAGGGAGAGGTCCGAGTGGCACACGCCCGCGGCCACGACCCGGACGCGGACCTGGTCCGGTCCGGGGTCGGGCAGCAGGATCTCGGTGACCTCCAGCGGTTCGCCCCGCTCCCGCAGCACCGCGGCCCTGACCGTGTCGCTCACGCGGGTCAGGCTAGGCGAAGGCGTTGATGCCGGTGAGGGCGCGTCCGATGAGGAGTTTCTGGATCTGGCTGGTGCCCTCGTAGAGGGTCATGACGCGGGCGTCGCGGAGGTACTTGGCCACCGGGTACTCGTCGAGGTAGCCGTAGCCGCCGAAGACCTGGATGGCGAGGTTGGCGGCGCTGACCGCGTTCTCGCTGGCGTACAGCTTCGCCATCGAGGCCGCGGTGCCGAACGGGAGGCCGCGGTCGACGAGGTCGGCGGTGCGCCACACCAGGAGGCGGGCGGCGTCGGTGTTGACCGCCATGTCCGCGAGCATCTCCTGCACGAGTTGGTAGCTCGCGATCGGTTTGCCGAACTGGTGGCGTTCCTTGGCGTACCGGACGCTGGTCTCCAGCGCGCCCTTGGCCAGGCCGACGCACCCGGCGGCGACGGACATGCGGCCCTTGTCCAGCGCGGACATCGCGACGCGGAAGCCGGTGCCCTCCTCCCCCAGCCGCGCGTCGGCGGGCACGCGCACGCCGTCGAGCACGAGTTCGCCGGTGGACTGGCCGCGCAGGCCGAGTTTCCCCTTGATCTCGCGGTGTTCGAAGCCGGGCGCGTCGGTGGGGACGAGGAACGCGCTGATGCCCTTGCGGCCGGGGCCGCCGGTGCGGGCGAAGACGAGGGCGATGTCGGCCCAGGTGCCGTTGGTGATGAACATCTTGGTGCCGGTCAGCAGGTAGTCGTCGCCGTCGCGGACGGCGCGGGTGGCGAGGTTGGCCGCGTCGGAGCCGGTGTCGGGTTCGGTGAGGCCGAAGCAGGCCAGGGACTCGCCGGAGCTGATCCGGGGCAGCCAGTGCCGTTTCTGCGCCTCGGTGCCGTGCGCGGCGATCGACTTGCCGACCAGGCCGAGCGACACCGACACGATGCCGCGGATGGCGGAATCGCCGCGGCCGAGTTCCTCCATCATCAGGCAGTAGGCGAGGTGGTCGCCGCCGGAGCCGCCGTACTCCTCGGGCAGGGTCATGCCGAGGAACCCGACGGCACCGAGCTTGCCGACGATGCCCCGGTCGACCTGTTCGCGCCGGTCCCACTCGGCGGCGTTGGGCACGACCTCGCGGTCGATGAAGTCCCGGGCGAGGTCCCACAGGGCCTGCTGCTCACCGCTGAGGGCCAGATCCATGCGCGGCTCCCGTCTAACCGAACAGTGTTAGGTTATGCGCAGGATAGGAGCCTGAGCCGGGTACCGGCAACCGCCGGGAGTGATCGTGGAGGCACCCGTTGCCGCGCCCGCGCACCCCACTGCTCGACCGGGCGCGGATCCGCGCGACCGCCCTCGACGTCATCGACCGCGACGGCTTGGCTGGCTTGTCGATGCGCAGGCTGGCCGCGGAGCTGGGGGTGCGGGCGCCGTCGCTGTACTCGCACTACCGCACCAAGGACGACCTGCTCAACGACCTCGCCGACGACATCATGCGCGCGGTGGACGTCTCGGCGTTCGCGGTGGACTGGGTCACCGGGCTGCGCGCCTGGGCCCGGTCGTACCGCGCTGCCTTGGCGGCCCACCCCAACCTGGTCCCGGTCGTCGCCGCGGGGCCCGCCCGCCGCGACGCCGCCCTGGCCCGCGCCGACACCGTCCACGGCGCCCTGGTCGCCGCGGGCTGGCCGCCCCGCCAGGCGACCATGATCGGGGCGTCGACCCGGTACCTCGTCCTGGGCGCCGCCATGGCCTCCTTCGCGCACGGCTTCGAGACCGACGCGCAGATCTACGCCGACCGCTACCCCCACCTCGACCAAGCGCACCGCTTGCGCGACCACGCCGCCGAAATCGACGCGGACAGCTTCACCCTGGCCCTGGACTCCTTCCTCCACGGCCTCCGAGCCCTCCACACCGACCTGACCCGAACCCCACCCGCCTAACCCGGGCGACCCATCTCCCCCGCCGAGCCGAACCCCCACCCTGGCCCACTTCCCCACGCTCACGAGAGCTGGCACAAGGGGAACTCCGGCCTCGGGGCATCCAGCAACGGTGTCGACCAGCAACGCATCCGCCCCATGGGGGCTCCACCCGCGGCTGGGTTTCGGCGAAGTCGTTGTCGGGCAACATGCAGGTGCCGTCGACCAGCGACAACGGGCCACTACCGCCCGGCGTTCAGGTCTGCACGGCTCCGACCGAACCCCGACCACCGGACTGCGGGCGCGCTGCTCACCGAGCAGGCGACAGCGCTCCCGGACCTGGTGGCCGTTGACGGCCCGAGGCCGGTGCGGCGACCGTAGGTCGAGAGTCCAGCGGAAGGTCGAGAGTCCAGCAGGTGACCGCCGAGCAGGACGCGCGCCTGCCACGAGGCCGGCCGGGCCGGGTGTCGGCCCCGGAGCCGGGCGGTGGCCACCTCCGGTTCCGGCACGCCCGCCGAGCTCGCGTGTCACCTCGTCCAGGCAGGCACGCCCGGGCCGCGGGCCGGGCTGCTTGGCCCTCCCGGTCGACAGCTCCCAGCGAAGCCCGGCAGTGCCTTCGTCCGGCCGCCGACAACATCGCGCCTCCGGCCGCGCACCAGCCACTCAGCCCTGGATCAGCACCAGCCACCGAATACCGACGCGCCACGAACGTCAGCATCCGCGTTCACCACGCCACGATCACCTGTCCTGGGCAGCCGACCGTGGAGTCGAGAACCGCTATCGCGGAGTCTACTCGGGATCACCACGGGAAGCGGAGCCCTTTCCCTGGGGTTGTGGACAAGTCGAGAGCATGGGGACAACTCCTCAACCGAAGGAACTAGGCGGAAGGACGCAGCGGCAAGGGTTCCAGGGCTTGGCGGGCGAGGGTGACCACCGCGTCGGCCAGCGCCGATAGGAGTGGGGAGTCGAGTTTTCACTGCTGCCAGTACAAAGGGACGTCGATGGGCTCGCCCAGTGCGACCAGGGCGCCGGTTCGCAGGCGTGGGTCGGCGTGTTGGGCGGGGACCAGGCCCCAGCCCAGGCCGGCGGTCACGGCGGCGGCGAAGGCTTCCGAGGCGGGGACGTGGTGGCGGAACCGGCTGGCGCCCAGGGCATCCGTGGTGTCGCGGACGTAGCGGTCCTGCATCTCGTCCCGCCGGTCGAAGACCACGACGGGTGCCTCCGCCAGTCGACCTCGCCAGTGCGCGGCGAAGGTGGGTTCGGCGGCGGGCGTGTACCGCATGGCGCCGAGCGGGCGGACCGAGCATCCGGCGACCGGTTCCGGGGAGGCGGTGACCGCCGCCATGACCAGGCCCTCGCGCAGGAGGTCGGTGGTGTGGCTCTCGTCTTCGCGGTGGAGTTCGAAGTAGACGTCGGGGACCTGGGTCAGGGCGGGGAGGAACCAGGTGGCCAGGGAGTCGGCGTTGACCGCGATCGGGAGGCGGGCCGGTTCGGCGACGCCCAGTTCCGCGCGCACGTCGCGTTCCAGGTGCGCCACCTGGCGGGCGAAGCGGACCACGAGCCGCCCGGAGTCGGTGAGTTGGACGGGTTTCGTGCGCAGCAGCAGGACCCGGCCGGTGCGCTGTTCCAGGACCTTGATCCGCTGGCTGATCGCCGACGGTGTCACGTGCAGTGCCGCAGCCGCCGCGTCGAAGGTGCCCTCGTCGACGACGGCGAGGAGGGTGCGGACGTGGTCGAGGGGCAGGTCCATCACAAGCGCTAATGATACGTAAAAATCTTTAGCTGTACGCCGCCGGGCGTCGGCTCCTAGCGTGGCGGTCATGACGCTGTTGGCGGCCCTGGCCGGGTTCGGAACGTCGCTCTCGCTCATCGTCGCCATCGGCGCGCAGAACGCCTTCGTCCTGCGGCAAGGCATCCTGCGGGAAGCCGTGGGGCCCGTAGTGGCGGTCTGCGCGATCAGCGACTTGGTGCTCATCACCCTCGGGGTGGCGGGCATGGGTGCCGCCGTCACCGCGGCTCCCGTGACGCTCACCGTCGTCAGCGTCGTCGGCGGGGTTTTCCTGCTGGGCTACGGATTCCTGGCCGCCCGCCGTGCGGTCAACCCACGGGGCATGGCGCTCACCGCGGGGAAGGTCGGGTCGGCGCGGCGGGCGGTTGTCACCTGCCTGGCCCTGACGTGGCTCAACCCGCACGTCTACCTGGACACCGTGCTGCTGCTCGGCGCGAGCGCCGCGGCCCGCGAGTCGGGGCGGTGGGCGTTCGGGGTCGGTGCGGCGCTGGCCAGCGTCTGCTGGTTCACCGCACTCGGGTTCGGCGCGCGGCTGCTCGGCGGCGTGTTCACCCGGCCGGTGGCGTGGCGGGTGCTCGACTCGGTCATCGCCGCCACCATGGTCGCCCTCGGCGCGGTGCTGCTCGTCGGGGCGGTGGGGACCGGGACCTGACCTAGCCGACGCCCGCGCCGTGCAGGGCGACCCAGCGGCGCATCGAGTACTCCACCATGGTGATCAGGGTGCTCTTGACCGACTGCCGGTCCCGCGCGTCGCACGGCACGATCGGCACCTCGGGCCCGATGGCCAGCGCGTCGCGCACCTGTTCCACGCCGTGGCCGAGGACGCCGTCGAAGCAGTTGAGGCCGATGACGTAGGGCAGTTCCCGCTCCTCGAAGAAGTCGATCGGCGAGAACGAGTCGGCCAGCCGCCGGGTGTCGGCCAGCACCACGGCGCCGATCGCGCCGCGCACCAGGTCGTCCCACATGAACCAGAACCGCTGCTGGCCGGGGGTGCCGAACAGGTACAGCACCAGGTCCTGCTCCAGCGTCACGCGGCCGAAGTCCATGGCGACGGTGGTGGTCGTCTTGTTCGGGGTGGCGGCGGTGTCGTCGATCCCGGCGCTGGCGCTGGTCATCACCGCCTCGGTGGTCAGCGGCATGATCTCCGACACCGAGCCGACGAAGGTGGTCTTGCCCGCACCGAACCCGCCCGCCACCACGATCTTGACCGAGGTCAGCCCGCCGCCCGGAGCGGCTTCGTCAAAGCCGGCGGAGTCCACTCAGTACCCTTTCCATCAGCACCAGGTGCGCGCGGTTGGCGCCCCCGGTCGCGGTCTTGTGCACGGCGACCAGACCCAGCTGGGCCATGTCGCCCAGCAGCACCTTGGCCACGCCCAGCGGCACGCCGAGCAGGGTGGCGACCTCCGCGACCGAGCGCGGGTCCTGGCAGAGCGCGCCGATGGCGCGGTGCTCGGACTCGGCGAACGCGGACGCGTCGGCGGCCCGGTCACTGGTGGACACCATGGTCTCCACGCGCAGCTCGAAGTTGGACCGGGTGCGGCCGCGGGTCCACGCGTACGGGCGGACGATGGCCGCGGCGTCGAGCAGGTCCGCTGGGTCGGCCGCGCCGGGCGCGGGGGCCTCGGCCGCCGGTTCCGGCGCGGTGGGCGCGGCCTGCTCGGTCGCGTCGCCCTCCGGCCAGTCCGGTTCGTGCCGCGGTTGGCCGCGGCGCCTGCGTTTGCGGCCCCCGCCGAGGGTGAGGCCGTTCATCACGTCGGCGATCGTCTGCTCTGGCTCGGCGTCCCAGTGCGCGCTCACGGAGTGCTCATGCTGGCTGCCCCACCATCCTCCCGGCGGCCCCTTGCAGGGCCGCGCGCAGTTCCGGTGTCAGGATCTGGCCCACCCGGTCCACCAGCAGCGTCATCTCATACGCCACTTGTCCGATGTCGCAGGTCGGGGCCGCGAGAATCGCTAAACACGACCCGTCGCTGATGGCCATCAGGAGCATGATGCCGCGCTCCATCTCGACCACGGTCTCCTTGACCGCGCCCGCCTCGAAGCAGCGGGCCGCGCCCTGGGTGAGGCTGACCAGCCCCGAGGCGACGGCGGCCAACTGGTCGGCGCGGTCGGGGGGCAGCCGGGACGACGAGGTGAGCAGCAGGCCGTCGGCGGAGACCACCACCGCGTGCGCCACCCCGGAGACCCGTTCCGCGAAGTCGTTGACCAGCCAGCCGAACTGGCCCGGCTTGGACTGCGTCGGTGTCATCGTGCTCCATTCCTGGTCTGAGTCGGTGTGCCGGTTCTGGACTCAGGTGACCTGTCGGTAGGTCGGGACTCAGGCATCGGGTTCACCGCCCGCCTCGGGCCCGCGCCGCGACAGGCTGTCGCGGCCGCGGCCGATGCCGCGTTGCAGGCTGCCCAGGCGGGAGCGCAGCGCGTCGGCGTCGCGTTCCACCGGGGCGGGTCGGGTCGGCGGGTTCGGTCCGGCGCCTGCGACGCTGCCGGGCAGCAGCCGCTCGCGCGGGGTGCGGCGGGGCAGGCCGCCGTCGTCGGGACGCTGGTGGCCGCCCGCCTGGCTGACCGCCTCGGCGGCCTGCCAGCCCGCGTCGGCGGCGAAGCGCCAGCGGGCGCCGCGCAGGTCGAGGCCGTTGCGGTCGGGTTCGCCGTGCGCGGGGCCCGCGTGGTGGGCGCCGCGGGCGCGGTGGATGCCGCGCTGGTAGTTCGACAGGCGGGCGCGCAGGTCGTCGGCGTCGCGGGCGGCGGGTGCGGGCGGGGGTGCCGCGGCGGCGCGGCGGCCGCGGGGTTCGACCTGGCCGGGTACCAGGTTGCGGCGGGGGGTGCGGCGGGGCAGGCCGGAGTTGGTGAAGTCCTCCGGTTCGGCCGCGGTGACCGCCTGCGCGGTGTGGAAGCCCTGGTCGGCGGCGAACTCCCAGTCGGGGACGCGGCGGGCGTCCTCGGCGGTGGAGTTCGGGTCGTCGGTGACGGCGCGGAACCAGGCGGAGACCATCTCGTCGAAGATCGGTGTGGTCTCGCGCAGCGATTCCGGTGACGGGGCGGGCGCGGGTTCCGCCTGCGGGACCTGGTGCACCAGGGTGGTGTCCCACCAGCCGGAGTCGTCGGCGGTGTTGGCGAACCCCTCGAAGTCGGGTTCGTCGGTGATCGGGGTGAACAGCGCCTGGGTCTGCTCGGCGGGCGCGGGCGGGATCGGTTCCTTGGTGGCGGCGCCGCGGGGGGCGCGGCGCGGCAGCGGCGGGGTGTCGCCGTCGGTCCCGGGGTCGCGCGGTTGCGGCAGGGTGCTGGGCAGTTCGGCGCCGTCGCCGCCGGGTACCCAGGTGGGTTCGGTGGTGGCCCGGTTGGCCAGGCGGCGGGCGAGGCCGTGCCCGTTGGCCCAGCCGTTCCCGTTGTGCCCGTTGTGCCCGTTGGTGTGGCCGTTGGTGTGGGCCCCGTTGGTTCCGTTGACCCCGTTGGTTCCGTTGTGGCCGTTGCCGTTGGTGCCCGCGTCGTGGGGTTCGCGGGACTCGGGCGGGGTCGACGGCAGTTCCACGACGTTGCCGGTGACCAGTTCCGACGGCACGGCGACGGTGGCGCGCAGCCCGGACTGGCGGCCCGCGCGGAGTCGCACCTGCACGCCGAGGCGGGCGGCGAGCCTGCCGACGACGAACAGCCCCATCCGGCGCGACACCGAGGCGTCGACGGTGCCGGAGTCGGCGAGCCGGGCGTTGGCGTCGGCGAGTTCGGTGTCGGACATGCCGATGCCGCGGTCGACGACCTCGATGCGCACGGATCCGCTCTCGCCGAGGTGGCTGGAGATGGTCACCTGGGTGGCGGGCGCGGAGAACGCAGTGGCGTTGTCGAGCAGTTCCGCGGTGAGGCGGACCAGGTCGCCGATGGCGTAGCCGACGACCAGCACGGCGGGCGGCGGTTGGATGACGACCCGCTGGTACTGCTCGATCTCCGAGACTGCCGCGCGCAGCAGGTCGGCCAGCGGCGCGGGCTGAGAGGCGCGGCGCACGGGGTCGCTGCCGGAGAGGACCATCAGGTTCTCGTTGTTGCGGCGCATCCGGGTGGCGAGGTGGTCGAGCTGGAACAGCGTGGCCAGCTGGTCGGCGTCCTCCTCGTCGCGTTCGAGCCGTTCGAGCAGTTGCAGCTGGCGCTGCACCAGGCCCTGGCTGCGGCGGGAGAGGTTGACGAAGACGTTGCTGTAGTTGGCCCGCAGCCCGGCCTGCTCGGTGGCCAGCTTGAGCGCTTGGGCGTGCACGGCGTCGAAGGCGCGGGCCACCTGGCCGACCTCGTCGTCGGGCAGCACGGCGACCGGTTCGACCACCGGTTCGGCGCCCGCGTCGGCGCCGTCGCGGATGCGGGCGACGGCGGCGGGCAGCCTGCTGGTGGCGACCTCGAGCGCGCCGCGGCGCAGCACGCTCAGCGACCGCAGCAGCTGCCGGGCGATCACGAACATCACCGCGGCCGCCGCGACCAGCGCCAGGATCAGCACGACGGAGGCGAGGCCTGCGGCGTCGCTGGCGTCGTCCTGCAGCGCGGCGGAGCGCTGCTTGATCTCGGTGCCGAGCATGGCGCTGACGTTGGTGATCCGCTCGGACACCGCCTCGGAGGCGGTGTTCCAGTCCACGGAGGTGATCGGCAGCGGCGCGTTCACCGAGGCGCTGCCGTCGGTGCCGTCGCCGACGGCGAGCCGCAGCAGCTCGATGCGGGTGCGCACGGGGGCGGCGTCGTGCAGCTCGTCGTAGCGGGCCCGCTGGGGGCCGGTGGCGATGGCCCGGAAGTCGGAGAGCCGCTCGTCGAGGCGGGACTGGGAGGCGCGCAGGCTGTCGAGGTCGGCGGCGTTGAGGCCGCCGCGGGCGATGCCGATGGCGACCAGGCCCTGCTGGTAGTAGACCTCCTCCTTCGCGGCCTCGAGGTCGTGCAGCGCGGCGGCGGTGCCCGCGAGGCCGGGGTCGGCGACCTCGCCGGTGGTGGCGCGGTCGAAGTCGAGCAGCGTGCGGATGACCTTGGTGTAGCCGGCCAGCGCGGTGCCGCTGTCGACGGAGCCCGCGTAGACGGGTTTGCGCAGCGCGGTCAGCGAGTCGAAGGCGGAGGTGACGTCGTGGTAGCGGGTGCGGGTGACGTCGGAGTCGAAGCTGGCGCGGCCGATGGCGCGCAGCAGTTCCTCGTGGGCGTAGTCGGCGGCCTGCTGTTCGCCCGCGAGTTGGGTGCCGACGTCGGCACCGCCCGCGGTGAGGGCGACGGCGGCCTTGGTGCGTTCGCGCTGCAGCCAGGTGAGGGCGGTGCGCAGGCTCTCGTTGACCGCGACGAGCTTGTCGACGCGCTCGTAGGACTCGGCGCGCTGGACCTGGCCACTGATCCTCAGCACGCCGAGGACGACCGCGAAGGCGACCGGGACGAGGATGACGGCGGCGAGCTTGACCGGGATGTTCCAGTCGCGCCAGCGGGTGACGCCGGACCACCGCGAGGCGTCGCCGGCTTCCCCACCGGCGGCGACCCGGTGCGACCGGGGCTGGGGCGGGCTCTGGCTCACGCGGGCGCCTCCGCGACGGTCTCGGACCTCGCGGGCCGCCGCAACGCCGGGGGCCGTCGGAATAACTGCCTCACCGAGCCGCTCTCCTTTCCGTCCTGCAACGGTCGGACACCTCGCGGGAAAACGCGAACCGGTCTTGATGAAGACGGTTCGGTTTATTCACCCACCGCCGATGTCCCTTTCGGACATCGGCGCCCACGGCGGAAACTTGAGGACAGATCGTACCCCGATCCGGCGATCATGAACCCATTCCCGGCAGTGCCGCGCTGACCTGGGAAAACGTGATCAACTGGCGAGCAGGCGCGGCGGTCGGGGCCGCCCCCGGCGGATCATGATCGAATTTCGGTCACGCTTCGCAGGGAAATCTCCGCCTTGATCGCTCGATCGGGTCATTCCCGGTTCGCGCTCGGGCACGCTCCGATCGAGACCGCCGCCACCTGCGCAAACGCTACGCGGTCCGAGATGGATCGTTGACTTAAGATGCTGACCGGCGACACTCCGGGACACGCCGAGACACCCGGATTCACCACTAGGTGTGAAAATCGCAAGACCGGGCAGTCGTGGTCCGATCGGTATCGTAGGGTAACCCACGCGCGGAATCGCCGATCGGTCATCGGCGGCGCGGAAACCAGCGACACGCACCGGCACAATCCGGGGAGTCACCGACAGGCACGCCCACCGGTTTGTTCGCACGCGTATTCCCGCGCGCGCGTGTCCATTGCGCGCGACGACCGCAGCGCGAGTCGGTGACGGTCGCACGCCTTTTGTCGGCGGTTATTCGCCCGCGCGCCGCCCCGCATTCCCCGTGATCCACCGACGGATTCACCGGCCGGGGCGTCCCGCGCCGTCCCCACCCCGCACGGCCCCACCCCAGGAGAGCTCGGAGGAACCGCATGACCCAGGTCGTCCCGCGCCGGGCCGCGACCCGAACGCGTCCGCAGTCGGCCACCTTCGGCGGCATCGACGACCCGTCCGGCGCCCCCGCGCCGGACGGCCCGGACTTCGCCGCCATCCACGACAGCCCCGAGTTCACCGCGCTGCGCAGGCGGTTCCGCCGGTTCGTCTTCCCGATGACCGGGCTGTTCCTGCTCTGGTACCTGGCCTACGTGCTGCTCGCCGCCTACGCCGCGGACCTGATGAGCACCCGGCTGGTCGGCTCGGTCAACCTGGGGCTGGTGCTCGGCCTGCTCCAGTTCGCCTCCACCATCACCATCACCGCGCTGTACGTGCGGTGGGCGCGCAAGCGCGTGGACCCCGGGGTCGCCGAGATCCGCGAGTCGGCGGGGGCGGGCCGATGACCGCGCCGACCGCGCTCGACGTGCTGGCCGACCCGGCCCGCGGCCAGGCGGGCGACCCGGTGCTCAACTCGGTCGTCTTCGGCGTCTTCGTGCTGATCACGCTCTACGTCGTCTACCGGGTCAGCTCCCGCAACAGCAGCACCGCCGACTACTACGCGGCGGGCGGCGGGTTCACCGGCGTGCAGAACGGCATCGCGCTCTCCGGCGACTTCCTGTCCGCGGCGTCGTTCCTGGGCATCGCGGGCGCCATCGCGATCCACGGCTACGACGGGTTCCTCTACTCCATCGGCTTCCTGGTGGCCTGGCTGGTCAACCTGCTGCTGATCGCCGAGCTGGTGCGCAACACCGGCCGGTTCACCATGGGCGACGTGCTGGCCTTCCGGATGCGGCAGCGCCCGGTGCGCGCCGCCGCGGCCACCTCGACGCTGGTGATCTCGCTGTTCTACATGCTGGCCCAGATGGCGGGCGCGGGCGCGGTGGTGGCGCTGCTGCTCGACGTGCACACCAAGGGCGGTCAGGCGGTGGTGATCGCCGTGGTGGGCCTGGTGATGATCTTCTACGTGCTGGTCGGCGGCATGAAGGGCACCACCTGGGTGCAGATGATCAAGGCCGTGGTGCTGCTGCTGTGCGTGGTGCTGATGACGGTGTTCCTGCTGGGCAAGTTCGGCTTCAGCTTCAGCGCGCTGCTGGACCAGGCCGCGGCCAACAACACCAAGGGCGAGAAGATCCTCGACCCGGGCGTGCAGTACGGGCGCACGCCGATCACGACGCTGGACTTCATCTCGCTGTCGCTGGCGCTGATCCTGGGTGCCGCGGGCCTGCCGCACGTGCTGATGCGCTTCTACACGGTCCCGGACGCCCGGCAGGCCCGCCGGTCGGTGGTGTGGGCGGTGGGCACCATGAGCGTGTTCTACGTCGCCACGCTGGTCATCGGCTACGGCGCGTCGGCGCTGGTCGGTTCGGAGCGGATCCTGGACTCCACGGGCAAGGAGAACTCGGCCGCGCCGCTGCTGGCCTTCGAGATCGGCGGCACGGTGCTGATGGGTGTGGTGGCCGCGGTGGCGTTCGCCACGATCCTGGCCGTGGTGGCGGGTCTGACGATCACCGCGTCGGCGTCGTTCGCGCACGACGTGTACGCCAACATCCTGCGCAAGGGCAAGGCGGACACCGCGCGCGAGGTGCGGGTGGCGCGGCTGACCGCGGTGGTGGTCGGGTTGTTGGCCATCGCGGGCGGGATCATGGCCAACGGCCAGAACGTGGCGTTCCTGGTGGCGCTGGCGTTCGCGTTCGCCGCGTCGGCGAACCTGTCGACGCTGCTGTACTCGCTGTTCTGGCGGCGGTTCAACACCAGCGGCACGCTGTGGGGCATGTACGGCGGTCTGGGTTCCTGCCTGCTGCTGGTGTTCTTCTCGCCGGTGGTGTCGGGCGCGCCGACGTCGATCGTGTCCGGTGTGGACTTCCACCTGTTCCCGCTGTCGAACCCGGGGATCATCTCGATCCCGGTGTCGTTCGTGTGCGGCTACCTGGGCACGGTGCTGAGCCGGGAGCAGGCCGACCCGGCGATGGCCAAGGAGATGGCGGTCCGGTCGTTGACCGGTATCGGCCGGTAGGTCACCGCAGTTCGAGCACGCGGCGCCGCAGCAGCGGCAGCACGCAGAGCACGAGGAGCGCGGGGACGGCGGTGCAGCCCAGCACGATCGCCGTCTTCGCGCTCTCGGGCTGGGTGGCGACGCCGCCGGACACGTAGCCGCCCAGGGACAGCGCCAGCCCGAACAGGCCGGGTCCCAGCGCCAGCCCGAGGGTCTCCCCCGCGGTCCAGACGCCCGAGAACAGCCCGGCGCGGGTCTCCCCGGTGCGGCGCTGCTCGGCGGAGATCACGTCGGGCAGCATCGCCATCGGGAACACCTGAAGGCCCGCGTAGCCGACGCCGGTCAGCGCGACCGACGCCATGAACACCGGGAACGGCGGCAGCACGACCCCCACGGCCAGCGCCGCGGCGAACACCACCGTGGCCACCTGGTGGCCGCGCCGCTTGCCCCAGCGCAGGCCGATCCGCTGCCACACGGGCATCACCAGCAGCGCGGGCCCGACGAAGGCGACGAACACCAGCGGCTGCGCGCCCGGGTCGTCGAGGGCGACCCGGGCCAGGTAGTCCACACCGGCCAGCAGCGTGCCGATGCCCATGGCCTGCACGACGAAAACCGCGAGCAGCACCCGGAACGGCTTGGACCGGCGCAGCAGCGCGACGACGTCGGCGAACCGCGCCCCCGCGGGTGTGACGCGCACAACAGGGGCCTTGCGGGTGCCGAAGTAGACGCCGAGCACGCCGACCACGATGAGGCCCGCCACAGCGACGCCCATCACCCGGTAGCCGCCGAGGGAGTCGCGGACCAGCGGCGCGCCCGCGCCGGAGACCAGGATGGCCACCGCGAGCAGCGCGATGCGCCAGGCCAGCAGCCGGGTGCGCTCGTCGTAGTCGTCGGTCAGCTCGGCGGCCATGGCCACGTACGGGACGTGGAAGAACGCCGCGGCGGTGGCGCAGCCCAGGAAGAGCACCGCGACCCAGGCGCCGTCGCCGACGGGGTTGCCGAAGACCGGTGGTAGGAACATCAACGCGAAGAGCACCGCGAGTGCCAGGCCACCGCGCAGCATGAGCGGCCTGCGCGGACCGAGCCGATGCGTTGCCCGGTCACTGATCCGACCGGCGACGGGGTTGAAAGCGACATCCCAGGCCTTCGGGAGCAGCACGAGCACGCCCGCGACGGCGGCCGGGACGGCCAGGTGGTCGGTGAGGAACGGCAGCAGGAGCAGGCCGGGGACGGTGCCGAACGCGCCCGTGGCAAGCGATCCGAACGCGTAGCCCACGCGAATCCCAGCAGCCACAGCGGCCCCATTCCCCCACTCGGAGTGCGCGCGGAGTGCCCGCTCCGCGCCGGATGGTACGGCTAATGTGATCGAGTCGGTGACGCCCAGGCCACACAGCCGGTCACAGTTCGGTATTACAGTGCACGCCGTGCTCGACTCTGTGGCGTCGCCGGGCCAGTCCACCCGGCTGCGCGCGTTCCTCGATGAACGCGCGCCCGCGACGCCGTGCCTCGTGGTGGACCTCGACGTGGTTCGGACCAATTACCACGCCATGCGCGCGGCGCTGCCCGAGGCCACGATCTTCTACGCGGTCAAGGCGAATCCGGCACCCGAGGTGGTGGCCGCGCTGGCCGCCGAGGGTTCCTCGTTCGACGTGGCCAGCACCGGCGAGATCGACCTGTGCCTGGCGCAGGGCGCGGACCCGGAGTCGCTGTCCTACGGCAACCCGATCAAGAAGGCCGCGGACATCGCCTACGCCTACCGCCGGGGGGTGCGCCGCTACACGTTCGATTCCGACGGTGATCTGGCGAACCTGGCCGAGCACGCGCCGGGGTCGCGGGTGTGGTGCCGGTTCCTGGTGGACGCGCCGCAGTCGGGCACGCCGTTCGGGAAGAAGTTCGGTTGCGCACCGGAGATGGCGCTGCGGCTGCTGGCGCGGGCGGCGGACCTCGGGCTCGTGGTCGACGGCGCGTGCTTCCACGTGGGCTCGCAGCACACCGACGCGGCCGCCTGGACCTCCGGTATCGCCGAGGCGGGCCGGATCGCCCGTGGGCTCGCGGAGGCGGGCGTGGCGACCCGCTCGCTGAACCTGGGCGGCGGCTTCCCCGCCTCGTACCGGGACGCGGCGCCGCCGCTGGCGGTGCACGCCGAGGCGATCCGGACCGCGGTCGCCGAGCACTTCGACACCGCGCCCGAGCTGGTCGTGGAGCCCGGTCGGGCGATCGTGGCGACCGCCGGGGTGATCCGCGCCGAGGTGGTGCTGGTCTCGCGCAAGTCCGACCACGACGAGCACCGGTGGGTCTACCTCGACATCGGCCGCTACTCGGGGCTGGCCGAGACGGAGAACGAGTACATCGCCTACCGGCTGCGCACCGCGCACCCCCCGACACCGGACGGCCCGGTGATCATCGCGGGGCCCACGTGCGACGGCGATGATGTGATCTACCAGAACACCCCGTATCGTCTTCCGACGGCGCTGCGGGCAGGCGACCACGTCGACATCCTCGACGCGGGCGCGTACACCGCGAGCTACTCCTCGGTGTCGTTCAACGGTTTTCCACCACTCCCGACGTTGTTCGTCGGCTGATTCCCTCGCAGGAGGTTAGACAGATGTCGTATGACCGTGCGCCAGAACTGGGCGTGGGATACTTCGCGGGCCGACACGTGCTCGCCGAGTTCGACGGGATCGATCCGTTGCTGCTCGACGACCTGGGCTTCCTGCGTGACGCGCTGGAGTCCTCCCTGCGGGACGCGGGGGCCACCATCTGCGACGTGGTGAGCAAGCAGTTCGAGCCGCAGGGCGTCACGGTGCTGGCGCTGCTGTCGGAGTCGCACGCCTCCATCCACACCTACCCCGAGATCGGATCGATGTTCCTCGACATCTTCACCTGCGGCGAGACCGCGGACCCGGAGTTGGCCGCGCACCTGCTGCGCGACCGCCTCGGCGCGCTCGACGCCAGGATCAACACCGTCCACAGGGGACACCCGATCCCGTCGGAGACCGCCCGGTGATCGTCGAACCGCTTGGCCCGGGCCTCACCCGGACGTGGGACATGCCCGAGGTCGTCGTGGACACCCGGACGACGTTCCAGCACCTCGTCATCGGGCGCACCGAGCAGGGCCTGAGCCTGTTCTGCGACGACGACCGGCAGAGCACCGAGTTCAGCCAGCTCACCTACCACGAGGCGCTGCTGGTGCCCGCGCTGCTGCTCGCCGAGCGGCTGGAGCGGGTGCTGGTCGTCGGCTCCAGCGAGGGCGTGGTGTCGCAGATCTCGGTGGCGGCGGGCGCGTCGGTGGTCGACCACGTCGACATCGACCAGGAGGCCGTCGAGCTGTGCGCTGAGCACCTGCCCTACGGCTACACGCCGGAGGAGTTGGCGCGCGCGGTCGCGCACGACGGCCCGGTGCGGGTGCACTACGCCGACGGTTGGCAGTTCCTGGCCGACACCACCGAGCGCTACGACGTGGTGCTGGTGGACCTGCCGGACGAGCGGCCCGAGTTCGCCCAGCACAACCGGCTGTACGAGGAGGAGTTCCTCACCCGCTGCCGGTCGGTGCTGTCCCCCGGCGGTGTCGTGGTGTGCCAGGCGGGCTGCCAGACGATGTGGCGCAACGAGACGCTGCTGCGGTCGTGGCGGCGCTTCAACGAGGTGTTCGGCTCGACCGTGTACTACGGC
Source organism: Actinokineospora auranticolor (assembly GCF_041897805.1). Taxonomy (GTDB): domain Bacteria; phylum Actinomycetota; class Actinomycetes; order Mycobacteriales; family Pseudonocardiaceae; genus Actinokineospora; species Actinokineospora auranticolor. The sequence continues at coordinate 6,136,809 of NZ_CP154825.1, forward strand.
TCGGACGAGCACGAGTGGGCGTTCCTGTTCGGACTCGCGGAGGCGACGCCGGACACGACCGAGCGGATGATCGCGCGGCTGGCGACGCTCCCGTACCGGCCGGAGACGATCGACGCCGACGCGCTGCGCGGCAACTCGATCCCCCCGTACCGGGTACGGAAGTCGCTCTAGTCGCGGTGTGACGGGCGGGCCGGGAGCTTCAGAGCTTCCGGCCCGCTTTCACGTCCCGGGTCACCCGGCGCTCCACGAAGAAGGAGACGAAGGGGATCATGCCGGACACCAGGACCAGCAGCGTCCCCTTGACCGACCAGCGCGCCTTGAGCGCCAGGTCGAACGCGGTGAGCAGGTAGACGACGTAGAGGAACCCGTGCGCGGGGCCGACGATCGCCACCGGGGTGGAGTTGTCCGCGGCGTACTTGAGCACCATCGCGACGACCAGCGCCAACAACCCGACGCCGACCACGTAGGCCATCACCCGGTAGCGGGCCAGCGCCCCCCGCACCCCCTGCGCGGCGACGGCCTGGGCCGGGTTCTCCTCGTCGGTCATGCTCATCGGGGCTCCTGGTTCAGACTGGCCAGATACCGGTTGTAGGCGGCCAGCTCGTCATCGTCTTCGGCGTCGACCACGACCGGGGGTCGCGGCGGTGGCGGGGGTTCCGGCGCGGGGGCCGGGGCGGCCTGCTCGCGGGCCTTGAGCTTGCGGAACCGCCAGAACATGTAGGCGGGCGCGACCCCGAACAGCGGCCACTGGAGCACGTAGCCCAGGTTCTGGAAGGTGCCGTTGGCCGACTCGAACCGCTGCCACTGCCACCAGGCCAACCCGCAGCACAGGGCCAGCGACAGCGCGGACACCCCGACAACCAGGAGTGCGCGCCCGAGCCCCGACCGTTCAGCCACCGGCCGATGCTAACCCGGGCCCCCTGAGAGACCGCCGTCACCCACGGATCAGCAGCCCCGCCAGGTCGTCCTGGCCCTGGGCCGCCCCGCGCCGCATCAGTTCGAAGTACGGGGCGAGCAGCTCCGAGCTCACCCCCAGCTCCCGGCTGGCCCCCTCGAAGGTGGGGATGTTCGCGGCCTGCATCTCGATGGTCGCCGCCGGGTCGTCGTTGCGGGCGACCGCGGTCATGGCCGTGATCCAGCGCACCAGCCTGCCGCCGAACTCGTCGAGGTCGACGCCGCCTTGGGCGCGGACCATCGCGAGCGCGTGGGCCACACCGGCGAACATGCCGTACATGCCGCTGAGCAGGGCGATGTCGTAGAGGGAGGCGTGGCCGGGGTCGTCGCCGAGGTAGTCGGCCGCGGCGAGGACTCGCAGCGGGTCCGCGTGCCGGTCGAACACGTCCCGGTCCCCGCTGTAGAGGATGACGGCGCCGGGGGTGCCGATCATCGGCGGGGTGGCCATGACGCCGCCGTCGAGGAACCGGGCGCCGGGGTGGCGTTCGGCGTGCGCGCGGGCCTGGCCCGGGGTGCTGGTGGTGAGGTTGAGGACGCCCTTGCTGGCGAGGTCGAGGTCGGCGAGGACGCGGGTGACGGTGGCGTCGTCGAGCAGGCAGACGACGACGAGGTCCGCCGCCTCGACGGCGGCGGCCGCGGTGGGCGCGGCGGTGGCGCCCTCCGCCGCGAGGGCTTCGGCCTTGGCGGGTGTGCGGTTCCAGACGGTGGGCGCGTATCCGGCCTTCAGCCAGGTGCGGACGATCGCGGTGCCCATGTTGCCCAGTCCGAGGAAGGTGATCGACATGGGGAACAGCGTGGTTCCATGGGCCTTCCCGCCTCAAGTACGCACTTCGAAGTGGGCACTATCCTGGCGGTAAGCGATCTCCTGGGGGAAGACATGACCACGGCACAGCGGCGACCAGCCGCCCACGAGTGCGGGCTGGACGCGGCCATGGGGGTGATCGAGGGGAAGTGGAAGGTCTCGATCCTGTGGGCGCTGGGCGAGGGCGCGTGCCGGTTCGGGCGGCTGCGGCGGATGCTGCCCGGGATCACGGAGAAGGTGCTCGCCTCGCACCTGCGGGAGCTCGAGCGCGACGGCATGGTGACGCGGGAGGAGTTCGCCGAGACCGTGCCCAAGGTCGAGTATTCGCTGACGGGCCCGGGGATCGCGCTGAACCGGGCGCTGGAACCGCTGGGGGACTGGGGAAAGCGGCACCTGCTCGGCGGCTGACCCCGCGCGGTCCACACCGGACGCTACCCCCGGGCCGCTTTCCTGGCGTAGGTGTCGGCCAGGGTGAAGACCTGTTGGCCGTAGGGGTTGGAGTTGTTGTAGGAGAACACTCCCTGCCACCAGCCCTGGGGCGTGGTCAGGTTCCGGCCGTCGGCGCACAGGTAGCGGGCGGCGGCCAGCGCGGCGTCGTCGATCTGTTGGGGATTCGTTGCCCCGTCGGCGTTCCCGTCGGACGACCACTTCGCCCACGTCGACGGGATGAACTGCATCGGGCCCACGGCGCGGTCCACGGCGGCGTCCCCGTCGTAGCGGCCGCCGTCGGTGTCCGCGATCGCGCGCACGCCCGGCGCGCCGTCCAGCGGCACGCCGACGATGGGGATGGACGGCACCCCGTCCTCCCCCAGCACCGCGCCGCCGTACCGGCCGTGGTCCGACTCGACCCGGCCGATGGCCGCGAGCGTCGCCCAGGACAGACCGCACTTCGGCTGGGCGGCGCGCACGGTGAGCTCCGCGCCGCCGTAGGCCACCAACGCGCGCGCCGGGATACCGGTGCGCGCGGAGATCTTGTCGGCCCACGGCCGCAACGATCCGACCGCCTGACCCGACGTCCCGGGTCCGGCTTCCGCCTCCGGGACCGCGACCGGCGCCTGCGCGCTCGGCTCGACCAGGGGTGGTCGCTCGACCGGCAGATCGGCCCCGGCGGGCACCGAGGCCACCCGGACGAGCCAGACCGCGATGGCGACGACCAGCAGGATCAGGGCCACGACCAGCAGCCGGAACCACAGTCCGGTCCTGCTCGGGGGTGCGGGGGTGACCACCGTGCTCCAGTCTCGCGTCGCCGATCCGGTCGGGCGCGAGGACGCCCGTCCGTCACAGCATCGACGACGAGAACACGGGGGTGGTGCTCGGGGTGGGGATCCGAGCGGGTCAGGCGGCGCCGTCGCGGCGTTGCCGCTGGAGGCGGGCCACGCACCAAGCGGGGGCGCTGCCCCGGCGCAGGTGCTCCAGCACGGTGAGGGGACCGAGCCTGCGCGCCAGGTCGGAGGGGGCCAGACCGGCCGCGCGGTAGTCGAGGGCGCGCTGGTCCAGCGGGCTCATGCCCGCGTCCCACCACTCCTCGGCCTCCGCGACACCGCCGACCATCTGCCACCAACCCGCCGCCGCGGCGAGCAGGTCGTGCGGCACGTCGGGCAGGCGCTGGCGCATGGCCGCGATGTAGCGCGGGTCGGCGGCCTCCACCGTCGCCCAGCGGGAGGCCCCGGCACGGGCCCGCTGGCCGGGAATACCCGGCGTGGCGACTACGGGAGCGTCGGCGAGCCATTGCGAAGCGATGCGCTGCGCCTCGTCCGCGTCGGCGTCCTGCGCGCGCTCGGCGGTCCACTGGCGGACCAGGGCGTCGACCCCGGGATCGTCGAGCATTCTGCCTCCTGGAGGTCTCATGATCACTCGATGGCTGAAACCGTAGGGGCAGGGACCGACAGATCGCCAGAGGCAAAACGGACCAGTTCGCCGAATGGACCCCCAAAGCCCCCAGATCCACCCGGACGGTCCAATATGGATCTTACCCGGGCCAAGATCATCACCGATGGTGACGGTGTACGGGGGCAGGACTGTAGGGGGACACGGGTCCGTGTCCCCCACAGGGCCGCTGGTCAGGCGAAGATGTTCTTCAGGAAGGTGATGATGGCCTCGGCGCCCTCGCGCAGCCAGCTCAGCAGGTCCTGGACCGCCTGGGCGGCCTGGTTGGGCTGGCTGATCACGTAGAACAGCACCAGCGCGACCGCGACGAGCGTCACGACCTTCTTGGCGTTCATCGGTCCACTCCCGTCCCCGCGCCGCCGGCCCTCCCCGTGCGCTCCCCCATCCGATCGCGTCCGGCGGCGGTTTCCCGCGATCGACGGCACCGAGAGTGAGCGACCGGCCACGACGGCCCCGCTCGACCACCCCATGGCGCCGATTGGATCACTCTACGGGCCGAGAGCGCCGATTACCGGGCAGACACACCAACCCGACCCATCCGAACCCCGGTCCGGGCCCGCCCGTCTCACGATCGGTGACACCTTTGTGCCGTCGGCGCGGTCCGGACACCGCGGCGGCGGGCGGACCGGTACAACTTGGTGCGCGCCGGGCGGGGCATCCCCCGCGGCGCGAGCCGCACCCGCCCAGCAGGCGCGGTGCTCGACGAGGCCGCGACGGCGGCTTGTTTCACCCTCGGCTGTGGGGCGCCACAAGCACCCGCACAGCCGTCCTCCTCGTCCTCTGTGGATTCCCGCTCAGGCGATGGTCCCGGCCGCGCGCAGGCGCTCGACCTCCGCCGCGGCCACCCCGAGTTCGGCCAGCACCGCGGCGGTGTCGGCGCGCGGCGGGCGGGGCGGTGCCGGGGTGTCGACCGCGCTGCGGCCGAACCGGGGCGCGGGCGCGGGCTGCGGTTTGCCTTCCAGGTCGATGAACGTGCCGCGGGCGGCGTTGTGCGGGTGGCCGATCGCCTCCTCGGGCGTGAGCACCGGGGACAGGCAGGCGTCCGTGCCCTCCGCCAGGGCCGCCCACTCGTCCCGGGTGCGCGCGCGGACCGCGTCCGCGATGCGTTCGCGCAGGTCCGGCCAGGTCGACGGGTCCAGGTGGTTGGGCACGTCGGCGAAGCCGAGGAGCTTCGCCAGTTCGGTGAAGAACCGGGTCTCGATGGCGCCGATGGCGACGTGCCTGCCGTCGGCGGTCTCGTAGGTGTCGTAGAACGGCGCGCCGCCGTCGAGCAGGTTGGCGCCGCGCGGGTTGGGCCAGGCGCCGACGTTGCGCAGGCCGTGCAGGCTCGCGGTCAGCAGCGCGGCGCCCTCGACCATCGACGCGTCGACGACCTGCCCCCGGCCGGAGGTCTGCCGCTCCACCAGCGCGGCCAGCACGCCCACGGCCAGCAGCATCCCGCCGCCGCCGAAGTCGCCCAGCAGGTTGAGCGGCGGCGTCGGCCGGTGCCCGGCCCGGCCGATCGGGTCGAGCGCGCCCGCGATCGCGATGTAGTTGATGTCGTGCCCGGCGGTGTGCGCGAGCGGGCCGTCCTGTCCCCAGCCGGTGACCCGGCCGTAGACCAGGCGGGGGTTGCGGGCCAGCAGCGCCTCCGGGCCCAGGCCCATCCGCTCGGCGACGCCCGGCCGGAAGCCCTCGACCAGCACGTCGGCCGTGTCGACCAGGCTCAGGACCAGGTCGAGGCCGTCGGGGGACTTGACGTCGACGCCGATCCAGCGGCGGCCCCGGGTGAGCGGGTCGTCGGGGAAGCCGAGCACGTCGGCCCCGGGTCGGGCGCGGTCGACCCGGACCACGTCGGCGCCGAGGTCGGCGAGCACGGTGGCGGCGAAGGGGGCGGGGGCCAGGCCCGCCAGCTCGACCACGCGCAGCCCGGTCAGCGGTCCCATGTCGGTGTCCTTGTCCTGGGGCGGGTCAGAGCGAGCGGGAGATGATTTCCTTCATGATCTCGTTGGTGCCGCCGTAGATGCGCTGCACGCGCTGGTCCGTGTAGATGCGCGCGATGGGGTACTCGGTCATGTAGCCGTAGCCGCCGTGCAGTTGCAGGCACTCGTCGATGGCCTTCATGGCGCGGTCGCTGGTCCACCACTTGAGCATCGCCACGGTGGGGATGTCGAGTTCGCCGCGCAGGTGCTTGGCGACGCAGTCGTCGAGGAACAGCCGCGCGATGTGCGTCTCGGTGGCGACCTCGGCGAGGGTGAACTTGGTGTTCTGGAAGTGGTACACCGGGCGGCCGAACGCCTGGCGCTCCTTGGTGTAGCGCAGGGTCTCGGCCAGCGCGAGTTCCATGGCGACCACCGAGGAGACGCCGATGATCAGGCGTTCCTGCGGGAGCTGGTTCATCAGCTGGATGAACCCCTGGCCCTCGGCGGTGCCGAGCAGGTTGGTCGCCGGGACGCGCACGTCGTCGAAGAACAGCTCGGCGGTGTCCTGGGACTTCTGGCCGATCTTGTCCAGGACGCGGCCGTGGCGGAAGCCGGGGCGGTCGGCCTCGACGATGACCAGGGAGGTGCCCTCGGCGCCCTTGGTCGGGTCGGTCTTGGCGACCACGACGACGAAGTCGCACTGGCCGCCGTTGGTGATGAAGGTCTTGGTGCCGGTGACGACGTACTCGTCGCCGTCGCGGACCGCGCGGGTCTTGATGGCCTGCAGGTCCGAGCCCGCGCCCGGCTCGGTCATGGCGATCGCGCCGACCCACTCGCCGGAGGCGAGCTTCGGCAGCCAGGCGTGCTTCTGCTCCTCGGTGCCGTAGGCGAGGACGTAGTGGGCGACGATGCCGTTGTGCAGCGACACGCCCCAGCCGCTGTCGCCCGCGCGGGCCTGCTCCTCCAGCAGCACGACCTCGTGGGCGAAGGTGCCGCCACCGCCGCCGTACTCCTCGGGGATGGACAGGCAGAGCAGCCCGACCTCGCCCGCCTTGCGCCACAGCTCGCGGTCGACCTGCTTGTTCTCGATCCACCGCTCGATGTTCGGGGTCAGCTCCTTGGCGCAGAAGGTGCGCGCCAGGTCGCGGAACGCGTCGAGGTCCTCGTCCATCCACACCGGTCGCTGGGCCATGCCCGCCTCCTCGATCGCAGGCCGCAGAAACATTCCGGCCTGAATGTAAGTTCGATCGCGAATGTACATGCTCGTCGGACTGACCGTAAAGTGCGAGCCGGATCAGGTGTTGGAGGAGGTTCCGGTGTCCCTGCGCACCCACCGCACGCAGCAGGAACGCAGCGAGCTGACGCGCGAGGCACTCCTGGAGGCCACTATCGCCTGCCTGGTCGAACTCGGCTACGCGCGCACGACCGTGCAGGAGATCTGTGCGCGGGCGGGCGTCTCGCGCGGCGCGCAGCAGCACCACTTCACCACCAAGGCCGAGCTGATGACCGCCGCCCTGGAGCACCTGTTCTCCCGGATGACCAGCCAGCTGCGCGCCGCGGCCGCCGCGCTGCCGCCCGGGCGGGCACGGGTCACCGCGGGCATCGACATGCTGTGGGAGTCGTACTCGGGGACGCTGTCGACCGCGGCGATGGAGCTGTGGGTCGCCGCGCGCACCGACCCCGAGCTGCGGGAGGCGCTGACCCCGGTCGACCGGGCGCTGGGCCACGCGACCCTGGAGCTCTACCGCGACGCGTCCGGCCTGTCCGTGCCGGACGCCGAGCTGGAGACGTACATGCTGCTCAGCGTGCACCTGGTCCGCGGGCTGGCGCTGGACGCGATGATCGGCGGCGGGGCCGAGCGGCGGTCGAAGCTGCTCGACGAGTGGAAGTCCGCGATCCTCGACCGCTACGCCGCGGCGACCGACTCGGCGCGCTGAGCCGCGACCGAAGACCCGGGGACAGGGGTTTCGGCCGCGGCCCACTCGGGCAGACCGGTGGTGCAGGGTGATCATCGAGTGACACGCAGGGATCTCGGTGGGCGCCGGTCGTGCCCGCGAGTGCAGGGGTGGCGGGCACGACCGGCGCCGGGCATGTGGGAGATGCCTGACGTCCTCTTCACTTGCGTTCCTCTTCACTGCCCTCTTGCAACAGCCGACCCGGCCCTCGCTCGGGTCGGCTGTTACACCCCTAGAAGAGGGGCCCGGGACGCTAACGGGACGTTCGCTTACGCAAACATTCCGCCTCTCGCGTGCCCGGTCGGCCTGACCTGCGAAGATCTCCCGCGTGACCGGATCATTCCCCCCCGTGCGGCCCGGGTACCCGCCCCAGCCGCCCGTGGCACCACCCACCGCGCCCCCTCGCCCCCGGCTCTGGCCCGTCGCCTTCGGCGCCGCGTTCCTGCTGCTGGCGGGCGTCGCCCTGACCGTGGTCGGCTCGCTGACCACGGTGTTCAAGATGAACGTCAACTTCGAGAAGCCGTTCATCTTCGAGCAGGACCTGTGGTCGGTGACCAGCACCGGGCCCGACGAGTCGACCGGGGCCGCGCTCAGGATGGTCGGCGAGTCGGGCTGGCTGCCGTCGGCGCTCGGCGGCGCGCTGGTGCTGGTCGGGGGGCTGCTCGCGATCGTGGCGGGCGCGCGACCGGCCCGGGGACTGGTGACGGCCACGCGCGTGGTCGGGGCGCTCGGCGCGGGCGCGCTGGCCGCCGCGGTGGTGGCGGTGTGGGTCGAGGCCATCGACTACATCGACCTCACCGAGACCAACGCCAACGTCAAGGGGCTCTACGCGCAGGCCGCGGTCGAGCCGGGGCTCGTCCTGATGCTGATCGGCGCCGGGATCGCGGTGGTCGGCGCGCTGGTGGCGTGCGCGCCCGCGCCCACCGCCCCGGCCGCGGGCCGGGTCGAGCCCGCGACGCCGCCGATGGGCATCCCGCGCGCGGTCTTCCCGCCGCAGGCCCCCCAGCAGCAGACCGGCTTCCACACCGGACCGCAGTTCCAGCCCGTCCCGGGCGCGCCTGCCGCGTACCCGGCGCAGGGCTTCGTCCCGCAGCAACCGGCCACCCCGGCGCCCGTCGCGCCGGTTGTGAGCGCGCCCGAGGCGCAGGCGCCCGCGGCGCCGGTCGCCGCCGAGCAGTCCGCGACGCCCCCGGTGGCCGCGACCACGGCCGGGGACGAGGTGACGACGCAGGTGAAGGCACCGCAGCCGACCTCGCCGTACCCGATCTCGGGCGCGCTGTCGGCGGGGCTGGAGCCGCCCGCCGAGGCGCCGAAGTCCGACGGCGCGAGCTTCCCGCCCCCGGAGCGGGCCGCCGAGACGCCTACCTCGGCCCAGCCGAGCACCGAGGCCCCGGAACCCACTCCGGAACCCGCCGCGGCGCCCGCGCCGGAGCCCACCGAGCAGCCGACTCCGGAGACCTCGGCCGCCCCGGCTCCGGAGTCGACCGTGGAGTCGACCAAGGCGGACACCGCGCCGCCCGCGCCCGAGACCACCCCGGACACACCCAAGAACTGAACGAGCGCGCACCGGATTCGGCGGCCCTCCCCTCGGGGACGGGCCGCCGAGTCGTTTCGGTCGGCGTCCACGGGTCGCCGGGCGAACCCGTAAATCTGTCGCGTTCGGACAGTCGAGCGAGGCCGGTCCGCGGCCGGACCCGTTCACCCGGTGCAGTGTCCTTTCGGCACGCTTGTACACCTTGGGCAGCACCGACTAGGCCGAACAGGTGACCGGGGTGGTGTCGGCCGGGCGACAGGTCTGGGTTTGGCCCGTGCGCTGCGGGATGATCCAGTGGTGTCCGGTGGCTCGGCGGGCGCGCGGCGGGTGTCCGCGGCGTACCTGGCGCTCTCGCTCGCACTCCTCGGGGTAGCCGGGTGGTGCCTGCTGGCCCGCGCGCTCGCGCCCGGCGACGGCGCCGTGGTCAACCTCGGCGCCCGCGTCGGCGGCGAGGAGGCGCGCGGGATCGTTGTCGTGGCGGTGGACCAGCCCGGTCCGCTGCGGGTCGGCGACCAGGTGGTGGCGATCGGCGGCGTGCCGATGGCGGACCGGTTGGCGTCGGGCCCGCCGGGTGGCGCGGCGGTGGCGGCGGGCGACCACCTCGCGTACCGGGTGCTGCGCGACGGCGCCCTGGTCGACGTCGACGTGACCGCGCGCGCCTACCCGCTGTTCGACAAGCTCGCCGAGGGCTGGCCGACGCTGCTGGTCGTGGCGCTGCTGGTGGTCGCCGCCGCGGCGGTGTTCCAGTTCCGGCCCGGCGAACCGGCCGCCCGCGCCGGGGTGGTGACGGCCGGGTTGAGCGCGGTCACCGCGATCGGGCCGAGCCTGTTCCCGCTGCAGGTGCTGGACCTGGTGGCGGGCGGCATGTTCTGGCGCTGGCTGGCGGGCGAGGTGGCGTTCGCGCTGCTGTGGGCGTCGGTGCTGCACTTCGCGCTGGCGTTCCCGGCGCGCTGGCCGGTGCGCCGCTACCGGACGTGGGTCGCGCTGGCGTACCTGGGCGCGCCCGTGCTGTACGGGGTGACGTCGGTGGGCGCCCTGGTGGTGTTCGACTCACCGCTGGCCGTGCTGGAGGTCGTGGGCGCGCCGGCGGTGCCGCCCGCGCTGCTGTACCCGGTGGCGGTGCTGGCCGTGGCCGTGGCCCGGTACTCGACGGAACCCGAGTCGCGGCGGCAGGTGCTGCCGCCCGCCGTGGCGCTGGGCGTGGCGTCGGTGGCGCACCTGGCGCTGTGGGCGGTGCCGACGAACATCACCGGCGCCCCGCTGCTGCCCGAGCGGTACCACCCGTTCGCCTTCATCGCGGTGCCGTTCGCGCTGCTGCTGGTGGTGTTGCGGCACCGGCTGATCGACGTCGAGGTGGCGCTGAGCCGGTCGCTGGTCTACGGCGGGCTCAGCGCGGCGGTGATGATCACCTACATCGCCGTGGTGGCCGGGTTGGCGCTGCTGTTCCCGCCGATCGACCAGGTGTGGCAGCAGGCGATCGCGGCCGCCGGGGTGGCCGCCGTCGTGCACCCGCTGCGCGGCTGGCTGCAGGGGCGGGTCAACGAGAGGTTCTTCGGGCACGCCGACGACCCCTACCACCTGGTGTCCACTTTGGCCGGAAGGTTGGCCGATGCCCGTACGCCCGGTTCGATGCTACCGGATGTGGTCGAGACCGTGGCGGCGGCGCTGCGGCTGCGGTACGTGGCGATCGAGGTGGAAACCGGTGGCCTGCCGGAGATCGCGGCGAGCACGGGCCGCCCGGGCGGGCACACCACCGCGCTGCCGCTGGTGTTCCGCGGCGAGCGGATCGGGCGACTGGTGGTGGTGAGCCGGTCGGCGCCGCGCCGCCGCGACCGGGTGGCGCTGGCGGAGGTGGCCCGGCACGCGGGGGCCGCCGTCTACACCACGCGGCTGACGCTGGACCTGCGCCGCTCCCGCGACCGGCTGGTGCGGGCCCGCGAGGAGGAGCGCAGGCGGCTGCTGCACGAGCTGCACGACGGCGTCGGCCCGACCCTGGCCGCGATCGCGCTGGGCCTGGACGCGAGCCTGCGCGGGGTCGACCAGGGCAGTCCCACCGGGGTGCTGCTCGGTCGGCTGCGCGACGAGCTGCAGGGCGCGATCACCGAGATCCGGCGGCTGGCGCACGGGCTGCGCCCGCCGGTGCTCGACCAGCTGGGGCTGGTGCCCGCGGTCCGCGAGTACGCGGGGGCGCTGGCCAGCCGCACGGCGCGCGGGGCGGAGCCGGGGGTGACGATCACGCTGGAGGCGCCGTCCGCGCTGCCGGGGCTGCCCGCGTCGGTCGACGTCGCCGCGTACCGGATCATCTGCGAGGCGCTGACCAACGTCACCCGGCACGCGCACGCGCGGTGGTGCGCGGTCAAGCTGTGGGTGGACGACGACCTGCACATCGAGGTCGTCGACGACGGTGTGGGCCTGCCGTGCCCGGCGTCGGGCGGGGTGGGCCTGGCGTCGATGCGCGAGCGGGCGGTGGAACTGGGCGGCGACTGCCTGGTGGCGGACCGGGACCGGGGCGGTACCCGGGTGCTGGCCACGCTGCCGCTGCCGAAGGCGACCGGTTGAGAAGTCCACTGTGGACTTGATGGAGGATGTGGATGATCCCCCGGGTGCTGGTGGTCGACGACCACCCGCTGTTCCGCTTCGGGCTGTGCACGGTGCTGTCCGGCGACCCGACCGTGGCCCTGGTCGGCGAGGCGTCGACCGGCGCCGAGGCGGTGGCCGCGGTCCGCGAGTGCGAGCCGGACGTGGTGGTGATGGACGTGCACCTGCCGGACATGACCGGGATCGAGGCCACCCGGGTGCTCCTCGGCGAGCACCCGCGCACGGGCGTGCTGGTGCTGACCATGTTCAACGACAGCGAGTCCGTCGTCGCCGCGATGCGCGCGGGCGCGCGCGGGTACCTGCTGAAGGGCTCGGGCCAGGACGAGATCGTCCGCGCGGTGCACGCGGTGGCGCGCGGTGAGGCCATCTTCGGGTCGGGCATCGCCAACCACGTGCTGGGGTTCTTCACCGAGCAGGCCCCCGCGGTGTTCCCCGAGCTGACCTCCCGGGAGCGGGAGGTCCTGGAGCTGATCGCGGACGGCGTCAGCAACACGGTGATCGCCCGAGCCCTGACCCTGAGCCCCAAGACCGTGCGCAACCACGTGTCGAGCATCTTCGCGAAACTGCGGGTCGAGGACCGCGCCCAGGCGATCGTGCGGGCCCGCAAGGCCGGTCTGGGCCACCCGACCTGAGCCCCCGTTGCGCAATCGTGCCCTTCGAGACGATTTCGGAACCGGGACATCCACGGGTCCCCGAATTCACCCATCAGAGCGACCACCACCCGTTCGCCGCAGCCCCGAAGCCCAGTCAGATCCCAATCGCGGCAAGGAAAACGCGGACGGGGCGTAACGCCCCCACCGACGGGTGGCCACCCCGTCGACGAGCCAAAACACCACCCGGGCACTTCCGGGACACCGGTCCCATGCGGCCGGGACGCCCGATCGGGCACCGTGACGGCCGACGCCCGAGGGACGTCCGGGCAGGCGGAGCGGTCCGGGCGCAGGAGGAGAAGCGGGGATGCAGATGCTGGAACAGAGTCGAACGCCGGTACTGGTCAGAGCCACCGACCCGATCCTGCGCAACGGGGTGCACATGGCGCTGCGCACCCGCCAGGAGGTCTGGCTGGTGGACGAGGACGACGCGACCCCGGAGGCCGTGGCCCTGGTGGTGACCGACCGCTTCGACGACCGGGCGGGTCAACTCCTGAAGACCCTCCAGTGCCGGGGCTTCGCCAAGGTCGTCCTGGTGGCGGGCGACCTGGACGACACGGAAATCCTCACCGCCGTGGAAGGCGGCGTGTGCGCCGTGGCCCGCCGAGCCGACACCACCCCCGAAGTCCTGGTCCGCCTGGTGAAAGCGGCCTCCGCAGGCGAAGGCGCCCTCCCACCCGACCTGCTCGGCCGCCTCCTGAACCGGGTCTCCCGCCTGCAACGCCACGTCCTGGAGCCCCGAGGCCTGCACTTGGCGGGCATCACCAACCGCGAGACCGAAGTCCTCCGACTGGTCGCATCAGGCCTGTCCACCAAGGAGATAGCCGACAAACTCTGCTACTCCCAGCGAACGGTGAAGTCCATCCTGCACGACGTCACCAACCGCTTCCAACTCCGCAACCGCTCCCACGCCGTCGCCTACGCCCTCCGCGAGGGCCTCATCTAGCCACCCCACCCCCCGAGGCCGGTGCGAGCCCCACTCGCACCGGCCTCGACGCATCCCACCCCACATCTCGCTCCCTCAGCCCCTCCCCACCACCTCAGCCCCCCATCCGCGCCCCCAACCCCACCCACAGCCTCACATTCCCTGCCCCCAGAACAACTCCTCCCCAGAACGCCGCCGAACCTCTCGCTCGCGGCCCTCCGCACAGCCAAGACCTTCGCAGCTCCCCAGCCCCAGCCCCCGACCTCACCCACACATCGACACCGGCCACGCTCTACAACCACAACCAGTTCCACATCCAACGGCCACACCTGGGTCCCGCGCCCGCAACCCACAGACTCCGTCGCCCCTCGCCCCTCGCCCCTCGCCCCTCGCCCCTCGCCCCTCGCCCCTCGCCCCTCGCCCCTCGCCCCTCGCCCCTCGCCCCTCGCCCCTCGCCCCTCGCCCCTCGCCCCTCGCCCCTCGCCCCTCGCCCCTCGCCCCTCGCCCCTCGCCCCTCGCCCCTCGCCCCTCGCCCCTCGCCCCTCGCCCCGACCACGCTCCATGCCCCTGGCCACTCGTACAACCCCCACCCGGCTGGATCCTCCAAACCCGTCCGAGCACCCACCCACACCGCTCCGCGGTCAAGCCGCTCGCCCCACCAGCATGCCCGCAGCGGTCCCGGTACCCACCGCACCAGCTGCACCCGCTGCTCCGCCGTGCGAGGAAACCGCACCGCGTCAACAGGAGCCGCCCAGTCCACCACGCTGCCCGGCCACCTACCGCGTCCGACTCCCCTGCCGAGCCGACCAACTCAGCACCCGGTCATGACGCGGTCTGACCCCAGCCCACCGCGCGCTCGTCGCGGCACCGACATTCCCGCCCTCCAGCCAGCGCAGGTGCCCCCATCGGCGTCAGCCGGAGATACGCCCCGAGAACGACACCGACGGTCGACACTTCCCCGTCGCGGGCTCAGGCGCTCCGGGAACCTGGCAGTTCACCGCCACCCGCAGCTCCTCCCCAGGCGGAAACGTCAACGGCTCCAGGTAGTGGTAGTCCACATCGCGGAAGTTGCTCAACCCGAACTCCAGCAACACCTTCTCCCCCCGCAGGATCCGCAACGTCCCCGAATCCCCACGCGGGTTCTGCAACACCACATCGGTGATCACCAGCGTCTTCCCGTCCGGCACCCCGTCCCCCGTGAACTTCGGGAACTGCCCCGGATCCCCCGTAGCCGCCGCGTCGGTCACGACCCGGAAGTCGAACGCCTGCCCCCGGGACACGTCGACCCCACCCGGCCCCGTCACCGGCGGTGGCGTGCTCGGGACCACCCCGTCCGCCTTCTTCTCCGCCGCCACCGCCCGTTCCTCCGCTGCGGCCGCCTTCCGGACGGCGGTATCCGCCTTGTCCGCCAGCTTCGCCTGCTCGGCCGCCACCACCTCCGCCGCCGTGTCGCGGGCCGCGGACTGGATGGTCGGCTTCAACACCGTGAACCACAGCGTCACCGCCGCGATCGCCAGCGCGAGCAGCACCAGCAGCGCGGGCAGCAGCCACTTCGGAATCAGCTGGTGCTGCACCAGAGTGCCATCCGCGGTCGCGGGAGCCGTGCCGTCGGTCGACACCGCGATCCGGAACGGGTGCCGCCGCTCCGGCCCGCGCAGGAACCGGTCCTTGGGCTTCAACCGCAGCCGCAAGAACACCGCCCGGCCCGGTTCGACCGTCAACGTCGCGTAGTTGAGCCGCAGCCGCAACGCGTCCTCGGGATCCGACGCCGCGACCTCGACCGCCAGCGGGTGGTTGCTCGCGTTGTCGAGCACCACGGCACACCGACCGCGCGACCGGCAGTTCAGCGTTCGCGGCACCAGTTCGACGCGCAGGTCCGTGTACGGCCCGACCTCGACGGCGCCCTCGACCACCATCGACCCCGCCGGGTCCTCCCGCGACTGGACCCGCACGCCGAACGGCACCGACCCGGCCGGGACCGTCCCGTCGCGCGGCGGCGCGAAGACCAGCGTGACCTCACCTTCCGTACCGGGCAGCAGGTTCAGCAGCGGTGGCTCCACCCTGCTCCAGGCGGCGGCGTCGCCGACGATGTCGACGGCGAACTGGTCGACGAGCTGCCCCGAGTTGTTGACCCGCACCGTGGTGCTGACCATCTCCCCCGGGGTGACGGCGAGTTCGCTGCCTGCCAGCGACGTGGTGGCTCCCATGACCCCGCAGTGTCCCGACCCGCCCGCCCGCGCCGGACCCGCGAACGGGTGCGTGGCCGGGCAGCCCGACCTGCCCCTTCGTGCGCGGGCCGGGGTCCACTTCGCCTCCCGCGCGCGGGAGGCTTTCCCAGCACCACCTTCCTACGCTGGGACAGCGTCGATCGCGAGTGGAGGGTGCGAGCTGTGGTGGTCTCCCGACGGGTCGGTCTGGCCGCGCTCTCACTCACCGTCACGACCGGTCTCCTGCTAATCCCCGTCGGCACGCCGACGACGGCCGCCGCCGCACCCGCACCCGGGTCGACACTGCTGGCCACCGTCGACGAGAACGGCGCCCCGTCCGAGAGCGGCGGCGAAGACCAAGACCTCTCGTCCGACGGCACGGCGATCGCGTTCACCAGCAGGGCCGAATTGGCAGGGCCGACCGCGGCCGAGACGCGCAACGTCTACGTCCGCGACACCGCTCGCAACCGCACCGTCCTCATCAGCCGCGGCCAGTTCCCCACCGCACCACCGTCCTCCACACCACCAACGCCACCGCCCTCGAGCAGCAGCCCGTCATCACCCACCACGACGGAACCCACCTTCTCCCTGGGCGGCAAGCGCTTGCTGTCCCTCGCCGCCCAGGTCGCCGAGTCCGCGGCCGACGGCGACAGCTACCGACCCTCGATCTCCGGCAACGGCCGGTTCGTAGTGTTCCTCTCGACGGCGACGAACATCGTCGCGGGTGCGGGCGGGACAGCCGCCGTCCTGCTCTGCGACCGCGCCCCCAACGGCGTCTTCGACGCGCGCCGACCCGACGGCACCCTGGACTACCGATACCACCTCCTCTCCACTCCCGGATCGACCATTGTGGACAATCCGCACATCGCCGCCGGCGCCACCCGGGTCGTCTGGCAGCAGTCACCGCTCACCGCGGGCTTCACGCGCCTGCTGGTCGCCGACCTGACCAACGGCCTCCCGGCACCCGGGCGCGAGCTACCCACCGACCTCCCCGGCACGGCGGGAGCCCGGCTGGACCGGCAGACCACCCCGGACATCTCCGGGGACGGCCGCTACGTCGTGTCGACGGCGAACGCGGTCGTTCCCGAGGGCCCCGACTCCGCGGCCACCCGCTTCAACGCGATCATCCGCACCGACGTCGCCGCGGGCCGCAACGCGCGCGTCGACCTCGCCGACGACGGCACGCCCCTGGGCACCGACGAGAGCGTGGCCCTGCTGTCGCCCGCGATCTCCGGCGACGGCTCGGTCGTCGCCTTCGCCTCCGGGCGCTACGGCAGCTGGTCCACCGTCCACGTCGTACACCCCGACACAGCCGATTCGCGCGTGGTGTCCCTCGACAACACGGGCGCGCCGATCAACGCCGTGTTGCCCGGCCTGTCCGCCGACGGCCGTTACCTGGCCTTCGTCACCGACTCCCCGGGCGCCCACGACGGTGCCGACGTGCCGCCCGACGACGACTCCTCGTGCACCGGCGGTGGCGCCCGCGCACTCGCCCAGGAGCCGGTGCGCTGCCAGGTCGTGGTGCGCGACCTGGTCGCGGACCAACGACGAGGCCCGAACCGACTGCCCGGCGCCCTGGCCTCAGCACCCAGCGGCACGGACTGCCCCGGGACTGCCGAAGCCCCGCGTTGCCCGGGTGACAGCACACCGCGGTGGTCCTCCACGCCGCCGTCGCTCTCGGCCGATGGCGCGCGCGTGGCGTTCGACTCCACCTCAAGCGACTTGGCGAACGGTGTGACCGACGAACCGGGAACGGACGTCTTCGCGCACACCTTCGAACCGACGTTGCGCGCCGAGCCGCCAGCCTTCGGCTCGGTGCACATCGGCGATGACTACACCCAGACCATTACGGTAGCGCATTCCGGGTTCGGCCCGCTGTCGGTGGAGTCGTTGGCAATCAACAACTCCGAATTCTCCCTCGGCGCGAACACCTGCGTAGGAACGGTTTTGCACGTCACCGACACCTGTTTGATCTCCATCAGGTTCACCCCATCAGGGGCAGGCGAGCGAACCGGTCGGCTGATCGCGCGGACCCGCGGCGGACGCGAGTACACCGTGGACCTGACCGGTGTCGGCGACCCCGGGACCGTGGACGGTGATCCCGAAGTGGTCGCGGAGATCCCGAGGTTCGCGGCCGACCCGGACCCGCTCGACTTCGGCCCCCGACTGCTGCT
The DNA here is from genome assembly GCF_041897805.1 of Actinokineospora auranticolor. Taxonomy (GTDB): domain Bacteria; phylum Actinomycetota; class Actinomycetes; order Mycobacteriales; family Pseudonocardiaceae; genus Actinokineospora; species Actinokineospora auranticolor. The sequence continues at coordinate 6,154,396 of NZ_CP154825.1, forward strand.
GTCCGACGGCCCACCGCTCCCGCTCACCATCCACAACACCGGAGACGGCCCGATGACCGTGACGGGATTGTCGGTGGACTCGGTAGACTTCTCCCTGGATGTCACTTCATGCCAGGACGTGACGATCACGGCAGGCGGCTCGTGCGTGGTGGACGTGCGGTTCCGACCCGTCGGCCCGGCCGCGCCCGTCGACCGGTCCGCGGTCATCGAGATCACCAGCACGGCCCCGGGTGGCCCGCACCTCGTGGCGGTGCGCGGCCAAGCCCGGCAACCGGTGCTGGACCTCAACCCCGCGGTAGTCGCCCCGGGGCGGGTCACGATCGCGACCGGGATCGACTTCACGCCGAACCACCCGATCACCATCACCTACCGCGAGGCGGTCGGCTCGGCCACCGCGACCACCGACCCGGACGGCCGGTTCAGCACGCAGTTGCTGGTGCTGCCCAAGGCATCCGTGGGACCGCGCACCGCGGTCGCGACAGTCGACGGCACCGACATCACCGCCGAACGCCCGTTGCTGGTGGTCATCAACACGGTGAGCCCGTCCCAATTCGTCGGCCGAGGTTGACCCGCACACGCTCGGATCTGAACCTCGTCTAAAGAGGCACAGTCAACAACGGTCAGTGACGTGCCTGCCTTATGGGTGAGCTGCGGCGCGGATGCTGCTTCGGACTCCTTCGGCACATTCCACTGGGGCCATGAAGTCACCGGCCCGGCCTGGCCCCTTCGCCGGACGGCACCACCGTCACCACGAACCTGCTCGTCGGCGCGGACGGCGCCCTGGTCGCGGGTCCGCCCCTGCGTCGCAAGACCAAACTTGCCCGGCGGCAGCCAGAAGCACGGGAGGTCCCCTGTATCTCGATCGAGCTTGTCCCTCTCTCGGAGGTGCCCCCAGCCGGTCCGCGCCCGGGGCCTGCCGACCGCCCCTTACTTCTCCTCAAAGAACTCGATCTCGCTGAGCGCCACCTCGGTACCCTTCACACTCTGGAACAGCCCGGTCACGTGCACCTCCACCGAGGTCACCCCTTCCGCGTCCGCGATCTCGAGCTCCTGCGGCTCAGGGTTGTCCTTGAGTTCCAGGTCAGCGGTCTTGCCGGTGGAGAAGACCAGGTGCAACCGCTGCGGCCGGTGCGTGGACTGGAAGCTGTCCCGAGCACCGGGCCGAACGATGGCCTTGGCGAGCGTGACGGTCCGGTCGAAGCGCAGGACGAGGGTGGGTTCGGGCCCATCCTTGGCCGCCGCCCAGTAAGTGTTGCTGAACCCGTCCAACGCGGCGCCCCCGGGATGACCGGGCAACTCGGATGTCGTCGTGATGGCTACCGGCGCCACCGGCGCGTACTGCGGCAGAACCAGCTCCTCGAACTGCTTCCGCAACGCGACGGCGCGCGCGTTCACCCACCCCCGGAAGTCAGCGGAGAGCCCGTAAGCCGCGGAAGCGACGATCAGCAACACCGACACCACCCGCCGCACAACCCGGAACGCCGCGGCAACACCCTCCCCGACCTTCGACTTCCCCCGCAGGTTCTTCGGCCGCTCCCCCGACTTGCGCGACCTGGCTCCCCGCCGCGGGACGAACCGCCGCCACCACGACTGCTTGACGACCTCGGCATCCGCCAGCGAACACCCACACCGACTACAGAACTTGCGCGTCGCGACGTTGCCCTCACCGCAGTCCCCGCAGATCAGGTCACCCGGGTCGAGCCGCCGCGTACTGGCCCGCCGCCGAACCTTGGGCACAGCCTGAACGGACTCCTGCGGCAACACCTCCCCCGGCTGCCCCTCAACGGGATCGATATCGGCCACCAACCCCCGTGCGGCCTCGACCCGCTCCGCCGATTCCCGCTGCCCAGGCATCCCACCCTGCTGCCCCGGAACAACCACCCGCGCCACAGGCAAAGCCAACCCCGCAGCCGCACTCGCCTGCGCTCCCGCAGCGGCTGGCGGCCTCCAGGTAGGCAGCGCGGGGAGAGCAGGCCCGGCCCCACCGGCAGCCTCCGAATCCCCGCTACGCGGTGAAGGCGAAGGCGGGGCAGACGCGCCCGACGGCTGGACAGGCGGAGTTGGCCGCGCATCCGACGGCGTCGACACGCCGAGAGAAGCCGCTTGAACCGAGCCTTCAGGTGCGGAGGAGGCCGGAACTCCAGCCGAAGGTGACGAGACCAGCGCAGAAGGCATAGCGCGGTTGGGCGGAGACGGCAGAACAACCCCCGGCGGCGACTTGAGAGCCTCGGTGGGAGCTGGAGGAACCGGTGACGCGGAGGACGGCGGAACAGCCCCCACCGGCAGTGACGGTTCGAGGGCAACTGGCGGTGCGACGCTCGACGACGCGGAGGGATTGGCAGGGGACAACGACTGCTCGAGAGCATCAGGGAGAGCCAGTGGAGCAACACCCTGAGGCGCGGAAGGACGAGGAGGAGCCGGCGAAACAGCACCCGCCGGCAACGGGGGCTTGATAACACCTGGAGGAGTTGGACGAACGTCCCCCGGCGGCAGCAACGACTCGAGGGCACCCGGCCGAGCGATACCCGGCGAGCCGGAAGAACTGGAAGCGGACAGCGGAACGCCCCCCGTCGGCAGCGACGGCTCAAGAGCACCAGGGAGCGCCGGCAAAGCGACAGCCGGAGGCACGGACGAAGCAGGAAGGGGCGACGGAACGACCCCCGGTGGCAACGGAGGTTTCACGGCACCGGGAGGCGCTGGCGGAGCGGCACCCGAGGGCACGGAGGAAGCAGGCGAGGGCGACGGGACAGCCCCCGGTGACAACGGGGGCTCCAAGCCGCCAGGGGAAGCTGGCGCAGCGACGCTCCGAGCCGACGGAGGAGCAGCAGGAGCCAGCGGTGTCATCCCTGGTGGCGTCGGAGACTTCAGGGCGCCAGGAGGCGCAGGCGGAGCGGCACTTGGAGGAACGGGACGAGCAGGAGGGGACGTCGGAACAGCCCCCGGTGACAACGAAGGCCTCGGGACGCCGGGAGGTGCCGGTGGAGCAGTGCTCGGAGCTGAGGGGGGAGCAGAAGTCGACGGCGTCCCCGGTGGCGTCGGGGGCTTCAAGGCACCAGGAGGCGCCGGCGGAGCGGCACCCGGGGGCGACGGAACGGCCCCCGGTGGCAACGGGGGTTTCGGGGCACCAGGGGGAGCCGGCGGAGCGGCGCTCGGAGCCGAGGGAGGAGCAGGAGGGGACGGCGGTGTCGTCCCCGGTGGCGCCGGAGGTCTGGGGACACCGGCTGGTGGCGCCGGAGCCGCGCCCGGAGGCGCGGGCGGTGTGGGCACGCCAGGTGGCCGTGGAGGGCCGGGAGTGTTCGCGGCGGCGGGTCTGGGGGCACCAGGAGCGCCGGCCGGTGTCGGTTTGGTGGGCTCGGGAAGCGGCGGACGATGCCCCACGTCGAGGTAGAGCGCGGACTGGAGGCGCGCGAACAGGCCGCGCTTGGGCGGCTCCTCTTCCTCCTCCTCAACCACCACAACGGCCTTCACCGGTGTCGGGGCGACCTTCTCCCCCGTCCACTCCAGAAACCCACCGCACTTCCCGCAGAAGGTGTCGGTGTCCTGGTTGTGACTGGCGCACGACTTGCACACGATCATCACGCCACCTCCACCCGGTGCACGACATGGGCGGGCTTGGCGGCCGCGACCACCGCGTCCACCAAGTCCTCCGGGGCCGACAACGGGTCCTGCACCCGTACCCGGACCGCCAGCCGGGGGTGGGCGTCACCCGGCAGCTCCGCGTCCGGGTCCAGTGAGTGGGCGACACCGCCGCTGTCGACGATCTCCACAACGCCGCCGGTCAGGACCTCCAGGTTCGCCCGGAGGCCCGACACCGTGCCGCGCATGCGGTACATCTCCACCGCCGTGCCGACCACCGCGCGTCGGCGGTCGAGCGGCCAGCCCTCGTCCAGTTCGATGCCCACCCAGCCGGACAGCCACTCCAGGAAGTCCTCCGGGGCCAGCAGCGGGTCGAGGTAGTCCGCCACGCAATCCACTGTGGACAGCACCGGCGCCAGCACGTCGTCGAACCCGGCCATGAACCGCTCGGTGAACGGGTCCTCCTGGTAGATGGCGGGCAACAGTTCCAGCATCGGGACGGCGGAGGGCAGCCCCGCGACAGCACCGCGCATCAGTGGTCCTCCACCTTCACGTGGTGCTCGAAGGAGAACACCAGGCTGTGCCGGTCGACGTCAAGGCGCTGCGTCTCGTCGCCGCGTTCACCGGTGACCGGGTTGGCACCGAAGAGCCGGACGTCCTCGACCATGTCCACGCCTCGGACCCGTTGCAGGAGCGCGTGGATGTCACCCGCCTGCACCGGTCTCCCGAAGCGCCAGCCCGCGCCGTCCGACCCGCCGGTCACCGGGTTCAGGTGGCCGTACAACGCGGCCAGCGCCTCCGACCGCACGCGCGCGCGGTCCACCCGCGGTCGAGCGATCACCCGCGCGACCACCGTGACACCCCGGTACTTCGGCGGCGAGACCAGCACCCTGGTCCCGATGAGCCGGACCTCGTCCAGGCGGTCGGTGATCCGGGCCAGGGTCTGCCGCTCCGGCACCAGGTCCGCGAACTCGATGCGCCCGTCGAGTTGGGCGACGGTGGGCACGACCAGCACCCGCACCGACCCCGCGTCCGCGTCGTCGTCGCCCGCCGTCACGCACCGGACGCGCGCCACCTCCGGCGCGGCCTCCCGCGTGATCGCCTCGTAGTCCTCCGCAGTCACCGCCCGGCCACGGGTGCGCAGCAAAATTGGACCACGGGCCTTGGCCTGGTCCAGAGTCTCCCCGTCGACACCACCGGTCGCCGCGTCCAGGTTCTCCACGTCAGCCACGAACGGGATGGAGGAACTGAGCATGCGAATCGCGCCACGTCCGACATTGCCGCTGCGCCCGCCACCGTAAGCATACCCGCGAACACGGATCGTGCAACGTTGATCCGGCACGGCGCCGTACTGCCGCACCGTCCCATCCGGTTCTCGGATAGCGGGTCCGAACTGGACCACGCCCGTGGCACCGTCGAGCCGGTAGTGCCGATCGGCCGGACCGCTCCCGGCGAAGTGCGGCACCAGGGTCCACGGCACCCAACCGTCGTCGGACGTCGTCTCCAGCAGTCCACTCGCGACGATCGGCGCCCGGCCGAGGGTGAACTGCTGCCCGGGCACCCCCTCGGACTGCCCCAACACCTCGTCCTCGACGACATCGCAGTGCTGGGCCGTCGCGGTTCCCCCGACCGTGCTCGCGGCGAGCGAGGTGATCACCGGGCTCTCGTGGTACGTCGGGTACTCGTCGTCGACCTCGACGACCCGCGCGCGCAGCCACCCCGCGCTCTCCCCATCGATCACGGACGTCACGTGACCGGCCGGGACGTGCACATGCACCCAGCCGTCGGTGTTGATCGCGTCGGTCGTGTCCTGGCCGACCCGGCACCGCACCCACTCGGTTCCGTTATACGCCTCCCACACCAGCGGCGGGTGGTCCGGATGCACACCGACACCCGTGACCTGGCAACCGATGTCGACCCGGACGACACAACGCGGCACGGCGACGTCAAGCCCCACCAGCAGCGCGTCCCCGACCTGGGGCTCGGGCGAGAATGCCGGGAACGACGTGCCCATGCGCAGCTTGTCCGTCACGTCCCCGGCCGGATTCACCACCCGGGTCAGCACGCTCGGCACGATCCAGAGGTCCTCGCACGTGCTGAACACCACCGACTCGGCGGCTTCCGTCCGCGCGGTGGACACCTCCGTCCCCACCGACACGCCGACGGCCGTCACCGCGGGCGATGACAGCCAGAAGGTCACCGGCACCTGCGCGGCCGTCGGCGGTACCAGCCGAAGCCCGATCATCTCCAGGAACTTGACGTACAGGCGCTCCGGGACCTGGTTGAGCCGGAACAGCACCTGGTCGGTCATGAACGCGAAAGTCTCGATCAGCGTCACGCCCGGGTCGGACACGTTGTGGTCGGTCCACTCCGGACACTTGCGCATGACCATCCGCTTGGCTTCGTCCACCAGGTCCTGGAAGCGGCGGTCGTCGAGGTTGGGTGCGGGTAGCACCATCAGTAGTCACTCCCGTCCTCGGGGATGGTGTAGAACGGGAAGACCAGGTTGCGGCGGTCGTTGGTGTCCTTGACGACGTACCGGATGTCGATGTAGAGCAGGCTGCTGTCATCGGGGTCCGGTTCGACGCCGACGCCTTCGACGTCCACGCGCGGCTCCCAGCGCAGCAACGCGTCGCGGACCTCCTGCGACAGCTCGGCGGCCGTCTCCAGGTTGACGGGCCGGAACACGTAGTCGCGGATGCGGCTGCCGAACGCGGGGCGCATCGGCCGCTCGCCCGGGTAGGTCGCCAGGATGAGCCGCATCGCCTGCTCCAGCTCCACCTCCCGGCGCACCAGGGCGATGCCGCCCTGCGGCCCGACACCGAGCGGGAACGCCCAGCCCGCGCCGACGAAGTCCTGCGCCATCCGACCCTCCTAGTTGAGCTTGAGCATGGAGCCCTTGACCTCGGTGACCCCGGGGCTCGTGATCCGCACACCCAGTTTGCCGCTGAGTTCCAACGTCCCCTCGGACTCCAGCTTCATCCCGCCCGCGCCCGCGCGGATGGTGACCGTCCCGGCGCCGCCGCACTCGATGGTCAGCGAGCCCACGGGGTTGCGGCTGGCCGGTGGGCTGGGGGCGCAGGACAGCGTGACGGTGCCGCCGACCTGGTCGACGCTCAACCCGGTCTTCCCGTCCGCGGTACCGAGTTCGATCTTGGACTCGGTGGGTGGGGCCGGGGCCAGTACGCGGTCGGTGAACAGCAGCCGCGTCCCCGAAGGGGTGACTATGCCGCGTTTGTTGATGGTTCCGGCGGCCACGGCGGTGCCCAGGTGCCCGAAGGAGCAGGTATCATTGAGCAGGCCGCCCAGCACATACGGCCGACGGGCATCGCCGAACTCGAAGCCGACCAGCACCTCGTCACCGACTTCCGGCAGGAAGAGCGGTCCGCTGCGCTTACCCGCTCCGATGTGGACTGTCCGGGCCCAGTCGGACTCGTAGTTGTGCGCCAGCCACGGCAGGGTGACCTTGACCCGGCCCTTCTGCTCGGGGTCCTGCACGTTGGTGACCACGCCGCACACCAGACCGGTGAACTCCTGCGGGCGCTGGGGCGGGTTGGTGAGGCCGAGGAGGTTGCGGTTCTGCCGTCCGCTCACCCAGAACCGGGTGTGGTAGCCGTTCTCCTCGGCGTCGAAGACGTGCCGCGCGTTGGTGATGACCCAGGTGCCGACGAACTTCTCGGGTACGCCACCGATCTCCACCTCGGCGCCCGCCTGGATCGCGGGGTCGCCCAGCGCGTCGCCTTCGGCCTCGGCGAAGACGCTGCCGACGTGGTCGGCCACACCTTCGGCGATCTCCTTCGCGGCCGCGTCGGCGCTCGGCCCCCGACCAGCGGGCCGGTCGACGACCAGGTGCGCGGTCGTGCTCGGCGGCCGCACGAAAGCCAGGCCCGGGTTCAGCACCGGCGGGGGCAGCGCGGGGATCGGGACCATGCCCCGGGTGGCGTCCCTGGCCAGGTCGCCGGGTTCGTCGTCGAGTTCGGCGGTGCCGGTCATGACCCGGTTGCCCGCGACGGCGACTCGCGCGCGTTTGGTGTCCCACACGCGGACCTCGACGTCCGGCGTGAGGTTGGCGGAGGTGACGCGCGGCAGGAACGTGAGCAGGTTGTCCTTGAACACGAGCTTGGTGCTCAAGCCCAAGATGCTCTTCGCCGCGTCCGCCACGGCACCCGCGACTCCGCCCAGCGCGCCACCCGCCGGGCGCCCGGACGCGCGGCGGAAGAAGAACTCCCCGCCCTCGACGCCGGTCTCGAAGCCGATCTCGCGGGCCCGTTGGGTCAGGAAGTCCCAGTCGGTCTGCGCGACCTGCGCGAGGTGCTGGTGCACGGTGCGGGTCGTCTGCACGTCGCCGACGCGCAGACCCGCGGCCCGGGCGATGTCCGTGGCGATCTGGCTGTCGCGTTTACCCAGCCAGGTCCGGGTGCGTTTGGCGCGCTGCAGCCGGTGCGCGCGTTCGTACCCGCGCACCACAGAGAAGATGAGTCCGTCTTGGCAAATGGCCTCTATGGCCGTGACCTCGCCCGAGATCAGTGTACTGGTTCCGCTGTCATCCGCGCGACCCGCCGCGATTTTCACCGTGGTGCCGATGTCCAGTCCGGCGGTGGAGACGATGTTCCCCTCGTCGTCGGCGAAGATCAGCTCGAACATGTCCGGCAGGTGCAGGTGCGTGTCCACTACGGCGCGCACCAGGTTGGGCATGGCCAAGGGGTTGAGCGGGAGACCGACCATGCCGACCCGGATCGACGGCCAGACCAGGGCCGCGCTCTTGCCGCCGAGCAGACCTTCGAGCACCTACGCCTCCTGGAGCTCTTGCGGGTTGGGCAGGTAGACAGTCGTTCCAGGACGGACGCGCATGGGATCCTGGATACCGTTGACCTCGGCGATCCGCCGCCACGCCGCGGGGGTGCCGTAGTTGGCCGTGGCGATGGATTGCAGCGATTCGCCTTCGGCGACGGTGTGCCTGCGACGACCGGGCTGTCCACCGGAAGTGGGGTTCTGCGGCAGGGAGTCGAGGAGCGTGGGGACCCGGGTCAACTCCATCGTGACCAGGGCGCGCACCGGGATACCCGCGCCGGTGAAGCGGGTGTACTTCACGGTGCACCCGGAGAGCTTCACGGTGTAGACGAAGCCGACCATCGGTGGCCCGTACTGGAACGTCAGCTCGGGTGGCTCGGTCTTGAGGTTCTGCCCGGTGACCATGGAGAGGACCTGACCCAGGAACCCGGAGTCCGGGGACATCCAGCCGAGGAGCGTGTCACAGCGCAGCTTGGTGGTCTTGCCCTCGAAGACGATCTCCGCGAGCGTGATGGTCCCGCCGTCCACCTTCTTGGTGGTCGGCCGTACCGTGCCCGAATCACCCTTGCCGCCGCCGGGCGAGGCCGTCTTGCCCACCTTGCTCGTCCGCTTGATGGTGATGGTGGTGGGGTTGAAGTCGAAAGGCACGAAGCCGACGTGGGGCAACGTCGTGCACCGCAGCGAAGCCGGGAACTGGCTGCCCGCCAGTCCCGCGGTGATCCCGACGTTGGCCGCGAAGCCGAGTGCTGCACCGAGGACCATCACGACCTCCCTTGCGCGTGTACTCTTGTGGTGGTCACAGGAATCCCTCGTGCGCGAGCTCAAGCGTCTCGGTGGCGATCCCCAACGTCATCGCGTCCAGGTCCGGCCCCTTCCAGGTGGCCGGGTAGACGTTGCGCAACTGCCAGGCCGCCACCACCCCGGCCCGGGCGTCGAAGAGCGTGATCTGCGCGGTGCCGCCGTCGCCGCTGCTGTCCGCGCCGATCCACGCGCTGACCCGGTCACGCAGCCACGCCTGCACCCGGGCGGTGTCGGGCGCGTTCATCGCGCGGGTGAGCGTCACGTTCGGGTACTGCACGCGACCGGGCAGGATCACCTCGTACTCGTAGTTGCCGCCGTCGTTGATCAGCTCGGGGTTGAACTTCACCTGCAGGCCCTGGCACCGCGCCCAGCCGCCGAGGTCCACGCCGTCGACGGCGACGTGGAAGCGGGTGGTGAGCGCGAGCTGGGTCTCGGCGCTGTGCAGCGCGACCATGGGTCAGCCCACCAGCTTGCGCTGGTCCTCGAGGAACCCGCGGTGGGCCAGTTCCAGGGTTTCCACGGCGACCTGGCTGGCGCCCGCGTCCATCGAGGTGATCGCCCACTTCACCGGGATCACGTCCCGCAGCTCCCACTCGGTGATGGGGCCGTCCTCCAGGTGCGAGGTGAAGAGGCCGATCGTGCCGATGTAGAGCTTGTGCTCCCACGAGTTCTTGTTGAGCCAGTCCCGCACGGCGCTGGTCTCCTCGGAGACCGCGCGGGAGAGCTTGACGTTGGTGTACTTGGTGTTGCCGGGGAAGTAGAGGCGGTCGTTGCCGCCGTCGCCGCTGCGGTACTCGGCGACGTCCCACGCCACGTCGAGGCCGTCCGCCTTGGTCCAGCTCCCCAGGTTGTACATCTCCATGTTCTGCACGGTGACGACGAACCGGTTGCTCAGACCGATCTTGCTGCTGTCGCTGAGCATCACGCCTCCTAGCGGAAATCGGTGAGCAGGCCCGCCCGCTCGCGGTCGATGAGCAGTTCCATCCGCAGCCGGGAACGCAGCCGGTCGTAGAGCCGGGTGGACAGCTCGTCGAGGTCGAGGCGGTCGATGTCGATCTCGTCCGCGTCCTCGGCCTGGTCGGGCTGCTGGGGCTTGGGGGTGGCCTTCGGCTTGGGCTCGAACCAGTTCTTCGGGTTGAGCGAGGAGCGGAAGTCGTGGCCGACGAGACCGATGTCCGCCAAGACCTGGTCTGCTCCCCGCTCCTCGTCTTGGTGTTCGTCAACCTGAGTCGGCTTCTTCTTCTGTACCGCGTCAGGCTGTGTGCTCTGTGCCTTCTCACGGGTCTGCCGTCGACCGTGTTCGTCGTCTGAGGGTCGGACGCCGTGAATGCCCATGAAGCCGCTGCGCGGGTCCTGGCCGGCGAGGGCTTGCATGAGGCGGTGGGAGAACTTCTGCTCGACCGGCTCGTGTACCTCACCCGGCGGTGTCTTCCGGGGGCGCTGCGGAGATCTCGCGGTCCTGGTCGCGGGCCGGTTGCCCGCGGCGCGTTCCTCGAGGTCCAGCAGGTGTTCGATGCGGTCGAGGTCGAAGCCGTCGAGTTCGACCGGATCGTCGTCGGCGCGTTCGTCGTTCAGGCGGGTGAGCAGTTCCCTCGTCAGCTCGACGCGCCGGGCGTCACGGTTGAAGGTGGGCTTCTCCGACGCTTGGGCGCGTTGCCGTTCCAGCACGGGGTTGGTCCATTCCTCGACCACCCGGCGCGCGGACCGCTCGGCGATCTGGCCCACCTCCGCGCGGGTATCCGGGTCGAGGGCGGACGAGGGTTTCGGGTCGACTCGGGACCGCCTGGCGTGCTGCGCCTGGGTCTCCGTGAAGCTTTTCGTGGGGTGGACCAGGTCGGTCGCGTGTCCGGTGATCGAGATGGTGGGTTCGACGGCGCCCGCCTCCCCCGCGTACCAGCGTTCGGCGGCTTGGGCCTCGGCTTCCAGCAGCTGTCCGGCGGGGGTGTTCTCGGCGGGTAGTGCGTGGCCGTGGGCGCGCTGCTGGGCGACGTGGACGAGCTCGTGGGCGAGCAGCCCGCGGGTCTGCGGATTGTCGTGGGTGTCCGGTAGAAAGACGGCACCCTGGGTGGTGAAGGCACGGGCGTCCTTGGCCTGGGCGGCGGCGGTTACGCGGGCACCCCGGTAGACGGGCACGTCGGCGACATCTATCCGATGCCGCCTCCTCAACGCGTCCACCAACTCGGCCGGGGGGCGGGTGACGACGACTCCCGTGGGCATTCCCTGCGGACGGCTCGCGTCGATCTTGGCGGGTACGCCGCGCAGTCCGTGCACCAGCGGGGTCGTTGGGGCACCTCCAGCAGCGCCCGGCACTCCGGTCCGGGCGCCGATGGCGCCTGCCTGTACGGCCGTGGCGCCTTCAACGCCTGGTGAATCGGGACGGGCATCGTGTCGTGAGGCCGAGCCGCCGGATCCGACATGTACGGGGTCGGGTGCCACTGGCGGCGCGTTGTTTCCGAGGGCCGCAGTCGGTTCGCTCGAGGTAGTGCCGCTCTCCACGCTCTCGGTCGCGTGCCGGTCGTAGATCAGGTTCGTACCGGGTTCGACGCTGACCACGGCTGCCGTGACCTGGTGCAGACCGGAGGCCTCGCTCGGCTTCGTGTCGGTGGTCGGCGTGGGTTCAGTGCGATCTGGCGCGGCGGCGTCCACACCTCGGGAGGCCTCGACTGCTTCCGCCACGCCGTGGGCAAAGTCTGTTCTGCCAGGATCCGATGCGGTCGCGCGGTCATTCGAGGACGAGCCGGACGTCTCGGTGCCGGTCGGCGGGGTCACCGGATCCACCGACAGTGACGGCTCCCCTTGTCCGGGAGGTTCCTCCACGGAAGCCGCATCACCGACCGGATCCGGTTTGCGCGAGATTGGCGCGCCGAGGCCCAGCCGTCTGCTCTCCCCCAGAGACGGCCGGGGGCGGTCGCGTCGCACGGCGAGCTCCACCGGCTTCGGTTTCGGTTCCTCCACGGGTGCAAACGATTGCGGTGTGGGCGACTCCGGTACTCCGCCTGTCTGCGCCTGGGTGACCCAGTCCGGCACGTACCTCATCCACCCGGGGGCGCGGTAGGGTTCGGCCGCGACCCGGGGCTCACCGACGTAGTCCGAGGTCGCCTTGGTCAACGCGGACACCTCGACCACTTCACCCACGACCGGTCTGCCCACCAACGGCGTGCCACCGGGCAAATCCGTGTCGTGGCGTATCCGCGCGCGGTCACCCACCGGCAGCGGGGTCACCAGGCCTTCCACGCGTGCCGCGGGTTCTCCAGGACGCTCATCGGTAGGCGAGACCACTCGCACCCGGTGGATCCCAGGTCCGGCGAGCACCGAACTCATCGTGCCTCGCAACGGCTCCGACCCCAAGGCCGGTGCAACCGTCAGCGGTGCCTGGCCTGTAGTGGCCGTGCGCAGCGGTGGGAGCAGCACCCACTCACCCCGCGCCCGCTCGACGACCGGGGGCGCGGTCACGGGTTCCCGCCGGGCGGGCGCCTCGCGGCGGAACGGCCAGCGCATCCGTGGTCTCCTCGGGTGGTTCACTCAAGCTGTCTGCTGTGGATGCGGCCGATCTCGGTGATCAACCGCGTCCGCACCGGGTGCTCGAGGTCCAAGATGGACTCGAAGGCCCAGTGCAGGTAGTACGCCACGTACGCGACCTCCTCCCACAACCGGTCGGCCGCGTACGTCAGGATCCCCCCGGGGCACCACCGGCCACATCGCCCGCGATGTCCACCGCGAAGCCCTGGTCGCAATGCGGGCAGCGCACCGCGACCTGGGTGTGCCCGTCGGTGTTGATCCGGCGGTAGAGGTCCTGCAGGAACGCCAGGTCCGAGGCGAAGAGGTTCTCCACCACGAAGGTGTCCACCGCGGGCAGGTCACCCAATGTCGTGACGGTCCGCTCCAGCAGCAACACCGATAGGTACGCTGGGTTCTGCCGGGCTCTCTGGTCGGTCTGGGTCGTGATCTCGTCTCGCGCGGTGGCAAGGCGCATCACGCCGTCGCGGTGTACTCGGCCGTGCTCATCGACGTATCCGCGGGGTAGCGTGAACGGGTACTCCGTGCGCAGGCCGACCGCGCCCTCGGCCAGGGCGGTCACACCGACACCCGCTGGATCCGCTCGGAGACGATGGTGACGGTCTCCATCAGCACCTCGCTGGAGCCCGCCTTGAGCGCGCCGATCTCCAGTTTGGCCGGCCAGGCGTGTTCGAGGTGGTAGCGGGCGACCGGTTTGCCGTCGGTGGCGTACATGACCAGCGAGCAGCTCTTGCGGGCGGCGACGATGTCGCCGTTGAGGACCGCCTCGTGCCAGGCCCACAGCTCCATGCTGGAGTTCTTGCCGCGCTTGAGCACCAGCGTGGCGGGCTTGGTCTTGCCGGGGAGCTTCTTGAGCACGACCTCCTTGTCGGTCGACTCCATCAGTTCCACGGGCTCGACCTCGGTGGTGATGCCCTGGAGCTCGGAGAACGAGGCGATCTCGTAGCCGTCGATGGTGATGGAGAACCGCGCCGCGGTGAGGGCGTCGTTGGGCTGGCTCGAGCTGAGTCCGGCGACCATGGCCGATCCTTTCCGGTGGTGGGGTTACTCTTCGAGGCCCGCGCCCTCGGCGAACTGGGAGATGCGGAAGACCACGAACTCCGCGGGCTTGACCGGGGCGATGCCGATCTCCACGGTGAGGATCCCGGCGTCCCGGTTCTCCGGCGGGTTGTTCTCCGCGTCGCACTTGACGAAGAACGCCTCGGCGGGCTGCTTGCCGAACAGCGCCCCGTCGCGCCAGACCCGGCGCAGGAACATGGTGACCGTGCGGCGGACCGAGTCCCAGAGCTTGGGGTCGTTCGGCTCGAACACCACCCAGTTGGTGCCCTGCAGGATGGACTTCTCCACGTAGTTGAACAGCCTGCGGACGTTGAGGTAGCGCCATTGCGGGTCGCTGGAGAGCGTGCGCGCGCCCCACACCCGGATGCCCTGCCCGCGGAACGAGCGCACGCAGTTGACGCCCAGCGGGTTGAGCAGGTCGTGCTCGCCCTTGGTGATGTTGAGCTCCAACGTGACCGCGCCGCGCACCACCTCGTTGGCCGGTGCCTTGTGCACGCCGCGGGTGGTGTCGTTGCGCGCCCAGATGCCCGCCATGTGACCGCTCGGCGGCACGAAGACCTGCTTGCCCGCCACCGGGTCCGCGACCTTGATCCACGGCCAGTACAGGGCGGCGTAGCGGGAGTCGTAGCCCGCGACGTCGGTGCGCCAGTCCGCGACCTCGCGCGCCTTGAGGCCGGGCGGGGTGTCGAGCACGGCCACCCGGTCCGACATCAGCTCGCAGTGCGCGATCATGGCCAGCTGCACGGCCTTGACGTCGTCGAGGGTCAGCGCGCCCTGCTGGTAGGCGGCCATCAGGTCCGGCACGCACAGCATGGTGACCTCGTCGATGGCCTCCAACCCGGCGAACCCGGTGCGGTCGGCGGAGTCGCCGATGTACTCCCCCGTCTCGATCTTGGCGGGCAGTGTGGTGGGAGCGGGTGCGGCGAGCGCGATCTCCCCCGGGCGCGGCGCGCTGAGCGCGCGGCCCCGGGCTTCCTCGGCCTGCACCAGTTTGGACTGCTGGCGCAGCACGGTCGCGACGTTGTTGGTGCCGCGCTTGGTGGTGACGTTGTCGAAGGTCTCCACGGGTTCGCCCGCGCGCTTGACGACCAGCTTGAAGGTGTCCTCCCCCGGCTCGCCCGCCGGTGCGACCTCGACCGTCAGGTCGGCGGTCTCGGTCGAGCGCGCGGCGAGTACCAGCGGCGGCTGCCCGTCGGCGGCGGGCAGCTCGGCGACCGCGACGGGACCGGTGACGACCTCGCCGTTCTCGCCCGCGCTCGCGCCACCGATCCGCACGACGTAGGCGGATCCGCCGCCGTTGAGGAAGAAGCCGTAGACCGCGTGCGCCAGGTAGTTGCCCGCGACGAAGTCACCGAAGGCGGCTTTGAACTGGGTCCAGTTGGTGACCAGCACCGGCTGGTGCAGCGGGCCGCGCTCGGCGAAACCGACGAAGGCGGCGACCGCGGTGCCGACGGCCTCGATGGGCCGCGAGCCCGAGGACACCTCCTCCATGTAGACACCTGGCGCGAGGTAGCTGCTGGCCATCTGCGGTTCTCCCTCACCTTGCGGTAGCTGGGCTTCGGCCCTGAGCTTGGTGCGCGGCGCCGGTCGGCCGCAGTCGCCGCGGGGCGGGGGCGGGGGCGGCCGGGGACGCCCCTTCGGGCGGCCCGGGCGGCACCGATGGCGCGGGCGGCGGACCGGTGCGCGCCGGTCCACCGGCGCCCGACACTGGCTGCCGTGATCACCGAGGTGGACGACGCGCTGTGCGTGCTGCTGGGCCGGGCACTGCCGGAAGGCACGGCGGTGCGCCTCGACCCGCCGAAGCCGACCTGGCAGACCGAGCGACCGACGAAGGTCGTCGACCTGTTCCTGTTCGGACTGCGCGGCGACCCGAGGGGGCGGGAGGCGGGCTGGGCCGAGGTACGTGACGAGCGCGGCGCGGTGCTGTCCCGGCGCGGGCCGACCCGGCGGTGCGAGCTGTCCTATTTGGTCACCGCGCGCGCCGAGAAGGTCGGCGAGGAGCACATGCTGCTCGACCGCGCGCTGCGCGCGGTGCTGTTCGCCGACACCGTGCCCGAAGGCTGCCTGGCCGGCGAGCTCGCGGTCGCGGGCGAGCCGGTGTTCCTCGCGGTGGCCGACGCGGACCCGGGCGAGCTGTGGACGAACCTGGGCATGCCCGCGCGCGCGGCGTTCGTGGTCACCGCGAGCGCCGCTCTGCTCGCCGATACCGACACCGAACTGGCCCCGCCCGCCGAGCGGATCGCGTTGCGGTCCGGCCAGGACGTGCCGCGCGGACCGCTGGCACCGGCGGGCGCCAAGCGGTGGGTGCGCTCGTGACCCCCGCGGCGCGCATGGGCGACCGGGTGGTGGGCACGGACATCCACATCCTGTTGGTGCCGTCCGCGGGCGGGCCGGTGCCGACACCCACACCGCTGCCGTTCACCGGGATCATCACCGACGGGTGCAGCCGCGATGTGTTGATCTGCGGGCAACCCGCGGCGGTCGTGGGGTCGACCGCGGAGAACACGCCACCGCACGTGGCACCGCCGCCCACGACGTTCCAGAAGCAACCCACCAACCGCGGCACGATCACCACCGGCAGCGCGACCGTGCTCATCAACGGCAAATGCGCCGCACGAGCCAACGACATCGTCCGGACCTGCCACGACCCCGTGGACCAGCCTACCGGATCGATCATCGCCGTGTCCACAGTGGATGTCGGTGGCTAGAGGAGGAAACATGGCAGACGAGCCAGACCTGGCGCCCGGGGACAGTTCCGAGTGGGTGGCCTACCTGCAGCAGATGCTCAACCACCACTACCAGCAGGGCGTCGTCGGCGAGAGCGGCGAGTTCGACGACACGACCGCGGGCGCGGTCAGCCACTTCGCCGACCAGAACGGGCTCTCCTCCGGGGACCGCGTGGACAGCCGGTTCTGGGACGTGCTGCTGGGCCGCGCGACCGGCGAGACCGGCGAGACCGGGGGCGGTGACGGTGGTGGTGGCGGTGGTGGCGGCGAGACGGGCTTCCAGGACATCGACTACCCGGTGGAATTGCTGAGCCAACCGGACGAGACGACGTGTTGGGCGGCGTCGATGGTCATGGTCCTCAACGCCCGCGGTCAGAACTACACGGTCGAGAGCCTGTGCGCGGAGGCCGGGGTCGACCACCAGGGCAAGACGTGGGCCGAGGCCGAGCCGATCGGCAAGCAGGTCGGGATGAGCAGCGTGTACTGCGCCTGCTGGACCGAGCAGGGCTGGGCGGAGGTGCTGGCGGAGAGCGGTCCGCTGTGGACACCGGTGCCGGGGGCGGAATACCACATCATCGTGGTGGCGGGCATCCGCCAGGGCGCCAACGGCGCGGAGATCCACGTCTTCGACCCGTGGCCGCCCGGGGCGGGCGTCGAGTCGTGGCAGGACTTCGCCTCGTTCACCCAGCGGTACGAGATGGGCGAGGGCTACGGCGCCGACCTGCTGCGCTACTGACGCCTGGAACGGCCGGGGACCCTGTGCTCCGCCCGACCTCGATCGGGCGGAGCGCACCCGAAACCGCTGTTCCACGTGCGGACACCCGGTTTTGTCGGTGCCCGCGGCTATTCTTCGACCCGGTGTTCCCGGCGCAGGCTTCCTGGCGAGTCCGCGCGGTTCTCATCCAGGACGGAACTCCGGGGCTGTGGCCAGGCAGGCGTATCAGCGGCGCAGGTCAGCGCGCCGGGGCGAGGGCGTCCGGCGCGGGTGGAACCGCGACCAGCACGACCATGCCGATCGCGGACCGCTCGTGCTCGTGGCGGGTCAGCCACGTGCGGGCGTCGGGGCGGTCGCGGTCGGTCGTGGCCGAGACCGTCAGGCGGAACCGGGCGCGGCCGCGTACCCGCACGCGTTCGTGGGTGAAGTCGATCGCGCACTCACCCTCGTGCTCGACCGTGTCGGGGTTGCGGAAGCGCCTGCCGGTCTGCTGGAAGCGGTGTCCGGCGCCCGCGGTGATCCGCGGGCGCGGCGAGCCGACCCCACCGACCATGACGCTGGCGCCGACCTCGCGCACGGCGGCCAACGCGTCGTCCCGTGCCGCCACGCGGTCCCGCACCCGGGTGCCGACCGGAGCTGCCTCGCGGTCGTCCTCCGACTTGTCGTTCAGGACGGGGCCGCCGGACACCGGTGCGACAGTCGGCGGCTGGGCGGCATCCGGAGCGGCGGTGGTGACGTCGAGGTCGCCCGCCAGGCCGAGTTCCACGGTCACCGCGACGTGTCCGATGTCGACGGTCGCGGTCGCGACCGGGGTGCCGGGCAGGCGGTAGCGGTAGCGCGCCGTGGTGTGGCGCGGGTCGGGGACGTCGGTCATGTGTGCCTCGCCATCGCCGCTCGAGAGGAACCACGACGTTATGCCGCGGCGCGGTCGGGTCGGGTGGCCGATCGGGCAGCAGATGGGGACGGCGGCGCGCACTGCTCACACGGCGGCCATGCGCGGTTCCGCCGTGCGCACCGTCACGCGGTTGTCCCGAATGCTCACGCGAACGAAACACACCGGCACCCGTCCGGCAACAGTTCTGCCCGACCCTGGAACCCATGCGAAATTCCCCGACCACCCCCGGCACCCCGACGACCTGGCGGCTGCGCGTGCGCCTCGACGACCGGCCCGGCGCGCTCGCCCGCGTCGCCACCCGGCTCGCGGCGCGCGACTGCAACGTCCTGGCGCTGACCGTGCTCCCGGTGCCCGGTGGGGTCGTGGACGAGATCGTGGTGCGCACCGGTCCCGGGCACGCGCCCGCCGACCTGGTGGACGACATCCGCGCCGAGGGTGGCCGCTGCCTGGGTATCGCGCGCGCGGACACCCGGCACCTGGTCGACCACACGACCGCGGCCCTGCGCGTCACCGCGGCCGCTCTGCGCGATCCGGCGGCCGTCGCGGACGCCGTGCGCACCGTGCTGGACGCCGACTCGGTCACCATCGTCGACACCGCGACGGGCTTCGGCGACCAGAACGACCACCGCGTCGTACTCCCGCTGACCGACGACCTCACCGTCGTCGCCCGCCGTGGCTGGGCCCCGTTCACCGAGGTCGAGCTGGCCCGCGTGGCCGCGCTGTCCGAGGCACTCGTCGCGGGTGACGTCACCGCGCCCACGGCCGTGATCACCGGCACCGGCGCGGGAATCGTGCTGCGCCCGGGCACCCCGGCGGACGCCGACGCGGTCAACGACCTGCACTCGCGCTGCTCGGCGCAGACCCTGTTCACCCGTTACCACGCGGGCTTGCGCACCCTCCCCCGCCGCTGGCTGCACCGCCTCCTGCAGCCCCCGCGCGGTACGACGCTGCTGGCGCTGTGCGGCACCGAGGTCGTCGCGATGGCGCAGTTGATCCGCACCAACGACCCGGCCGAGGCGGAGATCTCGGTGCTGGTCGAGGACTCCTGGCAGCGGCAGGGCCTGGGTACCGCGATGATCACCCGTCTGGGGGTGTTGGGCCGGGCCGCCGGTCACCGCCGGATGATCGCCTGGTGCATGCCCGCCGAGGCGGGGTTCACCCGGGCGGCGAACGCCGCGGGTCTGCCGGTGGCGGTGCGCCGCGAGGACGACCTGCTCCGCGTCGCGATCTCAGTGGACGCTCCCGAGCGGACCGCCGAGTCGTCCGAGACCGCGGCCGCCTGAGGGCGGTTCGCGGTGCCACTGGAGCAGTGGCCTACTCGGAAGTAACATGAGGGCTCCGGCGCGAGTGGAGGAGCTTTCATGGGCACGATCGGCACGGTCCCCGGCGCACCGACGGCGGCGAGGGGGGCGGAGTTGGCGGCCCGCGCCGTGCCGGGGCCGGAGTCAGTGACGATGGCGGCGCCGTTCACCGGGAAACCGATCACCGGGTTGCCGCAGTGCCTGGACGCCGACGTACGGCGTGCGTTCGAGCGCGCGCGGCGGGCCCAGGTCGACTGGGCGGCGACACCGGTGCGGGAGCGGCAGCAGGTGTTCCTGCGTCTGCACGACCTGATTCTCGACCGCCAGGCCGAGGCGCTCGACCTGATGCAGGTGGAAACCGGCAAATCCCGCCTTGACGCGTACGACGAGATCGCCGTCACCGCGATGACCGCCGCCTACTACGGGCGCCGGGCGGCCGGTCTGCTGGCACCGCGCCGAAGGGCCGGCACACTCCCGTTCTTCACGCGAACCACCGAGGTGCGCCACCCCAAGGGCGTCATCTCGATGATCTCGCCGTGGAACTACCCGCTCGCGCTGACCGGCATGGACGCCATCCCGGCGTTGATCGCGGGGAACGCGCTGGTGCAGAAGCCGGACAACCAGACGGCGCTCTCCGCGCTGTGGCTGCACGAGTTCGCCTCGGCCGCGGGGCTGCCCGACGGCGTGTGGCAGATCGTGCTGGGTCGCGGGGAGGACGTGGGCACCGCGTTGATCGAGGAAGCCGACTACCTGGGGTTCACCGGGTCGACCGCGACGGGCAAGGGGCTCGCGGCGCGGGCGGCGGCGCTGCTGACCGGTTTCTCGATGGAGCTCGGCGGCAAGAACCCGATGATCGTGCTGCCGGACGCGGACGTCGAACGCGCGGCGGCGGGCGCGGTGACGGCGTGCTTCTCGTCGGCGGGGCAGTTGTGCGTTTCGGTGGAACGCATTTACGTGCATTCGAGCATTCGAGCAGAGTTCACACGCGCGTTCGTGGCGAAAACCTCGGCGGTTCGGCTCGGTTCCGATTTGGGTTATGGCGTGGACATGGGTTCGTTGACGTCCGAGAAGCAACTGGGGACGGTCTCGACACATGTCGCCGACGCCGTGGAGAAGGGCGCGACGCTGCTCACCGGCGGACGGGCGAGGCCGGACGTGGGGCCGCTGTTCTACGAGCCGACGATCCTCACCGATGTGCGCGACGGGATGACGTTGTTCGCGGAGGAGACTTTCGGGCCGGTTGTGTCGATTTACGGGTATTCCGAGGTGGATGCTGCGGTCGAGATGGCGAATCGGACTCGCTACGGGCTCAACGCGAGCGTTTGGGGGCGTGATTCCCGGGCGGCGGAAGAGGTCGCCACTCGGGTCCACGCGGGCACGGTGAATGTCAATGACGGGTTCGGCGCGGCTTTCGGCAGTCTGGACGCGCCGATGGGTGGCATGGGCGAGTCCGGGGTGGGGCGGCGGAACGGGGCGGAGGGGCTGTTGAAGTACACCGAGGCCCAGACCATCGCGACGCAGCGGTACGTGCCACTACGGCCCGCGCGGGGCATCCCGTCGCGGGCTTGGACCGCGTCGCTGACGCTCGGTCTTCGGGCGCTCAAGCGCTTGCCGCGCTGAGGACGCGCTCGTTCGTCAAGATCGGTTGACAGTTGTCCACATGGTTCGGATTCATCCACCGGTTTCGGTTCTCGATTGTTCACCCTTGCCGATGCGGGAAGACTCGGTGTTGCGCGGAAACCTCCGCGCAACACCGAGATCCCGTGGAGGTAGATGAATTGATGAACCCGACAACTGAATAACGTGAGAGTTCAGCGTTGGCCCGAGGCTTCGCTCAGCAAGCCTCGGTCGTATGCCACCGCCACGGCCTCAGCCCGTCGGCTCGCGCCGAGTTTCGCCATGATCCGGCTGAGGTGGACGCTGACCGTCTTCTCGCTGATGAACAGTTCCTCACCCACTTGCCGGTTCGTCCGGCCCGCCGCCACGAGGGTGAGAACCGCGCGTTCGCGAGGGGTGAAGGGGTCCACCTCATCCCGCACGACCACGGCGTCGCCCAGCGCGATCCGGGCCCGGCGAGCGGTGCGGCGCAACGCGTCGGAGAGCGGCTTGGCAGCCAGCCTGGTCGCTACCTCGTCGGCGAGCCGGAGCTGTTCGGCGGCCGGGTCGCGGTCGTCCCTTCCTAGGAGGGCTTCCGCCAACCGCCGCCTGCACAGCGCCTGCTCGTAGACGGCTCCGTAGCCGAACGCCGCCACCGCGCGCTGCCAAGCCTCGACATCCGGCCGGTCGAGGTGGGCCTCGGCGGTCCCGGAGCCATCGGGACCGCCGAGGAGGGTCGCGTCCCCGGTGTCGACGGTGGCTCCGCCCGGATCACGGGTGAGGGCCGCCACGGCACCAGCCACGGGGGCTGCGCGCCCGGGACCGCCGGTTGTCGAGCCGTCGGTTTCGGGGAGGCCGGTCACCGCACTCCCGGTGCTTGCCGGGGTGCCGGATTCCAGAGGGGCGATCGCCTGGGTGTGACTTGCCCGGGTGCTGGTCCCTGGGGTGTCGGGGCGCGGTGAGCGGGGATCGTTGGTCGTGCCACCGTCGGCGGCGGGGGTGGTGGCGGCCAGCGGGCCGGCGGGGGCCGAACTGGCTGACGGGGCCGCGGTGTCGGCGGCGGGGCCGTGGAGCCGGGTCAGTTCGGCCTCGCCGCGGGCGAGCCAGGCGCGGCCTTCCGGGCCGAGGGTGCCGGTGCGGGGTCGGCCGTTGGCGGCGGTCTGACGGGCCAGGCTCATCAGGCGCTCGCCCTCGGCGACGTGCGCGTCGACCGGGTGACCCGCGCGGCGGGCGGTGGTGGCCAGGTCGGCGTGGGCGGCGATGCCGTGGGCGGCCAGTCGGATGGTGGCCATCATCCACTGCTCGCCCGCCTGGGCGATCCAGTCCAGGGCCTCGCGGACGCCGTCGACGGCGCGGTCCGGCCTGCCCCGCCAGGCGGCCAGCTCGGCGGCGACGCCGCCCGCGACCAAGGGGATCTGGATGTCGCGGTGCCAGTCCGACCGCAGTTCGGTGACCAGGCGCTCGGCCTCGGCGAAGCGGCCGCGGGCGACGGCGATGTTGGCGCCGACGGAGGCCAGGCGGGCCGAGACCGTGCTGGAGACCCGGTGGCCGGGCGGTTCGGCCGCGGCCTCGGCGCCGTCCCAGTCGCCGCGGACGTAGCGGATGACGACCTGGATCACGCGCAGCTCGGTGCCGTACGCGCTCCAGGTGAGGCCGGTGGCGCGGGCCCGTTCGACGCCCGCGTCGACGACCCCGGCCGCTTGGTCGAGCAGGCCGGACTCGTAGAGGTTGACGCACAGGAAGTACCTGGCGCGGAGCTCGGTGCTGATGGCGCCGATCTCGCCCGCGCGGGGGATGACCTCGGCGAGCCGCTGTCGCGCCTCCACGGCCTGGCCGTCGGCCTCGTCGAGGACGGCCAAGGTCGCCAGGGCGTCGACCTCGGGGCCGCGGGCGCCGACCCGGCGGGCGACGTCGAGGGCGCGGCGGGCGTGCAGGCGGGATTCCTCCAGCCTGCCGACGGAGCGCAGGATCGTGGCGTACGCGGTGAGCACCCAGGCCTGGTCGGAGCTGTCGGGGCGGTCGGCGAGCATCGCCCACGCCTGCTCGACGGCGGCCATCGCCTCCTCCTCGCGGCCATCGATGTAGTACATGGCCTCGGCCAGGCGGCGGTGCAGGGTGGCGGCGCGTTCCGGGGTGACGGTGTCGCCCGCGGCCTTGGCGGCGGCGACGGCGGACTTGGCGAAGGCGACGGCGCGTTCGGGGTCGCCGGACATGCCCGCGACCCAGGAGGCGTGGCGGAGCAGGGTGAGTTCGTCGACCTTGGTGGGGCGCTGGTCCGCGGGCACGGCGTTCCACAGCTTCAGCGCGCGCTCGGCGTGGTCGAGGGACTCGGCCGGGGCGCCCAGTCGTTCGGCCTCCCAGGTGGCGGCGACGGAGGCGGCCAGGGCCGCGGGCAGGGCGTGGCTCTCCATGCTGTGGTGGGCCAGGGCCGCGGCGACACCGCGCGAGTCGGAGTCGGTGGCGAGGACTCGGGCGTAGGCGGCGTGCAGGCGGACTCGTTCGCCGGGCAGGAGGTCGGTGTAGACGGCTTCGCGGAGCAGGGCGTGGCGGAAGGCGTAGTGCTCGCCGTCGCCGGGGACGAGGACGTGGTGGGCCACGGCCTCGCGCAGGGCGGTCTCCAGGTCGCCGTCCTCGAGGTCGGCGACGGCGCGCAGCTGGGCGTCGCGCACGCGCCTGCCCGCGACCGAGGCGATCCGCACGACGCCCTGGGTGGCCGGGTTGAGGCGTTCGACGCGGGCGAGCAGGACGTCGACGAGGTTGGCGGGGATGCCGACGCTGTCGCTCATCGAGTAGGCGGCGAGCAGTTCCTCGGCGAAGAAGGCGTTGCCCTCGGAGCGGCCCGCGACCTCGCGCAGCACGGGTTCGGGGAGGCGTTCCTCGGCTAGGGCGGTGACGAAGGCGCGGGCGTCGGCGGTGCCGAACGGGGCGAGTTCGATCCGTTCGACCTGGGGCAGTCGGACGAGTTCGGCCAGCAGCGGGCGCAGCGGGTGGCGGCGGTGCAGGTCGTCGCTGCGGTAGGTGCCGAGGACCAGCATCCGCTGGGAGCGCAGGCGGGAGAGCAGGAAGGACAGCAGGCTGCGGGTGGAGGCGTCGGCCCAGTGCAGGTCTTCCAGGACCAGCAGCAGCGGGGCGCGCTCGGCGAGGTCGTTGAGCAGTCCGTGCACGGCGTCGAAGAGCTGGAGCTGGCCGATGTCCTGCTCGGCGCGGGTGCCCCACACCGAGGTGGCGATGGCAGCCACCTGCCCGCCGGGTTCGGGGCTCGCGGGGAGCGCGACCTCGGGGAAGAGCCTGCCCAGCGCGGGACGGCTCTGGGCGTGCTCGCGCACCTGGGCCAGCGCCTCGGCCACCGGGAGGTAGGGCAGGCCGGTCTCGCCCGCGTCCAGGCACCGGCCCGTGAGCACCCGCGCCCCCAGGTCGCGGGCGATCACGCCGATCTCCTCGGTCATCCGGGTCTTGCCGATCCCGGCGTCCCCGGCCAGCAGCACGGCCGAGGCCCGGCCCGCCGCCGCGCCCTCGAGCGCGGTGCGCAGCCTGCGCAGCTCGCGGCCGCGGGCGACCAGCGGGATTCCGGAACCAAGACGCGGCATGGTTGGCATGCTCGCACACCTCCCCGACACCGGAGGCCGACCGGCCACCGGTCACGACACCACCACCAGCGGCGATGCCCACCACGCCGGCGCGCGACCGGTGGCGGTCGGCGCCTTCCGGATCCGCGGACGTGGCCGGGCACCGGGCAAGTCGGCATCCCGTACCTGGTCGCCTACCGGGAATGCCAGCGAGAGTCCGGTACCCGGGAGGGCGGCGTGTTCACCGAACCCGCGCGCCCGGGTGCCCGCGCCAGCCGACCTGGTGACGCTCCGGGTCGCCGCGCGCGAAGACGTATGGCTCTTCACCGCACGCCCCGGCTTGCGCTGGGTGTGCGGTCTCTGGGCGCCAAAGACCAGCGGCGGCACCAAGAACGCGGTGCGCGGGAAGAGGCGAACGCTTCGCACAATGGGCGTTCGAGAACGCGTGGCCCGGATTTGAGGCCGCCGCGAGGCTCGTTTGTGTCGTTCGCGAGGCGCTGCCCCGGGCGGCTCCGGTCAACGGCAGGGTGGTCGGCGGGGAGCGCCACTCGAGCAAGCGGACCGGCGCGGTCGTGGACAGCTTCGGCTTTGGGTGTCCGGCGTGGGCACACCACCGGCCGGGGCGGGTGGTGTGCCCACGCCTCAGGCGGCGTGGCGGTCGGACTGGCGGGGATCGGGGCGGGTGCCCACGAGCTTGCGCCACCAGGGGGCGCGGGGGACCTCGCGCAGGTGCAGCCTGCTGGTGCGGTCCAGCGTGCCGTGCCTGCGGTAGTTGACCTCGGCCTGAACGGCTTCCGGGGTCCACTCCATCGTGCTCATCTCCTCGGTTCGTGCTCTTCGGCTACCGAGAAGACTCGTCCTGAGGGGGTGGGTACGGGGATCGGGCGATCACGCAGTCCTCCCCCTCAGGACCCCTTACCCGGTGCGCGGGTGGGGGTCCTCGGGAGGGGGTAAGGGGTGGTTGTCGCGCGGGTACGGGGCCACGGCCACCGCCGTGGCCCCGCCATCGAGGTGGCTGGGACCGGGATGCTGTCGACCATCCCGGGCACGAGCACCGCCGACCCGTTGGCTATCTGGCCGCCAGCAGGTCACCCTTCACGGCGTCGACGAAGGTCGACCACTCGATGTCCGCGAACGCCAGGTGCCCGTACTCCGCGTTCTTGGAGTCGCGCACCGCTGCGCCGCTTCTGCCGACCACGAGCTCGACGCAGTCGTTGGTCGCACCACTGCGGCTGCTCTTGCGCCATTCGGCGCTTGCCAGGTCAGAAACGGTCACGCCCTACTCCTCTCATCATGTCGTCGAATCGCGTCCCATTCCGTTCGCGATTCGCTGGATGAGGGCGACGGTGTCGTCAGGTCCCAACGCCGACGCCCGTAAATGGTCGAACATCAACGTGTACCGGCGGACATCGGACGGCTGTTCTAGATAGACGCCCGTGGTGGTGTTCTCGACGTAGACGACATCGGGATCCGCCTGCTCCGGGAAACCCAGGATCAGAAACGGAGTCTCCATTCCCGCGTGCGCGCCCGTACCGAATGGCACGACCTGAATGGTCACGTTCGGCAGGGTCGACGCCTCGACGAGCCGGGCCAGTTGCGCGCGCATGACCTCGGGTCCACCGGTGACACGGTGTAGCACGGCCTCGTCGAGCACCGCCCAGTAGTCGGGCGGATGGGGGTCGGTCAGCAGTCGCTGGCGCGCAAGCCTGCCCCGGACCCTCAGGTCGACCTCGGCCGGTTCGGCATCCGGGCGGATCGCCCGGATGACGGCTCTGGTGTATTCCTCGATCTGCAGCAGACCGGGGATCAGCAATGCCTGGTGCGTGTGCAGGAATGACGCGTCGGCCTCGAGGCCGACGAAAGAACCGGTGAAGACCTCGTTGTACGAGTGCCACCACCCCTTCTGCCGCGCCTCCCGGGCCAGTTGCACCAGTGCTTCCCGGCGGGCCTCCTCGATACCGTAGAGCTCGAGCATGTCGCGGACGTCCCGCGGCGTCACACCGACGTGCCCGGTCTCGATGCGGCTGATCTTCGAGGCGGAGCACTCCAGCTTTTCGCCCACCTCATCGATGGTGAGTTCCGCCGCTTCGCGGAATCTCCGCAGTTCCGCCGCGAGCCTGCGGCGTCGTACAGTCGGACTCGGTCCTCGGGCCACGTTCCCACCTCGTTTCTGACCGCGTCCAACGACCGGCCACAGCCCCTGGGCGCGCGGCGTCCGCGCACCGTTGGCCAGTCTCGATGCTGATCTTGTCCAGCACAAGGAGGCGCCAGGACCGTTCCGTGGCGCGGTCAACCGCATCGAGCAACCGAAGTCACCCGATCGAGTGGTGCAACTTGCAAAATGCCATTCGCAGGAAGCAGGCTGCACTCCAGGCGTCCACGGAAGGATCGGTTCGAGTTCCCGGGAGCGGGCCGGTGTCCGCCGCGAGGCGCGAATCGGGCGCGAGGGACTGGCGAATCGACGGGATCCGGGGACGACTGGCCGCACCAGACGGTCATCGGCCGATTCGGCCGTCCCCTTGAGAGCTGAACACGGCTGGAGGCCACGGGTGAGCGGGTCGATCTTCGGACACATGGAAGCCTCGTTGCAGGGCTACCTGACCGAGGTGAGCCACCGCGCCGAAGTGGACGGCGACGCCGCGGCGACCCGGCTGGCCCGCGCGGAACTGCCGCGGATCGTGGCCGCGCTGCGCGCGCTGCTGGCCGAGCACAGCCCGGACGAGAACGGTCGCTGCCCGTCGTGCCGCACAAGGCTGTTCACCCGCGCGCCCGCGCCGTGCCGCGCCTACCTGACCGCGCACCTGTGCTTGCTGGTCACCGAGGACACGTCCTACAAGGAACACCTCGCCCGCTGAACCCGCACCGACCCCGGGGCGCCGCCCACCCCCATCCCGAGGCGTCCCGGCAGGCGGGCAGGACCGGATCTCACCCCCCGACGAACCGGTCTTGCCCGCCACTTCCCTTGTCCGGCAGGCAAATCCCGGTCGGAGTCGTCCACAGCGGCGGCGCGCGTCTCGCCACGGATTCACCGATTCGCACCGACAACGGGGAAATCCGGGCCACGACGGCGAATTCGCTCGAACAGACCAACGCGTCGAGGCCCGTTCGGCGATCGTTCGCGCCTTCGGTGCCGACCGATCCGGTCGGCGCCGTCCTTTTCGCGCGGTCCGCCGTCCTCAGTCGAGCAGCCGCACCAGACCTTCTTGGACGACGGTCGCCACGAGTTGCCCGTCCCTGGTGAAGAACCGCCCGGTGGCCAGCCCTCGACCGCCGGACGCGCTGGGCGACAGGCAGTCGTAGAGGATCCACTCGTCGGCGCGGAACGGGCGGTGGAACCACATCGCGTGGTCGAGGCTGGCGCCGATGACCTTGTCGGTTCCCCAGTAGACGCCGTGGCGGGCCAGCACGGCGTCGAGCAGCGTCATGTCCGAGGCGTAGGCCAGGACGCACACGTGCAGCATATGGTCACCGTCGAGGGTTCCGTCGGCGCGCATCCACACCTGGTTGTGGGCGTCGCGCGGACCGGTCTCGCGGGAGAGCCACGGCGGTTCCGAGACGTAGCGGACGTCGATCGGGCGCGGGCGGTCCGCCCACGCGCCGAACCGCTCGCGCAGCTCCGGGGTGATCCGCTCGGCCTGCGTCGGCAGCGATTCCGGCGCGGGCACCTCGGGCATCGGGTCCGCGTGCCCGATCCCGGGTTCGTCGACCTGGAACGACGCGGACAGCGCGAAGATCGCCTTGCCGTGCTGCACCGCCACAACGCGGCGGGTCGTGAACGAGCGGCCGTCGCGGATGCGGTCCACCTCGTACACGATCGGCACGCTCGGGTCGCCGCCGCGGATGAAGTACGCGTGCAGCGAGTGCACGCGCCGCTCCGGCGGCACCGTCCGGCCCGCCGCGACCAGCGCCTGGCCCGCGACCTGACCACCGAAGACGCGCACCGGCGAGTCGTCCGGGCTGACGCCCCGGAAGATGTTCTCCTCGATGCGCTCCAGGTCCAGCAGCGCGACCAGCCCGTCCAGCGCGGCCTGCCCACGCAGCACGCCGTCGTCGGCCGCACCCGGCGCCGCCATCCCGTCCTCAGTCATGTACCGGACAGTAGCGCCGAGCGCGGCCGGACTCCGCGTCAGGCGTGGTCTTCCTCGCCCAAGCGGTGCACGCGGATCAGGTTCGTGGACCCGACGGTGCCGGGCGGTGAGCCCGCGACGATGACCACCAGGTCACCGGGCTGGTAGCGGCCGATGGACAACATGGACAGGTCGACCTGCCGGACCATGCGGTCGGTGGAGTCCACCTCGGGCACCAGGAACGTCTCCGTGCCCCAGGTGAGCGACAGCTGGCTGCGCACGCCCGGTTCCGGGGTGAACGCCAGCAGCGGGAGCCGGGTGTGCAGGCGGGCCAGGCGCTTCACCGTGTCGCCGGACTGCGTGAAGGCGACCAGGGCCTTGGCGTTGAGCCGCTCGCCGATGTCGCGGGCGGCGTAGGAGATCACGCCGCGCTTGGTGCGCGGGACGTGGGTCAGCGGCGGCACCGTGGGCCGCTCGGCCTCCACGGCCTCGATGATGCGGCTCATCGTCTGCACCGACTCGATGGCGTAGCGGCCGACGCTGGTCTCGCCGGAGAGCATCAGCGCGTCCGCGCCGTCGAGCACCGCGTTGGCCACGTCGGAGGCCTCGGCGCGGGTCGGCCGGGAGTTGCTGATCATCGAGTCGAGCATCTGGGTCGCCACGATGACCGGCTTGGCGTTCTCCCTGGCGATCTGGATGGCCCGCTTCTGCACCAGCGGCACCTGCTCCAGCGGCAGCTCCACGCCCAGGTCGCCGCGGGCGACCATGACACCGTCGAAGGCCAGCACGATGGCCTCCAGGTTGTCGACCGCCTCCGGCTTCTCCAGCTTGGCGATCACCGGCAGCCTGCCCCGGCCGACCCGGTCCATCACCTGGTGCACCAGGTCGATGTCGGCGGGCGAGCGGACGAAGCTCAGCGCGATGAAGTCCACGCCGAGGTGCAGCGCGAACTCGAGGTCCTCGATGTCCTTCTCCGACAGCGCGGGGACGGACACGTCCATGCCGGGCAGCGACAGGCCCTTGTTGTTGCTGACCGGACCGCCCTCGGTGACCTCGCAGACCACGTCGGCGCCCTCGACGCCGCGCACGACCAGGCCGACCTTGCCGTCGTCGACCAGCAGCCGGTCGCCCGCCTTGGCGTCGTTGGCCAGGCCCTTGTAGGTGGTGGACACCCGGTCGTGGGTGCCCGCGACGTCCTCGACGGTGATCCGGACGACGTCGCCGGTACGCCACTCCACCGGGCCGTTGGCGAAGGTGCCGAGGCGGATCTTGGGGCCCTGCAGGTCGGCGAGGACGCCCACGGCCCGGCCCGACTCGTCGCCCGCGGCGCGGACCAGGTCGTAGACCTGCTTGTGGTCACCGTGGCTGCCGTGGCTGAAGTTCATCCTCGCCACGTCCATGCCCGCGGCCACCAGGTCGCGCACCCGCTCCGGAGTGGCCGTGGCCGGGCCCATGGTGCACACGATCTTCGCTCGTCGGTTCACAGCCCCACAGCTTAGTCCCGTCGGCTTTACCGATCCCGATGAACGTGCGATTCGATTCAGATCGATTCAGAGTGTTCTACCGGCGGCAACGCGGTCGCTACCGAGCGCGTTCGGACAACCCCACATGGTCACGAGCCCACTCGTTGAACGGGCGGAGTTGCCGCCACGCGTCCCTCACCCGGGTGAAAGTCCCGCGCTCGTGCAGGGTGTCGTCCGGTTCCCAGACCCGCACGGCGTAAACCGAGCGATACTGGAGGAGGCTGAGGCGCGGGTGGTCCTTCGGGACACCTCGCGGAGTGGTGCGCAGACGGTCCCCTCTGATCGTCCACCCGGTGCGCTCCAGTTTGGCCAGAATCGCGCGGAACGGCTCGCCGTGGATCTCCTCGGCGACGGCGGCGCGAAAACGGGCGAGTTGGTCGGACTCCAGGTGGAAGCAGCCGCCGCCGACCCGCAGGCCGTCCGGGCCGACCTCGACGTAGTAGGCGCCCGCGCCGCGTCCGGCCTCGATGACGCCGCCGCAGTGGTCCTTGTACGGGCGCTTGTCCTTGGCGAACCGGACGTCGCGGTGCGGGCGGAACACCTTGGGCGAGCCGAAGTCACCGCCGAACTCGGGTTCCAGCTCGGTCAGCAGCGCCTTCATCGGGTCGCGGACGTCGGAGTCGTAGGTCTGCTTGTTGGCGTCCCAATAGCTCTTGGAGTTGTCGGCGACCAGACCGTCGTAGAAGTCGACCGCGTACTCGCCGAAGCCCTGGAAGCCGCTCACACCCGCTCCGCGGCGGTGAGGTCGTGCGCGCGCAGCAGCCGGGCGGTCACCTCGGGGTCGACGGCGTACTCGGTCTCGTCGACGTGGCTGATCGCGCGGACCGGCCGCAGCGCGTTGGTGGCGTACGCGCCGCGGAAGTCGGGCAGCTCGGCGGCGGTGACCGGGCGCACCTCGGTCTTGGCGCCCGCGCGGTGCAGGCCGCTCTGCACCAGGCTCATGGCGATGCCGGGCAGGGCGGGCGCGCTGGGCCAGACGAAGGTGTCGTCCGCGGTGTGGAAGCAGACGTTCCAGGTGGACCCCTCGCTGACCTCGCCGTCGGGGTTGACGAACAGGACGTCGTCGAAGCCCGCGCGGGTGGCGAGGCGGCGCTGGTAGTACAGGCCGAAGAGCCCGGTGTGCTTCACCTGGGGCAGGTCCCGCTGGTAGCCGGCGGTGCGCACCCCCAGGGGCTTCGGGCTGTCCTCGGGCAGGGCGGCGGTGGTCACCGCGACCTGGGGCGTGAGGTCGGCGGCGGGGTCGCGCGGGTCGAAGTCGGGGGCGTGGACCGTGACCCGGACCGCTAGTGGGTCGGTGGCGCCCTTGATGGCTTGTTTGATGGCGGCGCGGACCGCGGCCTCGTCGAGGCCCGTGCCGAACACGACCCAGGAGTCGCGGTCCAGCCGCTCCAAGTGGCGGGCGAGGCCGCGGACCCGGCCGGACTCCACCCGCATCGAGGTGAAGTGGGCGAAGTTGGTCAGGGCCAGGGAGGCGGGGAGGGAGTTCTGCGCGCTCATCGCTGGGCAGTCTCGCATCTCGCGCGCCCGCGCGGGAGCGCGGGACTCCCCTGGCTCGCTTGACCTCGCCCGAACGCCTTCGGGCCCGCGCCGTGACGTCCCGGTGTCCGGCGGCTTGTCGAGGTCGCCGGTGCGGCCAGGGTCGACCGGCAAGATCAAGATGCCATCGGGATGGTGACCACCCGCGCGGTTGTCCACATGCCACCGAGTTGCCCACAGGTGGCCGAGGGATCCGTTTTGCCGCGCTTCCGGTGGGTAGCGTTGAAATCCGGGGATCCCCTGGCTGGGCGGGGGATCTTGGTGGGGTGCGCGGAAACGGGGCTGAGCAGGATCGGATCGAGCGGGGTCTGCTCGAGCGAAGTCCGGTCGAGTGAGGTCGGGGCGACCAGGCTCAGGCGGCGAGGTAGGAGCGAGATCGCGCCGAGCAGGTCCAGGCGGGCAAGTCCGGGCAGGCAGGGTCGGAGCGAGCGAGCGTCGAGCGGGTCCGGTCGGCAGGTCGGGGCGAGTGAGGTTGGGACGACCAGGCTCGGCCGGACAGGGGCCGAGCGAGCAGGCTCGCGTCGAGCGGGTCCGCTGCTCGAGCAGGGTCCGATCGAGCAAGGTTCGGGCGACCTGGCTCGGTCGAACAAGATCGAAGCGAACGAGATCGCGTCAAGCAGGTCCGCTCGAGCAAGATCCGATCACGAAAGGTCCGGTCGGGCAAGGTTCAGGTGGGCAGGCACCGGTCGAACAAGATCGACGCGAACGAGATCACGTCGAGCGGGTCCGCTCGAGCAGAGTCCAAGCGAGCACGGTCCGGGCGGGCAAAGTCCGGGTGGGCAAAGTTCAGGTGGGCAAGGTTCAGGTGGGCAGGCTCGGTCGAGCGGGATCGGGTCTGGCGGGATCAGGTCGAGCGGGGGCGGTGCGCTCGATCGGTGTGGTGCTGGGCCGCTATGCCGATCAGGTGCGGCTGGAGGCGGTCCGGCTCCGGTTGTCGGGCAGCGCCGACAGCGTCGGATGGGTGGCGCGGGGTCGCGGGTGTGGCGGCACCGAAGCCGTGGTTACGGTGGTTACCGGGATTACCGGACGGCCAGGGGTAGGGCGTTGGGGTGGACCGGGGCGGGGAGGTCCGACGCGCCGGTGAGGTAGGCGTCGACGGCGTGGGCGGTGGAGCGGCCCTCGGCGATGGCCCACACGACCAGGGAGGCGCCGCGGTGGGCGTCTCCGCAGACGAAGGTGCCCGGGGTCGTCGTCTGCCAGTCCCGGCCGCAGGCGAGGGTGCCGCGCGGGGTCAGCTTCAGGTTGAGGGCGTCGAGGAGGGGCAGGTGTTCGACGCCTTCAAAGCCGATCGCGAGCAGGACCAGGTCCGCCGGGAGGACGTGCACCTCGTCGTTGAGGGGCACCACCTCGCGAACACCGGTGGTCGGGTTCTTGTGGACCCGCACCTCTCGCAGCTGGACGGCGGTGAGGGTGCCGTCTGCGTCGCCGACGAACCGGTCCACGGCGACCGCGAAGCGGCGTTCGCCGCCTTCCTCGTGGGCCGCGTAGGTGCGCAGGATCCACGGCCACACCGGCCAGGGCGACCGGTCGTCGTCGCGGGTGTTCGGGGGTTGGGGGTACTGGTCGAGCTGCACGACGCTCGCCGCGCCCTGGCGGATGGCCGTGCCGTAGCAGTCGGCGCCGGTGTCGCCGCCGCCGATGATGATCACGTGTTTGCCGTGCGCGTCGACGGGGGTGGGGCCGTCGCCCTCGCACTGGCGGTTGGCGGGGACCAGGTGGTCCATGGCCAGGTGGACGCCCGCCAGGTCGCGGCCGGGGATGTTCGGGGCGTCGCGGCCGCGCAGGGCGCCGACGGCCAGGACTACGGCGTCGAACTCGGCTCGCAGCCGCTCCACCGGCATCGCGCCGGGGCCGGCGCCGCCGACCTCGCAACCGGTGACGAACCGGGTGCCCTCGGCGCGCAGTTGGGCGAGGCGGCGGTCGAGGACCTTCTTCTCCAGCTTGAACTCGGGGATGCCGTACCGCAGCAGGCCGCCGAGGCGGTCGTCGCGTTCGAAGACCGTGACCTCGTGGCCCGCGCGGGTCAGCTGCTGGGCCGCGGCCAAGCCCGCCGGGCCCGAGCCGACGATCGCCACCGTGCGGCCGGTGGAGACGGCGGGGGTCACCGGCCGCACGTACCCGCGTTCCCACGAGACGTCGGCGATGGTGTTCTCGACCCGCTTGATCGTGACCGCGCCGCCGGAGTCCGGTGAGATCGCCAGCACGCACGCGGCCTCGCACGGCGCCGGGCACAGGCGGCCGGTGAACTCGGGGAAGTTGTTGGTGGCGTGCAGGCGTTCGCTCGCCATCGGCCAGTGGCCGCCGCGGACCAGGTCGTTCCACTCCGGGATCAGGTTGCCGAGCGGACAGCCCGCGGAACCCGAGTGGCAGAACGGGATGCCGCAGTCCATGCACCGGGTCGCCTGGGCGCGGACCTGCCGGTCGCGGTCGTCCGGGTCAAGGTGGCGGTAGACCTCACGCCAGTCGCCCAAGCGCTCGTCGACGGCGCGCTTGGCCGCGTCGACACGGGGCTGGGACAGGAAGCCGTTGGGATCAGCCACAGAACGCCTCCACGATCACCTCGGCACGGACATGCCCGTCGCGCTCCCACGGGCGTAGGTGGCCGCAGACCTCAAGCCAGTTGCCCAAGCGCTCGTCGACGGCGCGCTTGGCCGCGTCGGCGCGCGGCTGGGACAGGAAACCGTTGGGGTCAGCCACGGGACGCCTCCATGATCGCCTGGTCGACGTCGCGGCCCTCGGCGCGGGCCAGCCGCATCGCGGCCAGGACGCGCTGGTAGTCGCGGGGCATGACCTTGGTGAACCCGGCCGCGCGGCGGGTCCAGTCGCCCAGCAGGGACGCGGCGACCGCCGAGCCGGTGAGACCCTGGTGGCGGGTCACGGTTTCGCGCAGCCACCGCAGGTCCTCCGGCGCGGGGGTCTGCAGTTCCACCATGTCCGCGTTGACCGACGCCGGGTCGAGGTCCAGCACGTAGGCGATGCCACCGGACATGCCCGCGGCCAGGTTGCGCCCGGTCGGGCCGAGCACGACGGCGCGGCCGCCGGTCATGTACTCGAAAGCGTGGTCGCCGACGCCCTCCGCGACGATGACCGCCCCGGAGTTGCGCACGCCGAACCGCTCCCCCACCCGGCCGCGCAGGTACACCTCGCCCGCGGTGGCGCCGTAGGCGATGACGTTGCCCGCGATGACCTGGCGCTCGGCGGCGAAGGTCGCGTCCGGGTGCGGGCGGACGACGATCCGCCCACCGGACAGGCCCTTGCCGACGTAGTCGTTGGCGTCGCCGACCATGTCGAGGGTGACGCCGCGCGGCAGGAACGCGCCCAGCGACTGGCCCGCCGACCCCGTCAGCGTGACGTGGATGGTGTCCTCGGGCAGCCCGTCGCCGCCGAAGCGGCGGGTGACCTCGGAGCCCAGCAGCGTGCCGACCGTGCGGTTGACGTTGCGCACCGGCAGTTCCAGCCGCACCGGGTGCGCGTCCTCCAGCGCCGCCTCGGCCAACTGCACCAGGGTGCGGTCCAGCGCGTGCTCCAGACCGTGGTCCTGGGCGCGGACGCGGCGGCGGGCGGTGCCGTACCTGGTCTGGGGCACGGCGAAGACCGGCGTCAGGTCGAGACCCTGCGCCTTCCAGTGTTCGACGGCTTCGTCGACCCCCAGCAGCTCGGCGTGGCCGATGGCGTCGTCCAGGGTGCGAAAGCCCAGCGCGGCCAAGTGCTCGCGGACTTCCCGCGCCACGAAGCGGAAGTAGTTCACGATGTGCTCGGCCTGACCAGTGTACCGCTTGCGCAGCACCGGGTTCTGCGTCGCCACGCCGACGGGGCACGTGTCGAGGTGGCACACGCGCATCATCACGCAGCCCGCGACGACCAGGGGCGCGGTGGCGAACCCGTACTCCTCGGCGCCGAGCAGCGCGGCCACGACCACGTCGCGGCCGGTCTTCAGCGCGCCGTCGACCTGCACGGTGACGCGGTCGCGCAAGCCGTTGAGCATCAGCGTCTGCTGGGTCTCGGCGAGCCCGACCTCCCACGGCGTGCCCGCGTGCTTGAGCGAGTTCAGCGGCGACGCGCCGGTGCCGCCGTCGTGGCCCGAGATCAGCACGACGTCGGCGTGCGCCTTGGACACCCCCGCGGCCACCGTGCCGACGCCGACCTCGGACACCAGTTTGACGTGCACGCGCGCGTTCTCGTTGGCGTTCTTGAGGTCGTGGATGAGTTGTGCGAGATCTTCGATGGAGTAGATGTCATGGTGCGGCGGGGGCGAGATGAGGCCGACCCCGGCGGTGGAGTGACGCGTGCGCGCGATCCAGGGGTACACCTTGTTCGGCGGTAGCTGGCCGCCCTCGCCGGGCTTGGCGCCCTGGGCCATCTTGATCTGGATGTCGTCCGCGTTGACCAGGTACTCGCTCGTCACGCCGAAGCGACCGGACGCCACCTGCTTGATCGCCGAACGCCGGGCCGGGTCGTAGAGCCGCTCCGGGTCCTCGCCGCCTTCACCGGTGTTGGACCTGCCGCCGATCATGTTCATGGCGATGGCGAGGGTCTCGTGCGCCTCGGCGGAGATGGAGCCGTAGGACATCGCGCCGGTGTTGAAGCGGGCCAGGATCGCCTCGACGGGTTCCACCTCGTCGACCGGGATCGGGTCGGCGGCGCGCTTGAGGGAGAACAGGCCGCGCAGCGCCCCGCCTTCGCGGTTGAGCCGTTCGACCTCGTCGGCGTAGGCGCGGTAGACCTCCTCGCGGCCGGTCTTGGTGGCGTGCTGCAGGAGGAAGACCGTTTCCGGGGTGAACAGGTGCAGCTCGCCCTCGCGCCGGTAGGCGTACTCGCCGCCGACGTCGAGGCGCCGGTGCACGCGGTCGGTCGGGTTGTCCGGGTGCGCGCGGCGGTGCCGGGTCTGCGCCTCGCGGGCGATCACGTCGAGGCCGACGCCGCCGAGTTTGGAGGTGGTGCCGGTGAAGTACTCGTCGAGCACGTCGACCGCCAGGCCGAACGCCTCGAACACCTGGGCCGCGGTGTAGGCGCCGACGGTGGAGATGCCCATCTTGGACATGATCTTCAGGACGCCCTTGACCAGCGCCTTGACGTAGTTGCGCACGGCGGCGGCCGGTTCGACGCCGGTGATGGCGCCGTTGGCGATCAGGTCCTCGATGGTCTCGAACGCCAGGTAGGGGTTGACCGCGGCGGCTCCGTAGCCGAGCAGCAGGGCGATGTGGTGGACCTCGCGCGCGTCGCCGCTCTCCACGACCAGTGCGACCCGCAGCCGCTCGCGGGTGCGCACCAGGTGGTGGTGCACGGCCGAAACGAGCAGCAGGGACGGGATCGGCGCCATGCGGTGGTCGGAGTCGCGGTCGGACAGCACGAGCGTGCGCGCGCCCGCGGCGATGGCCTCGGACGCCTCCCGCCGCACGCGCGCGACCGCCGCCGCCAGCGCCGGACCGCCGCCGTCCACCTCGTACAGTCCGGAGAGGACGGTGCAGGCGTAGCCGGGCAGGTCGCCGTCGTCGTTGACGTGGATGAGCTTGGCCAGCTCGTCGTTGTCGATGACCGGGTACGGCAGCTGGATGTGCCTGCAGGACGCCGGTCCCGGCTCCAGCAGGTTCTGCTCCGGGCCCATGATCCGCTGCACCGAGGTGACGATCTCCTCGCGGATCGCGTCCAGCGGCGGGTTGGTGACCTGGGCGAAGTTCTGCTTGAAGTAGTCGTAGAGCAGCCGCGACCGCTGCGACAGCGCGGCGGGCGGGGTGTCGGTGCCCATCGACCCGATCGGCTCCGATCCGGTGACGGCCATCGGGGCGAGGAGAATTTTCAGCTCTTCTTCGGTATAACCGAAGGTGAGCTGACGGCGGTGGACGGACTCGTGGGTCTGCACGACGTGCTCGCGGTCGGGCAGGTCGGCGATCTTGAGCAACCCGGCGTGGAGCCATTCCTCGTACGGGTGCTGGGCGGCGAGCGCGTCCTTGACCTCGGCGTCGTCGACGATGCGACCCGCGGTGGTGTCGACCAGGAACATCCGGCCCGGCTGCAACCTGCCCTTGGCGATCACGTCGCCCGGCGGCACGTCGAGCACGCCGGTCTCGCTGGCGAGCACGACGCGGTCGTCGGCGAGGTGCCACCAGCGGGCCGGGCGCAGGCCGTTGCGGTCGAGGACGGCGCCGACCAGGGCGCCGTCGGTGAAGGTGACGCAGGCGGGGCCGTCCCACGGTTCCATGAGGCTGGCGTGGAACTGGTAGAACGCGCGGCGCTTCGGGTCCATCCCGGTGTGGTTCTCCCACGCCTCCGGGATCATCATCAGCACCGCGTGCGGCAGGCTGCGGCCACCGAGGTGCAGCAGCTCCAGCACCTCGTCGAAGCTCGCCGAGTCGGAGCCGTCCGGGTCGATCACCGGGGACAGCCGGGAGAGGTCGCCGGGCAGCAGCGGGGAGGTCAGCAGCGCCTCGCGGGCGCGCATGCGGTTGCGGTTGCCGCGCACGGTGTTGATCTCGCCGTTGTGCGCGACGAAGCGGAACGGGTGCGCCAGCGGCCACGACGGGAACGTGTTGGTGGAGAAGCGCGAGTGCACCAGGGCGATCGCGCTGCGCAGGCGGCGGTCGCGCAGGTCCGGGAAGAACAACGGGAGCTGCGCGGTCGTCAGCAT
This sequence comes from Actinokineospora auranticolor, assembly GCF_041897805.1. GTDB lineage: Bacteria > Actinomycetota > Actinomycetes > Mycobacteriales > Pseudonocardiaceae > Actinokineospora > Actinokineospora auranticolor. The sequence goes on from NZ_CP154825.1 coordinate 6,192,689, forward strand.
GCCCTTGTAGACCAAGGTCCGCGCGGACAGCGACGGGAAGTAGGTGCCGCAGCCCGCGGCGACGCTGTCGCGCTCGACGCGCTTGCGCAGGCAGTACGCCAACCGGTCCAGGTCGATCCCGGTGGGACAGTCCCCTTCGGCGTCCGGGTGCGCGGCGACGAACGGCATGGCGAAGTGCGGCATGACCGAGCGCGCGGTCGGTCCGATGTCGGCGGCGTCCGGGTCGACCGGCACCTCGCGCCAGCCCAGCACCCGCAGGCCCTCCTCGGCGGCGATCCGCTCGACCAGCGCGACAGCGGCGGCGCGGGTGTCCGGGTCGGCGGGCAGGAAGGCCAGGCCGGTGGCGTAGCCGTGCACGCCGCGCTCGCCGGTCTCGGGGAGGGTGAAGCCGACCTCGGCGCGCAGCAGGTCGTCGGGGAGCTGGACCAGGATGCCCGCGCCGTCGCCGCTGGTCGGCTCGGCGCCCGCGGCGCCCCGGTGCTCCAGGTTGGCCAGCGCGGTGAGGGCGTCCTCGACGATGCCGTGGGAGCGGCGTCCGCGCACGTCAGCCACCATCGCCACGCCGCACGAGTCGCGCTCGTCGGCGGGGTCGTAGAGGCCGTGGGGGCGCGGGAATGCCGAGAACAGCATGGGAAACGGCCTCCTGTCCTGCGATCACGCGCTCAGTTCGGTTGCCGGCGGGGAGCGCCGGGCACTGGGCGCGGGACGGCAGCGGCCCGCGTAGTGACCCGAGCTTAACAGTCCGGAAACGCGCGAGTCACTTCCGTCACGCGGTGTCCCGCGCACGGCTGAACACCCGGTTCGCGCCCACCCCAGGAAGATCATTCTCCGGGTGCGAGCATAGCCGGTGGGAGGTCGGCAGGATCAGCAGGTCGCGGTGTGAAAAGGTGTCCGCTGTGACCAGAGCCTTCTACGACGCGTTGGCGGTCGACTACGCCGAGATGTTCGCCGGTGAACCCTCGGACCCGTTGGGCCGGGCGGTGTTGGGGTCCTTCGGCCGGTTCGTCGGGAGTGGACCGGCGGTGGACGTGGGGTGCGGCCCCGGACGGGTGACGGGATACCTGGCCGACCTCGGGGTGTCGGTGTACGGGGTGGACCTGTCGCCCGAGATGGTGAAGATCGCGCGCGGTGAGCGGCCCGATCTTCGGTTCGAGGTGGGGTCGATGTGGGACCTCGGGCTGGCGGACGGGTCGCTGGCGGGCCTGTCGGCGTGGTACTCGGTGATCCACACGCCCGCGCCGGAGGTGGGCGATTTGCTGGCGGAGTTCGGGCGGATGCTGCGGGTCGGCGGGCACCTGGTGCTGGGGTTCCAGATCGGCGACGAACCCCTGCGGCTGGAGCGGCCGCTGGGGCACGACGTGTCGCTGGACTTCAACCGGCTGCGGCCCGCGTGGGTGGTGGGGTTGCTGGAGGAGCGGGGGTTCGAGGTGGTGGTGCGTGTCGAGCGGGAGGCTCTTGAGGGGGAGACGGCACCGCAGGCGTACCTGATCGCCCGGCGTCAGGGGTAGTGGCTGCCGGCAGCGGGGGCGACTTGGCTGATCGGTGGCGGCTGCTGGCGGAAGGGTGGAGGTGGGGCAACGGGCTCGCCGCTGCCCCTGGAGGTGTTCCGCGAGCCTCGCCTGCTTGATCCGTGGAGCAGCGGCTGGCCCGCCGCGGCGGCACCGCCGAGCTGTTCGGCCGCGCGTCGGCGTGGTCGCGGTGCGCGGGGACGGTGGCGGACATGGAACGTGCCCGCGACCTGGGGGCGCGGGCACGTTCTCGGCTTGGGGTTCAGTCGTCCTTGGCCGGGGTGTCCTTGGCGGCGGAGACTGTGGCTTCCTCGTCCGGCTTGTCGGTGTCCGGGGTGGGGTCGTCGTCCGCGGGCTTGTCGGTGTCGTCGGACTTGTCGTGGTCAGGCTTGTCGGTGTCCTCGGGCTTGTCCGGGGTTTCCGCGGGGGTGCCGAGCCTGGCGGCGATGATGGCGGCCAGGTCCTCGCGGGGGCCGCGGCGGGCGGCGAGGACGAAGTAGGCGATGGCGCCCAGGAAGAGCAGGATCGACGTCCAGACGTTGACGCGGAGGCCCAGGACCATGGTGGCGGGGTCCGTGCGCATCATTTCGATGAGGGCGCGGCCCAGGGTGTAGCCGGCCACGTAGACGGCGCACACGCGGCCGTGGCCGAGGCGCAGGCGGCGGTCCAGCACGACCACGACCACGGCGACCAGGAGGCACCAGATCAGCTCGTAGAGGAACGTGGGGTGCACCGGGCTGCCGTCGATCAGCGTGTGGTCGATGGCCACGCCGTTGAGCGGGTCGTCCTGGCCCTCGGCGTTGACCCGGCGGTAGATCTCCAGGCCCCAGGGGAGGTCGGTGGGACCGCCGTAGAGCTCCTGGTTGAAGTAGTTGCCGAGGCGGCCGATGGCCTGGCCGACGAGGACTCCCGGTGACACCGCGTCGGCGAAGACCGGGAGGGGGACGCCCTTGCGCCTGCAGCCGATCCACGCGCCGACGGCGCCCAGGGCGATGGCGCCCCAGATGCCCAGGCCGCCGTCCCAGATGCGGAGGGCGTTGAGGGGGTTCTTGCCCTCGCCGAAGTAGCGGTAGTAGTCAGTGATGACGTGGTAGAGCCTGCCGCCGACCAAGCCGAAGGGCACCGCGAACACCGCGACGTCGACGACCGTGCCGGGCGCGCCGCCGCGCGCGATGAAGCGCTTCTCACCCCACCAGATCGCCACGATGATGCCCGCGATGATGCACAGCGCGTAGGCCCGCAGCGGCAGGGTGAACACCCCGAGGTCCAGCTGCCAGACGCCGCGGTCCGGACTGGGGATGCTCGCCAGGATCAGGTTGGAGGCGCTCGTCACGGGGCTACCGTAACGGGACCAGGTGGCCTGACCGTGAAGTGGTGCCGCTCGCAGGCCGGTTCGAGATCGACCTGGAATGGCTCGTCGAACCGCGATCGGCCATCAACGCGCACCGCGACGGGGTCCGCGCCACCCGACGCGCGCAGCGCCGATCCCGGCGGACCGGTGGTCGAGTCGACGAGCAGGAGGTACGGGATACCCGCCTCGGCGTAGCGGACCGGCTTGAACACCGAGTCGTGGGCGCGACCGCGCGGAGACCACCTCGCCCACCAGGAGAACCCGCTGGGCGTCGACAAACAGCCAGTCGCGTTCCGGCGCGGTGACCACGGCGAAGTCCGGGATGAGCACGCGGTCCGCACCGCGGCGCACAGTGATCCCCGGTAACGCCTCGGTACCCGGCGGCAGTGACTCGGGCAGCGCGCACAGCACCCTCGACAGCAGCGGCCGGTACCGGCCCGATGGCGTCGGGCTGAGCATGAGCCGCCCGTCGATCAGTTCGACGCCCCGGCCTGAGTCCTCAGGCAGGGTGCAGTACTCGTCCGCGGGGCCGGGTGCCGGGGGATTGCTCGGTCCACGGCCCAAGGGTCTCGGCGGCCACCGACAGAAACCGGCGCTCAGGCGGGGGTGAGCTGGAGGTTCACCCGATGGTGGAGGGGGATTTCCGGACGCCCTCGGCCAGTTCCGCGGCCAAGGCGCGCACGCCTTCCACGCCGTGTTCCGTCGCCTTGGTGACGAAGGCCGAGCCCACGATCACCGCGTCCGCGAAAGACGCCACCTCCGCCGCTTGGGCGCCCGAGCGCACGCCCAGGCCCACGCCGATCGGCAGGGCCGTGTGGGCGCGGGTGCGGGCCACCAGGCCCTCCGCCGACGTGCCGACCTGGTCTCGCGCGCCCGTCACGCCCATGACGGCCGTGGCGTACACGAAACCCGACGACGCCGCGACGGTGAGGGCGATGCGCTCCTCCGACGACGACGGGGCCACCAGGAAGATCCGGTCCAGGTCGTGCGCTGCCGAGGCCGCGATCCAGTCGGCGCCCTCGTCGGGGATCAGGTCGGGGGTGATCAGGCCCAGGCCGCCCGCGGCGGCCAGGTCGCGGGCGAAGGCGTCGACGCCGTAGCGGAACACCGGGTTCCAGTACGTCATCACGACCGCCCGGCCGCCCGCCGACGCCACGGCCTCGACCGTGGTGAACAGGTCGCGCAGCCGGAAACCCGCGCGCAGGGCCGTGTCCGCTGCGGCCTGGATGACGGGGCCGTCCATGACCGGGTCGGAGTAGGGGACGCCCACCTCGACCAGGTCGCAGCCCGCGTCGACCATGCCGCGCAGCAGCTCCGCCGAGCCGTCGACCGTGGGGAACCCGGCGGGCAGGTAGCCGATGAGCGCGCCGCGGCCCTCTTCGCGGGTCCGCGCGAACAGCGGGTCCAGCCTGCCCATCTAGCTCTCCTCGTAGAAGCCGAAGTACTTCGCGGCGGTGTCCATGTCCTTGTCGCCGCGGCCGGAGAGGTTGACCAGGAGGTACCCGTCCGGGCCCAGCTCCTGCCCCAGCTTGAGCGCCCCGGCCAGGGCGTGCGAGGACTCGATGGCCGGGATGATGCCCTCGGTGCGCGACAGCAGCCGGAAGGCGTGCATGGCCTCGTCGTCGGTGGCCGAGCGGTACTCGGCGCGGCCGGTGTCCTTGAGCCACGAGTGCTCCGGGCCGACGCCCGGGTAGTCCAGGCCCGCCGAGATCGAGTACGCCTCGGTGGTCTGGCCGTCCTCGTCCTGCAGCAGGTACGACATCGCGCCGTGCAGGGTGCCGGGGCTGCCGTGGCCCAGGGTGGCGCCGTGCTCGCCGGTCTCGATGCCCTTGCCGCCCGGCTCGATGCCGACCAGGCGCACGCCCGGGTCGTCGATGAAGCCGTGGAAGATGCCGATGGCGTTGGAGCCGCCGCCGACGCACGCGGCGACCGCGTCCGGCAGCCTGCCGGTCTGGTCCAGGAACTGGGCCCTGGCCTCCATGCCGATGACCTTGTGGAAGTTGCGCACCATGACCGGGAACGGGTGCCCGCCCGCGGCTGTGCCCAGCAGGTAGTGCGTGGTGTCCACATTGGTCACCCAGTCGCGCAGCGCCTCGTTGATCGCGTCCTTGAGGGTGCGGGAACCGGACTTGACCGGGATGACCTCGGCGCCGAGCAGCTTCATCCGGGCCACGTTGAGCGCCTGCCGCTCGGTGTCGACCTCGCCCATGTAGACCACGCAGTCCAGGCCCATCAGCGCGCACGCGGTGGCCGTGGCCACGCCGTGCTGGCCCGCGCCGGTCTCGGCGATGACCCGCTGCTTGCCCATCCGCTTGGTCAGCAGCGCCTGGCCCAGCACGTTGTTGATTTTGTGCGAGCCGGTGTGGTTGAGGTCCTCGCGCTTGAGGAAGACCCGCGCGCCGCCCGCGTGCTCGGCGAACCGGGGTGCCTCGGTGAGCAGCGACGGCCTGCCCGCGTAGTCGCGCAGCAGGCGGGCGAACTCGGCGGTGAACTCGGGGTCCAGCCGGGCCTTGTCGTACTCGGCGGAGAGCTCGTCCAGGGCGCCGATGAGCGCCTCGGGCATGAACCGGCCGCCGTACGGGCCGAAGTGGCCGCGCTCGTCCGGGTCGTGCGGGCCCGCCGCGTTCGGGTCCGGGGCGCCGGTGGAGGTCTCCTGCGCGCTCATCGACCGGGCCTCGGGCACGCCGGGTGCGATCCGGCCGTGACCAGCTGGACCAGGGCGGCCTTGGGGTCGTCGGTGGTGACCAGGCCCTCGCCGACGAGCACCGCGTCGGCACCGGCGCCCGCGTAGGTCATCAGGTCGCTGGGTCCGCGCACGCCCGACTCGGCGATCTTGACGGTCTCGAACGGCAGCCCCGGCGCGAGCCTGCCGAAGGTGTCCCGGTCGACCTCGAGGGTGTGCAGGTTGCGGGCGTTGACGCCGATGACCTTGGCACCGGCCTCCAGCGCGCGGTCCGCCTCCTCGGCGGTGTGCACCTCGACCAGCGCCGTCATGCCCAGCGACTCGACCCGGTCCAGCAGCGAGGCCAGGGCGTTCTGCTCCAGCGCGGCCACGATCAGCAGCACCAGGTCGGCGCCGTGCGCGCGGGCCTCGTGCACCTGGTACGGGCTGACGATGAAGTCCTTGCGCAGCAAGGGGATGTCCACCTTGGCGCGGACCGCGTCGAAGTCGGCCAGCGAACCGCCGAAACGCCGCTGTTCGGTCAGCACGCTGATGACCCGCGCGCCCGCCGCCTCGTAGTCGCGGGCCAGCGCGGCCGGGTCGGCGATCGCGGCCAGGTCGCCCTTGGACGGGCTGCGTCGCTTGACCTCGGCGATGACGCCGACGTCGGAGCCGCGCAGGGCGCTCATCGCGTCCCGCGGCGGCGCGGCCTTGGCCGCCAGTTCCTTGATGCTGTCGAAGGGGATCGCCGCCTCGCGGACGGCGAGATCTTCCCGGACCCCGTCGATGATCGAGTCCAGAATGCTCATTCGGCACCCCGGACCGATGATGTCTGACTGGTGTAGTCCCTCACAACCACTGCCCCTTCCCGCCGAATTGATGCTAACTCCGGCCCTTCTCCCGCCCCGGCACCGGGTCCTCGCTTCAGCGGCCCTCGGCGGATTCCGTGGGGTCGTCGCCCGCGGACAGCGCCTGCCAGAGGTCCGGTTCGGCACGTGCCGCTTCCTTCACCGCGGCGGGGCTGCGGTAGCGGGACCCCAGCCTGGGCGCGCGGTGGCCGCGCAGCAGCAGGACCACGGCCGCGGCGACCATCAGCGCTCCCCCGGCGGCGGCCAGCACGCGACCCCACAGCGCGTCGGCGTCGGTGTGCTGGACCAGGCCCGTCCACACCGGCACCAGGCCCGCCGCGGCCAGCAGGGCGCCGACGACCCGGCGCCACGGTCCCGCGACGGCGAGCAGGCCCGCCACCGCGGCGAGCGCGAGGACGGCCAGCGGCAGCAGCGCGGGCGCGATCTCCGCCCCCGGCACTGGCACGCTGGTCGTGGCGTCGGTACCCGGCCTGCTCCGGATGGTCGCACCCCAGGGCAGCCGGGAGGCGCCCCACAGCGCGGCGGCGGCGAGCGGCAACAGCCCGACGGCCGTCCACAGTGGACGGCGCGACTCAGTCACCGGTACCGGCCGCCGGGCGCATGGTCGAGGCGGTGGCGATGGCGGCCAGCACCGCGCCCGCCTTGTTGACGCACTCGGTGTCCTCGTAGCGCGGGTCGGAGTCGGCGACCACGCCCGCGCCCGCCTGCACGTACGCGACGCCGTCGCGGACCAGGGCGGTGCGGATGGCGATGGCGGTGTCGGCGTCGCCCGCGAAGTCGAGGTAGCCGACCACGCCGCCGTAGAGGCCGCGGCGGGTGGGCTCGAGTTCCTCGATCAGCTCCATGGCGCGCGGCTTGGGCGCGCCGGAGAGGGTGCCCGCCGGGAAGCACGCGGCCACGGCGTCGTAGGCCGTCTTGCCCTCGGCCAGCTCGCCGGTGACCGTGGAGACGATGTGCATGACGTGGCTGTAGCGCTCGACCCGGAAGAAGTCGACGACCTGCACCGTGCCGGGCTTGCAGACCCGGCCCAGGTCGTTGCGGCCGAGGTCGACCAGCATGACGTGCTCGGCGCGCTCCTTCTCGTCGGCGAGCAGGTCCTTCTCCAGGATCTGGTCCTCCTCGGGGTCGACGCCCCGCCACCGGGTGCCCGCGATCGGGTGCGTGGTGGCGCGGCCGTCGCGCACCGTGACCAGGGCCTCGGGGCTGGAGCCGACGATGCTGAAGCCGTCGAGGCGCAGCAGGTACATGTACGGGCTGGGGTTGGTGGTGCGCAGCACGCGGTAGATGTCGAGCGGGTCGGCCTCGGTGCGCATCTCGAACCGCTGCGAGACCACCACCTGGAAGGCCTCACCGGCCTGGATGGCTTCCTTGGCCGCGCGCACGGCGTCGTGGTAGTCGGCGGGGGTGGTCCGACGGTCGTACTCGGGCTTGGGCCGGTCGAAGACGGTGGCGGTGGGCGCGGCGGTGGTCTGCAGGCCCAGGACCATGGCGTCGAGCCGGGCGACCGCGTCGTCGTAGGCGGCGTCGACCCGCTCGGGCGAGTCGTCCCAGTTCACGGCGTTGGCGATGAGGGTGATGACGCCCTCGTGGTGGTCGAGCGCGGCCAGGTCGGTGGCCAGCAGCATGACCAGCTCGGGCAGCTTCAGGTCGTCCTCGGCCAGCTCGGGCAGCCGCTCGAGCCTGCGCACGGCGTCGTAGCCGATGTAGCCGACCATGCCGCCGGTCAGCGGGGGCAGGCCGGGCAGCGGGTCGGTGTGCAGCAGGGCCACGGTCTCGCGCAGCGCGGCCAGCGGGTCGCCGCCCTGGGGCAGGCCGGTGGGCGGGGTGCCGGTCCAGTGCGCCTCGCCGCCGGTCGCGGTGAGGGCGGCGGCGCTGCGCACGCCGACGAAGGACCAGCGCGACCAGGAGCGGCCGTTCTCGGCGGACTCGAACAGGAAGGTTCCGGGCCGGTCGGCGGCCAGCTTGCGGTACACGCCGACGGGGGTCTCGGCGTCGGCCAGCACCCGCCGCACGACGGGGATGACCCGACGGTCGACGGCCAGCGCGTGGAACTCCTCGCGCGTGGGGCTGACCCCGCCCATACCGCTCTTGCTCACCGGGGGGGTGGGCACACCGATCGCACTCGCCATGGACCCATTCTGCCGTGCGGGTGACGCGCGCCGGGCCATCGGGGGTAATTCAACACATGTTGAACGAGTAGGGCCGTTGGTCCATGATGACTCAGGTGACGACTTCAGGACAGGCCGAACGGCGGCGCGGGCGGCGGCCGGGCGGGACCGACACCCGGGCCGCGCTGCTGGCGGCGGCCCAGGAGGTGTTCCGCGAGCAGGGCTACGACGGCGCCACCGTCCGGGCCATCGCGCGCCGCGCCGGGGTGGACGCGGCGATGGTCAACCACTGGTTCGGCGGCAAGGAGTCGCTGTTCGCCGAGGCCGTGCTGCGGCTGCCGTTCAACCCGCAGGACCGGATCGGCGCGCTGGTGCGGGAGGGCAGCCTGGACACGCTCGGCGAGCGGCTGGTGCGGGCGTTCTTGACGGTCTGGGACGCGCAGGACGGGGGCGTGTTCGCGGCGCTGATCAGGAGCGTGGCGGCGCACGAGCAGGTGGCGAAGGCGCTGCGGGAGTTCTTCCACAACAACGTGTTCGGGCAGCTGGTGGACGTGTCGGACGGGCTCGGGGAGCTGCGGGCGAACCTGGTGGCGTCGCAGATGATCGGGCTGGGGATGGTGCGGTACGTGGCGCGGTTCGAGCCCGCGGCGGAGCAGGATGTGGAGACGGTGGCCAGGGCGGTGGGGCCGACGGTGCAGCGGTACCTGACGGGGAAGATCGACTGAGGCGGGTCGGGGGGCGCGGCCGGGCTGGCCGGGCTGACGCGGTGGTATCTGCCGCGTCCGGGCTCGGCCTTGGCGCACGAGAAAGCGATGGGTGGCGGGCTGGATATGCCTCCGGCCCCCGGTATCCATTCTACCGGGGAGGGGTGACAGTTCCGAGCGAAGATGATCATGCCTGTGGACAACTCGGCTGAGGCGATGGCGGCCGGGGTGCGGAGGGATCGCGGCCGCGCGGACCGCCGGGCCGCGCGGCGGGGTGCCTTTGGTCGGCGTGGTTCGGGCGGCTCGGGTCGCTCGAACGCGGCCGTCTCTCGAACGAGCCGACTCGGACGCGGTCGGCTCCCCCGGCCTCGTCGTCGGAGAGGCGGAGAGGCGGAGAGGCGGAGAGGCGGAGAGGCGGAGAGGCGGAGAGGCGGAGAGGCGGAGAGGCGGAGAGGCGGAGAGGCGGAGAGGCGGAGAGGCGGAGAGGCGGAGAGGCGGAGAGGCGGAGAGGCGGAGAGGCGGAGAGGCGGAGAGGCGGAGAGGCGGAGAAATGATCACCACATGCCGCCGGCCCCCGGAATCAATTCTACCGGCGGGGACTGACAATTCCGGTCGGAGATGATCATGCCTGTGGACAACTCCGGTGACCACCGTGTTGCCGTGGAAGGCGGAGCGGTGGCGGGAGTCGCGAGCGGTGGCGAGGTCGTGGAACGGGGTGCGAGTGGGCGCGAACGCGCGACGGTGAAGCGAGGGGCGGGGCGCGGCGAGGCCAGGGTGGCGGGAGCCGTGGCGAGGTCGCGGAGCGGGGGCGCGCGACGGTGCGGCAAGCGCGGGGCGCGGGGGGCGGGTTAGAGCAGGGAGTCCGCGTCGAAGCAGGTGGGGGTGCCGGTGTGGCAGGCCGGGCCCGTCTGGTCCACGACCAGCAGGATCGTGTCGCCGTCGCAGTCCAGGCGGACGTCGTGGACCTGTTGGGTGTTTCCCGAGGTCTCGCCCTTGACCCAGAGTCGGTTGCGGCTCCTGGAGAAGTAGGTGGCGCGGCGGGTGGTGAGGGTCTGGTGCAGGGCCTCGTCGTCCATCCACGCGACCATGAGGACCTCGCCGGTGCCGCGCTGTTGCGCCACCGCGCACACCAGGCCGTCGGCGTTGCGCTTGAGGCGGGTGGCGATCCGGGGGTCGAGGGTGGTCACGTGGTGCCCTTCAGGTACTCGGCGGCGGGTTTGGTCAACAGGAGCACCGCCGCGTAGACGTGTGCGGCGGCCAGGATCCCGGAGGCGACCCGGTACCACACCGGCAGTCCCCCGAAGGCGAACGTGGTGTGGGCGACCGCGGCGAGGACGGTGAACACGATGACCGGGATCCGGGCGCGGGTGAGGCCCACGAAGACGCTCACGGCGCCCAGGAGTCCGATGACGCCCATGCCGACCGGGAAACCGAGGACGCCCGCGTCCGAATCGGACAGCCGCGCCAAGCCCAGCGCGACGAAGGCCAGGGCGGTGGCCGCCAGCAGCGCGGCGGCCACCCGGACCTCCAGGGGGCGGGTGCTCACCGGACCACGATACCGGCCGCGCGCATGGTGTCCTTCACCTCGCCGATCCGCAACTGTCCGAAGTGGAACACGCTGGCCGCGAGGACCGCGTCCGCGCCTTCCCGCACCGCGGGGGCGAAGTGGGACAGGGCGCCCGCGCCGCCGCTGGCGATCAGGGGGACGTCGACGCGGGCCCGGACCAGGCGGATCAGCTCCAGGTCGAAGCCCGCCTTGGTGCCGTCGGCGTCCATGGAGTTGAGCAGGATCTCGCCGACGCCGAGCTCCTGGCCGCGCTCGGCCCACTCGACGGCGTCGAGGCCGGTGCCGCGGCGGCCGCCGTGGGTGGTGACCTCGAAGCCCGACGGCGTGGGGGCCGACCCCTCCGGCACCCGGCGGGCGTCGACCGACAGCACCACGCACTGCGCCCCGTAGCGGCGGGACGCCTCGCCGAGGAACTCGGGGCGGGCGATGGCGGCGGTGTTGACGCCGACCTTGTCCGCGCCTGCGCGCAGCAGGCGGTCGATGTCCTCGACCGTGCGCACGCCGCCGCCGACGGTGAGCGGGATGAACACCTGCTCGGCGGTGCGGCGGACCACGTCGAAGGTGGTCTCCCGGTTGCCGGAGGACGCGGTCACGTCCAGGAACGTCAGCTCGTCGGCGCCCTCGGCGTCGTAGGCCGCGGCCAGTTCGACCGGGTCCCCCGCGTCGACGAGGTCGGTGAAGTTGACGCCCTTGACCACCCGGCCCGCGTCGACGTCGAGGCAGGGGATCACGCGGACCGCTACGGACATGCCGGTGAGCCTACGGGGCACCGACCGGCGGGCATCGGCCACAGTGCACTGTGTCACCAACCGCACCGGAAGGGGGACGCCAGCCCGATGGCCAAGACCGGTCGCCGCCCCGGCCCCACGCGCACCCGCGAGGCCATCCTGGCCGCCGCCCGCGCGGAGTTCGCCGCGCGCGGTTACCCGGGCGCCACGATCCGCGGCATCGCGGCCGCCGCCGGGGTCAACCCGGCGCTGGTGCACCACTTCTTCGGCACCAAGGAGCAGGTCTTCGTCGCCGCCCTCGCCCTGCCCGTCGACCCCGCCCGGGTCGTGGCCGCCGTCGTCGACGGGCCGCGCGCCGAGGTCGGCGAGCGCCTGCTGCGGCTGTTCCTGGGGCTGTGGACCGCGCCGGAGTCGGCGGCGGCGTTCCTGGCGGTGTTCCGGTCGGTGTCCGGCAGCGAGCGGGCGGCCGCGCTGCTGCGGCAGTTCCTGGAGAGCGCGGTGCTGGGCCGGGTGGCGGCCGCGCTGGACGTGCCCGCCCTGCGCGCCGCGCTGGTGGCCGCGCACCTGGTCGGGTTGGCCATGGCCAGGTACGTGGTCCGCGTCGAGCCGCTGACCTCGGCGTCCGACGACGAGATCGTCGCGGTGGTCGCGCCGGTGCTCAACGGGTACCTGGCGCCCTTGCCACCGGTGGGAGCATCACCGGTGTGAGCGACGTAACGGCCCGGTTTCGGCGAGCGACCCTCCGGAGGAGCCGGGAGCGAGCCAGGGGGCGTGCGGACGTGGTGGCTGGGCTGTGGTGTGCGCGGGGTGAGCGGTGATGGCTCCGCCGAAGGCGGAGGTCAACCCGTTCCTGCTGCCGGGGTGGGAGAGTTCCCCGCTGCGCCCGCTGTGCCCGTGGGAGCGGCCGGAGGACGAGGGGTACTACGTCCCGATAAACCACACCGCCGAGGCGTACGAGGAGTTCACCGCGCAGATGGGGGCGCTGCGGTGGCTGGACTCCGGGGGCAGGCTGACGCTGGTCACCGGGGATTCCGGCTGCGGCAAGACATCCCTGGTCAACCGCTGCGTCGGCTGGCTGCTGCGCGCGCTGCAGGAGCGGTACCAGCGCGGCGTGGTCGTCGACCTGTCGCTGGGCCCGAAGACCCGGCAGAGCGTGGACGAGCGGATGGCGGGCGTGTGCGCGCTGCTGTTCGACCGGCTGCTCCAGGAGAAGGTGCTCGACGGCGAGCGGGCCGCGGCGCTGCGGGAGCGGTTGGCGCAGCCGGAGCGGTTCTACCGGTACCTGGCCGGTGAGCTGCCCGACGAGGTGGTGCTGGTCGTCCTGCTGCCCGCCACCGACCTGGTCGACGAGGTGGTGTCCTACGCCCACCTGGCGGGCCGCAAAACGCTGTTCTTCACGGAGTCCTCCTACCTCGACGAGCGGCACGCGCACCTGGTCCGGCAGGGCACCGCGAAGGTCCCGATCCCGCCGGTGGCGCTGCGGGTGGGGTCCCTGCGCACGGGTGACGTGGCGCGGTTCGCGGCCGATCGGCTGGGTCGGCACGACCGTGGACACTTCCCGACCATGAGCGCCACCACGGTGCGGTCCATGGCGGGCCCGCTCCGCTCGATCGCCATGTTGCAGCGCGTGTTGTCGGGGGTGTACGAGGACCGCAAGAACCGCGGCGACCGCTACTCCGACACCGACGAGATCACCTTCGCCGACATCACCGAGTACTTCTACGACCGGTTCCTGCGGGACCCCGGGACGGCCCCATGACGCGACCGCCCAACGCCGAGGAGAACCCGTTCTCCCCGCTGGCGATCGCGCGGGTCAACGCCACCGACGAGGTGACGGTGGAGACCGACGCGGTGCGCGCGGCGGCGGCGGAGCTGGCGGCGTTCCTGACGCCGACCGCGCCCGACGGTGACGGGTTGCCGCCGGGCAACGTGGTGGCGGTGGTCGGCGACTACGGGACGGGCAAGTCGCACCTGGCGACCTGGCTGCGGAACCGGGCCGCGGGGTCGCCGCTGCCGATCGTGGCCGTCTACCTGGAATCCATGTCGGCCAACTTCATCAGCGTGTACCGGCGGGTGGTGGCGCAGCTCGGCAAGGAGAGCGTGCGCAGCCGGGTCGTGGAGACCTACAAGGACGTCATCGCGGGCCACCTCGCAGGCAGCGACCTGTTCCGCGCGCTGGCGTCGCGGCTGCGGGCCGACGACCTGGACCCGTTCGACATGATCGAGCGGTTGCGGCTGCCGGAGAGCGAGCTGCAGCGGATCACCGCCGAGCGGCTGGCCCGCGTCACCCAGAACGACGCGTTCACCATCGCGCTGACGCTGCTGCTGCGCGGCGGGTTCGACGAGATGGTGTGGGAGTGGCTCAACGGCGCCCAGCCGGACAAGGTGCTGACCGAGCAGGGCATCCCCGCCGCGATCGACACCGAGGCCGCGGCGCTGGAGGCGCTGGGCGTGCTGGCGCTGCTCTACGGCGGCAGGCAGCGCCGGTTCCTGCTGCTGCTCGACGAGGCCGACAAGGTGCTCGTCAGCCGCGACCGGGACAGCGACTTCGTGCCCGCGCTCAAGCAGCTGCTGCAGGTGTTCGTGGCGTCCGGGGCGATGCTGGTGCTGGTGGGTCTGCCGGACATGCAGTCGGAGCTGACCGAGGACGTGCGCCTGCGGATCAGCCGCACCATCACCACCCGCGGCCTGACCGGCGACGACGTCCGCGCGCTCATCGGCGACCTGCAGCACCGGCAGTTCAACACGCGCAGGTTGGCGCCGTTCACCGCCGAGACCGTGGACTACCTGACCGCGCTCGCCGACGGCAACCCGCGGCGGATCATCCGCATGTGCCACCACCTGTACCGGCGCGCGAGCGGCGGCGCGGTCAGCATGGCGATGGTCCGCGAGGTCGCGCTGGAGCTGGCGCCGACCGGCGGCGCCACCGTGGCCACGCGGGTGCGCCAGTTCTTCGACGCGCAGGGCTGGGACTACCGGACGAGGTACCGCTACGGCAACCAGGACGACGCGGTCGTGGACTTCCTGGTCACCTTCGACGGCGGCGGGTGCGCGGTGCTGCTGTGCGGTTCGGTGCTCGGCGACGAGGACGTGCGGCGGCTGACCCGGCGGGCGACCGCGGTGCGCGGCGGTCTGCCGGGGGTGGAGCTGCTGCTGGTGGTCGACGGGGTGGTGGCCGAGGCGATGGCGGCGGCGCTGGCGGACGTGTTCCCGCCGCGGCCGCTCGTGTTCTCCCCCGAGAACATCGGCGAGGACCTGCTGTCCCTGTTCGACGCCAAGGTGAAGCGCCTGCGCGCGGTGAACGAGGCGGGAGACGCGAGCGTGCTGCGGGACCGGGTGGAGCAGGTGGTGCGCCAGCAGGCGCAGCTGTTCACCGCCATCGACCAGCTCACCGCCGGCCTGGCGGACAACGCCCGGTACCTGGAGGGCTTGGTCACGGCGCAGCGGGTCCCGGACGACGCGGTGCCCGCGCAGCGGGCGCGGGAGATGCCGGAAGCGGTGGACAGGCTGTTCCGCGCGGCGCTCGGCGCCATGGACCGGACCGAGGAGTGGCACGAGGTGCTGGCGGCGGCGTTCGGGCCGGACGCGGCGCGGGCGCTGGACCAGAAGTACCTCAACGAACTGCGGGTGGTCCGGTTCCGGGAGGAGCTCGCGGGGTCGGTGCTGGTGGTGGACGTGGTGCGGCGGTTGCGGAAGGCGGTGGCCGAGTGGTTCGGGGGTCTGGCCGGTGACCTGCCGTCGACGGCGGAGCGCGACCGGCTGGACATGCTGATGCTCAACTACGAGGAGCTGCGCACGAGCCTGCCGTCCCCGCGCGGGGACGCGCTACCGCCGCCGGACGGACAAGTGGACCTGCGGGAGACGGTGGGCGGGTTGGCGCAGTTGCTGCTGGACGCGGTGAACCGGTGGAGCGAGCAGGGCGGTTTCGGACCTCGATGACCGACCCCGCACTGCCGTACGGCAACCCGTTCGTCCTGCCCGATGGCGAGTCCAACCGCCCGCTGCGACCGCACGTCCACCCGGAGGACGTGCCGCTGGTGCAGGACATCGGTGGTCTCGGTGACAACCTGGACCTGCTCGCCAAGTCGCGGTCGGTGTTCGTGGCGGTGACCGGGCCGTCGGGGACGGGACGCACTACTTCCCTCAACGTGTGCGCCTGGGAGCTGCTGACGCGGGAGCGGGTCAGCGAGGTCGTGGACGTGTCGGTGGAACCGCTGCGCACGGATCGGGCGCACCGGATGTCGTCGGCGTGCGCGCGGGTGGCCGAGGAACTCGGGTTCGGTGAAGACACCGAACTCGTTGCCGCGGTCGAAGACCCGGCGGAGTTCTACCGGTTGTTGGAGGAGTTGGTCGACTGCGCCGTCGTGTTGCCTCCGGTGGAGAGCGCGCGCGAGGTCGAGGCGTACTTGGAGCTGGGAACGCGCAAGACGGTGTTCCTGGCGGAATCGCCGGAGATCGGCGTTTACGGCGACGCGCTCTTGCTGAGCACCCTGAACCTGCGGCCCGGTGAGGCGCGGAGGTTCATCGACAACCGCTTGGACCACTGGTCCAAGCGGATGGCGTTCCCCCGCGTGGGCGGGGAAGCGCTGGCGAAGCTGGAGAAGGACGTCACGAACGTCGGCCTCCTGCACAACCTGATGGTCGAGGTGTACGCGACCCGGTTGGCGCACTCGCCCACCCGACCCTACCCCGACACGGTGACCGTCGAAGACATCCTCCTCGGGTTGAACGTCCTGATCATCGGTATCCGCGTCACGCCACCGGTTTCGGTGAAACCGCCGGTGGGCACGGGTGCCAAGTGGCTCTCGGACGCCGTGGCCGAGAAGGACCTCCTCAAGCGCGAAGGCGTCGCCCAGGTCATCACCAACCGGATGGTCGAGGCCGCCAAGAACGAACCCGGCACCTCGATCCTGGTACACCTCGACGGTCGTTGGGGTACCGGCAAGAGCACCCTGCTGTCCTTTGTGGAGCGAAAGCTCACCGAGAAGGACTTCCTCGTGGTGCGATTCGACGCGTGGCAGCAGGCACGGCTGTCGCCGCCGTGGTGGGCGCTGCTGACGAACCTGCGCGGCGCGGTGCTCGCCGATCGCAAGCGCTTGCGGCGGTGGGGTTTCCGGATCGCCGAGCTGCGGGAGCGGCTGCGGCGGACCGGGGCCGCGTACGTGCTGCCGCTGGTGCTGACGATCCTGACCGTCGGTGGGCTCGCGCTGACCCTGCTGGGGATCAACTCGACCACCACGTTCGCGGACGCGCTGAAGGTCGTGGTGGCGGTGCTGACGGCCACCGGGTCGGTGTGGGTGGCGGCGCGCGGGGTCGGCAAGGCGATGCTGTGGCGGTCGGCGCGCGGGGCGCGGTTGTTCGAGCAGTCGAACACGAACCCGATGGTGCGGGTGGCCGAGCACTTCGACTGGCTGCTGAGCCGCTCGTCGAAACCCGTGGTGTTCTTCATCGACGACCTCGACCGCTGCAAGCACGACTACGTGGTCGACCTGCTGGACGCGGTGCAGACGCTGGTGCGCACGACGCCCGGCGCGCACCCGTTCACCCGCGTGTCCCCGCGCGCGGCGTACTTCGTGGTCGCGGCGGACGGCGCCTGGCTGCGCCGCAGCTACACCGCCACCTACTCGACCTTCGACAGCGACCCGGCGCGGGCGGAGGCGCTGGGCTACCAGTTCATGGACAAGCTGTTCCAGCTGACCGTCCCCATGCCGTCGGTCAGCGAGTCCGCCCAGCGGCACCTCTTGGACTCCCTGTTGGGCGTGGCCGACACCGGGGTGGAACACCCGGCGGTCAAGGCCGTCCGGGAACGGCTGACCGCGGCCAAGGGCGAGACCGAGGTGCTCAGGATCATGAACAGCGCCCCGCCGGACGTGCGCGCCGCCGTCGCCCCCGACGCGGCCGTCGCGGTGTCCGAGCCCGGGATCCGCGCGCACACCGAGCACCTGCTGAGCGACTTCACCCGGCTCCTGGGCACCAACCCCCGGGAAGTCAAGCTGTTCGTCAACACCTACACCATGCTCCGGGCCGTCCGGATGGCCGAGGCGGGCACGCCGCCGCACGGGCTGCTCGCCCTCTGGTCGATCGTCCGGGTCCGCTGGCCGGAGATCGCCGACCACCTCCAGCGCTCCCCCGACGCGGTCCGGGGCATCCTCAACGAGGGCTGGCTCTCGGAGGACTTCCCGGAACGCTTGCGCGCCATGGCGTCGGGGTCCGCGCTGCGCGCCGTCGTCGGCGACCGCAAGGCCGGTCCCCTGACGCCCGAGGGCATCCGCCGCTGTTGCGGTCTGGAGTAGCGGTTCAGCCGAGCGCGGCGACCTCGGCGGTCAACCGCTCCATGGCGGTCTCCGCCTCCGCGACGCGTTCCTGGCGCAGGGTCATGCCCAGCAGGAACGACCCCGGGGTCAGCCGCCGGTAGTACAGGGCGCCGTGTTCGGGGTCGAACGTGACGCGGTCCAGCGGAACCGGTTCGAGCAGCCTGCCCACGATCCGGTTGCACCTGGTCGCGATCGTCGGCACCTCGCGGGTCAGCGCGCGGAGGCGGTCTCGGCGGGACTCGACGGTGACCGAGGTGTGGAAGTCCGCCAGCGCCGGGTCGTCCAGGCAGTCCACCGTGAAGATGACCGCTTCCCCCGCGTAGTAGGCGACCCACTGCAACGCGCTCGGGTCGATCACCGCCGAGGCCAGGTCGCGGATCGCGGTGGAGCGCGGGGAGAGGGCGGTGGTCTGGAAGGAGTGGACGGCGACCGGGTGGTCCGAGGCGACCGGGTCCGCGCTGGCCACGAAACCGCCCGGGTTCTGGTCGTCGAGGCCGAGGTCGCGGCGCAGCGCGGTGGTCAGCTCGGCCATGGCCTGGTCCGCCTTGTGCACCCTCGCGTCGGGCAGGGCGGCGACGATGTCCTTGGCGGGGAGGACCTTGTAGTGCAGGACCGACCCGGCCGCGCCCGTGAGGACCGTGCGGATCAGCGTTCCCATGCGGAGTTCGTCGAGCCGCTCGTCGAGTTCGTCCAGCAGGGAGCAGAGCAGGGCCGCGTTGGAGGAGACCCGGTCGCGGGACCCGACGTGCGCCCTGTCGTCCAGGGACAGGACCCGGACGTGGTTGGCCAGGTGCACCAGGTGCCGCAGCCCCGCCCGGCGGAACGCGTCGACCGACAGCGGGCGGGCCTCCCCGTGGGGGCCGCCGTTCGCTTCGAGGACGACGGGGTCGGTGGGCACCGGGCGGGCTCCTCGGTCGGGTTCAGGTCTGCGGGATGTCGAGGTCGACGTCCACCAGGCGGACGTTGCCCGCGTTCTTCACGTTCTCCGCGGCGACCCGGGTGTACGGGTGGTCGGCACCGACGAAGTCGACGCACTGCTGCCAGATGACCTCGGTGTCGCGGCGGGCCTGCGCCACGTCGCCCAGGTCGGCGAGCACGGCGGCCACGACCAGGGCCGCGGCCAGGGTCCACGGGTGCTGACCGTCCACCGTCTCCCCCAGTTCACGATACGCGTTGCGGGCGTGCCCGTAGGCGGTCTCGTGGTCCCCGGCCGCCCGCAGGCACATGGCGTACTCGAGGTGGCAGATGGCGATGAACGGCCGGTGGTCCGGCCGCTTCGTCCGGTACTGCTCCAACACCTCCACCGCCACGGCCGCCGCGTTGTCGGCGCCGCGGGCGCGGGCCACCGCCGCCATGCTGAGCCGCGCCGCCAGCGTGTGCGGGTGGACGTCGCCCAGCGACGCGCGGTACTCCGCGCAGACCTGGCTGGTCAGCTCGTGCGCCACCGACACCCGTCCCGCGTGCCGCAGCGTGAGCGCGTAGTGCCAGCGGACCCGCAGTTCGTCCGGGTGGGCCGGTCCGCGCAACCGGAGGATGTTGTGCCGGGCGGCGGTCAGCGAGCGCAGCGACTCGTCCAGCCTGCCCATCTCCCGCTGGTAGAAACCCACGCTGCACAGGGAGAACCAGGTGTTCGGGTGGTCGGTGCCCAGCAGCCTCAGCCGCCGCGCGTAGTTGCCGCGCTCGATGTCCAGCGCCGTCTGGGGGAAGCCCGCGAGCAGTTGGGACAGCGCGAGGTTGTTGGCCGCCTTGCGCGCCTGCGGGTGCTCCTCCCCGAGCGTGGCCCGCAGCCCCCGCCACGCGGTCACGTCGCTCTCCAGCGCCTCGCCGAACCGGCCCAGCCCGCGCAGGTCGGCGCTGAGCCCGCGCACCGCGGTGTGCGTGACCGGGTGGTCCGTCCCCAGCTCCGGGTGCTCCCGCGCGCGGTCGACGGCGAACCTGTCGAAGGCGTACGCGGCGCGGAAGTCGCCCAGCGCGCGGCTGAGGTTGGCCAGCTGCCCCGCGAACCGCACGTCGAGCTGGTCCGGCTGGTCGTGCCGCTCCCGCCACGCGGCCAGCACCGGCATGCCCGCCTTCAGCGCGGCGCTCCACGTGCGCGGGTTACCCTCCAGGTACTGGTACCGCGCCTGGTTGACCAGCCAGCGCCGCACCAGCGGGTCATCGCTGCGCAGCGCCTCGGCCGGGCCGAGGTGCCGTTGCAGCTCGGCGTGCCGGTTCTCCCGGTCGGCCTCGTGCCCGCCGACCTCCAGCGGCGCGTACGCGGCCAGCACCCGCAGCGCGTGCGCGCGCTTGTCGGCGCGCTTGGCCTCGGACATCCGCGCCAGCAACCACTCCCGCACCAGCGGGTGCAGCCCGACCGACGGCTCCTCGCCCCACGCCACCTCGAACAGCGCGCACCGGGCGCCGGTCCACAGCACCTGGTCGACCTCGGTGGCGTCGTAGCGCAGCACCTCCGCCGCCGGACCGCCCAGTTCGGCCAGCCGGGCCAGCATCCCGTTGGAGCGCACCAGTTGCAGGCTCGCCCCCTGCGGCGACAGGAACGCCAGCAGCTCGGCCAGGTGCACGGCGAGCGCGCCGCGGGCCTCGCGGCGCAGCCAGCTAAGCGCCACCTCGACGGTCTGGGCCACCGGCAGCCTGCCGGGCGGGACCGCCGCCGGGTCGAGCGGGGGCCGCAGCTCGGCCAACCGCGCGGTCGCGGTGACCGCGGCGGAACTCCTGGTCAGGCCCCGGGTCTCGGCCGCGTCCTCGGCGATGGTGCGCAGCAGCGCGGCCGACAGCGACAGCGCCAGCGGCAGGTGCGCCACGGCGGCCGCGGTCTGCCGGGCCTCGGGGTCGAGCAGCCCGGGGACCGTCCGGGTCAGCAGGGCGACGCTGTCCGCGTCGGGCAGCGGCGGCAGGTCGACCTGGTCGCCGCCGCGGTGTTCGGTCGACGTGCACAGCACGTGCAGCCACCGCGGCCGGGGACCGGGCAGCAGGGCGTCCACGGGCGGCGGTCCGGCCGCCACGTCGTCGAGGACCAGCAGCCACCGCGCGTTCTCGACCGGCGGGTCGTCCGCGCGCAGCTCGGCGGCCGACGCCTCGACCGAGTCCACGTCCTGCGCGGCGACCCACCACGTGACGTCGTAGTCGCAGGCGAAGCGGTGGGCGTACTCGCGGGCGGTCTCGCTCTTGCCGACGCCGCGCACCCCGGTGAGCGTGACGGTGGTGTGCTCGTCGGAGACCAGGTTGTCGCGCAACGACTCCAGGTCCGCGCCGCGGCCGACGAACCGGCCGTTGCGCGCGGCCACGTTGGACACGGCCGGGGTGCGCGCGGGGAACCGGGCGTCCGCCGGGTCCGCGCCGCCGGTGCGGTCGACCAGCCCGAAGCGGCCCAGCAGCGTCGCCTTGGCCTGGTCCTCGTGCAGCCCGGTGACCGCGAACCCGCCGGTCGACGGGAGTTCGACGGCGTCGTCGGAGACCTGCATCAGCACGACGTCGGTGGTGCCCAGGCGCAACGCGTCCAGCGCGCCGCGCAGTTCGGGGACGCCGGGCGCGCCGTACAGCGCGGTCGAGGCCACGACGAGCACGCCGCGCTGTTCCTCCTCCGCGAGGAGGCGCACCGGTCCGACGCCCAGCGGGGTCCGCCGGACGTGCGCGCCCGCCGCGGTGAGCCGGTCGTGGGCCCACTCCGCCCACGCGCGGTCCGGGGGCGCGTGGACGATGGTGACGGTGTCGGGCACGTCGCCGCCGAGGCCGAAACTGGCCCGGTAGCGGGCGCGCAGCAGCGGCGTGACGA
Source organism: Actinokineospora auranticolor (assembly GCF_041897805.1). Classification (GTDB taxonomy): domain Bacteria; phylum Actinomycetota; class Actinomycetes; order Mycobacteriales; family Pseudonocardiaceae; genus Actinokineospora; species Actinokineospora auranticolor. Next base: position 6,214,272 of record NZ_CP154825.1, read on the forward strand.
TGTCCTGCCGGTTCACCGCGTGGCCGCAGACGTCCCTGGTGAAGGTCTCGTAGGACTCGCCGAGGCCGGTGTCGAGGGCCAGGTCGTCGGCGACGACCGCGAGCATCGGGTCGTAGGACTCGCCGGGCTGGTACGGGATCTCGACCGGTTCGGCCAGCCGCTCGACGTCGCCGCCGAGTTCGTGGTGGAAGGCGGTGCGCACGGCGGAGCGGCCGCGGTGCTCGCGCTCCTCGAAGCGGGGGTCGGTCATGGTCAGCACCGGCACGACCGCGAGCGGCCCGTGGGCGGCGCGCGCGACCTGGCTCGCGACCTCCGCGCCCCGGGTGATCGCGGTCGGGCGGGCGGTGCAGAACACCGCGACGCGGTCGCACACCGCGGCCACCGCGGCCAGCACCGCGGGCGACGGCGCGGTCGGCACGTCGACCAGGACGTAGTCGTAGCCCGCGGTGCGCAGCCGGGCCCTGAGCATGGCGGCGGCGGGCAGGTCGAGCACGTCGAGCCTGCGGTCCCAGTGCTCCACCCGGAGCACGTCGACGTGGCCGTGGGCGCCGGGGACGGTGAACCGGGCGGCGGGCAGCGGCCGCACGGGCTCACCCGGCAGCGGCGGCTCGGCCAGCGCGGCGCCGAGCTCGTCGGGCAGGTCGACCTCGGCGGCGTAGAAGGGGGCGAGGTAGTCGGCGGCGCGGGGCGGCTCGGTGCCGCCGTCGAGGACGAGCACGCGCGCGTCGTCCCCGGCGAGCAGCCACGCCGCGTTGGCCGCGGCGCTGGTGCGCCCGGACCCACCGCTGACCGCGAGGAGAGCGATGATCCGGACCTGGTCGAGGTCACGCGCGGGGCTGCTCATCACTAGATGATGTCGCGCGCCGCGGCGGCCGGGTTACCGCCGAAGGATCTTTTCCCCCGCCCCGTCACATCGCGTTCTGGAAGGCGGCGAAGTAGTCCTCGTCGGCGCCCGCGAGCTGCCTGCGCACCGCAGCGGCCAGCGCCGAGTCGGGGATGGCCGCGAGCGCGGCCGGGTCTAGCGACCCGACGTCGGGCAGGTCGGACTCCAGCGCCGCAGGGTCGGCGCCTGCCTCGTGCTGAGGGGTGCTCACGTTGACGTCCTTTCACTCTTTCGGCGGGCGGTGGTCGGCCACCAGCCGGGCCGGCAACGTGCCGCGCCATGATAGCCACAGGCACCGACCGCGGGGGCCCGGTCGCGCGCCCGCCGGGAACTGGAACACTCCGCGGGCGTGCGGCGATCCCCCTCGGGGGAGGAGTCGCGCCGAGGGTGCGGCCAGGACGTGCGGGAACGGTGTCAGCGTATGGGTGGTCCGGGCGCCACGGCGACGGCGGCGCGCACCCTGCCGCTGCGCCAGTTCATCCTGAAGGTGCACGGGCGCTGCAACCTCGCCTGCGACCACTGCTACGTGTACACGATGGCCGACCAGCGCTGGCGCGGCAGGCCGCGGGCGATGTCCGCGCGCACGGTCGAGCGGACGGCGGCGCGGATCGCCGAGCACGTCCGCGACCACGGCGTGGACGCCATCGAGGTGGTGCTGCACGGCGGGGAGCCGATGCTGGCCGGGGTCGAACGCCTGCGGCACTGCGTTTCCGCGGTCCGGGCCGCGGTGGGCCCGGGTGTGCGGGTCGGGTTCGCCATGCAGACCAACGGGACGCTGCTGACCGACGCGGCGCTGGACGCGTTGGCGGCGCTGGGGATCCGGGTCAGCGTGAGCGTCGACGGGGACGCGCAGGCGCACGACCGGCACCGCGTCGGGCACGACGGCCGCGGGTCGTACGCGGCGGTCAGCGCGGCGTTGCGGCGCCTGGGGTCCGCGCGGCACCGGGCGGCGTACGCCGGGTTGCTGTGCACGGTCGACCTCGCCAACGATCCACTGCGGACCTACGAGTCGCTGCTGGCGTTCGACCCGCCCGCCGTCGATTTCCTGCTACCGCACGGGAACTGGACGAACCCGCCGCCGGGCCGCGTGCCGGGCGACCCCCGAACACCGTACGCGGACTGGCTGATCCCGATTTTCGACCGCTGGTACGGCGCGCCCGAAACGGGGGTGCGGCTGTTCGAGGAGATCATCGCGGTCGCGCTGGGCGGCCGGTCGCGGGTGGAGGGTGTCGGCCTGTCGCCGTCGCGCATGGTGGTCGTGGAGACCGACGGGGGCATCGAGTCGTCGGACATGCTGACGTCGTCGTACGAGGGCGCTTCCGCGACGGGCCTGCACGTCGACCGCGACCCGTTCGACCGCGTCCCGCGCCCGTCGCCGGTGGTCGTGCCGCCGACGGGCTGCGGCGGGTGCCCGGTGCGGCGCCTGTGCGGCGGGGGGCTGCGGGCGCACCGCTACCGTGAGGGATCCGGGTTCGACAACCCGTCCGCCTACTGCCCGGACCTGTTCCGGCTGGTCGGCCACATCCGGGACCGGGTGGCGGCGGACCTGGCGGCGTTGGCTCGGGGGCGCGGGTAGTGCACCGGATCTCGGTCGGGGTGTTCGAGGAGCTGTCGGCGTGCGGCGGCGGGCCCGCGGCGGTGGCCGCGCTGGTGGCGGCGCGGCGGAGTCGGACGGTGCTGCTGCTGGAGCACGCGGTCCGGGCGTCGGGGGACCCCGAGGCGCGTCGGTTGTGGGCGTCGCTGCACGGGTCGTCGGTGTTGGACGACCCGGGGGTGGGCGCGTGGGCCGTGCGCGTCGCGTCGGGTGCGCTCGGTCTGGACGACCTGGGGTTGGTGGCGATCGCCGGGGCGGCGCGGCGGGGGCGCGAGTTGGGCGTGCGGCTGGCGGTGCCGGGTCGCGTCGAGATCCCGACGCTCGGGGTGTTCGAGGCGGTGGGGGCGTCGGAGGTCCGGGTCCGGCGGACCCCGGAGGGCGTGACCCTGTCGGTGGACGGGAAGCGGGCGCTGATCGGGCGCCGGTCCGAGCTGTGGCGGCCGATGCCGGTGATCTCGGTGGCCCACGCGGGGGTGACGGCGAGCTTCCGGTTCGACCACTGGCGGTGGGCCCCGCTGCCGCGGCGGGTCACGATCGGCGACGCCGACGTCGCCCCGTGGCGGGAAACCCTGGCGGCGGGCTGGCGGGTGCTGGTCGAGCACCACCCGGGGCGGGCCGCGGAACTGGCGGCGGCGGTGCGGGTACTGACACCGCTGCCGGACCCGCCGTCGGGCACGGCGAGCCTGACCCTGGCGGATGCGTTCGGTTGCGTTTTCCTTTCGCTGCCACCGAATCCGGCGGAGACCGCGGTCACCCTGACGCACGAACTCCAGCACGGCAAGCTGTCCGTCCTGCTGGACCTGTTCGCCCTGACCGCCGACGACCGGTCAGCGCGGTACTACGCCCCTTGGCGCACCGACCCCCGTCCGCTGCCGGGGCTGCTGCACGGCACGTACGCGCACCTGGCGGTCGCCGAGTTCTGGTCCCACCAACGGCTGGTGGAGCCGGACCCCACCCACGCCGACACCGAGTTCGCCCGCTGGCACCGGGCCACGGCGGACGCGGCGGAGACGTTGCTGGGCACGGGATCGCTGACGGACCTGGGCACGACCCTCGTCCGCACGATCCGCGCCCGCCTCGCCGAACTCGCGAACACCCCCATCCCCTCGGCGGCCCGCGAGGCGGCGGCCACCGCGGCCCGGAACCACCGCGACCGCTTCCGGGCCGAGCACGGGCAGCTTTAGGGCATGTCCCATGAGGTGGTCTTGGTGAGTCGCTTGCCGCAGGTCCATGCCGCGGCGGGGTGACGAAGCCGCAGACGTGTGCGGCTCCGCGCTCGTAGCGGATGGTCGAGCAGCGGCAGCTGGTGAGCCAGGAGAGCGTGCGTTCGACGACCCGGCTGGCCGTCAGCCGGTCGGAGAAGTCGGGCCAGGCACGCCGAAGCATCCCGACCGGCTCGATGAGCCCGGTTCCGGCGATACCGGCCAGGCGATCCGCCTGCCCACCCTAAGTCCACAAAGGATCAGCGGTTCGCGGCGCGAGGAGCGTGAGGCGCGGGCCACGACATCCTGGACGCAGTCGCCCTACCGGCCGGTGCGCCAGCGGGTGTAGTGGGTGGTGAGGTCGGCGATGTCGTCGAGGAGGGTTTTGGCGGTGACGCGGACCTCTTCCAGTTGGAGGTCGCGGTCGACCATCGCGGCGGCGCGGCCCTCGGGGCCCCGCCAGCGGCTCTGGCCGCGCCGTTCCAGGGCGACGGCTCGGCGGAGTTGGGTGGTGGGGCGCGCGTTGGCGCGGACCAGTTCGCGGCGGAGGGGCACCACCGCGACGAGGAAGTGGTGGGTGGGTGTGTCGACGCCCAGGCTGATCATCTCCGTGGCCTCCCGGGTGGCCTCGCCCAGTGCTCGGGTCAGGTCGTAGGCGTCGGCGACGAGGTCGAGGGCGTCCACCGCGTCCCCGCCCGCGTCGAGGTCGGCCAGGGCCGTCTGCCACGACTCGGTCCCGCTCGCGAGGGCGCCCTGGATGGTGTCCAGCACGGTGGCGCCGCGCAGGGGGCCGGGGTGGTCGAGTTCGTCGATCAGCGCGGCCAGGGGGCGCTCGGCGGGCATGGGGGTCCTCCGGGTCGTTCGAGGGTGCTCACCGTAGGTCTTCGGTGCTCGGGCGTGAAGGGCTTGACGGGCGAATCCCGGCGCGGACAGAATTAAACGCGTGACTAATTCAGCGGTCGCCGTCGACCGGCTCCGGGTGGCCCGCGGGGGTCGTGACGTGCTGCGGGACGTGGGGTTCACGGTGCCGCGCGGGTCGGTCACCGGACTGCTCGGGCCCAGCGGTTGTGGGAAAACCACTCTCCTGCGGTCGATCACGGGCGTGCAGGTCGTCGCGGGCGGCACCGTCGAGGTGCTCGGCCTGCCCGCGGGCCACCGCGACCTGCGGTCCCGCGTCGGGTACGCGACGCAGCACCCGGCCGTCTACGCCGACCTCACCGTCACCGAGTGCCTGCGCTACTTCGCGACCGTCCTCGGCGCCCCCGCCTCCGACGTCGACCGCGTGCTGGCCGATGTCGACCTCGCCGACCGCGCCCGGAACCTCGTCGGCAGCCTCTCCGGCGGCGAGCGCGGGCGGGCGGGCCTGGCGGTCGCGCTGCTCGGCCGCCCCGAACTGCTCGTCCTCGACGAACCGACCGTCGGCCTCGACCCGGTGCTGCGCGAGGACCTCTGGTCCCTCTTCCACCGCCTGGCCGCCGCGGGCACCACGCTCCTGGTCTCCAGCCACGTGATGGACGAGGCCGCGCGCTGCGACCGGCTCCTGCTGATGCGCGACGGCGCGATCCTCGTCGACGACACCCCCGACGGGCTGCGCGCCGCGACCGGGGAGACCGACCTCGAACGGGCTTTCCTGCGCGTGATCCGGGAGGCGGCGTGAACCCGGCCACCACCGCCGCCACCGCGCGGCGCGTGCTCACCCAGCTGCGCCACGACCCGCGCACGGTCGCGATGCTGCTGCTCGTCCCGGCCCTGCTGATGACCCTGCTGCGCTTCGTCTTCGACGACGCCCGCGCGTTCAGCGCCATCGCCCCGGCCCTGCTCGGCGTGTTCCCCTTCGTCATCATGTTCCTGATCGCGTCGGTGACCACGCTGCGCGAGCGCACCACCGCGACGCTCGAACGCCTCATGACGATGCCGCTGGCCCGCCTCGACCTGATCCTGGGCTACGCGCTGGCCTTCGGTCTGCTCGCCGTGCTCCAGGTCGGCGTCGCGACCGGGGTTTCCCTGCTGTGGCTGGGTCTCGACGTCGCCGGTTCGGTGTGGACGCTGCTGCTGATCGCCGTGCTGGACGCGCTGCTCGGCATGGCGCTGGGCCTGTTCGTGAGCGCGTTCGCGACGAGCGAGTTCCAGGCGATCCAGTTCATGCCGCTGTTCGTGCTGCCGCAGTTCCTGCTGTGCGGGTTGCTGCAGCCGCGCGCGGAGATGGCGTGGCCGCTGGAGTGGCTGTCGACGGTGATGCCGTTGTCCTACGCGGTGGACGCGCTGACGCTGGTGACCCGGTCGGCGGAGTTCAGCGGGACGCTCGTGCGCGACCTGGTCGTCGTCGCGGGGTGCGTCGTGGTGGCACTGGCCCTCGGCGCCGGGACGCTGCGCAGGCGGACCGCGTAAACGGTAAGCGCCTAGGCCGAACAGCGGGTACCGGGGTGACCGTTTCGCCGCTTACCGTCGAGTCTCGACCGTTCGGGGAAGGCTGATGCGATGCGTGTCCTGGCGACCCTGTGTGCCCTCGTCCTCATTGTCCTGACCGCGCCGTCGGCTGCGGCGGCGCCCGTTCAGCTCATCGGCGGCGACCGGATCACGTACAACGGGAAGACGTGCGTCATCGGCTTCAACGCGCGCACCGGCTCGGGTGTCCGGATGGTCATCACCACGTCGGCGTGCGGTGGCGGGAACCAGGCGTACGGCCTCATCCCGGCACCCGCCGACTCGGTGTCGACACCGTACGTGCGCACCGGAACCGGCACGACCACCGTGCGCGGCCGCACCGAGGCGGCGGTCGGGACCTCGGTCTGCCGCTACGGCCCGACCACCGGCTGGCACTGCGGCACCGTCCAGGCGAAGAACCAGACCGTCAACTTCCCCGGTGGGTCGATCACGGGGTTGACCCGCACCACCATCTGCGTCGAACCGGGTGACGCGGGCGGCCCGGTGGTCTGGAACGGACAGGCCCAGGGGGTCGTCGTCGGCGGCTCGGGCAACTGCTCCAGCGGCGGTACGAGCTACTACCTGCCCATCGCGACGGTCCTATCGCGGCACGGGCTGGTCCTGTACACGGGGTGATCGCCTAACATCCCTCCCCGTCGGCTGGTGATTGGCTCTCGGGGGCACGGATGCGCGGTTTACGCAGGCTCGCGGCGGTGATCGCGGCGGTGGCGGCCACCGCGGGGTGCACGACGGTGGTGTCGCCGCCGGAGTGGTACGCCAAACCGGCCGTCAGCGACTACAAGCCGCCGATGGTCGACGTGGGCGCGCTGCTGGGCGACCTGACCACCCTCGACCCGTGCTCCCTGTTCGAACCGTCGGACTTCGGCAACGGCCTCTTCGTGTCCGGCACGGGCTTCGACGAGTGCCTGCTCACCCTCTCGACCCCGGGCAGCACGGAGCCGGGCGTCATGATCTCGGTCGGCGGCGTCGACCAGGCCAAGCAGTTCACCGGCCAACGCGCACCGGTCGAGAAGGACGGCTTCCGCACCACGGAGTACCTGGACAACTACGCCCAGTGCGGACGGCTGGTGCTCTTCGACGACCTCGCGCTGAGCGCGTACATCCGGCGGATGGGCGGGGGCGCGCAGAACCAGTGCTCGCTGCTGGGGGCGGGCTTCACCAAGATGCTCGAGCGGTTGAAGAAGAACCCCAAGCAGGTCAAGCACCGGGTGTACGGGAAGAACTCGTTCGGGCCGGTCGACCCGTGCCGGGCGATGCCGTCGGCGGGCACGGCGGGGCTGACCGTGAAGCGGAGCTGGCCGACGAAGCACACGTGCCAGTGGAGCAACGCGGCCCAGACCATCATCATGCGGGTGACGTTCGGGTTGTACTCGTCGCCGACACCACCGGCGCGGCCGGTGACGATCGCGGGGCGGGTGACGGACCGGATGGAGGCACCCGCGGGGAACACGGTGCACTGCATCCTGCAGTACAACCACGTGAAACTCCCGGATGAGCCGAAGTACGAGTCGGTGAGCCTGGTGGTGAGCCACATGACCAGCACCGACATGGCGGCGGCGTGCGATCAGGCGGGGAAGGCGGCGGAGCAGCTGTGGGCCCAGCTGCCGCCGACTTCCTGAGTCGCGCGGGGTCAGCCCGCCCACCGGGAAAACGCTTGCCGCACTTCGTCAGGGGAATGGGCGAGGGCGTCCTTGTCGGGTTCGGCTCCGGTTACGCGGGGCAAGTGGACGATCACGTCGTAGGCGGCGAGAGGATCCAGATCGGCGTAGTGGGTCCCGTGGCGTTGGCACGTGGCAGCGGCGACCGTGGCGACGTCGGTTGGAGGCAGGGTCCGGAGGTCTGTCGCGAAGGGACTGTCGTAGCAGGCCTCCATGAGGGCGTCGAGGCTTCCGGGTTGGGGTGGCCCCAGGTCGGAGAAGATCTTGCCGCGGTAGAAGTCCGGGCTGGTCGTGAGGGTTTGACCGGTGCCGGTGGTCGTGCCGATGACCCGGTAGTCCTCCCCCAGTCGCTCGGCCAGGTGCATGCCCATCGGGGTCATCGGCGCCATGCCGGGGAGGGGGCAGGGCCAACGTTGGATGTGGCCGTTGTGCGCGCCCAGCACGACCCGCCCCTCCCTGCGCAGGATCCATTCGACGGTGTCGGCCATCGCGGCGTCCCGGTTGAGCATCGCGGTTCGCAGGTCGCCGCGGGCGATGGCTCGGATCACGCTGTCGAGGGTCAGGACGAGTCGCAGGGAGCGCAGGGCGCGGTTGTAGGCGTCGACCGTGGTTCGGCGTTGGTAGTCCAGGCGTCGGCCGATCAGGTGTGCGGCGAGGGTGGCCAGGCCCGCGGTCAGCGCGTCTCGGGTGTCGGGGGTCAGATCGGCGTAGGCGGCGACGGCGGAAGGGGCGGAGAACGCCGACGGTGGGGCGAAGATCGCGGCGGTGTCTCTCAGGTGGGGGTCCACTGTGAACTCGGGGTCGGCGTCGGCGAGGTAGGCGGTCACGGCGTCGAGGCCGGGCAGTAGGGAGACGTTGGAACCGCCCAGATCGATGCCGTAGTAGCCCACCGAGCGCGTGCGCATCCACTCCAACTGCGCCCGCATCGGTTCCCACAGCAGCATCAGCGACGTCATGCCGTCGCCCATCACGCCGCCGAGGCGGTCGGGGGCACCGTGGACCCAAGCGTCGGCGCGCCATCCCTCGGTGAACCCGGACTCCATGGCGTAGGCACCGAATCCGTGCCGTTCCACCAGGTAACGCAGCAGGCGGTGGCGCAGTTGGTACGACTCGGTGTTGTAGTGCGCGCTCTCGCCGATGGCCACGACCCGGGCGTCGCCGATCGCGGCGTCGAGCCAGTCGAGGTCGTCCAGGGGCGCGGTCGGGTCGAGCGTGCGCAGTGGCCGCACCGCCGCGGCACTCATCCGGGTGTTCGTCATGGCGGACCCCTCCTCGTATTGTCCCAACTTTGGGAATAGTACCAAGTATGGGATAATCACGGGGTGGACATCCTCGGCCTGCTGCTGCACCCGATCCGGCTGCGCCTCGTGTCGGCCATGTCCGGCGGTCGGACGCGCACCACGTCCGACCTGTGCGCGAGCCTGGCCGACGTACCCCGGACCAGCGTGTACCGGCACGTCGGCCTGCTGGCCGACGCCGGTTTGCTCGAGGTCGTCGACGAGCGGCCGGTACGGGGCGTCGTCGAACGCCACTACCGGTTGCGCCGCGAGCGGACGTCGATCGACCCGGCGGCGGGCGCGTCGATGTCGCTGGACGAACACCGACACGGGTTCGCGGCGGCCGTGGCCGCGCTCCTGGCGGAGTTCAACGCCTACCTCGACCGGCCGGGAGCCGATCCGTTCACCGATTCGGTGGGCTACCGGCAGGACACCCTGTGGCTGAACCCGGACGAACTGGCCGACATGATCGGCGAGCTGCGCCGGGTCTTCGCCGCCCGCGCGGGGAACGCGCCCACACCGGGACGCGGGCCACACCTGATGAGCGCGATCTTCTTCCCCACCGGCGACAAACACGAGTGAGGGCCCCGGGTTCCCACGAGGCGGGAACCCGGGAGCCCGATCAGGCGACGGGGCCCGAAGCCGCGCGGACGCGCTGGCTGCCGTCCACCGTGGCCAGTGACTTGGCGTGGTGGGAGGTCGAGGTGGGGCTTAGGCGGTCGGCCAGGTAGTACCAGTCCATCTGGACCCGCTGGGGGTTGACGTCGACCACCGAGTAGCCGTGGGAGTCGAGTTCGATGTACTCGAGGTGCCAGTTTCCCGCGTACAGGGCGGTTTCGGCGGCCACGGACAGGGTGCGCGGCGGGACCTTCAGGAGGTCGTCGATGTTGTCGCTGGTGACCGAGGTGGTGACGAACTCGGTGGCCACGGAGTTCCCGTTCCACCAGTAGGTCGAGCGGTCGATCGGGACGTCCGCGCCCCAGGACGAGTGGATGTCGCCGGTGAGGAAGACCGTGTTCTTGACCCGGTTGTCCCTCAGGTGGCCCAGCAGCTCCTGCCGGTCCGCCGTGTACCCGTCCCATGCGTCGGCGTTGGCGGCGACGCTGCCGATGGGCAGGCCCAGCAGGGAGCCCAGGGACTCCAGGAAGCGGGACTCGACGGTGCCCAGGGAGATCGGGGTGATCATGACCGAGTTGCCGACCAGCTTCCACCGGACGTCCGTGCCCGCCAGGCCGTTCTTGAGCCAGGTCATCTGCGCGTCGCCGGTGATGGTGCGGTTCGGGTCGCCGGGGTCGCCGTTGGACGGGGTAGTCTGCTTGGAGCGGTAGCTGCGCAGGTCCAAAAGCGACAGTTCGGCCAGCCTGCCCCACCGGAACCGGCGGTAGATCTCGCCGCCCGCGCCCTGGCGCACCGGCATCCACTCGAAGTACGCCTGCCGGGCCGCGGCCTTGCGGGTGTTCCAGTCGCCCTCCCCCGGCTGGTGGTTCTCCGCGCCGCCGGACCAGGTGTCGTTGGCGTACTCGTGGTCGTCCCAGGTGATGAACCACGGCTGCGCGGCGTGCAGCGCCTTCAGGTCCGGGTCGGTCTTGTACTGTGCGTGGCGGCGGCGGTAGTCGGCCAGCGACAGCACCTCGGTGGCGGGCACGTGCGGGCGCACGGTCACGCCGCGGGCCCCGTAGCCGCCCGCCTGGTACTCGTACAGGTAGTCGCCGACGTGCAGGACGCCGTCGAGGTCGGTGCGGGCGGCGAGGTGGCGGTAGGCGGAGAAGTAGCCCGCCTGCCAGTTGGAGCAGGAAACCAGGCCCAGCCGGAGCTTGCCGACGTCGGCGTTGGCGGCGGGCGCGGTGCGCGTGCGGCCGACGTCGGAGCGGACGCCGTCGAGGCTGAAGCGGTAGTGGTAGGCGGTCGCCGGGTTGAGGCCCGCGACCGCCACCTTGACGGTGTGGTCCCGGTCGGGGCCGGTCTGGACGGCGCCGGAGGCCACGACCGAACCGAACGCGGCGTCGGTGGCGACCTCCCAGCGCACCTCGACCGACGGCCCGCTGCCGGAGCCGGGCGTGGACTCGGGCGTGGGGGTGACGCGGGTCCAGAGCAGGACGCCGTCGGGCAACGGGTCACCGGAGGCGATGCCGTGCGCGAACTGCGGGGCGGTCGCGGCGGCGGCCGTGCCCGCCAGGGCGGCGGGGACGAGCAGCGCGCCGCCCGCCACGGCGGAGGACTTGAGGAACGAGCGGCGGCCCAGCGGTGGGGTGGGAGTCATGCCTTAGGTGATACATCTCCAAGGTAAGTGTCACACCCACTGATCGCGTGAACTTCTCCGGAACTCCCCCTTGACGCGGCGCTCCGCCACGCGCATCCTTAACACATCCCTTCTAGAACGAAATGGTTATGAATGACCGACCAGCTGAGCGCCGTGTTCGCCGCGCTAGCCGACCCCACTCGGCGGGCGATCCTGCGGCGGCTGCGCGAGGGCGACGCGAACGTGGCCGAACTGGCCGCGCCGTTCGCGATGTCGCAGCCCGCGGTCTCCCGGCACCTCAAGGTGCTGGAGGCCGCCGGGTTGATCTCCCGCAGCCGCCGGGCCACCGCCCGCCTCAGCCACCTGGAGGCAACACCGTTGCGTGACGCCACCACCTGGTTGGCCGACTACCGCGAGTACTGGGAGGAGAGCCACAACCGGCTCGACGAGCTGCTCGCGCGGCTACAGGACACCGACAACCCCGGAGAGGAAGACCCATCATGAGCGAGACCGTGATCACCGCGGAGCCCGGCAGCCCCTACATCACCATCTCCCGCGACTTCGACGCCCCCGCGGCGCTGCTGCTGCGCGCCTACACCGAGCCCGACCTGGTCGCCCAGTGGCTGGGCCCGCGCCGGTTGACCATGAAGGTCGACCACTGGGACGCGCACGGCTACCGCTACCTGCACGTCGACGCGGACGGCAGCGAGTACGCCTTCCGGGGCGTCTTCCACGGCACACCGTCGCTCGAGGACGGCCTCGTGCAGACCTTCGAGTTCGAGGGCGCCCCCGGCGAGATCGCCCTGGAGCGCGTGCGGTTCGAGGAGAAGGACGGCAGGACGACCGTGCGCAGCGTCTCGGTCGGGTTCTCCGTCGAGGGCCGCGACGCGATGATCGCCAGCGGCATGGAGCACGGCATCCGCGACTCCTACGACCGGCTGGCAGAGCTGCTCGCCAAGCTGTGAGCGTCCTGCGCGCGGGGCCGGTTCCCCCGGCCCCGCGCGGGTAGCCTCGACGCATGCCGTCGCAGGAAGACCTGACGAACCCCAACTACCTCCTGGTGACCACCCGCAAGCGGGACGGCTCCACGGTCCCCACCCCGGTGTGGGTCGTCCGCGAGGGGGCCGACCTGGTCATCTGGACCGTCCGCGACTCCGGCAAGGTCAAGCGGATCCGCAACGACCCCCGGGTGACCGTCGCGCCGTGCGACGCCCGCGGCAACCCCACCGGCCCGGCGTCCCCCGCCACCGCCCGCCTGCTCGACGACGCCGAGTCCGACCGGGGCCGCAAGCGGATCCAGCGCAAGTACGGCGCCATGGGCTGGCTGGTCGTCCAGGGCAGCAGGCTGCGCCGGGGCACAACCGGCACGATCTGCGTCGCCATCACCCCGGACGCGCCGGAAGAACATTCCTGACCTGCGACAACCGTCGTGTCCAATCGATTGTGGACACCAATCCGAACACCGCCGCCCACCATTCGGGAATGGACGAATAGTGGACGAACACGGACCACCGGTGGGAGTTCTCCCGGAATCGGTGGACAATCGCGCACGCCTGTGGCAAGGTCCCCACTCGTCGACCGGGCACTCCCGGTTTGGTGAATCCCCCTCCCCAGCCGGTTTACCGTGAGGTGCGCGACCCGTGACGAGCATCTTCATCAACTACCGCACGTCCGACGTCGGGTACGCGCCGAACGCCGTGCGCGGCGGGCTGGCCGCGCACTTCGGCGCCGAGCACGTGTTCCTCGCGGCGCGGTCGATCCCGCTCGGCGCGGCCTGGCCGCCCGCCCTGCTCGACGCGGCGGCGGGGTGCCGGGTGTTGTTGGCACTGCTGGGTTCCCGGTGGTCGAGCGCGACCACCGACACCGGTGACCGCTGCCTCGACGACCCCGACGACCTCGTCCGCGCGGAGATCCGCGCGGCGCTGGACCACAGCCGCGTCGTGGTGCCCGTGCTGTTCGACGACGCGCCGAACCCCGCCGACCGGCCGCTCCCCGGCGATATCGCCGCGCTCGCGCGCAGCCAGGCATTCCGGGTCCACCGCCGCAGCATGGAACACGATATAGACGCCCTCGCCAAGCGGCTGCGCGCGGAAAACCCCGATCTGCCGCGCCCCGCGGAATCGGTCACAACGCACACCGAAACGCGGTTCGGCGCGGTCACCGGCCGGGTCGACAAGCTGTTCCAGATAGGCCAGATGACCGTGAACGGCGACTTCAACGCCTGATCGGACCTGACGCGGAATGCGCACCGACACCACTCCGGCCGACACCGACCCCGACCCGCTCGCGGCCGAACCCGCACCGCCCGAGGCCGAGGACGGACCCCCGCCGCCGTCGTCGCGGGCCGAGGCGCTGGAGCAGCTGGGGACCGACCCCGCCGAGCGGCGGGATTCCCTGCGCTCCGACCGGATCCTGACCCGCGGACTGGACCGGATCGCCGCCCCGGGCGGGCGGATCACCGTCTTCCAGGGCGACATCCAGGTCATGGGCGACCTGGTCACCGGCGGCAAACCGGGCGGGCGCCGGTACGCGCCGCGCAGCACGCCCGTCGGCCCCGCCGAGCTCGACGACCACACCGGCTGCTTCGTCCCACCCGACGGCTTCGACGACGTGACCGCGACCCTGCGCGCGCGGCACCTGGTGATCGTCTCCGGGCCGCGCCGCACCGGCCGCTACAGCACCGCGCTCGCCGCGCTGGTCCACGAGACCGGTCCCGAACCGCGGGTTTCCCGGCTGCACGGCCGGGTGCTGGGCAACCTGGCGTGGCGGGTGCCCCAGCCGGGCACCGGGTTCGTGGTGGTCGACGACGACAACGCGGCCGACGCCATCACCGACGCCTGGCTCACCCGCACCGCCGAGGAACTGCGCGAGGCGGGCAGTCACCTCGTGGTGGTCACCGGGCCGGTGCGCGGTGCGCTCGCCACGGCGACCCACCGCGGCACCTACGTGGTGGAGCACCTGCCGCCCGACCCGGTCGAGGTGCTGCGGGCACGGCTCGTCCGAGCCGCGCCGCACTGGTCCGCCGAGTCGCTGGACGACCTGGTGACCCGCCGCGAGCTGCTGGACCCGTTGATCGAGCGCGGCACCCCCGGGTTCGCCGCGCGGGTCGCCGAGCGGCTGGCCCAGGGGGTGCGCTACGACGAGGACCTGGCCCCGGTCATCGCCGCGCTGCGCGACGCCGACGCCCAGGTCGTGGAGTGGCTCAGCGCCGAGCCGGACACCCGGGACCTGGCCTTCACCCTGGCCGCCGCGGTGCTGGAGGAGTCGACCTACCTCACCGTCGCCGACGGCGCCGTGGCGCTGCTCGGCAGGCTCGGCGGCACCGGCGGGCGCGCCCTGCGCTACCAGCGGGAGCTGGTCGCCGAGCACACCTGGATCGAGCTGGTCCGGCCCGATCCGGACGAGCCGCCGGTGGTCCGCTTCCGGCACGGCGACCTGCGGGCGGCGGTGCTGTCGCGGCTCTACTACGAGCTGGACGGCTTGCGCCCCAAGGTGTTGGAGTGGCTCGGCACCCTGGTCGACCACCTCGACGTCGAGGTGCGCACCCGGGCCGCGTTCGCCGCCGGGGTGCTGGCGGCGGGCGACTTCCAGCACGCGCTGCACCGGTACCTGCTGCCGTGGGCGCGGGCGAAGTCGGCGGTGCGCAGGCACAGCGCGACGGTCGCGCTGAACGTGGTCGCCGCGGTCCCCCGGCACACCGCGGCGGTGTGGGCGCTGCTGGAGCAGTGGGCCGCGACCGGTGGGCCGCGGCAGCGCGCCCTGCCCGCCGCAGCGGCGACCGCGGTCGGCGGCCCGATCGGCGACACCGACCCCGACCGCGCGCTGCGCGTGCTGTCCACTGTGGTCACGAGCGGTGACTGGGGGCTGCTCGACCCGGTCGCGGCGGGCGCGCGGCTGCTCGTCGAACGCGGTCACGACCGGGAGGTGCTGGCCGCCCTGCTGGTGTGGACCGAGGGCAAGAGCGGGGACGACACCACGGTGAAGGCGCTGACGGTGTTCGTCGCGGCGGCGGACGTGCTCACCTCCGCGCGCGGGGAGCCGCTGGTGCCCGCGCTGCTGGCCGGGGCGGCCGACCACCGCGAAGCCCTGGCCCTGCTGTGGCGGCGGGCGCTGGCGGACCAGGAGGTCAAACCGCTGGCCGAGGCCGCGCTGCGGGCGTGGGTGCGGCTGGTCGGCCTGGCACCGGAGCACTACGGCGCGCTGCTGGACGTGCTGGACGAGATAGCGGTCGACGAACACGAGGACCGCGTGTTCCACCTGCTGGAGCGGTGGGCGCGGGAATCGGGTCACCCGGCGGTCGACCTGCACGACGACCTGCTCCAGCGGGCTTGACCGCGACCAGGACACCGAGAAGCGGGGGAACTCACGTGAACACCTACAACCCGATAGTCGAGATCACCGAGCTGTCGTCGGTGCGGCTGCTCACCCCGGTGCGCCCGCCCCGGCTCGGGCGAGCGCTGGTGCTGGAGGACAAGTCCGGGGAGTTGCGCGTGATCAGCCCCGGCGACCGGGTGCCGCGGTCGCGGTTCGGCGGCCACCTGCGCTCGTACCTGGTCGACACCTCGGCCTACGCGCTGCACTTCGCGACCATCCTGCCGTGCGCCGACCCCGCGCACTGGTTCCACGCGAAGGTGTCCTTCAGCTGCCGGGTGGTGGACCCGCTGCCGATCGTGCGGGACGGCCTGCGCGACATGACCGAGGCGCTGAAGCCGTCCCTGGAGGGGCTGCTGCGGCCGATCGGCGGGCAGTTCGACGTGCTGCGGGCGCGGCAGGCCGAGCGGGCGATGAACGAGCGGCTGGCCGTGGCCACCCACGTGGACGCGGTCAACCTGGGCGACCTGGTCGTGCACCTGGCGGCCGCCGACAGCACCGGGTTGGTGGCGGCCCGCGCGCAGATCCGCGTCGACGACGTCCGGCGGGAAGCCGCGCGCAAGGTCGTGGACGGGGGCCGGGACGAGATGCTGGCGCACCACATGGCGCTCAACGGCGGCGACCCGACCGGGTTCCTGGCCGCCGAGGAGGAGTCCGCGGCGCGGCAGGACCGGACCAAGCTGGATTTCCTCGGCATGGTGCTGAAGTCGGACTCGGTCGAGCCGGTCGACCAGAGCCGCGCGATCCACGCGACCGGGCGGGCCCTGCTCGGCGAGGACCCGTCGACCGCGCGGGTGGAGCCGCGCCAGTCGCGCAGGCCGCTGCGCCCGGAACTCGGCGGCACCCGGGAGGCGCCCGCGATCGAAGCGTCCACAGAGGACGATGAGCGGCGTGGCTGAGCGGATCCTCGACGACGGCGCGCGGCAGCCGGACATCGTCCTCACGCCACCACCGCCACCCGCCACCGCGGTCCCGGCACCGCCCGTGCCGCAACGCCCGACTCGGCCCGCGCCGCCACCGCCAGGTCTGCCACCCGCGTCGAGACCGAAGGCGCGCAGGCGTTCCCGGCCGCTTTCCCCGCGTACCAAGCGCAAAGCGCGGAAGGCGGCCTTGTGGGTCGCGGTAGCGGTGGCGCTGTACGTGTTCGGGCCGACCGCGATGGACCGGCTCGCGCACATCCTGCCCGAGCCCGCGACGGCGTCACCGACCGGGAACCCGTGCCCGGCCGAGGCCCGACCGGACGGAGCGGAGGCCACGCTGATCGCGTCGTACACCACGGTGCGGCACACCATCGTGCTGTGCCGCACCGCGTCCGGTCTCCCGTACTACGACGGCCGGTTCACCGACCGGCCGGTGACGAAGGAGAACCACATCAACATCCGCGCCGAGGAGACCCCCGAGGGTTTCCTGGCGGTCAACGGCGACTACTCGTACCGGATCAGCGGCGACTACGTGACGATCACCGGCGGCGGCAAGCGGGAAACCCTCCGGCTCACCAAAACGGGATGAGCGCCCCTAGACGGCGGCGAGGGCTTCCGGCAGCGTAAAGTTCTTGTTGTACAACGCCTTGCCGACGATGGCGCCCTCGACACCGATCGGTGCGAGCGCGGCCAGCGCGCGCAGGTCGTCCACACTGGACACGCCGCCCGAGGCGACGACGGGGGCGTCGGTGGCGGCGCAGACGGCGCGCAGCAGGTCGGCGTTGGGACCCTGGAGGGTGCCGTCCTTGCTGACGTCGGTGACGACGTAGCGGGAGCAGCCGTCGCGGTCGAGGCGGGTGAGGACCTCCCAGAGGTCGCCGCCGTCCTTGGTCCAGCCGCGGGTGGCGACGCGGTGCTCGCCGTCCTTGATGCGCACGTCGAGGCCGACGGCGATGCGCTCACCGTGGGTGGCGATGGCGCGGGCGCACCACTCGGGGTTCTCCAGGGCGGCGGTGCCCAGGTTGACCCGGGCGCACCCGGTGGCCAGCGCGGCGGCCAACGAGTCGTCGTCGCGGATGCCGCCGGAGAGCTCGACCTTGACGTCCAGGGCGCGGACCACCTCGGCGACCAGGTCCTGGTTGCCGCCGCGGCCGAAGGCGGCGTCGAGGTCGACCAGGTGCACCCACTCGGCCCCGTCGTTCTGCCAGGCCAGCGCGGCGTCGAGGGGGGTGCCGTAGGTGGTCTCGGTGCCCTCCTCGCCCTGGGTCAGGCGGACGGCTTGGCCGTAGGCGACGTCGACGGCGGGCAGCAGGTAGAAGCTCACCCGGACAGCCTAAGCGACGCTCGCGAGCCAGTTCTCCAGCAGGTGCGCGCCCGCGTCGCCGGACTTCTCCGGGTGGAACTGGGTGGCCGACAGCGGGCCGTTCTCGGCGGCGGCCACGAAGTCGTCACCGTGCGTGGCCCAGGTCACCAGGGGAGGGATCATCGGCGGTTCGGGGTGCAGCTGCCACTGGCGGGCGGCGTAGGAGTGCACGAAGTAGAAGCGGGTGTCGGGGCCGAGGCCGCCGAAGAGGACCGACTTCTCGGGGGCGTGCACGGTGTTCCAGCCCATGTGCGGCACGACGTCGGCCTCCAGCCGGTCGACCACGCCGGGCCACTCCGCGCAGCCCTCGGTCTCGACGCCGTGCTCGATGCCCCGGTCGAAGAGGATCTGCATGCCGACGCAGATGCCGAGCACCGGGCGCCCGCCCGCGAGCCTGCGGCCGATGATGCGGTCGCCGCGGACGTCCTTGAGCCCCGCCATGCACGCCGCGTAGGCCCCGACCCCGGGCACCACCAGCGCCTCGCACTCGAGCGCGGTCTGGAAGTCACCGGTGACCTCGACCTCGGCCCCCACCCGGCGCAGCGCGCGCTCGGCCGACCGAAGGTTTCCCGACCCGTAATCCAGAACGACGACTCTTGCCACGCCGCTCAGCGTAGTCGGCGGCCTCCGTGATCCAACTGTGACATGCGGCTGTGGTTGAGCGGTGACCCGAGCGGGTACCTACCCCGTGACGAGTATGGGGTCGGGGGACCTGACGGAGGGGCGCCGTGAAGACTCGAAGCCTGGACCGCAGACCGGTCCGCTGGTCGCTGGCGGCGGTCCTGACGGCCGCGGCGGGCGTGCACGGCTACCTGGCCGTCACCGAGTCCGTCATCTGGCCGATCCCCCTGGCCGTCCTGTGGCTGGCGTTCGCCGTCGCCGTCGTCATCCCCGCCGCCGAGGACGTCACCGTGCCCGCCCCCCGCACGGCCCGCGAGGCCTTGGCCCTCACGCAGCAGCAGCCTGAGCCGAGGCCCGCCCACCGACCCGTCCATGCCTGAGCCCCGGGTGTCCACTGGGGAGTGATCGAGCGGACCCGGCCTTCGGCGGAAATCGCTTCCGGGGTGGGCAGGCCGGCTGGTTGACTGAACCGGACATGGAAGACAAGAAGATCATCAGCCTCTCGAAGAGGCTCGCCAAGGTGCTGCGCCACGACCCGGGCAGCGTCGGCGTCACGCTCGACCCGGCGGGCTGGGTGCCCGTCGACGACCTGCTCGCCGCGCTGGCCCGGCACGGCACCCGGATGGACCGGGCGCTGCTCGAGCGGGTCGTGGCGGAGAACAACAAGTCCCGCTACGCCTTCGACGAGACCGGGACCCGCATCCGGGCCAGCCAGGGGCACAGCGTCGAGGTGGAGCTCGGGCTGCCCGAGGCCAGTCCGCCCGAGGTGCTCTACCACGGCACGGTGGCCGCCGTGCTCCCCGCGATCCGGGCGGAGGGTCTGCGGCCGATGCGGCGGCACGCGGTGCACCTGTCAGCGGCCTACGACACGGCGGTCAACGTCGGGGCCCGGCGTGGGAAGCCCGTCGTGCTGAGCGTGCAGGCCGGTCGGATGGCGACCGACGGGCACGTGTTCCACCTCAGTGCGAACGGTGTCTGGCTGTGCGCGCACGTGCCGCCCGGTTACCTCGACCTACCTTGAGGTCGCCGGTAGGCTCGACCAGGTGTCCAAACTGCCCGAAACGCTGACCATCGGCGAGGTGGCCGACCGCAGCGGCGTCCCGCACACGGCCCTGCGCTTCTACGAGGAGCGCGGCCTGATCACCTCCGAGCGCACGGCGGGCAACCAGCGACGCTACCCCCGGGCCGTCCTGCGGCGGCTGGCCTTCATCCGCACCGCCCAGCGCGTCGGGCTCACCCTCGAGGAGATCCACGACGCGCTGGAGACGCTGCCCGAGCGCCGCACCCCGACGAAGGTCGACTGGTCGCGGCTGTCCAAGGCCTGGCGCACCGAACTCGACGCCCGCATCGACTCGCTCCAGCGGCTGCGCGACAACCTGACGTCCTGCATCGGCTGCGGGTGCCTGTCGCTGAAGAGCTGCCTGCTGGTCAACGTCGACGACCGGATGTCCTACTTCGGCCCGGGCGCGCCCCGGCTGAAGGCTGCCACCGAGGGCGGCATCGAGTAGGTCCCGGCCCGGGCCTCTCGACCCGCCCCGCCGCGAAGTCCGCCTTCCGTCCTGGTGCGCGCGGCCTGCCCCGTCCTGGTGCGCCCCGCCCCGTCCTGGCGTGCTTGCGCCCCGCCCAGCCGCACCCACTCTCCCCATCGCGCCACCTCGGCCCACCCCCGTCACCGCGACCACGATGACCAGCCAATACACATTATCTTGATAGCGAATAGTCGCTAGTGGAAAGCAAGCAGCGAAACGGTGGCTCGGGACACCGCGGTGCCCGAGCCATCGCGTCGGATCAGGAGGGGTGGGTCAGGAGGACACGTACCAGGCCACGGCGCCGCCCGCCGCCAGCAGGGCCAGGACCAGCAGGATCCCGGCCATCAGCTTGGCCGTCTTCCACGTCGAGTACACGCCGCCGACGAGGATGCCCGCGAGGGCGATCAGGCCGATGGTCAGCGCTTCCTTCGGCACTTACAGCACGCCCTTCGTCGAGGGGATGCCGCCGATCCGGGGGTCCGGTTCGACGGCCGCGCGCAGGGCGCGGGCGAAGGCCTTGTACTCGGCCTCCGTGATGTGGTGCGGGTCCCGGCCGTGGATCACCCGCAGGTGCAGCGCCAACTGCGCGTGGAAGGCGATGGACTCGAAGACGTGCCGGTTCAGCACCGTGGGGTAGTTGTTGCCCACCACGAAACCCGTCATCACGTCCGGCTCGCCCACGTGCACGCAGTACGGCCGACCCGACGCGTCCACGGCCGCGTGCGCCAGCGTCTCGTCCATCGGGATCCAGGCGTCGCCGAAGCGGCGGATGCCCTTCTTGTCGCCCAGCGCCTCGCGCAGCGCCTGGCCCAGGACGATGGCGACGTCCTCGACCGTGTGGTGCGCGTCGATGTCGACGTCGCCGGTCGCCCGGACCACCAGGTCGAAGGCGCCGTGCGTGCCGAAGGCGGTGAGCATGTGGTCGTAGAACGGGACGCCGGTGGCGATCTCCACCTTGCCGGAGCCGTCGAGGTCGATCTCCACGACCACGGACGACTCGCTGGTGATCCGCTCGACGCGGCCGACTCGGTTGCTCACTGCCCGTTCCCCCATGCTGTGTCGCGCTTCGCCGCGGCGAGGAACGCGTCGTTCTCGGCCGGGGTGCCCACGGTAACCCGCAGGTGCCCCGGGATGCCAACGTCCCGGATCAGCACGCCTTCGTCCAAAAAGGACTGCCAGGCGGCCCGGGGGTCGGCGAAGTGTCCGAAGAGGATGAAGTTGGCGTCGCTCGGCACGACCGCGTACCCCAGCCCGGCAAGCGCTTGCGCCACCCGGTCGCGCTCGGCCGCCAGCGCGTGCACCGACGCCAGCGTCCCCGCGGCGTGCCGCAGCGCCGCGCGCGCCGCGGCCTGGGTCAGCGCCGAGAGGTGGTACGGCAGCCGCACCAGCAGCAGGGCGTCCACGACGGCCGGTGCCGCCGCCAGGTACCCCAGCCGCCCGCCCGCGAACGCGAACGCCTTGCTCATCGTCCGGCTCACGATGACCCGGGTCGGGAACTCGTCGATCAGGCGCACCGCGCTCTCCTGCGGGGAGAACTCCGCGTACGCCTCGTCGACCACCACGATCCCCGGCGCCGCGGCGACCAGCGCGCGCAGGTCGTCGAGCGGGATCGACTGCCCCGTCGGGTTGTTGGGGCTGGTCACGAACACCACGTCCGGCTGCCGCGACGCCAGCACCTCGACGGCGGCCGCGACGTCGAGGGAGAAGTCCGCGCGCCGCGGCGTCGGCGCCCACTCGGTCCGGGTGCCCGCCGCGATGATCGGGTGCATCGAGTACGACGGCTCGAAGCCCAGCGCCGTCCGCCCCGGCCCGCCGAAGGCCTGCAGGATCTGCTGGAGGATCTCGTTGGACCCGTTGGCGGCCCACAGGTTCGCCACCGTCAGCGGCGTGCCAGTCGCGCCGGAGAGGTACGCGGCCAGGTCCGTCCGCAGCGCCACCGCGTCCCGGTCGGGGTAGCGGTGCAGCGTCCCGGCGACCTCCGCGACCGCGGCCGCGATGTCGTCGACCAGCTCGGCGGGCGGCGGGTACGGGTTCTCGTTCGTGTTGAGCTGGTACGGCACGTCCAGCTGCGGCGCGCCATAAGGCGTGCGTCCGCGCAGGTCCTCGCGCAGCGGCAGGTCCGAGAGCACCGCCCGCTCCCCCGGGGCGCTCACGCGCCGTCCCGGAAGCGCGCGGTGACGGCCTGGCCGTGCGCGGGCAGGTCTTCCGCGTTCGCCAGCGCGACGACGTGCCCGGCGACCTCGCGCAGCGCGTCCTCGCTGTAGTCGACGACGTGGATGCCGCGCAGGAACGTCTGCACCGACAGCCCCGACGAGTGCCGCGCGCAGCCGCCGGTCGGCAGGACGTGGTTGGAGCCCGCGCAGTAGTCGCCCAGCGACACCGGCGAGTGCGCGCCGACGAACACCGCGCCCGCGTTGCGGACCCGGGCCGCGACCGCGCGCGCGTCGGCCGTCTGGATCTCCAGGTGCTCGGCCGCGTAGGCGTCCACGACCCGCAGTCCGTCGTCCACAGAGGACACCAGCACGGTGCCGGACTGCTTGCCGGACAACGCCGTCGCGACCCGCTCGCTGTGCTTGGTGGCCGCGACCTGGCGGACCAGCTCGGCGTCGACCGCGTCGGCCAGCTCGACCGAGTCGGTGACCAGGACGCTGGCCGCCAGCGTGTCGTGCTCGGCCTGGCTGATCAGGTCGGCGGCGACGTGCACCGGGTCGGCGGTGGCGTCGGCGAGGATGGCGATCTCGGTCGGCCCGGCCTCGGAGTCGATGCCGATCAGCCCGCGCAGCAGGCGCTTGGCGGCGGTGAGGTAGATGTTGCCCGGTCCGGTGATCATGTCGACCGGGTCGAGCGCGGCGCCGTCGGTGTCGGTGCCGCCATGGGCCAGGATCGCGGCGGCCTGCGCGCCGCCGACGGCCCACACCTCGTCGACGCCGAGCAGCGCGGCGGCGGCCAGGATGCTCGGGTGCGGCCTGCCGCCGAACTCGGCCTGCGGCGGCGAGCACACCACCAGCGACTCGACGCCCGCGGCCTGGGCGGGCACCACGTTCATGACCACGCTCGACGGGTACACCGCGAGCCCGCCCGGCGCGTACAGGCCGACGCGGGCGACCGGCACCCAGCGCTCGGTGACCGTGCCGCCGGGCACGACCTGGGTGGTCTTGTCGACGCGCCGCTGGTCGTCGTGCACCCGCCGGGCCCGCGCGATGGACTCCTCCAGCGCGGCCCGCACCTCGGGGGCCAGCGCGGCGAGCGCGGCGGCCAGCTCGGCCACGGGCACCCGCACGGAGGCGGGCCGGACGCCGTCGAAGCGCTCGGTGTACTCCAGGACGGCCTCGACACCCCGCGCCCGCACGTCGTCCACGATCGGCCGGACCCGATGCAGCACCGCGTCCACGTCGACCTCGGCCCGCGGCAGCGCGGCGCGCAGCTCGGCGGGCGACGGGACGTTCGATCGCAGGTCGGTGCGGGTGAGCATGTGGTCCTTTCCACGGGTGAACCGCACCAGAATATGCGTAGCGCGAATGCGTGGACCGAGGTGGTACCGCAGGTCACAGGTCCGCGACGGCGCCCACCGCGGTGTCGATCTGGGCGTGGGAGACGAAGTAGTGCGGCGAGGCCCGCACCACCTGCGGCAGCGCCCGGCGGGTCATGTCGTAGCGGGTCGAGGGCAGGGAGCTGACCGTCACCGTGACGTCCCGGTCGGCCAGTGCGTCACGTACGTGCTCCGCGGACCGGCCGTCGACGGTGAAGCTGACCAACCCGCAGCGCTGGGCCCCGATGTCCCGCACGGTCACCCCGGGGACCTCGGCGAGCCCCGCCCGCAGCCGCGCCGCCCGGTCGCCGACCGACGCGGCGATCCGATCGACCCCCAGGTCGGACGCGTAGCGGACGGCGGCGAGCAGCCCGAGCCGGTCGGCGACGCTGTGCTCCCACAGCTCCAGCACCCGCGCGTCGGCGCGGAGCTCGACCTCGCGCAACCCCGTCCAGACCGCGCCGCGCAGGTCGACCAGCCGGGGTCGCAGCCGCGCCAGGACGTCCCGCCGCACGGCCAGCACGCCGGTGCCGCGGGGTCCGCGCAGCCACTTGCGGCCGGTCGCGGTGATCATGTCGACGCCGGTGCCCGCCAGCGAGAGGGGCAGCTGGCCGAACGACTGGCACGCGTCGAGCAGCACGAGCGCCCCGACCCCGTGCGCGGCGGCGGCGACCTCGGCGACCGGGTTGACCAGGCCGCCGTTGGTGGGCACGTGCACGAGCGAGACGAGCCTGACCCGCTCGTCGAGCGCGCCGCGCAGCGCGTCGAGGTCGATCGAACCGTCCGGTCCGGAAGGGACGGGTTCGACGCTGAAGCCCGCCTGGTCGGCCACGCGCAGCAACGGGATGGCGTTGCCGCCGTACTCGGCCTCGGTGGTGAGCACGCGGTCGCCGGGGCCGAGCGGGATCGCGTCGAGCAGGGACAGCCAGGAGCGGGTGGCGCTGTCGGTGAACGCGACCTCGTCGGGGGCGCAGCCGAGGAAGTCGGCGAGCAGGCCGTACCCGGCCTCCAGGTCGTCGCGCCGCTCGGCGGCGGCCCGGTAGCCGCCGATCTCGGCCTCGCGCCGCAGGTGCCCGACCACGGCGTCCACCACGGCCGACGGCGGCAGCGACGACCCGGCGCTGTCCAGGAACACCCGCCCGGCGGCGGGGGTGTCGCCCTGGGCCGCGGCGGCGTCGATCAGTTGGGCGTCCAGGCTTGCAGGTTCCACCACGGCCCCCAGGTGTAGTCGGTGCCCGCGGCGTCGACCACGGGCTGGTATCCGTTCCAGTTCTCGCGCATGACGTAGCTATGGTCGGGCGCGGCGAGCACGACCATGGTCGGCGCGGTCGCGTACGCCCGTTCCAGCGCGCGGAACGCGACGGCGCGCTGGGCCGGGTCGGTGGTGGCGCGGGCGGCGTCGAGGTTGGCGGCGATGGTGCCGCCCGCCGGGTGCAGCAAGGGGTGCAGCGCGGGGTCGGGGTCGAACGGGTCGCCGAAGGCGACCAGGTGGGGCGTGGCGGGGTCGACCTCGGCGGTCGGGTTCGCGGTGACCTCGACGCCGACCTTCTTGGCCGTGGCGGCGAACGCGGCGACCAGGTCGCGGGAGGTGACGTCGGCGACGCGGTAGCCGACGGCGACCGCGGCCCGCTCCCCCGCCTTGGCGCGGATCCCGTCGGCGCCCGCGACCCAGCCCGCGGCGTCGAGGACGGTGGCGGCGCGGGCGGGGTCGTAGCCGATGTCGGCGCCGGGCTCGACGAACTCGGCGAGGGTCGGCGGCACCGGCAGCGACGCGGGCTTGCCCTTGCCCGCCAGGACCTGCTCGACCAGGTCCTGGCGGTCGACGGCGAGGTTGAGGGCGAGGCGCACGGCCGGGTCGGCGGTGGGCCCGGTGGCCGCGAAGGTGACCGCGCGCAGGTCGGCGCTGCTGTGGTTGACCACGGCGAGGCCGTCGGTCTTGGCGAAGTCGGCGGCCAGCCGGGCGGGCAGCGCGGTGCCGTCGAGCTTGCCGTCGCGCAGGCGCTGGGCGCGGACCTCGTCGTCGGGGATGAACTCGACGGTGACGGTGGTGATGGCGGGGCGGGTGCCGAAGTAGGCCTTGTTGGCGGTGAGCACCAGGCGCTTGCCCCGCTGCCAGTCGGACACCTGGTAGGGGCCGGTGCCGACGAGCTTGTCCGGGGTGCCCGCCGAGGGGATGCCGAGGACGAGCAGGTCGGGGAAGTAGGCGCACGGGGTGTTCAGGTCGAAGCGGACGGTGGCCTGGTCGACGGCCTTGACCCCGTCGAGCATCCAGAACCGCGCCTTGAGCGGCGAGTCGGCGATGACCCGCTGGTAGGCGGCGACGACGTCGGCCGAGTCGAAGGCGCTGCCGTCGGTGTAGGAGACGTCGGTGCGCAGCCGCGCGGTCCACGACTTCCCGTCGGCCGACGGGACGGGCAGCCCCGTGGCCAACGCGGGCCGCAGCGTGCCGACCGGCTGGTGCTCGACCAGCCCGTCGAAGACCTTGGCCGCGCCGTTGAGCGCGTACCCGCGCACCGGGTCGAGGCTCGCGGGCTCCTGGGCGACACCGATGACCAGCGAGGTCCCGGCCGGGTCCCCGGACGCGGGCGGTGGCGGGTCGGCCGTGCAGGCGAGCGCCAGCCCGAGAACCGCCACCAGGCAGAGGACGACACCGGTTCGACGCGGCAGGATCGGCACGAGACCCGACAGTAGTGGATGACGAGGGAGCGACCGTGCGAGTAGCGCTGTGTCAGATCAGTTCCACCCCGGACCCCGCGGCCAACCTCGACCTGGTCCGCGCGGGCGCCCGCGACGCGGCGGACCGCGGCGCGGCGGTGGCGCTGTTCCCGGAGGCGACGATGGCCTCGTTCAGCGTTCCGCTGGGGCCGCTGGCGGAACCGCTGGACGGGCCGTGGGCCTCGGCGGTGCGGGAGATCGCGGAGGAGACGGGGGTGCTGGTCGTCGCGGGCATGTTCACCCCCGCGGAGGATGGCCGGGTCTACAACACGCTGCTGGCGACGGGGCGGGGCCAGCACGTCGGGTACCGGAAGATCCACCTGTTCGACGCGTTCGGCTTCGCGGAGTCGCGGACGGTCGCGGCGGGGTCGTCGCCGGTGACGGTGACGGTGGACGGGCTGACGCTGGGGTTGGCGACTTGCTACGACGTGCGGTTCCCGGAGCTGTTCCGGGCGTTGGCGGACGCGGGGGCGGTGGGGGTGCTGCTGGGGGCGTCGTGGGGGGCGGGGCCGGGGAAGCGGGAGCAGTGGGAGTTGCTGGTGCGGGCCCGGGCGTTGGATTCGACGTCGTGGGTGTTGGCGGCGGGGCAGGCGGATCCTGGGCCGGTGGCGGGGAACACGCCGTTGGGGATCGGGTACAGCACGGTGGCCGGGCCGAAGGGGGAGGTCGTGGCGCAGCTGGCGGGTGCGCCGGGGGTGGTTGTGGTGGACATCGACGCGGAGACGGTCGAGGAGACGCGGAAGGTGATCCCGGTGTTGGCCAACCGGCGGCTGTGAGGGCCTGGTCGTGGCTTGCCTGGTGCGCGCACCAGGCAAGCCACGACCACCGTCGCATCGCTCGTCCACCAAGAGTCGGGAACGCGCCCCCGCCCTTCCCTTGGGGTGGTCTGCCCCGCTCCAGCCTATCGGCACCGGGCCGCATCGGAAGGGACGCCGAAGTCCTGTGGACCGGCTCGGCCTATGTGGACAACTCGCGGTCGTGCCGAGAACCGCGCGCGGGCCGGGGAGAGACCTTGGGCAGTGCAGCGGCCAGCGCGGTGGTGGGTCGGCGGGGCGAGAACAGCTTGGCCGGACGAGGTTGCCGAAGTCCGCCAACCTTCGGGGTCGGCGTGGTGGGTGGGCGCATGCGGTTTGGTCGGGTGGGGGAGTTGTGAGGTCGCGGGGTTGAGCGGGCGAGAGCAGCTTGGCCGGGTCGAGCGGGGCCGACAACGTCGGGCACTCTGCGGCAGGTAAGCGATCCACGAGATCGGCGCCAACACGCCCGACTTCGCCGGTGCCGCGCGACCTCCACACCGGCAGGCTCGAACACCACCCCGTCCAGGGACAGCGCGAGAACATGTCCGACGAGTGGCCGGCAAACTTTTTGCACACCCCGCCCAGACCCAGGACAGCCCCCGCCCTCCTCTTGGGGGGGACAGCCCTGCTCCAGTCCATCGACGCTGGGGCAGCGGGGAAGGGCAGGCGAAATCCTGTTGATGGGATCGGGAGCGCTATTCATACGGCCTACCAGCCGAGTCGATAGAACTCGAGCGTTGTAATGATCCGAATGATCGCGGGGAACTCCCGATAGGGCCCTCCGTATCGGCTGGAGATCATTTTCCAGTGTGTGAGGTGGGCGATGCATCATTCGACCGCAGCTCGTCTGGCCGAGTGGTTGTGGTTGTGGTCGATGTCGCCGGGCGAGGAGTCGCCTCGACACGGTTTCTGGATGGGCGCGATCACGCCCGGGCCGCGATAGGCCTTGTCGCCGAGTATGTCGTGGTCGGCGAGGGTGTCCTCCCAGCTGGTGATCGTGAATGCTCTTCGGTCGTGGGTGATCCCTTGGTTGGCATGGAGACTGCGAGGAGTTGTCCCTCGAGGCCGGATACGACCTGGACGTTCAGTCCGGATCGGCGCCATGTGCCGAAGTGGTCGTCCCGGTGACCCGCGCGGTCGCCGGTGGGGAGCGGGGTGCCGTCGATGCCCCCTACGCGGCCGGTCAGCACGCCGGGAAATAGCGGGACGTGAAGGCATGACGCCTGGCCGATCAGTGGAAGGAACCGGCGGAAGACGCGCGAGACGGTGGATTGACTCACGCCGACGAGGTCAGCCGCGACCGTGTGGCTCATGTTCTGGCGGGCCAATATCAACGATCAAGCCCTGTAGCGGACTGATATCGCAACGGCCCCACCCGCCAGGTCGGATTCCGTGAGAGGAACCCGACCTTACCGGCTGGGGCCGTTCCCCTTTTCGGGGGAGATCAACTTTTGAATAGCCCTCTGGGGCATGTGGACAACTCGTGATCAAGCGAGGATTCGCGGGTGGGCAGGCGTCAGGTTTGGTGGAGGGCGGTGGCCAGCGCGGTGGTGAGTCGGCGTGGGGCGGTGGGGTCGGTGGGGGTGTCCAGGAGGGTTTGGACCAGGGCGGAGGCGACGATGACGCCGTCGGCGAAGGTGGCGGCCTGGGCGGCTTGGGCCGGGGTCGAGATGCCGATGCCGACGCAGATCGGGAGGTCCGTGCCGCGGCGGAGGCGCTCGACGAGGGTGGCCGCCGAGGTGCTGAGGGTGGGGCGGGCGCCGGTGACGCCCATCAGGGCCGAGGCGTAGACGAAGCCGGTGGTCGCGGCCGTCACCTCACGCAGGCGGGCGTCTGTGTTGCTGGGGGCGACAACGAACACCGTGGCCAGGTGGTGGGCGGTCGCGTGTTCTCGCCAATGGGCGGACTCCTGGACGGGCAGGTCCGGGAGGATGCACCCCGCGCCGCCCGCTTCGGCCAGTTCGGCGCAGAAGCGGGCCACGCCGTAGCGGTCGATGGGGTTCCAATAGGACATCACCAGCACGGGTTTGCCGGTGGCCGCATGGGTTTCCCGGACGGTGTGGAGGACGTCGGCGATTCGGGTGCCGTCGCGGAGGGCCTGGTCGACGGCGGTTTGGATCACCGGGCCGTCGAGGATCGGGTCGCTGTGGGGTAGGCCGACTTCGATGATGTCGGCGCCGCTGTCGAGGATCGCGCGCAGAGCGGTGACGCCGCCGTCGACCGTGGGGAAGCCTGCGGGGAGGCCGCCGATCAGGGCGGCGCGGCCCTCGGCGCGGGTCTTGGCGAGGGTGGCGGTGAGCAGGTCGAGGTTGCCGGTCATGCGGTGGCTCCGGAGAAGTAGCGGGTGGCGGTGTCCATGTCCTTGTCACCCCGGCCGGACAGGCTGACCAGCAGCAGGCCGTCAGGTCCCAGTTCGGCGCCGACCTCCAAGGCACCGGCGAGGGCGTGCGCGCTCTCGATCGCGGGGATGATGCCCTCGGTGACGGCCAACAACCGGAACGCGCGCATGGCGGCGGTGTCGGTGACGGGGCGGTACTCGGCGCGGCCGGTGGTGTGCAGGTGGGCGTGCTCCGGGCCGATGCCCGGGTAGTCCAGGCCCGCCGAGATGGAGTGGGCCTCGGTGATCTGGCCCTCGTCGTCTTGTAGGACATAGGAACGGGAGCCGTGCAGGATGCCTGGTTCGCCCGCAGATAGGGACGCGGCGTGCTTGTCGGTGGTGAGGCCGTGACCGGCGGCCTCGCAGCCGATCAGGCGGGCGGTCGTGTCGAGGAAGGGGTGGAACAGGCCGATCGCGTTGGAGCCGCCACCGACGCAGGCGATGATGGCGTCCGGTTGGCGGCCGGTGCGGTCGAGGAGTTGGGTGCGGGCCTCGACGCCGATGACGCGTTGGAAGTCGCGGATCATGGCGGGGAACGGGTGCGGGCCCGCGACGGTGCCGAAGACGTAGTGCGTGGTCTCGACGTTGGCCACCCAGTCGCGGAAGGTCTCGTTGATGGCGTCCTTGAGGGTGCGGGAACCGGACTTGACCGGGATGACCGTGGCGCCGAGCAGTTCCATGCGCGCGACGTTGAGGGCTTGGCGGGCCATGTCGACCTCGCCCATGTAGACCACGCACTCCAGGCCCATCAGGGCGGCGGCGGTCGCGGTCGCCACGCCGTGCGAGCCCGCGCCGGTCTCGGCGATGACCCGCGACTTGCCCATCCGCTTGGTCAGCAGCACCTGGCCCAGCACGTTGCTGATCTTGTGGGAGCCGGTGTGGTTGAGGTCCTCGCGCTTGAGGAAGACCCGCGCGCCGCCCGCGCGCTCGGCGAAGCGGGGTACCTCGGTGAGCGCGGTCGGGCGGCCCGCGTAGTGCGCGAGCAGGTGCTCGAACTCCGTGGTGAACGCGGGGTCCACCTTGGCCCGTTCGTACTCGGCGGCGACCTCGTCCACGGCGGCGGTGAGCGCCTCCGGGATGAACTTGCCGCCGAATTCGCCGAAATAGCCGTCGGCGGTCGGACCGTGTTTCGCGGCGGGGAAGAATGAATGGTCGAACATTTTTCGGCATGCTCCAACCCCGGAGCGGTCGGCTCCGGTCGCACGGTCGATGGTGATCGAAAGCGCGCGAGAATGCCGAAAGAAAGGGGCGAACTACCCCTGGGAGACGACGCCCGGCGCGCGGGACAGCCGCCATCGCATGCCGTTGACCTGCCCCGCCTCGGCGCCGATCACGTACCGGACCCGACGCCCCCGCACCAGGCGCGCGGGCGCGCGGCAGCCGCGGGGGCGGCAGCCGGGAGCGAGGCGCGTGGCGATGGACACGGAGTGGAGCTTATCCGAATCCACCGCCACGGCACAACGAGAAATCAGCGCAAATCCATTCCGAGGTCCAGCGCGGGCGAGGAATGCGTGAGACCGCCCACGGCCAGGTAATCGACACCGGTCTCCGCATAGGTCCGGGCGACGTCCAGCGTCAAACCGCCGGACGCCTCCAAACGCGTCCCGGAACCGGTCGCGCGGCGGACGGCTTCCGCGCAGTCGGCGACGGTGAAGTTGTCCAGCAGCACCAGTTCGGCCTCGGCGGCCAACGCCTCGTCCAACTGGTCGAGGGTGTCGACCTCCACCTCGCACTCCAACGCCGGTGCCAGGGCGCGGGCCGCCTTCAGCGCGGCCGTCACGGAACCGGCGGCGACGACGTGGTTGTCCTTGATCAGCACCGCGTCGCCGAGACCGAGGCGGTGGTTCACGCCGCCGCCGCACCGGACCGCGTACTTCTCCAGCAACCGCAGGCCGGGCAACGTTTTCCGGGAGTCCCGGACCGCCGCGCCCGTGCCCTCGACCGCGGAAACCCAAGCCGCGGTGGCTGTCGCCACGCCGGACAGGTGGCAGAGGAAGTTCAGGGCCGTGCGCTCGGCCGTCAGCAGCGCTCGGGTGTTCCCGCGCACCACCAACACCGGCTGTCCCACGACCGCCGCGCCCGCGTCGTCCACAGAGGACAAAACCGTCAGGTCCGGCACGACTTCCGTGAACACCGCCAAGGCGACCGGCACGCCGGACACCACACCGGCGCGCCGGGGGGTCAGCTCCGCCACCGCCACCGCGTCTTCCGGGACGGTCGCGTCGGTGGTCGCGTCGGGTCCGTACCGCAGGTCTTCCGCCAGCGCGGTGGCGACCGCGCGGGCCATGTCCTCCCGGTCGATCACGCCGCACCCCGCAGGGCGGTCAGGGCGCCGAGCACCGGCTGACCCGACGGCGTGAGCCGGACCCACTGGCTCCGCGCCCACGCCGCGTCCTTCTCCGGGAAGTCCGTGCGCACATGACAACCACGGCTCTCCTCGCGCGCCGACGCCGCGGCGATCAACGCCCGGCTCACCAGCGTCAGCGCCGCGTCCTCGACCAGCTCCCGCGACGCCAGCACCCGGTCCACAGCGGACACGTCGAGCACCGAGCCGACCACCGCCAGCCCCTCGGCCTCCCGGCCGATCGCCGCGTACCGGCTCATCACGCGCTGCACCGAGTCCCGCTCCGCGACCGGCGCCACCGGCAGCGAGGTCACCACGGCCGACCGGGGATCGGCCAGCCGACCCGCCGCCAGGTCCGCCGCGACGGCTTCCGCCGCCCGCGTCCCCACGACCAGCCCCTCCAGCAAGCTGTTGGACGCCAACCGGTTCGCCCCGTGCAGCCCCGTGCTCGCGACCTCCCCGGCCGCGTACAGCCCGGCCACCGGCGTCCGACCGTCCACATCGGACACGACGCCGCCGCACGCGAAGTGCGCGGCGGGCGCCACCGGGATCGGCTCCACCACCGGGTCCACGCCCGCCGCCAGGCAGGCCGCGTACACCGTCGGGAACCGGGTCCGGAAGGTCGCGGCGTCCAGGTGGGTCGCGTCGAGGAGCACGTGGTCGTCGATCCCCCCGCGCCCCAGGGCCATGTGCCGGGTGATCGCGGCGGACACCACGTCGCGCGGCGCCAGGTCCGCCAGCGGGTGCACACCCGCCATGACCCGCGCACCGGTCGCGTCGACCAGCACCGCACCCTCGCCGCGCACCGCCTCGGTCACCAGCGGGCACCGCCCGCGCGCGCCCTGGCCGGTGTAGAGCACCGTCGGGTGGAACTGGACGAACTCGACGTCGGCCACCGGCGCCCCGGCCCGCAGCGCGAGCGCGAGCCCGTCGCCGGTCGCGACCTCCGGGTTCGACGTCGCCTGGTACAGCTGCCCCAGCCCGCCCGTGGCCAGCAGCACGGCGGACGCGGTCAGCACGCCCGGCACGCCGTCCGGGTCCAGCACGTGCAGCCCGGCCACCGCGCCCAGCGGCGTCTTCAGCGCCTGCACGGCGACGTGGTTCTCCAGCACCGGCACCCGGCCGTCGCGGGTGGCGGCGAGCAGCGCCCGCTCGACCTCCGCGCCGGTCGCGTCGCCGCCCGCGTGCACCACGCGGAACGCCGTGTGGCCCCCCTCGCGGGTGCGCGCCAAGCCGCCCGACGCGCCCCGGTCGAACTCGGCGCCCAGCTCGCGCAGCCGGGTCACGGCGGCGGGGCCGTCGGCGATGATCGCGCGGACCGCGTCCTCGTCGCACAGCCCGGCGCCCGCGACCAGGGTGTCGGCGATGTGCCGGTCGACCGAATCGCCCTCGTCGTGCTCACCCGGCAGCACCACGGCCACGCCGCCCTGCGCCCACCGGGTGTTGCCGTCCTCGGCGGCGGCCTTGGTCACGACCAGCACCCGCAGGCCCAGCGCGTGCGCCCGCAGCGCCGCCGTCAGCCCGGCCACCCCGGTGCCGACGACCAGCAGGTCCGCCCGCGCCTCCCAGCGCGGGATCGGTGTCGCGGCGGTCATTCCCCACCGCCGGGCTGGCCGATCTCGATCATCCGCTGCACCGCGCCCCGGGCCCGCGCGGCGGTCTCCGGGTCCACGTGCACCTCGTCGCGGTTCTCCCGCAGCGACCGCAGCAGCGCCGCCGGGGTGATCATCTTCATGTACCGGCACGACGCCCGGTCGTTCACCGCGCTGAACTCGACGTCCGGCGCGGCCTTGCGCAGCTGGTGGATCATGCCGATCTCGGTGGCCACCAGCACCTGCTTGGCCTTGGTCGCGCGGGCCTGGGTGACCATGTCGCCGGTCGAGAGGATCTTCACCCGCTCCTGCGCCACGATGCCCTCCCCCGCGAGGTAGAGCGCCGAGGTGGCGCAGCCGCACTCGGGGTGGATGAACAGGTCGGCGTCGGGGTTCGCGGCGGCGCGCTCGGCCAGCTCGGGGCCGTTGATGCCTGCGTGCACGTGGCACTCGCCCGCCCAGATGTGCAGGTTCTCGCGGCCGGTCTCGCGCTTGACGTGCGCGCCGAGGAACTGGTCCGGCAGGAACAGCACCTCGCGGTCGGCCGGGATCGAGGCCACCACGTCGACGGCGTTGGACGACGTGCAGCAGATGTCGGTCTCCGCCTTCACCTCGGCGGTGGTGTTGACGTAGGACACCACGACGGCGCCGGGGTGCTCGGCCTTCCACGCCCGAAGCTGCGCGCCGGTGATCGAGTCGGCGAGGGAGCAGCCCGCTCGCGCGTCCGGGATCAGCACGGTCTTCTCCGGGCTCAGGATCTTCGCCGTCTCGGCCATGAAGTGCACGCCGCAGAAGATGATCGTCGACGCGTCGCTGGACGCGGCGATCCGGCTCAGCGCGAGCGAGTCACCGGTGTGGTGGGCGATGTCCTGGATCTCCGGGAGCTGGTAGTTGTGCGCCAAGAGCACCGCGTCGCGCTCCTCGGCGAGCGCGCGCACCTCGTCCCGCCACGCGGCGTTCGCCTCCACCCCGGTGAACGGGGTCAGGTCGATCGTTTCCGCGGTCATGGGTCGTCCTCCTCGTTTGTCCGATTTCCGATCCGGAGGTTTTCGCCTTAGGATCGAAAACATGACCGATGCTACCACCGGGACACCACCGCTCGTCCACGAAGTACTGGCCGCGGTGCTGCAAGTGCGGCAGGGATCACTGCGGGTGCTGCTGTGGGAGCGCGCGTTGGAACCGCACGCGCACCGCTGGTCACTGCCCGGCGGGCGGCTGCGCGCGGACGAGGACGTGGAGGCCTCGATCCGCCGCCAGCTGGCCGAGAAGGTCGACGTCCGGCAGGTCGCGCACGTCGAGCAGCTCGCGGTGTTCAGCGCCCCGGACCGGGTGCCCGGTCCCCGCGTGGTGGCCACCGCCTTCCTCAGCCTGGTGCCGTCGCACCTGGACCCGGCGCTGCCGCCGGACACCGAGTGGCACGAGGTCTCGGCCATGCCGGAGACCGCGTTCGACCACGGCGCGATCGTCTTACGGGCACGTAATCGGCTGCGCGCCAAGCTGTCTTACACAAACATCGGCTTCGCCCTCGCGCCCCCGGTGTTCACCGTCTCGGCGCTGCGGTCGCTGTACTCGGCCGCGCTGGGCTACCGGGTCTCGGCCACCAACCTGCAGCGCGTGCTGTCCCGGCGGGGGCTGCTGGAGCCGACCGGGGAGACCGAGCGGCCCGGTCGGTCGGGCGGACGGCCCGCGGCGCTGTTCCGGTTCCTGGAGGCCACGATGGCCGTCACGGACCCGTTCGCGGTGCTCAAGCCGCCCAGCCCGCGCGGAACGGGGACCTGAGCCCGGCGGATCGGGCAGCGGGTGTCGGCGCTTCGTCGTAGCGTTGTCGCGTGGCCGATTCGCTTCCGCTGTTCCCGCTACGGGCGGTGCTGCTCCCCGGGGCGAACCTGCCGTTGCACGTCTTCGAACCGCGCTACCGCCAGCTGACCGTCGACCTGATGACGGGCGCGCTGCCCGAGCGCCGGTTCGGGGTGGTCGCGCTGCGGCCATCGATGGACCACGAGGTGACCGACGTGTCCCAGCTGTGCGCCATCGGCTGCTCGGCGGAGCTGCGCGAGGCCAAGCGGCTGCCGGACGGGCGCTTCGACATCGTCACCACCGGTGAGCGCCGCTTCCGGCTGCTGGACGTCGACGCGACCGCCGCGCCGTACCTGATGGGCACGGTCGAGTGGGTGCCCGACGCCGAGCAGCCGACGGTGGCCGCCGACTCGGTGTCGATGCTGGCCGAGGCCGCGCGCGCGGCCCACCGGCGCTACTGCACGGCCGCCTGGCAGACCGAGGACTGGAGCGAGCCCGAGGCCGACATGGCCCTGTGCGAGCTGGCCCACGCCCTGGCCGCGGACTGCCTGCTGAGCCTGGAGGACCGCCAGCGGCTGCTGGAGGAGACCCGTCCCCTGCACCGGCTGCGCCTGGTCGGCGAACTGCTCAACCGGGAGGCCGGGATCCTGTCGGCGCTGCACGCGGTCCCGGCGCCGCCCTCGGAGTTCAGCACCCCCATCAGCATGAACTGAGATGGTTCCGCCTTCCCGCCACCCGGTCGGGTGGCGGGACGGACTAGCCCAGGCGGCGGCCGAGGTCGTCGCGGCCGTTCCAGGCAGCGGCAAGGCCGTAGGCGATGGCCGTGCCCAGGGGCCAGGCGATGAGACCCCAGGCGGATTCCAGGCGGGGGGCGAGGTCGAGGACGTCGCCGAGCTTGGGGGCGTCCGGGAGCGGGAAGCGGGACCCCGCCCAGGACAGACCGACCTGGTAGGCCAGCCAGGCGGCGACGGCCGAACCCACGACGGCGGCGACGAAGACCACCGGGCCGCGGCGTTCGCGCAGCAGCCAGACGGCGGCGCCGGTGACGATGCCCGCGCCGAGACCGAGCAGCATGAACAGCACGAGGTCGTCGAAGCGGTGGTAGCTCTCGGTGCGGATGGCGGCGAGCTTGCCCTCGTCCACCACCTGCACCAGCATCCCCGGCGCGAGGGCGGACCACAGCCAGCCGACGGCCAGGCCGAACACCGAGACGGCGGACAGCACGCTGACGGCCGGGATGAGGTCGCGCCGCACCGCGACCCGCGCGGGCCGGTGCGACCACGCCCACGGGTCGACCGCGCCCGGGTAGGCGGGGAGGTCGGGCACGTCGTGGTGCCGCCCCCACGCGGTCTGCGCACCCGGAGTGCCCTGGTCGGCGGGGGCGTGCTCGTGGTCCGCGGCGGTTCCTTGAGCGCCGTCGCTGGTGTCCTGCGACCGCACCGGGTGTTCCGCCACGCCGTGACCTCCGCCTGCCAGACCTGTCCGTTGGTGTCGGACCGTCACGGCCCGCTCCCGCGAGACTAGCCCGTGTGCCGGAGCTTCGTGCTCGCGGCCACAGCGGCTCGGCAACCGCGGGCACGCCAGGTCGGGAACGATGCCGGGCGGGGACGTGGGGGTGGGTGGCGGGAGGAAATGAACAGGGCCTACTCCGTCAGCGCCGGCGTGCCCGCGCTGGTCGTCTCGCCGTGCCTGCTGCACCGGGCAGACCACCCGACCGGGGTCACCTGCACGACCATGCGCCGGGCGCAGTCCGGGCAGAAGCGCGGCGGCTCCAGGGCCGCGCGCGGGCCGCGGCAGCCGGGGTGGTCGCCCTCGGCCTCGGGCAGGCCGCAATGCACGCAGAACACCCGAACTCCTTTACAGCGTGTCGCTGAGCGCCTTGATCGGCATCTTCAGGTCGGCGAGCATGTCGAGGTCCTGCTGCGCGGGGCGGCCCAGGTTGGTCAGGTAGTTGCCGACGATGATCGCGTTGACCCCGCCGAGCATGCCCTTCTCGGCGCCCAGGTCGCCCAGGGTCAGCTCGCGGCCGCCCGCGAACCGCAGCATGGTGCGCGGCATGGCGAGGCGGAACGCGGCGACCAGCTTCAGCGCCTCGCGGCCCGGTACCGGCTCGTACTGCTCGTACGGGGTGCCCGGCTGCGGGATGAGGAAGTTCATCGGCACCTCGTGCGGGTCCAGCTCGGCGAGCTGGACGGCGAACTCGGCGCGCTGCTCGGTGGTCTCCCCCATGCCGAGGATGCCGCCGGAGCAGACCTCCATGCCCGCCTCGCGCACCATCCGCAGGGTGTCCCAGCGCTCCTCCCAGGAGTGCGTGGTCACCACCTGCGGGAAGTGCGAGCGGGCCGTTTCGAGGTTGTGGTTGTAGCGGTGCACGCCCATCGCGACCAGCTCGTCGACCTGCTCCTGGGTGAGCATGCCCAGCGAGCAGGCGATCTGGATGTCGTTGCCGGAGTCGCGGATGGCCTTGATGCCGTCGCGGACCTGGGAGAGCAGCCGGGCGTCGGGGCCGCGCACGGCGGCGACGATGCAGAACTCGGTGGCGCCGGTGGCCGCGGTCTGGCGGGCGGCCTCGACCAGGCCCGGGATGTCCAGCCACGCGGAGCGCACGGGGCTGGGGAACCGGCCGGACTGGGAGCAGAAGTGGCAGTCCTCGGGGCAGCCGCCGGTCTTGAGGCTGACGATGCCCTCGACCTCGACCTCGGGACCGCACCAGCGCACCCGCACCTCGTGCGCGAGGGCGAGCAGGTCGTCGAGGCGGTCGTCGTCGAGCCGCAGCACGTCGAGCACCTGCGCCTCGGTGAGGCCGACACCGCGGTCGAGCACCTGCTCGCGCGCGACCGCGAGCACATCGGTGGTCGTGGCTCGCTCGGCGGCTGCGGTCACGATCGTTCCTCCTGCTGGTCGTGTGGTGCTCGATGCCCGGGGTCACCGGATCGGGGTCAGTCTGCCGTATGAGCAGCGCGCCGATCAGCGACGAATCTCACGCTCGGGGGTCAGGCGGGGTGGGCGTCGGCGAAGTCCTTGGCGTCGAAGTCGCCGCCGAGGGCGGGGGCCAGGGAGCGGCGGGCGACCTCGGTGAACTCGGCGCGGGGTAAGCCGCCCGCGCCGTCGGGGAAGGCGCCGACCACGGGGGCGCCGCCGACCACGGGCAGGTCGTCGAGGTTGCAGCGGGCGGCCAGGTCGGGCTCGGCGGGCCAGGCGCCGACGACCAGCCCGGCGCAGGTGACGCCGCGCCTGCGCAGCGCCTCGGCGGTGAGGGCGACGTCGTTGAGCGTGCCCAGACCCGCGCGGGCGACGACGACGACCTCGGCGTTGAGCGCCCAGGCGACGTCGGCGAGGGTGCCGCCGTCGGGGTCGAAGCGGACCAGCAGGCCGCCCGCGCCCTCGACGAGCACCAGGTCGTGGGTGTGGTCGAGCTCGACGGCCGCGCCCGCCACCTCGCTGGGTCGCACCGGCGGCATCCCGATCCGGCGCGCGGCGGTGTCGGGGGCCAGCGGGTCGGGGAAGCGGCGCAGCTCGCGCGCGGTCACCCCGCCCGCGAGCCGGGTGACGTCGGCCAGGTCACCGGGTTCCCCGGCGGCGACGCCGGTCTGGGCGGGTTTGAGCACCGCCACCCGCAGTCCCCTGGCCAGGGCGAGCGCGGCGATCCCGGCGGTGACGACGGTCTTGCCGACGCCGGTGCCGGTCCCGGTGATCACGAGGACACTCACGGTGCACCAGGCTAGCTCCCCCGGTGACCGACGATCCCATGACCACCGGTCAGCCCGCGGCGGCCGCGGCCAGCACCCCCCGGGTGATCGCCGCGACGTCGGCTTCGGCGCTGGTGAACGGGGGCATGGTGTAGACGAGGTCGCGGAAGGGGCGCAGCCAGACGCCCGCCGCGGTCGCGGCGTCGGTCGCCTTCACCAGGTCGACGGGGTGGTCGAGCTGGACGACGCCGATCGCGCCGAGCACCCGCACGTCGCGGACACCGGGCAGGTCGCGGGCGGGGGCGAGGCCGTGGGTCAGCTCGGACTCGATGCGCTTGACCGTGCCCCGCCAGTCCTGGCCGAGGAGCAGGTCGGTGGAGGCGAGGGCGACGGCGGCGGCGAGCGGGTTGCCCATGAAGGTGGGGCCGTGCGCGAGGACGGGGACCTCGCCCCGGGAGATGCCGTCGGCGACGGCTGCGGTGCAGAGGGTGGCGGCCATGCTGAGGTAGCCGCCGGTGAGGGCCTTGCCGAGGCACATGATGTCGGGGGCGATGCCCGCGTGGTCGGCGGCGAAGAGCTCGCCGGTGCGGCCGAAGCCGGTGGCGATCTCGTCGAAGATCAGCAGGACGTTGTTGGCGAGGGTGAGCTCGCGCAGGACGTGCAGGTAGCGCGGGTCGTGGAAGCGCATCCCACCCGCGCCCTGGACGACGGGTTCGACGATGACGGCGGCGAGGTCGTCGGCGTGGGCCTCGATGGTGTCGGCGAGGTGGGCGACGTAGTCGTGTTCGAAGGCGGCAGGGGGTTCGTCGGCGAAGACCTGGGTGGGCAGGACGCCGCGCCAGAGGCCGTGCATGCCGCCGTCGGGGTCGCAGACGCTCATGGGGTGGAAGGTGTCGCCGTGGTAGCCGCCGCGCCAGGTGAGGAGGCGGGTCTTGCGGGTGTTGCCTCGGGAACGCCAGTACTGCAGGGCCATCTTGACCGCGACCTCGACGCCGACGGAGCCGGAGTCGCAGAGGAAGACGTGCCGCAGCGGTTCGGGGGTGATCTCGACGAGCCTCGTTGCCAGGCGTACGGCGGGTTCGTGGGTGAGGCCGCCGAACATGACGTGGCTCATCTTGTCGGCCTGGGCCTTGAGGGCCGCGTCGAGCACCGGGTGGCGGTAGCCGTGGATGGCGGCCCACCAGGAGGACATGCCGTCGACCAGTTCCCGGCCGTCGTCGAGTCGCAACCGGACACCTTCGGCCGACTCGACGACGAGCGGCGTCTGCGTGCCGGGCATGGGTCCGTAGGGGTGCCACACGTGCGCGCGATCAAGCGCAACCAACGTCACCGACCCAGGCTAACCCCGGCGATCTCCTTGCGGCGGGCCACCAACCTGGCGATCTCGCGGCCGTGGTCGGTCGGCAGGATCCACTCCCCCGGCGGGACCGTGATGCGCACGGCGGGCCCGGGCGTGACCGTGACGCGCAACTCCCCGACCCCGGGCACGGGCAACGTCGCGCGCCGGGCGACCATGACCTGCTCGACGGTGCCGACCCCGCTGAGCGCGACCATGGGGCGGACCAGGCGGAAGCGGCCCCCGGTGAGCGTGATCCGGTCGTGGGCGACGAGGAGTTCGAGCCCCTTCGCGCCCCGGGCCTGCCAGGGCACCTCGAGCGGTGAGTCGGCGAGTTCGGGGGTGTACGGGTCGAGGACGTGCGCGCGGGCCTTGGCGGCCAGGGTCCAGCCGAGGACGGCGAGGAGGGCGGTCGGGGCGAGCCAGGGGGTGAGGGCGGTGAGGT
Organism: Actinokineospora auranticolor; assembly: GCF_041897805.1. Taxonomy (GTDB): domain Bacteria; phylum Actinomycetota; class Actinomycetes; order Mycobacteriales; family Pseudonocardiaceae; genus Actinokineospora; species Actinokineospora auranticolor. The sequence goes on from NZ_CP154825.1 coordinate 6,254,992, forward strand.
AGGCGCCGTTGAGGAGGCCGAGGAGCGCGCCCGCGTGCGGCCAGCGGTGGGGGCGGTAGCGGCGGGAGCGGAAGTAGAGGACGCCCGCCGCGGCCAGGAGAGCGGGCACGGCAAGCCCCACGAGCGGCGCTTCGAGGATCGGTGTGAGCGCGAGGCCGAGGGCGGGACCAGCGAAAACGACCAACGCCAACCGGGGCCGCACCCGCCGAAGCCGGGCAGCCACCACCGCGCCTACGTCACCACCACGCCCCCGCACAGCGACCTACGCTACCCAACCAACCCCCAAACACCCGGCATTACCCACCCACCGCGCGCCCCCGTTCCACACACGAACCGACGACCCGCCACCTAGGCTTGACCCGATGCGGGGAGGACAACATGTTCGCGAGTGAACCGGGCGGCATGGTGGAAGGCGTAGCGATGCTGCGCTCAGCCGCCACCGACGGCGGCTTCGCCGTCAACGAGACCGGCGGCCAAGCGTTGCTGACGGCGATCCAGAACATGCTCGACTGGATCGACGGCCAGCAGTACAACTTCCAACTCCTGTCGCGGGAGCCGCAGCTGGGTAGCACCAACGCGGCTGCCATCATGAAGCCGTTCATGGTGTCGGTGGCGACAGATGAACGCGGGTTCGTGACCCAGGTCATGGCGCTGCGCGATTCCCTGGAGGAAGCGAAAGCAGCCATCAAGGACGCCATGAAGAACTACCACAGTGCGGACGCTGCGGAAGCCGGCCACTACCCCGGACAGTGAACAGGACACACGAGTTGAAGTCTCGCAATCCGCGGCTCGCTCTGGCGGCCGCCGCCATCGCCGCCGCCACGATCGCTTCGGCATGCTCAACCGGTACCCAAGGTGTGGCTGTACCGGCGCCTGGGCACGAGTCGGCCAACACCACGACAGAACCGCGGTCGACAACGAAGCAGCCGCCCAAGACGTCGGTGTCCAACAGCGGCGGTCTGGCAAAGCTCGACCCGTGTGACGCCCTCACACCAGCCGGGAAGTCACAGCTCGGCCTCACCGGCGAGGGAGTGCCTGACGACCTCGGCTCGGGGCGCTCCTGCGTCTGGAAGCAACGGGTGCAGGAAGACCTGTACCACTACGGGATAACCCTGTACGACAAGTCCGGGCTCAAGGACCTTCCCGACGACCTGAACAAGCGGGAACTGCCACCGATCAACGGCCGTGAAGCGGTTCAGATACCGAGCCTGGTGGGTGGTAGCTGTTCGGTCAACGTCGCCGTGACGGAGAAGTCCAATGCCATGGCACTCGTCGTCGCGGGAGCGAACCGCGCCAAAGCGTGCGAGTTGGCTCTATCGCTGGCCGAGGCCTTCGAGCCCCAACTCCCGTAGCCCGCTGACGCGCGTCCGCTCGACCAGGGCCGAGCCTGCTCCCAAGGCCAATGCGCGCGAGGTCCCTTGGTCGACGCGAAGTCGATGGAGTCGCGACCTGATGGGGAACAAGCGCCATGTGCTCAGCGCAGGCGTACGGGGAGGCTGGTCAGGCCGCGCATGAGGTTGCTTTCTCGCCAGGTCAGGTTGGACTGGGGGGCGGCCAAGCGCAGGTTGGGGAATCTGGCCAGGAGGGCGGCGATGGCGACTTCTCCCTCCAGCTTCGCCAGCGGTGCTCCCACGCAGTAGTGGATCCCGTGACCGAACGCCATGTGGCCGGGCTGTTTGCGGGTGATGTCGAGGCGTTCCGGGGAGGGGAATTGGGCGGGGTCGTGGTTGGCCGAGGAGAGGCCTATGACCACGAACTCGTCTTTTGGGATTTCCGTGTCGCCCAGGGTTATCGGTTCTTTGGTGAAGCGCATGGTGGCCAGGGTGACGGGACCCTCGTAGCGCAGGAACTCGTCGACCGCGTCCGAGATGAGGGTGGGGTCGGTGCGGAGGAGGGCCAGCTGGTCCGGGTTGCCGAGCAGGGACAGCACGCCGTTGCCGATGAGGTTGACGGTTGTCTCGTGGCCCGCCAGCAGGAGCAGGAACGTCATCGAGATCAGTTCCGTCTCGCTGAGCCGGTCGCCGTCCTCGGACGCCTGGATCAGCGCCGTCAGCAGGTCGTCGGCGGGGGCCGCGCGCTTGATCGCCAGGAGGTTGGTGAGGTACCCCCACATGGCGGCCGCGGCGGCGTTGATCTCCTCGCCCGACGCGGGGGAGATCACGACCTTGGTCCACTCCCGGAACGACTCGCGGTCGTCGGCGGGGACGCCGAGGAGTTCCGAGATCACCGTCATGGGGAGTGGGAACGCGAAGGCGTCCAGGAGGTCCACCTCGTCCTGGTCCGCCATCTTGTCCAGCAGGTCCGCGGCGATGGCCTCGACCCGGGGGCGCAGGCCGGTGATGCCGCGGACGGTGAACGCCTTGGTGACCAGCTTGCGCAGTCGCGTGTGGTCTGGGGGGTCGGAGTTGAGCATGTGGGCGGCCAGTTCGGCGCCGCGCTCCACTGGGCCGCGCGGCTGTTCGCGGTGCCGGTCGAACAAGGGGGCGACGACGCGGTAGTCCTTGCTCAGCCGTGGGTCGGCCAGGGCGGCTCGGGCTTCCGCGTACCGGGTCACCAGCCACGCGCGCACGCCCTGGGGCAGCACCACGCGCCGTACCGGGCCGTCTTCGCGCAGTTCGGCGAAGACCTCGTACGGGTGCTGGAAGAACCGCTCGTCCCGCAGCCGCACCAGGTCGTCCTGTACGGACATGACTCCCCCTCGGGTAGTTGGCTATGCCAACTACCTTACCCGGTTCGCGCGACCACGCGGAGTGACCGGACTCAGGACAGGCAGCCCGGGCCCAGCAGGGCCTTGAGGTCACCCATCAGCGACGGCGACGGGTTGACCCGCAGCGCGTCGTCGAGCCGCAGCAGGGTCTGCCGGGGCCCGTTGATCAGCTTGAGGTGCACCTCGGTGGTCCCCGGGTGCGCCCCCAGCACGTCCTTGAGCTGCGCGACCAGCGGCGGCGTGCACTTCGTGGCCGCCATGCTCAGCCGGAACGGCGCGCCCGCCGCGTTGGACAGGTCCGGCACCGCGAGGTCGTTGGCGATCAGCGACGTGCGGTCCTCCCGCTTCGCCACCCGCGCCTTGACCAGCACGATCGCGTCCTCCAGGACGCCCATGCCGATCACCGCGTAGGTCTTGGGGAAGAACAGCACCTCGATGCCGCCTGCCAGGTCCTCCAGCTGCGCCGACGCCCACGACTCGCCGTTGCGGTTCACCCGGCGGTTGACCGACGCGAGGATGCCGCCGAGGGTGACCTGGGCGCCGTCGCCGATGCCGCCCTCCAGGATCGCCGCGATCGTGGTGTCCGACTGCGCGGTGAGGATGTGCTCCACGCCGTTGAGCGGGTGCCCGGACACGTAGAGGCCCAGCATCTCCCGCTCCAGCGCGAGCTGGTGCTTGGTCTCCCACAGGTCGTCGGGCACGCGCACGTCGAACACGCTGGAGACGTCGGCCGCGTCGTCCGAACTGCCGGAGCCGAACAGGTCGAACTGCCCGATCGCCTCCGCCTTCTTGGTCTCCATGATCGCGTCGATGGCGTCGGTGTGGATGAGGAACAGGCCCTTGCGCGGGTGCTTGAGCGAGTCGAATGCCCCCGCCTTGATCAGGGATTCCACGACCTTCTTGTTGCACGCCGACGCGTCGACCTTGCGCAGGAAGTCGGAGAAGTCGGCGAAGTCGCCCTTCTCCACGCGGGACTTGATGATCGAGTCGACCACGTTCGCGCCGACGTTGCGGATCGCGCCGAGGCCGAAGCGGATGTCCTGGCCGACCGGGGCGAACTCCTTCTCGGACTCGTTGACGTCCGGCGGGAGCACCGTGATGCCCATCTTGCGGCACTCGGACAGGTAGACCGCGGCCTTGTCCTTGTCGTCGCGGACACTGGTGAGCAGACCGGCCATGTACTCGGCGGGGTAGTTCGCCTTGAGGTACGCGGTCCAGTAGGACACCAGCCCGTACGCGGCCGAGTGCGCCTTGTTGAACGCGTAGTCGGCGAACGGGACCAGGATGTCCCACAGGGTCTTGACGGCGTCCTTGGGGTAGCCGTTGCGCTCCATGCCCGCCGCGAAGTTGACGTACTCCGCGTCCAGCACTTCCTTCTTCTTCTTGCCCATGGCCCGGCGCAGCAGGTCCGCTTGGCCGAGCGTGTAGCCCGCCAGCTTCTGCGCGATCGCCATGACCTGCTCCTGGTAGACGATCAGGCCGTAGGTCGTGCCGAGGATGTCCTCCAGCGCCTCGGCCAGCGCCGGGTGGATCGGCGTGATGTCCTGCTGCTTGTTCTTGCGCAGCGCGTAGTTCGTGTGCGACTTGGCGCCCATCGGGCCCGGCCGGTAGAGGGCGCCGACCGCGGAGATGTCCTCGAAGTTGTCGGGGCGCATGAGGCGCAGCAGGTCGCGCATGGGGCCGCCGTCGAGCTGGAACACCCCGAGCGTGTCGCCGCGCGAGAGCAGCTCGTAGGTGGCCTTGTCGTCGAGCCCCAGGGTCTCCAGGTCCGGCACCGGTTTGCCGTTGCGCTCGATGTTGCGCAGCGCGTCGTCGATGACCGTGAGGTTGCGCAGCCCCAGGAAGTCCATCTTCAGCAGGCCCAGCGACTCGCAGGTCGGGTAGTCGAACTGGGTGATGATCGAGCCGTCCTGCGGCCGCTTCCACAGCGGGATGGTGTCCATCAGCGGCTCGGCGGAGAGGATGACCGCGCAGGCGTGCACGCCCGCGTTGCGGATCAGGCCCTCCAGCCCGCGGCCGGTGTCGATGATCTCCTTGACCTGCGGGTCCGAGTTGTACAGCTCGCGGATCTCGGTGGCCTCCGCGTAGCGCTTGTGCTGCGGGTCGAACAGGCCGTTGAGCGGGATGTCCTTGGCCATGACCGCGGGCGGGTACGCCTTGGAGATCCGGTCGGCGATGGCGTAGCCGGGCTGGCCGAACAGCACCCGGGCGGAGTCCTTGATCGCCGCCTTGGCCTTGATCGTGCCGAAGGTGATCACCTGGGCGACCTTGTCCGCGCCCCACTTCTCGGTGGTGTAGCGGATGACGTCGCCGCGGCGGCGCTCGTCGAAGTCGATGTCGATGTCGGGGGGGCTGACCCGGTCCGGGTTGAGGAACCGCTCGAAGATCAGCCCGTGGGCCAGCGGGTCGAGGTCGGTGATGCCCATCGCGTAGGCGATGAGCGCGCCCGCGGCCGAGCCGCGGCCGGGGCCCACCCGGATACCGTTGTTCTTCGCCCACTGGATCAGGTCGGCGACCACCAGGAAGTAGGCCGGGAAGCCCATCTGCAGGATGACGCCGATCTCGAACTCGACCTGCTGGGTGTGCACCTCGTCCACACCGCCGGGGAAGCGCCGCCGCATGCCCTCCCAGACCTGCTCGCGGAAGTACTCGTCCTCGGTCTTGCCGTCGGGGATCGGGAAGCGCGGCATCAGGTTGCGGAACTCGAACATCCCCGCCGTGTCGACCTTCTCGGCGATCAGCAGGGTGTTGCGGCAGCCCTCCTGCCACGGGTCGGAGGCGTCGACCGCGCGCATCTCGTCGGGGGACTTGAGGTAGTAGCCGTCGCCGTCGAACTTGAACCGGGTCGGGTCCTGCAGGGTCTTGCCGGTCTGCACGCACAGCAGCGCGTCGTGCGACTCGCGCTCGTCCTTGAAGGTGTAGTGCGAGTCGTTGGTGACCACGAACGGGATGTCCAGCTTGCGGGCGACGTCGACCAGCCCGCCGCGGACCCGGCTCTCGATCTCGATGCCGTGGTCCATCAGCTCGACGTAGAAGTGGTCCTTGCCGTAGATCTCCTGCCAGACCGCGGCGGCCTCCAGCGCCTCCTGGTCCTGGCCGAGGCGCAGCCGGGTCTGCACGTCCCCCGACGGGCAGCCGGTGGTGGCCATCAGGCCCTCGGCGTGCTCGGCGATCAGCTCCTGGTCCATCCGCGGCCACTTGCCGAGCTGGCCCTCCATGGAGGCCAGGCTGGACAGCTTCATCAGGTTGCGCAGGCCGGTCTCGTTGCGCGCCCAGATCGTCTGGTGGGTGTACGCGCCGGAGCCGGAGATGTCGTCGCTCTTCTGGCCCGGGTCGCCCCAGCGCACGCGCTCCTTGCTGAACCGGGACGCGGGCGCGATGTAGGCCTCGATGCCCAGGACGGGCTTGATGCCCGCGCCCTTGGCCTGGCGGAAGAAGTCGTAGATGCCGTTGGTGTGGCCGTGGTCGGTGATCGCCACGGACGTCATGCCGAGCCGCTCGCACTCGGCGAACATGTCCTTGAGCTTCGCCGCTCCGTCGAGCATCGAGTACTCGGTGTGCACGTGGAGGTGAGCGAAGGAGTCAGCCACGACGACACCCTAGCGACCCCGGCCGTTCAGGTCCGGCAGCGGGTGCGCGACGCGCCGGGTGTCATGCTGCGGTGGCGGATGTCTTGGCATTACAGGGAAAACGCCGAAACCGCGAGATTATAACCCCAGTCGCGGACCGAGGAGGACGATGAGATTCCGGCCGGTGTCACCGGACGTGTTGGCCGATGAGCTGACCGCGACCGTCGACGCGCGCGACCGCGCCGGGTGGACCCGGGTGCTGCTCGACGGGGCGCCGCCGAGCGGGGTCGGGGCGCTGGCCGACGCGGTCGGCGAGCGGCTGCGGGTGCTGGGGCGGCCGGTGGTCCGGGTGTCGGCGGCGGACTACCTGCGGCCCGCGTCGCTGCGGTTCGAGCGCGGCCGGGCGGACCCGGACGCGCGGTACGAGCTGTGGCTGGACGAGGGGGCGCTGCGCCGGGAGGCGCTGGACCCGCTCGGGCCGGGCGGGTCGGGGAAGGTGCTGACCACGTACTGGGACGCGGCGGCGGACCGGGCGAGCCGGGCGGACTACACCGCGGTCGGCGCGGGCGGGGTGCTGCTGGTCGACGGGGAGCTGCTGCTGGGCCGGGGGCTGCCGCACGAGCTGTCGGCGCACCTGTGGCTCTCGGCGCCCGCGCTGGCCCGGCGGCTGCCCGTCGGGGAGCACTGGGCGCTGCCCGCGTTCGCCAGGTACGACGCCGAGGTGCGCCCATTGCACTCGGCGGACACCGGCGTCCGGGTCGACGACCCGAGGCACCCGGCGGTGCTCGACGACACCCCGGTGTGACCAGCCGATCACCGACCGCTCAAGATCGCCAACCGTGACCCGCGGCGAACCCGGCTTCCGGGGCGGGGGCGGGGGCGACCGGGTACCGTCCGTGGTCGTGACGGATCCGGTGGATGCCCGCCTGCTCGGTGTGGTGGCCGACATGGGCAGGGCCGCGGTGCACGAGATCGCCGCGCGGTTGGGCATGGACCCCCGCGAGGTGGCCTCGCGCCTGGTCGCGCTCTCCGGCTCCGGCCTGCCCCTGCTCGTCGGCGTGGAGTGCGACCCGAACGGTTTGCGGGCGGCGCTGGCGCGGATGGCGCCGCAGCCGTACTACCAGCAGCAGCAACCGCAGCAGGGGTACCCGCCCTACCAGCCGCCGCAGCAGGTGCAGCAGGTGCAGCAGGTGCAGCAGCCGATCCCGCAGTACGTGCCGCCGCCCAACTACGCGCACCACAGCGGCCCGGTGCGCACGGGCCCGCCGAGCACCCCGTTCCCGGCGCCGGTCGGTCCGCCGAGCATGCCGACCCCGGTGCAGGCGGGTCCGCCGAGCCAGCCGGTCCCGGTGTCCGAGCCGATCAACACCTGGGGCCCGCCGCAGTCGTCGAGCTGGGCGCGCGGCGACCAGCAGTCCCCCCTGGCCGGGTCGATGGACCGGACCCAGCCCGCGGCCCAGCGCCAGGGCCGCGTCGGCGCGACCCTGGAGACCAACGGCCTGGAGGGCGAGCGGTTGGCCATCCAGCTGGTGGAGGTCGTGGACCCGGCGGACTACCTGTTCACGGCGGCGGGCTACCGGTTGCAGCCGGGTGAGCGGTCGATCGTGGTGCACACGGAACTGACGAACCGCGGCGCGGTGCCGTTCTCGACGCTGCCGGACCTGTACCTGGTCCTGGCGACCCCCGCGGGGGAGACGATCTCGAAGGCCCCGGTGTCGCTGTCGTCGCGGCCGCCGCACCGGATCGGCGTGCAGCCCGGGGAGACCGCGGGTGGGCACACGGTTTACGTGGTGCCGGAGAACGTGCAGATCACGTCGGTGCGGTGGAGCCCGCGACCGGACGAGGAAGCCCTGACGCTGACCTGGACCGTCGAGAACTGACGGATTGGTAACGCACCGCCCCGGCTCGCCCGACTCACTACCCCATCTGCCCCGAGCAGTCTAAGATCACCGTGCTGGGTCAACAGGTTCTGCGCTGCCCTCCTCACTCGAAGGGATCGCCCGGCGCAGCCGAGTTAGAGCCCGTCGACCTCATTTGGGAGCACCCACGGCACCATTGATTGGTGCCGATAACTGAACAAGGTGGTTTCGCTACGGCTGGGCAGACTCGGACCGGCTCTACTCGGCGGAGCTGTGCCTTGAGTTGGTCCTACACGGTGCTCATCGTGGTCCTAGCCGTACTCGCGACTGCCCTGTTGCTGGTTCGCGCCGCGCGGTCGAGGGATGTCACAAGTATGAAGCTCACCGCGCGAGCCGGGCGGTTGCTCGAACTGTCCGTGGAGTTGAAGCGCTCCGAAGGTGAATCGGACTCCGACTCCACGGACGTCGAGGAGAAACCGTGATCAGTAGTCCGCTTCCAGCACACCCAACGCCGAGGCGAGGTCCGGCGGGTATTCGCTCGTGAACTCGACCCACGTCCCGTCCGCCGGGTGGTGGAAGCCGAGGGTCCGGGCGTGCAGCCACTGGCGGCTCAGGCCGAGGCGCTTGGCCAGGGCCGGGTCGGCGCCATACGTGAGGTCTCCTACGCAGGGGTGCCGCAGGGCCGAGAAGTGGACGCGGATCTGGTGGGTGCGGCCGGTTTCCAGCTTCACGTCCAGCAGCGACGCCGCGCGGAAGGCCTCGATGGTTTCGTAGTGGGTGATGCTGGGTTTTCCGCCTGCCACCACGGCCCACCGGTAGTCGTGGCGGGGGTGGCGGTCGATCGGCGCGTCGATCGTCCCGACGCTCGGGTCGGGGTGGCCTTGGACGAGGGCGTGGTAGCGCTTCTCGACCGTGCGCTCCTTGAAGGCGCGCTTGAGGACCGTGTAGGCGTGTTCGCTCTTGGCCACCACCATCACGCCCGTGGTGCCGACGTCCAGTCGGTGGACCACGCCTTGGCGTTCGGCGGCGCCCGAGGTGGAGACGCGGATGCCCGCGGCCGCCAAGCCGCCGATGACGGTGGTGCCGCTCCAGCCGGGGCTGGGGTGGGCCGCGACGCCGACCGGCTTGTCGACCACGACGACGTCGTCGTCCTCGTGCAGGATCTCCATGCCCTCCACGCGGATCGCGCGGACCTCGACCGGGCGCTCCGGCTCGGGCAGGGTCACCTCCAGCCAGGAGCCCGCCAGCAGCCGGTCGGACTTGCCCGCCGGGCGGCCGTCGACCAGCACGCCGCCGGTCTCGGTGATCGCGGCGACGACCGTGCGGGACAGGCCGAGCAGCTTGGACAGGCCGGCGTCGACGCGCATGCCGTCGAGGCCGTCGGGGACGGGGAGGGTGCGGGACTCGCTCACGAAGCGCCCTTCTCCTTCGCGCGGCGGGTGACGGTGCCGTCGTAGTCGCGGCCGAGCAGCGCCATCAGGACGATCAGCGCGCCACCCACCGAGATGCCCGCGTCGGCGACGTTGAAAACCGGGAACACGTCCGCGTTCGGCGCGAACGGCGAGATGAAGTCGACCACGTGGCCGTGCAGCACGCCGGGGGCGCGGAACAACCGGTCGGTCAGGTTGCCCAGCGCGCCCGCCAGCACCAGGCCCAGGCCCAGCGCCCAGCCGGTCGACCGGAGCTTGGGCACGATCCAGATGATGGCGACCACGACGGCGGCGGCGACCAGGGTGAACACCCAGGTCATGCCGGTGCCCATGCCCCAGGCCGCACCCGGGTTGCGGATCAGCTGCAGGTACACCAGCCCGCCGAGCACCCGGATCGGCGCCTCGCCCTCCAACGTGGCCACCACGATGATCTTGGTGACCAGGTCCAGCGCGTAGACCACCAGCGCCGCGACCAGCAGCACCAGGCGACGTCGCGGCAGCGCGGCCTTCTGCTCGCCGGGGGTGTCCACGGCGCCCTCGGACGGGACGTCGCCGCCGCTGTCGTGTTCGGTGCTCACCGAGCCATTGTCCACGGTCGGCGCGCCCGCCCGGACCTCAGGCCAGGAACGGCGGCAGCGGACGGGTGTCCTCGACCGGCGCCCACCGCCCGTCGACGACCGCGTACGCCACACCCGGACCGTCGGCGACCAGCGTGCGCAGCGCCGCGACCACCCGGTCGACGTGCTCGGCCGTGGTCCCCAGCCCGATGCTGACCCGCACCGCGCGCTGCTCCCCCGCGCCGACGCGGCCCAGCAGGCGTCGGGTCGCGATGTGCGCGCAGAAGGCGCCGTCGCGCACGCCGATCCCGTACTCGGCCGACAGCACCGCCGCGACCAGCCCCGACTCGATCCCGTCGACGGTGAAGCTGACCACCCCGACGCGGTCGCCGTCCTCCTCGAACAGGCTCAGCGCCCGCAGCCCCGGCACGCTCGCCAGCCCGGCGCGCAGCCTGCGGAACAGCGCGCGCTCGTGCAGCACGACGGCGTCCCAGTTGGCCGACAGCGTCTCGCAGGCGACCGCGAGCGCGTGCGCGCCGACCACGTTCGGGGACCCGGCCTCGTGCCGCTCGGGCACCGCGGACCAGGCCACGCCCAGCCGGTCGCCGTGGTCGACGACCTGCGCGGTGGCGCCGCCGCCGACCAGGTACGCCTCGGCGGCCTGCAGCCAGTCGGCGCGGCCGATCAGCGCGCCGCCGCCGAAGGGGGCGTAGAGCTTGTGGCCGGACACCGCGACGTAGTCCACGCCCAGCTCGCCGATGCGCACGGGCCGGTGCGGCGCGAGCTGCGCGGCGTCGAGCACGACCCGGGCGCCGTACCGGTGCGCGACCTCAGCCAGCGCGGCGACCGGCCACAGCTCACCGGTCACGTTCGAGGCACCGGTCAGCACGACCAGCCGGGGACCCTCCGGGCACCGGCGCAGCGCGGCTTCGAGGGCGGGCACGGTCTCGGCCGCGGTGGCGGGCGCCTCGACGCGGCGCACGTTCGGGCCGCGCCACGGCAGCAGCGCCGCGTGGTGCTCGGTGTCGAACAGCACGACCGAGGTGCCCTTGGGCACCGCGCGGGCGAGCAGGTTGAGGCTGTCGGTGGTGTTGCGGGTGAAGACGACGGTGTCGGTGCGGCGGGCCCCGACGAAGCGGCGCAGGACGTCGCGGGCCTGCTCGTAGACCTTGGTGCTGACCTGGGAGGCGAACCCGGCGCCGCGGTGCACGCTGGCGTACCAGGGCAGCAGCTCGTCCACGGCGTCGCGCACGGTGTCGAGGCAGGGCGCGCTGGCCGCGTGGTCGAGGTTGGCGTAGCCGACGCGGGTACCGTCGACCAGCGGGACGAGCAGGCGGGCACCGGCCACGGTCGGCACCTCGGGCAGCGGCAGCGGGGCGGCCTCGGCGCGGGCGGTGGGCACGGCGGACACGGCGAGCGTCACGGGACGGACCTTCCAGGTCATGGGACCCGGGTTCGAGGGGTCCGCGCTTGTCCGCCCCGCACCACGCGGGAGGACCAGGTCTTCACCCGGGGCACCCCACCGCGGAGGAGGGTTGCCGGCCAGCAAACCGGGGTTTAGCGCTGGCACTCAATACCTTGGCGAAAACCATAGCGGACGACCCGCCGCGAACGCGAGTGGGCGCCCGGGGAATGAGAGCGTCGTCACCCCCGGGCGGGAATCCCCAAGACCCGGCGGCTACTCCTCCCCCGTCACCCCCTTCCAGCGGGCGTAGCGGCCGGCGCGGTCGACGGCGCGGATGCGGGTCTCGGTGGCGGCCCTGGCCCGCTGGGTGGCGACGATCAGGATCTGGTCGCCCTGCTGCAACCGGGTGGTGGACTCGGGGGTGAACCCGCCGCCCGCCCGGGCGACCAGGCTGACCGTGGCGCCCGGCGGCAGGCGCAGCTCGGAGAGGTAGACGCCGTGCAGCTTGGAGCCCTCGGGGATGGTCACCTGGAGCAGTTCCGCGTCCAGTTCGTCGAGGGTGGCCGCGTCGACCTCGACCTCCTTCGGGCTGGCGCCCGCGCTGAGCCCGAGCAGCCGGGCCAGGAAACCCAGGGTGGTGCCCTGCAGCAGGGTCAGCACGATCACCAGGACGAAGACCGCGTCCACCAGCTTCTGCGCGCCCGGCAACCCCTGCGACAGCGGGATCATGGCCAGCACGATCGGCACCGCGCCGCGCAAACCGGCCCAGGAGAGGAAGACCTGCTCCCGCCATGGCATGCGGAACGGCAGCACCGAGATCAGCACCGAGACCGGGCGGGCCACGAAGGTGAGCACCGCGCCCGCGACCAGGCCGGGGACCAGCGCGTCGAGCAGCCGGTCCGGCGAGGCGAAGAGTCCCAAGAGGACGAACAGGCCGATCTGCGCCAGCCAGCCCATCCCCTCGGCGAAGGAGACCGTGTCGGAGCGGTGCGGCAGCTTGGAGTTGCCGAGCACCAGCGCGGACAGGTAGGTGGCCAGCAGGCCCGACGCGTGCACGACCTGGCCGCAGGCGAAGGCGAGCACGCACACCGCGACGGTGGCCAGCGGGTAGAGGCCGGTGGCGGGCAGCGCGGCGTGGCGCAGCGCCTGGGCGCCGAGCCAGCCGAGCGCCAGGCCGATGAGCGCACCCGCGCCGAGTTCGTAGAGCGCGGTCAGCGACAGCAGCCAGTCCACGCTGTCGGAGGAGGCGAGCACCACCACGGCGATGTAGCTGGGCGCGTCGTTGATGCCGCTCTCCAGCTCCAGCGAGCCGACCAGCCGCCTGCTGACCGACAGCGAGCGCAGCACGCTGAACACCGCGGCCGCGTCGGTCGAGGCGAGCACCGCGCCCCACAGCAGCGCGTAGCGCCACTCGAAGCCCAGCAGCCAGTGCAGGCCCGCGCCGGTGATGCCGACGGTGACCACAACGGCCACTGTGGACAGTGCGATCCCGGGCAGCAGCGCGGGTTTGACCTCGCGCCAGCGGGTGGTCAGCCCGCCCTCGGCGAGGATGAGCACGAGCGCGGCCAGACCGAGGGACTGGGTCAGCTCGGCGTTGGAGAACTCGATGCCGAGCCCGGACTCGCCGATCACCAAGCCCAGGGCCAGGTACAGCAGCAGCGAGGGCAGGCCGAGGCGGACCGAGAACCGGACCGCGAGCACCGCCACGAGCAATACTGCCGCGCCGATCCCCAGCGCGTTGGTCAGCTCGTGCACGCCACCTCCCGGCCGTAACCCGTCTCGCGTCGGAACCATTGTCCCTTGCCGACCCGGAAGCGCTCGCACCGGGCAAAGCGGTCACGGTTCGCGAGCACCGGAAGCCGGTCACCGGGGTCGCGCGCCGGCGCCGTCGTTCACGCGCCCGCGTCGAGCAACCGGTCCAGTGTGGTCTCCGCGTTCGGCGGAACCGGGTCGATCTCCACGACCTTGTCCCGCCCCCGCTCGCCCACCGCGATCACCACGTCCCGCGGCCGCGCCCCGAACGCCGCCGCGAGCGCGCGGCGGACCGCCTCGTTCGCCTTCCCGTCGACCGCGGGCGCGGCGACCGCGACGACGAGCGCGCCGTCGGACCACCGCCCGCCGACGGCCGCCCGGCGCGCGCCGGGCTTGACCCGGACGCCGAACCGGAACCCCATCAGCCGATCGGTCCACAGTGGAGCGTCCAGGGCCGGACGCGGGGCGGGTTCACGAACGCACCCTAGCGGCGCCCCGGGGCCGGACTCGTCGCCGGAGTCCGGTCATGGGGTGATCGGATTCCCGGAAGTGGTGAACCGGACCTGAGATGATCTACGCGGAAGGCCCCGCCGGTGCACCCGAACGGCCCAAGCCGGGCTGCGCCGTCACCCGTAAGGACCTTGCCGTTCGCCACGGAAAGTTGCACTGCGCAATTGCGTGACTACCGGTCTAACATGGGTCGATCAGCGCGCGGCCCCCGGACCCCCGGCCGACGTCCCGCCGGATCACCCACCGAAGGAGGTTCCGGCTCGCACCCGGCCCACGGGCCGGGTCCGCCGAGCGGGCAGTCCCATGACCTCACGACGCCTGAGCGTGGAGACCCCCGACCACTTCCCGGACCGGATCCCCGACCCGCTCGGCGCCACCACGTGGCGCGCCGCGGCGCTGGCCCGCACCCGGGCGCTCGACCGCGAGATCCTGGCCACCGCCGGGCTGCTGGCCGTGACCGCGTCGGCCGCGGTGCTGCGGCTGGCGGCGGCGGGCGCGCCCGCGCAGCCCGGCGAGGGCCGCGCGGTGGCGCAGACCTTCGCCGTCGACTCGCTGGGCACGCTGCTCGACTCCCGGACCTCGCCGCTGGCCTGGCTCCAGGTCGGCGGGTACACCGCGGCCACCGACGCGTTCGCCCGGCACACCTCGGCGCTCGGCGCCGCGCGCGAGCCGATGGTCATCGCCGCGGCGGGTGCCGCGCTGCTGCTGTGGGTGCTGGCGCGCCGGATCGGGCTGAGCGTGGCCACGGCCACGGCGGCGGTCGCGGTCACCGCCGCGGCGCCGCTGGCGGTGGGACTGCAACTGGGGGCGCGGCCGGAGAACGTGGCCGTGCCGTGGCTGCTGGCCGGGACCGCGCTGCTGTGGACCTCGCGCAGGCACCGCAGGCTGCCGCCGGACCTGTGGGGCACCGCGTTCCTGGTGGTCGCGGTGATCACCGCGCCGGTCGCGGCGGTGTTCGTGGTGGTGACCGGGTCCTGGTTGGTGTGGCGGCGCGGGCGGCGGCGGTTGTCGCTGATGCTGGCGTGCCTGTTCGCGCTCGGGACGGGCATCGGGCTGGGCGCCTCGGCCGCGCTGAGCGGGCTGCGGGTGGCCGCCGAGGGCCCGGCGGCCGGGGACTGGGCCCGGGTCGACCCGGTGTTCGTGGTGGCCGGGCTGCTCGCCGCGGCCACCGGGCTGCTGTCCCACCGGTTGCGCCCGCTGGCCGCCGGGGTGCTGGCGATGGCCGCGGTCGCGGCGGTGCCCGGCGGCCCGGGGTCCGGGGCGCTGGTGGTGGTGGTCGCCCCCGCCGCGCTGCTGGTCGCGGGGGTGGTGGAACGCGCGGTCCGGCACCGGCTCACCGGGCCCCGGGTCCGGCCGCACGCGCTGCGGCTGCCCGTGGTCGCGCTGGCGGTCGCGGTGGTCGCCGCGGCCGTGCCCGCGTGGCTGACCGGGCTGCGGTCGGTCGTCGGCACGGCGAGCGACCCGGCACCCGGCGCCGCCGCGGCGCGGTGGGTGCGCGACAACCTGCCCGGCGCGGTGATCGCCACCGACGGCATCACCTGGGCGGACCTGGTGCGCGGCGGCCGGTCGCCCGAGATCACCGTCCGCACCCTGGATTGCCCGGAGGACTGCCTGTCCCGGTCGTGGCTGGTGATCACCCCGGTGGCGCGCGCCGCGTTCGCGCGCCGACCCGCCCTGGCCGAGGCCGCCGCGGCGGGCGAGGTGGTGGCGGCGTTCGGCGGCGGGGCGGACCGGGTGCTGGTCCAGCGGCCCGCGGCCGACGGGGTGGTGGCGGCCGGTGAGGCCGGGGCGCGGTCGCGGGCGGGTGCGGCGGTGGCCGGGTCCAACCGGCTGACCGCGCCGGGGGACGTGCACGAGGCGTTGCGCGAGGGCCGCGCCGATCCCCGCGTGCTGACCGCGCTGACCGCGCTGTCCGCGACCCGACCGGTGCGGGTGGCGGCGCTGCCCGCGGTCGCGGGTGAGGACGCGGCCGAGCAGCCGCGGCGCCAAGTCCTGCTGACCGCCGCGGGGGAACCGGCCGAGCAGCTGGCCCTGTTCTTCACCAGCCAGCACGGCGTCTTCCGCCCGGATTCGGTCCGCACCACCCCGGAGGGCGTCCTGGTCCGCTACCCGGCGGGCGTACCGGGAGGGCTCCTGCTGCCCTTCGACAACCCCTGAGCACCCGGTCGCCGCGCGGACCCCCCTTGCGCCACACGCCGCCTGCGCGATGGACCCGGTGACCCACCAAGATCAACCGACTACCCGATCCCCACCGGCTGCCCGGAAAGGAAACCCCGCGATGCGCGTCGCAGGCGCGATGGTCGCCGTTCTCGCCCTGCTGGTACCCCGGCAGGCCGCCGCGCAACCCGCCCAGGGTTGGGTGCGGCTCGGGCACCTCTCCCCCGCCGCCCCGCCCGTCGACGTCCACCTCGCGCCGTTCGGCGGCGCCGACGAGGTGCTGGTGCGCAAGGCGGGCTACGGCGCCGTGACGCCCTACACCGCCCTCCCGGCGGGCGCGTACACGGTGTCGATGCGCGCGCCGGGGACCGGTGCCGACACCCCGGCCGCGCTCAGCGCCACCGTGCGGATCACGCCCGGCACGGCGTACTCCCTGCTCGTCTTCGCCACGGGCCCCGGGGGCGCGCTGCGCGAGGACCTCGTCATCGACGACCTGTCCGCGCCGCCGCCGGGGACCGGCAGGCTCCGGCTGGTCCAGGGCAGTCCGACGCTGGCCCCGGTGACCGCCGAGGTCGGCCTGCCGGGGTCCGCCGCCGAGGCGCGGCTGGCCGACCGCGCGGCCTACGGGCTCACCGGCCCGTACACCGACCTCGCCGAGGGCCGCTACACCGTCCGCCTGCGCGGCGGGTCCGCCGAGCCCGCGGAGACCACCGTGTCCGTCGACGTCCGCGCGGGCAGCGCCACCACGCTGCTGGCCACCGAGACCGGTGGCGCGCTCACCACCACGGCGCTCGTCGACAGCGCAGGCGCCGCGGCCACCCCGCTGCGCGGCGTGGAGACCGGCGCGGGCGGGACCTCCGTCGCGGAGCCGAGGTTCTGGCCGACCACGGCCGTGATCCTCGCCCTGATCTGCTGGTTGCTGCACCGGCCGCTGCTGGCCGCGCGCAGGCACCACCGGCGCGCGCCCGAGTGACCGCTGTGGACACCCCGGGCCGCCTGCTCGCGGCGCTCACCGCGGTCGCGCTGACCGCGTGCGCCCCCGCCCCCGCGCCCGCCCCACCCCGGGCACCGCTGCCCGGGCCGGCGCCGCTCACCGCCGAGCGGGTGCGGCCCGTCGGGCTGCGCATCCCGGCCATCGGGGTCGACGAGTCCGCGCTGGTCCCGCTCGGGCTCACGGCGGGCGGCGAGCTCCAAGCGCCCGCCGACTTCGCCCGCGTCGGCTGGTTCACCGGCGGCTCCGCGCCGGGCGACCCCGGTCCGGCCGTGCTGGCGGGCCACGTCGACTCCCGGAACGGGCCCGCGGTGTTCGCCCGGCTGCGCGAGCTGCGCCCCGGCGACCTGGTCGAGGTGCGGCGCTCGGACGGTGCCGACGCGGTTTTCGCCGTCGACACCGTCCAGCGCCACCCGAAGGACGCCTTCCCCACCGGGGCCGTCTACGGCCCGGTCCCCGGCGCGGCCCTCCGGTTGATCACCTGCGGCGGCGTGTTCGACCGCCGCCGGTCGTCCTACCGGGACAACGTCGTGGTGTTCGCGTCGCCGTCCCGCTGATCCCGCCCGGTTCGTCCGGTCCATCCAACCGGACCGACCGATCCGCGCGCCCGCTACCCCAGTCCGCCGAGGAACGCGCCGGTCACCGACACCGCGGGCGCCGACGTGCCCGCGTCCTCGACCAAGATCGCGAACGCCACGTTCCCACGGTAACCCGCGAACCAGCCGTGGGCTTGCGCACCACCGCCGAACTGGGCCGTCCCGGTCTTGCCCGCCACCGCGCCGTACCCGCGCAGCGCCTTGCCGCTGCCCGCGGTGACGACCTCGCGCATCATCGATTGCAGGTTGGCCACGACCGCGCCCGACGGTCCACGGTACCCCTTGCGGACCACGGTTTTGGTATCGACGAACAGCTGCGGGGTCACCGCGCCGCCGTGGGCGACCGTGGCCGACATCAGCGCCAGGCCGAACGGGCTGGCCTGCACGGTGCCCTGGCCGATCGAGTTCTCCACCTGCGCCGCCGTGCTGTCGGCCGCGACGACCTTGCCCGCCTGGGTGGTCAGCCCGGGCACCTCGAAGTCGGCGCCCAGGCCGAGCTGCTCGGCCGCCTTGGGCAGCGCGTCCATCGGCAGCTTGGTCGCCAGGCCCGCGAAGGTGGTGTTGCAGGAGTCGGCGAACGCCTTGTGCAGCGGCACGTCGCCGTCGTCGAAGCCCGCGTTGCGGATGGTCCGCTGGCCGAACACCGCCGACCCCGGGCACGGCAGGACCGTGTTGACGTCCGCGGTGCCCGAACCGAGCACCGCGGCGGCGGTGGCGACCTTGAACGTCGACCCCGGCGCGTAGAGCCCGTTGAGCGCCTTGGGCGCCGACCCGGCCGCCTGGTTCTGCGCGACGGCCAGGATGCCGCCCGTCTTGGAGTCGATCGCGACCAGGTACGCGGGCTTGGACACCGAGTCGACGGCCTCCTGCGCCGCGTACTGCGCCTTTACCGACAACGTCGTCTTGACCGGCCCCTTGGCGGGCTTGACCACGCCGAACAGGTTCTCGATCTCCTTGCCGCCCGCGTCGAGCAGGGCCACGCGCACCGCGGGCTCCGCGGTGCCACCGTTGGTCGCTCCGCCGCCCGCCGAGTCGGTGGCGGCGAGGGCGCGGGTGAGCAGCGGGGCGAAGTCGCCGCTGTTCGGGATCTCGACGCCGTCACGATCCACCTTCCCCTGCGCCGAAGCGGAGTCCAGCACGACGACGAACCGGTTCCCGTCCACCAACTTCGGGTGGACGATCGTGGGCATCCAGTGCACGACCCAGGCGCCGTTCGGCGCCTTCACCATCGGCAGCTCGCTGGAATACGCCCACGACTGACTCCTGAGCGACCAGGTGAACCGCAACCCGGCGGTGGCGCGGTCCCCCACCTCCGCGGGCTGGGTGACGACCTCGACCTGCACGCTCTTGGCGTCGACCGTGCCGACCAGGGCCTGCAACCCCTTGGTCGCGGCGGCCCGGTCGTCCGTGTACATCCCCGCGCTGACCAGGTTGTCCGCGCTGATCGCCGTGGCGAAGTCCCGCGCGACCTCCGGTGCCGAAACTGGCAGCACGGGTGGGGCCTCGGTGGTCGTCGTGAACGCGGGCACCTCCGGCGCCGCGGTCTCCTTCGGCGGCTCCGCCTTACCCGGTACCAGGAAGAAGACGGCAGTGGCGATCAACGCCACCGCCACGACCCCGCTCAGCACCAAAACCCAACGTTTGCGCGTCGTGGACACGCCTACCCCCAAATCCCCCAAAGAACACGCGACTATCGCGCGAACGGGGAACACCTTGCCAGGAACCGGCTTTCCCCGACCGGATCGGCCGGGGAAAGCCACCTTTCCGACGCCTTCTCGTTACGCCTTGCGCACATTCACACGCACGAGCAGGCCATCTCCGACAGTGCCGGAGACACCGTCACCCGCGCCGACGCCCGCGAATTCGACCACATCGGCCAAGGTCTCGCCCGCCACGTATTCACGGTATTCCCGAATAGGCGCCTCGGCGTCCGGCGCGGCCGAAACGTCGACGGTCAAGGCAATCCGGTCCGAGACCTGCAACCCGGCGTCCCGGCGGGCCTGCTGCACCAGGCGCACCGCGTCGCGGGCCACGCCCTCGGCGGCCAGCTCGGCGGTGACCCCGGTGTCGAGCACGACCAGGCCCGAGCTCGCGGGCAGCTCGGCGGTGGCGCCCGCGTCGGTGGCCACCAGCCGCCGCTCGTACTCGCCCTCCAGCAGCTCGATGCCCGCCGCGACCACGGCCCCGGTCTCGGTGGTCGACCACTCGCCCGCCTTGACCGACCTGATCACCTTCTGCACGTCCGGACCCAGCCGCGGGCCGCAGGCGCGGGCGTTGACCGCCAGCTCGAAGTGGCCGTGCGCGGCCACGTCCGTGGTCAGCTCCACCGCCTTGACGTTGACCTCGTCGCGGATCAGGTCGGTGAACGGCGCCAGCACCTCGGCGTCGTCCGCGGCCACCAGCAGCTTCGCCAGCGGCAGCCGCACCCGCAGCTTGTTGGCCTTGCGCAGCGCGAGCGCGGCCGAGCAGACCTGCCGCACCCGGTCCATGCCCGCGACGAGCGCGTCGTCACCGGGCAGGTCGTCGGCGGCGGGCCAGTCGGTCAGGTGCACCGAGCGACCACCGGTGAGACCGCGCCAGACGACCTCGGTGGTGAGCGGCAGCAGCGGCGCGGTCACCCGGGCCACGACCTCCAGCACGGTGTGCAGGGTGTCGATGGCGTCGGTGTCGCCGTCCCAGAACCGGTCCCGGGAGCGGCGCACGTACCAGTTGGTCAGCACCTCCAGGTACTCGCGCACGGTCTGGCAGGCGCCGGAGATGTCGTAGTTGTCCAGCGCGGCGGTCACCGACTCGACGAGCTGCCGGGTCTTGGCCAGCGCGTACCGGTCGAGCACGTGCGGCGAGTCGGTGCGCCAGGTGCCCTCCTTGCCCTCGGCGTTGGCGTAGAGGGCGAGGAAGTAGTACGAGTTCCACAGCGGCAGCACCGCCTGCCGCACCGCGTCGCGGATGCCGCGCTCGGTGACGACCAGGTCGCCGCCGCGCAGGATCGGGCTGGCCATGAGGAACCAGCGCATCGGGTCCGACCCGTCGCGGTCGAAGACCTCGTTGACGTCCGGGTAGTTCTTGAGCGACTTGGACATCTTCTGCCCGTCGTCGCCCAGCACGATGCCGTGCGCCACGCAGTTGACGAACGCGGGCCGGTCGAACAGCGCCGTGGCCAGCACGTGCATGGTGTAGAACCAGCCGCGCGTCTGGCCGTTGTACTCGACGATGAAGTCGCCCGGGTAGTGGTCCTCGAACCACTCGCGGTTCTCGAACGGGTAGTGCACCTGGGCGAAGGACATCGCGCCGGACTCGAACCAGCAGTCCAGCACCTCGGGCACCCGGCGCATGGTGGACTTCCCGGACGGGTCGTCCGGGTTGGGCCGGGTCAGCTCGTCGATCGCCGGGCGGTGCAGGTCGGTCGGGCGCGCGCCGAAGTCGCGGGCCAGCTCGTCGAGCGAGCCGTAGACGTCCACGCGCGGGTGGTCCGGGTCGTCCGAGACCCACACCGGGATCGGCGAGCCCCAGAACCGGTTGCGGGAGATGTTCCAGTCGCGGGCGTTCTCCAGCCACTTGCCGAACTGGCCGTCCTTGATGTGCCCCGGCACCCAGTTGATCTGCTGGTTCAGCTCGACCATCCGGTCCTTGAACCGGGTGACCGCGACGAACCACGACGACACCGCGCGCTGGATCAGCGCGTTGTCGCAGCGCCAGCAGTGCGGGTACGGGTGGTCGTAGGTCTCGTGGCGCAGCAGCAGCCCCGCGTCCTTGAGGTCGCGGATGATCTGCTTGTTGGCGTCGAAGACGTGCACGCCCTCGTACGGCGCGACCTCGGCGGTGAACCGGCCGTGCGGGTCCACCGGGATGACGACCTCGATGCCCGCCGCGTCGGTGACGAGCTTGTCCTCCTCACCGAAGGCGGGGGCGATGTGCACGACACCCGTACCGTCCTCGGTGGTCACGTAGTCCGCCGCCAGCACCTGGTGCGCGTTCTCGCGGCCGACGAAGAAGTCGAACGGCGGCCGGTAGCGGGTGCCCAGCAGGTCCGCGCCCTTGTAGCGCGCCAACACCTCCGGGTCCTCGCCGAGTTCCCGCGCGTACGCGCCGACGCGGGCCTCGGCCAGCAGGTAGCGCTTCTCACCCGCGGACACCACGACGTAGTCGACGTCCGCGTGCACGGCGGCGGCCAGGTTGGACGGCAGCGTCCACGGGGTCGTCGTCCACACGAGAGCCTCGACGCCGTCGAGGTCCGTGCCCGGGGCGATCAGCCGCAGCCCCACCGTGACCGCCGGGTCCTGCCGGTCGCGGTAGGTGTCGTCCATCTTGGTCTCGGTGTTGGACAGCGGCGTCTCGCAGCGCCAGCAGTACCAGAGCACGCGGAAGCCCTCGTAGACCAAACCCTTGTCGTACAACGACTTGAAGGCCCACATGACCGACTCCATGTAGTCCAGGTCGAGGGTCTTGTAGTCGTTGTCGAAGTCGACCCAGCGGGCCTGGCGGGTCACGTAGTCGCGCCACTGGTCGGTGTAGCGCAGCACCGAGGTGCGGCAGGCGTCGTTGAACTTGTCGATGCCGAAGGTCTCGATGTCGCTCTTGGACGAGAAGCCCAGCTGCTTCTCCGCCTCCACCTCGGCGGGCAGGCCGTGGGTGTCCCAGCCGAAGCGGCGCTCGACGTGGCGCCCGCGCATGGTCTGGTAGCGCGGTACCAGGTCCTTGACGTAGCCGGTCAGCAGGTGGCCGTAGTGCGGCAGGCCGTTGGCGAACGGCGGGCCGTCGTAGAAGACGAACTCGTTGGCGCCGTTGTCGCCCGCGGGGCGCGCCTCGACGGACGCGGTGAAGGTGCGGTCGGTGGACCAGTAGTCCAGGACCGCGGTCTCCAACTCGGGGAACGACGGCTGGGCGGGCACGGTCGGCTCGCCGGAAAAGGCCCTGGGGTAACCCATGGGTGGTACTCCTCGTACGGATCGGTCGGACCCACACGGGGACGACTCGCGCGGACCTCGTTGCCCTCGCGCGCCGCGGTACCACCCCGCTTGCCGCGGGCTCGACGCCCGCGACCACTCGTTCGTCCGGCTGTCACGGGCCGGTCCCGTCCGGTTCTACTGGGGCTGACGCCCGTTCTTCCGGAGGCTCCCCGGTGATAGCCGGATCAGCGCCATGTGCCCTCGAGTCTAACCCTCGTCCGCAACCGGCTTTGCCGCGCGGTCGACCGCCACCCGGATGAGCAGGTACAGGACCACCGCGTTGAGCAGGTGCCAGGCGAAGTGCGTACCGAGCGGGAAGCCGCCGCAGACCCGGGAGTCGACCGTGCGCAGCGCGAGGGACACACCGAACACCACCGCGGTGCCCGCGAACCACAGCGCGTAGGCGCGTTCACCGCGCACGGCCAGGATCACCGCGAACGCCACCATGCCGAGCAGCGCGGGCAGGTACGCGCCCGCGCCCGCCAAGGCGCCCCCACCCGCGATCAGGTTCACCAGCACGGCGAACCCGACGAACAGCGGGCAGCCCAGCCAGGCCCACCGCCACGGCAGTTCGAGGAACAGCTTCGGGAACACGACCACGTACGTGATCATGAAGACCAGGATCGGCGTCACGTCCATCGCCGCCGCCCACCGCGTCGCCACAGTGTGGAAGGTGAAGCTCCCCAGCGCGATCGCCACCAGCACCACTACGAGCGCCCGCACGCACCACGGCGCACCCCGGCGCCGAACCTCCCTATAGGCGAAGAAGGCCGCGACCAGGAACGCCGCGTTCGTCCACGCGTTGACCGGCTCGGACCAGAACTCAGGCCCCGTGCGCTCGCAGTAGGCGTCCACCGGCATCGCGGTCACCCTTCCGGTTGGTCCTGTTCCCCAGGCAGGGCCTCATCGAACACCGCAGGCCGGAAGACACGCCAGACCGCCGCGGTCAGCACGACCATGGCCACCCCGGCGACCCAGAACGGCGCGGTGATGCCGTACCCCCGTGCGATAAACCCACCGACCAGTGACCCGATGCCCGCACCACCGATGATCAGCAACATGTAGACGCTGCCGACCCGACCGCGCAGGGCCTCCGGTACCGCTCGCTGCCGCGCCGAGGTCAGCACCACGCCGAACACCGAGCCGTGCACCCCGAACACCAGGATGACCGCGCCTGCGACCCACGGGTCCGTGGTGGTGGCCAGCAGGAAGTGGGTCGCGGTCTCGATCACCAGCCCGACCCGCACCAGCGGGCTGTCGCCGAAGCGGCGGCGCAGCCACGGCGCCACCGCGGACCCGATGAGCCCGCCCGCGGCGGTCGCGGCGAACAGCAGGCCGAACCCGACCTCGTCGAGGCCGAGCCGCTGCTCGGCGTAGAGCACGAGGATCGCCAGCGTCGCCATCAGCAGCACGTTCATCAGGCACAGCGACACCGCCATCGCCCGCAGCAGCCGGTGCGACCACGCCCACCGCACGCCCTCGGCGATCTCCGCGCGGATCCGGGTGCCCGCCGCGCGCGGGCGCGGCGGCGGCCGGTGCCGCAGGGTGCCCGCGACCACCGCGCCGACCAGGAACAGGCCCGCGTCCACCCAGAACGGCAGGGCGACCGCGACCGCGAACAGCGCGGCCCCCATCGGCGGGGCGACGAGCATGTTGCCGACGATTCCGACCGCCTGCTGCCGGGCGTTGGCGGTGGGCAGCGCGGCCACCGCGACGATGTCGGGCACCAGCGCGCTGGCCGCCGTGTCGACCAGCGTCTCGGCGGTGCCCAGCAGGAAGAACACCGCGTAGACCAACCACACGGTGAGCGCGTCCACGGCGATCGCGGCGACCAGGACCCCGATCAGCGCGGCGCGGAAGGCGTTGACCGCGACCAGCACGCGGCGCCGGTCCCAGCGGTCCACCAGCGCGCCGCTGACCAACGAGAACAGCAGCCACGGCAGGTTCTGCGCGAACGCGGCGGCACCGATCGCGACCGGGTCGCGGGTGAGCGAGGCGACCAGCAGCGGCCCGGCGGCGATCACCACGCCGTCGGCGAGGTTGGTCGCCGCGGAGGACCACCACAACCGGGTGAAGTCGGGCCCGGGGCGGGTGTCGGTGGTCACATCGGCCATCAGCCCAGGATGCCGACGCCCCCGCTCCCGTGGGGGAATTCGGGGGTGACGCCGGTCACCCCGCGTCGGTGGGGCGCGGCTGTCGGGGACCCCGGCCCTCGCGGTGCCGGGCGGCGAGCACGGCGTCCGGGGTGCAGATCGCGCAGGGGGTGAACCCGAGTTCCCTGGCCTCGGCGGCGGGCAGGGTGATCGACGGGCGGGCGCCCAGCCACGCGCAGCGCGGCAGGTGGTAGCGCGGCCGCTCGTCGAGGACCCGCACGTCGACCCGCAGGTCGGCGACGATCAGCAGGTCCGCCGCGTCGGTCGCCTCCTCCGGCGGCTCGCGGTCCGGGTCCAGGTTGGTCGGGAGGTCGGCGAG
Organism: Actinokineospora auranticolor; assembly: GCF_041897805.1. Classification (GTDB taxonomy): domain Bacteria; phylum Actinomycetota; class Actinomycetes; order Mycobacteriales; family Pseudonocardiaceae; genus Actinokineospora; species Actinokineospora auranticolor. Next base: position 6,279,943 of record NZ_CP154825.1, read on the forward strand.
CGCGACGGGCTCGTGCTGCCCGGAGTCCTCGAACCGCGACGGCGGCGCGTGGAAACCCGTGGCTTCGAGCTGGTCGTCGCCGATGTCCGCGGACCGGCTGCCCGAAGTCCGACTGCCCGAAGCCGGACTGCCCGGGGTCTGGCTGCCCGGGGTCTGGCTGCCCGAGGTGTACCCGACCGGGGTCCGGTTGTCCGGGGCCCGCTCCGGCGGCGCGTCCGCGCCGAGCCAGGCGAGATCGCCGGACGGCGGTCCCTGGTCGGTGAACGGGTCGACGTCGAGGTCGTCGCGGTCCGCGGCGGCACCCGTCCCGGCGGGGGACGAGGCGATCCCGGTGTCGCGGGTGGCCGTCGGTTCGGCGTCCGCGGCCGCCCGGCGTCGGCGGCGGGCGCCGACCCAGTCGACCACCAGGATCACCGCGGCCACCACCGAGATGGTGACCGAGATCCAGGCCCACAGCGTGTTGGCCGTGGTGAGCGCGGCGATCAGCAGCCCGAGGGCGGCGAGCACCAGCAGCAGGACGAGGGCTAAGACCATGGGTCCGCAGCCGAACGGCCCCGGGCGCGGTGAGCGGGGCGGACCGGGTTCACCCGGTCACACCACCCCCGCGCCCGAGCCGTCAGCCAGCCTCGGCCCGGGGGCCGAACGAGTAGCCGCTCTGCTGCCCCGCGCGCGCCTCGGTGGTCGGCGCGGCGGAACCCCGGTCGCCCAGCTCACGCAGGCTGGACTCCAGGAAGGTCTTCAGGCGGGTGCGGTACTCGCGCTCGAACGTGCGCAGCTCGTCGATCTTCTTCTCCAGCGTGGTGCGCTCGGCCTGCACCGCACCGATGATCTCGGTGTGCTGGCGCTGGGCGTCGCGCTCCAGCGTGGTGGCCTTCTCGCGGGCCTGCCGCTCCAGCGTGTCGGCCCGGGTGCGCGCGTCGTTGAGCATGGTCTCGGCGCGGGTGCGCGCCTCGTTGACCATGGTGTCGGACTTCGCCCGCGCCTCGGCCAGCATGCCGTCGGCCTCGGCCTTGGCCTCGCCGGTGAGCCGGTCGGCCATCTCCTGGGCCAGGCCGAGCACCTTCGCCGCCTGCACGTGGTGGTCGCCGCCACCGCCGGGGCTGGTCTGCTCCAGCGAGCTGGGCGGCGGGACCGGCTGCAGGCGCCGGGGCTCCTCGGGGGCCCGCACGGGCGCCACGGAGGCGCTGGAACGGGCGTCCTCGAGGTCGGCGCGGGCCGACTCGAGCTGCGCGTCGAGCTGCTCGACCTGCGCGCGCAGGTCGTTGTTCTCCTCGATCAGGCGGGACAACTCCACCTCGACCAAGTCGAGGAACGCGTCCACCTCGTCCTCGTTGTAGCCCCGCTTGCCGATGGGAGGCTTGCTGAACGCGACGTTGTGCACGTCAGCGGGGGTCAACGACATCTGATCACCTCACGCACTCCAGGGCTGCAGGCACCCAGGTTTCCCCGTCACCTGGGATACGCCAGTCGCATCAGAATGAACACGACCAACAGCAGCACCATAATCGATAGGTCCAGGCCGACGCCGCCGATCCGGATCGTCGGGATGAGCCGACGAACCAAACGCACCGGAGGGTCGGTCACTGTGTAGATGGTCTCCAGCGTCACCGCAACCCCACCCGCCGGACGCCACTCCCTGGCGAACATCCGGACCATCTCCACCACGACGCGCGCGGTGAGCAGCAGCCAGAAGGCGAAGAGCACCCAATAGAGGGCGAGGAGCAGTGGTTCCACGGGTCAACTCTGCCATCACTCAGCTCCGGGAGGCGAATCCACCCTCGGCCAGCCTGCGCTTGTCCTCCGCCGTCGGGTCGACGTTCGGCGGTGAGATCAAGAACACCTTGTTGGTGACCTTGTCCATGGCGCCGCGCATGGCGAACGCGAGCCCGGCGGCGAAGTCGACCAACCGCTTGGCGTCCGCGTCGTCCATCTCGGTCAGGTTCATGATGACCGGGCGGCCGTCGCGGTAGTGCTCGCCGATGGTCCGCGCCTCGATGTAGCTGCGCGGGTGCAGCGTGACGACCCGGCCGAGCGGGTACGCCGCAGGCGCCTGCGGCTCGGGCGCGCGGGTGCGCGGTCCCGGGTCGCGGCGGGCGTCCACGGCCAGCGCCCCGTGGGTCTGGGCGCCGTGGTTGCCGGTGTCGGCCTGGGCCGCGGGCGACCACACCTGCCGGGGCCGGGGCCGCTCGGCGGGCTCGTAGTCGTCCTCGATCTCGTCCCGGTAGCCGGGGCGCTGCTGCCCGCCGAACCAGCGGCGGCGACCGCCCTGGTACTCGTCGAACTCGTCGTCCGCGGCGTACTCGGGGCGGTGGTAGCCGCGCCGGTCGTACTCCTCGGCGTCGTAGTCGTCGAGCTCGTCGGCCGGGACCATGCCGAAGTAGGCCTTCAGTTTCTGCAAGGTACTCATGGCGTTCCTCCGACTCCCCGAGCGTGGCCCAGCGCTTGCGACTACCACGTCCCGGTCGAACTCAACCCGGGCGGCCGACACTGGTCCTGTCCCGGCCGATCTTGCCCATCGGGGACCGTTCTTGCTATGGGGAGGCTAACCCGCGGCCCCCCAGCAGGGCGGTTCCGACACGCACGCACGTCGACCCGTACTCGATCGCGTCCTCGAGATCGTTACTCATGCCGCAGGACAGCTCGACGGCCGAGGGGAACTCGGCCCGCAGCCGCCCGGCCGCATCCGCAAGACGTGCGAACGCCGCCCGGGGTTCTGTGCCCAGCGGCGCCACGGCCATGATCCCGCGGAGGCGAAGATCACTCGATCGAATTACCCGCTCGGCGAGCTCCGGGAGCCCGTCGAGTGGGCAGCCGCCGCGCGCGGGGTCGCCGTCGATGCTCGCCTGGAGCAACACGTCGAGCGGCGCGGTCCGCTCGCCCGCCGCGATCGCGTTGGCCGCGGCGCGGCCCAGCGCCTCGGCGAGGCGGTCGGAGTCCACGGACTGCACCTCGGCCGCCCAGCGCACCACCGCGCGGGCCTTGTTGCGCTGGAGGCTGCCGACCATGTGCCAGCGCGGGGCCGCGCCGGGGCGCAACGCGGCCACCTCGTCGGTCTTGGGCCCGGCCTCCTGCTCGCGGTTCTCGGCGAGGTCGCGCACACCGAGGTCGAGCAGCGCGGCGGCGTCGGCGGCGGGGAAGGTCTTGGTGACGGCCAGCAGCCGCACCCCGGCCGGGTCCCGGCCCGCGCGGGCGCAGGCGGCGTCGACGCGGGCGCGGACCTCGGCGAGGTTGGCGGCGATCTCGGCCGCGCGGCCGGTGTCCCGGTCGGTCACGGCTCCACCCAGGTGACCGCGGCCAATCGCCCAGTGGTCCCTTCCCTGCGGTGGCTGAACAGCGCGCGCTCCTCGTTCGTGCACCGCGGGTCGATGCCGATGCGCGCCACGCCCGCGTCGGCGAGCTGGCGCCACAGGCCCGCGCGCAGGTCGAGCCCCGGGGTGCCCTTGCGGGTGCGGCAGGCGCTGCCGGGCACGTGGCGCTCCACATCGGCCTGCATGTCGGCGGGCACCTCGTAGCACTCGCCGCAGATCGACGGCCCGAGCAGGACCTCCAGCCTGCGCACGTCCGCGCCCGCCTCGGCCATCGCGGCCAGCGCGGCGGGGACGACGCCGATCCGGGCACCGACCCGGCCCGCGTGCACGGCCGCGACCACACCCGCCTCGGGGTCGGCGAGCAGCACCGGCACGCAGTCGGCCACCAGCACGACCAGCGCCAGGCCGGGCTCGGCGGTGACCACGGCGTCGGTGGCCTCCAGCTTGTCCGGGGCGGGCTCGCGCACGACGGCGGCGGTGCGGCCGTGCACCTGCTCCATCCACACGAGACGCTCGGCGGGCAGCCCCAGCTCCCCGGCCAGCCGCGCGCGGTTGGCGGCCACCGCGGCCGGGTCGTCCCCGACGTGGTCGCCGAGGTTGAACGACTCGTACGGCGGCGCGGACGCCCCGCCCTCCCGCGTGGTGACCACCCGACGAATCCGCACCCGTGCTCCCGTCCCTCGTCCGTGCCAGCCAACTTAGCGCGCACACGCCGAAGACCCCGGCGTGGGCCGCCGGGGTCTTCGGTCTGTCTCCGAGCGCGCTGTCCGGCCGCTTACCGGCGCATGAACGGCGGGACGTCGACCTCGTCGTCCGGGTCCTCGGTGACCGGCACGTGCCTGCCGCCGATCCCGCCCTGCCGCGCGGCCTGGTACTCCCCCGCCCGGTAGGAGCTGGGCTCCGGCTGGACCTGTGAGTGCTGCTGCGGCAGGTGCACCGGCTGCGGCGCCTGCTGCACCGGCTGGACGTGCTGCGCCTGCTGGACCGGCTGCGCGTGCTGGGTGTGCGCGGGCTGGACCGGCTGGACCTGCTGCACCGGCGCGGGCTGGTAGGCCTGCTGGGTCACCTGCGGCTGGGGCGGCTGGACCTGCTGCACCGGCGCGGGCGCCTGCTCCACGGGCGCGGGGGCGACCGGCGCCTGCGCCGCGGTGTTCGACGCGGCGCCCGCCCGGGACCCGAAGGCCGTCGGGTCGAGCTTCTTGTGCGTCGGGCCGCCGCTGTCGAAGCCCGCGGCGATCACCGTGACCCGGACCTCGTCGCCGAGGGAGTCGTCGATGACCGTGCCGAAGATGATGTTGGCCTCGGGGTGCGCGGCCTCCTGCACCAGCGACGCCGACTCGTTGATCTCGAACAGGCCGAGGTCGGAACCGCCCGCGATGGCCAGCAGCACGCCGTGCGCGCCGTCCATCGAGGCCTCCAGCAGCGGCGAGTTGATGGCCTTCTCGGCGGCGGTGACCGCCCGGCCCTCGCCGCGCGCGGACCCGATGCCCATCAGCGCGCTGCCCGCGCCGGACATCACGGACTTGACGTCGGCGAAGTCGAGGTTGATCAGACCCGGGGTGGTGATCAGGTCGGTGATGCCCTGGACACCGGAGAGCAGGACCTCGTCGGCGGAGCGGAACGCGTCCATCAGGCTCACCCCGACGTCGCCGAGCTGCAGCAGCCGGTCGTTCGGGATGACGATGAGCGTGTCGCACTCGTTGCGCAGCTCGGTGATGCCGTCCTCGGCCTGCCGGGCCCGGCGCTTGCCCTCGAAGGAGAACGGCCGGGTGACCACGCCGATGGTCAGCGCACCGAGCTTGCGCGCGATGGAGGCGACCACGGGCGCGCCGCCGGTGCCGGTGCCGCCGCCCTCGCCCGCGGTCACGAAGACCATGTCGGCCCCCTTGAGGACCTCCTCGATCTCCTCGCGGTGGTCCTCGGCGGCCTTGTGCCCGACCTCGGGGTTGGCGCCCGCGCCGAGACCGCGGGTCAGCTCGCGGCCGATGTCGAGCTTGACGTCGGCGTCCGACATCAGCAGCGCCTGCGCGTCGGTGTTCACCGCGATGAACTCGACGCCCTTGAGGCCGACCTCGATCATCCGGTTGACGGCGTTCACGCCGCCGCCACCGATGCCGACGACCTTTATCACGGCGAGGTAGTTGTGCGGGGGCGTCATCGAAGCCGCCTTCCTTTTCGTGGTCCTGCTGTGCGGATCCGGACCCTCGACCTCAACCAGAGAGTGAGAGTTATGTCAACCCCGGACCTGGCAAGGAAGGTATGCACAGGACTCGCCGCGATCCAGCCGCCACGCCGTGGGAGGTCCCGGTTGTTCGTCACCGACCGTGCAAGATCACCGTTTCACTCGCCCGTGGCGCCGTCCAGCAATTCGCGGATGACGTCGAGGTGGCCCGCGTGCCTGCCGGTCTCCTCGATCATGTGCAGCAGCACCCAACGCGGGTTGAGGCGCTGGTCACCGCGAAAGGGGACGGTGTCGTCGAGCGCCAGTCCGGCGATGATCTCGCGGCTGCGGGCGCACTGCTCGGCGTAGTCGGCGAGCAGTTGGTCCAGGGTCAGTTCGGCGGCGATCTCGAACTCGCCGTCCGGGTGTTCCTTGCTGTAGGGGGCGCGGTCGGGGTTGCCCGCGAGCGCGGTGTCGAACCAGTAGGCCTCGACCCAGCGCAGGTGCGAAAGCAGTCCGGCGACGGTCATCAGCGGCGAGGGCAGCACCGAGCGGTGCGCGTCCGCTTCGGACAGGCCCTCGGACTTCCGGGCGATCGTGGCGCGGAGGAAGTCGAGGAAGGCGTTGAGCTGGTCGAGTTCGCCGCCCGCGTAGGGCGGGGCGACTCGGGTATCCGGTGCGGTCATGCGGCGGAGTCTGGCGGACCGGGACCGGTGGCGCACCCGGGTTTAGCGATCATCCATTCCGGACACCGCACGGTCGGGACGCCCGCGCCTAGGAGATGGTCGGGAAGTCCGGGGCGGCCACGTCGAAGGTCTTGCCCTCCTGGGACAACAACGCGGCCAGGACGGCGGATTTGCGCCGGGTGTTGTCCGAGTCGCCCCACTTGACCGCGCGGCCGTCGGCGAGGTTCAGGCGGATGTCGCTGGGCGTGCGCGCGGTGACCGACACGACCTGCTTCGACAGCTGCGGCGGGATCGCGGCCAACACCGTCACCGCGCCCCTGGTCGCCTGCTCGCCGCCGGAGTCCAGCGTCGGCAACCCGGCCGGTGGCGCCTTGAGCACGCCGTAGTCGACCGCGGCCGCGTCGAGCAGGTGGGCGCCGTCGTGCGCGACGACGACCGCGACCGGGGTCCGCTCGGTGATCGCCACCTCCAGCGTGCCGGGGAACGACCGGCGCACCTCGACCGTGCCGACCCTGGGCAGCTGCCGGATCCGGGTGGCCACCTCGTCGGTGTCGACCCGCACCAGCGGCGTGCCGCTCTCCACGGCCGCCGCGGCGCGGACCTCGTCCGGGGTGAGCCCCTGGACACCGGTCACCTCGATCGCGCGCACCCCCAACACCGGGGTGAAGAACACCAGGCACACCACGACGGTGACCACCGCCATGGTGCCCAGCACCGCCCACCGGCGGGTGGACAGGACCGGCAGCGCGGTCGCGGTCCGCACCGGTCGGCGCGCGGCCTTCCGGCGTGGCCCGCGCCGCGCGCGGCCACCCACCCGCCCGGGGGCGGCGCCGGTCACGGGGTGCCCGACCCGGGTTCCAGGGCGGCGAGCACCTCGGGGCCGAGCATGGTCACGTCGCCCGCGCCCATGGTGAGCACCAGGTCGCCCTCGCGCACGAGCCCGGCGACCAGGCCGGGTACGCGGTCGAAGGCGGGTTCGTAGTGCACCTGACCGGCGGGCAGGTCGACGGCGTCGGCGACGAGCGCGCCGCTGACACCGGGCTCGGGCTCCTCGCGGGCGCCGAACACGTCGAGCACGACGACCTCGTCGGCCAGGGACAGGGCGGCGCCGAACTCGCGCGCGAACGTCTTGGTGCGCGAGTACATGTGCGGCTGGAACACCACTACGACGCGCCCGTCGCCCGCGGCGGGCCGGACCGCGCGCAACTGGGCGTCGACCTCCGTGGGGTGGTGGGCGTAGTCGTCGTAGACGCGCACCCCCGCCGCCGCGCCCTTGTACTCGAACCGCCTGCGCACGCCGCCGAACGCGGCGATGCCCGCGCCCAGCCCGGCCAGCGGGGCGCCCAGCTCCAGCCCGGCCAGCAGCGCGGCGAGCGCGTTGCCCGCCATGTGCTCACCGGGCACCGCGACGCCCAGCTCGATCTCCTGGCCGTCCAGCGACACCCGGGCCAGGCCACCGCCGTCGGCGGGCCGGTAGTCCAGCAGCGTGGCGTCGCCCGGCGCGGTGGCGGCCCGGCCGTAGCGGCGCACCCGCAGGCCCTTGGCGGCGGCCCGCGCGGCCAGCGCCACGGCACCGGGGTCGTCCGCGCAGGTGATCAGCACACCGCCGGGGGCGAGCCGGTCGAGGAACCGGTCGAACACGGCCACGTAGGCGTCGACGGTGCCGTGGTGGTCGAGGTGGTCGGCCTCGACGTTGGTTACCACCGCGACCGACGGGGTGAAAGCCAGGAACGACCCGTCGCTCTCGTCGGCCTCGGCGACGAAGATCCCGCCGGTGCCGTGGTGGGCGTTGGCGCCGGACTCGTTGAGGTCGCCGCCGATGGCGAACGACGGGTCCAGGCGGCAGTGCTGCAACGCCACGGTGAGCATCGACGTGGTCGACGTCTTGCCGTGGGTGCCCGCGACGCACGCGACGCGGTGCCCCGCCATCAGCGCGGCCAGCGCCTCCGACCGGTGCAGCACGGGCAGGCCGCGCCGCCGCGCCTCGACCAGCTCCGGGTTGGTCTCCTTGATCGCGGTGGACACCACGACCGCGGTGGGACCGCCGGGCAGCAGGTCGAGGTTGTCGGCCGCCTGCCCGACGGCGATGCGCGCGCCCTGGGCCCGCAGCGTCAGGAACGCGCGGGTCTCCTTGGCGTCGGAGCCGGACACCGCGTGGCCGCGGGCGAGCAGGATGCGGGCGATGCCGCTCATGCCCGCGCCGCCGATGCCGACCAGGTGCGCGCGGTCGAGCGGGTCGACCTGGCGCGCGCGGTCGAGCGGGCCGCTCACGACGAGCGGCCCGAGTGTTTGAACGCCGCGTCGAGGACCATGCGGGCCAGCACGTCGGCGGCCTCGCGGTGCCCGGTGCCGCGCGCGGCGGTGGCCATGTCGACCTGCCTGCGGTGGTCGGTGAGGATCGGGACGACCAGCTCGGCGACCTTCGACGGGGTGAAGTCGGCGTCGTCGACCAGCAGCGCGCCGCCGTTGCGCACGACCGGCTTGGCGTTGTGCGCCTGCTCGCCGTTGCCGATCGGCAGCGGCACGTAGACGGCGGGCAGGCCCACCGCCGACACCTCGGCCACCGTCATGGCGCCCGCCCGGCACACGACGGCGTCGGCCGCCGCGTAGGCCAGGTCCATGCGCTCCAGGTAGGACACCGTGACGTACGGCGGCCTGCCGGGCACCGACTGCACCGCGAGGGTGTGCTTGGGGCCGTGCGCGTGCAGCACGCCGATGCCCGCGTCGGCCAGGTCGCGCGCCGCGCCGGAGACCGCGTTGTTGATCGTGCGGGCGCCCTGCGAGCCGCCGAACACCAGCAGCGTCGGGGCGTGCGGGTCGAGGCCGAAGAACTCCCGGGCCCGGGCGCGCAGCGCGGCCCGGTCCAGGTTGATGATCGACTCGCGGAGCGGGATGCCGATCACCTCGGCGTCGGGCAGGCCGGAGTCCTCGACGGCGACCGCGACCCGCTCGGCGAACCGGGCGCCGACCTTGTTGGCCAGGCCGACCTTGGCGTTGGAGTCGTGCACGATGATCGGCACCCGGCCGCGGGCGGCCAGGTAGGCGGGCAGCGCCACGTAGCCGCCGAAGCCGACCACGACGTCGGCGCCGACCCGGTCGAGCACGTCACGGGTGGTCTTGACCGCCGAGCGCACGCGCAGCGGCAGCTTGAGCAGGTCGAAGTTCGGCTTCCGGGGCATGGGGACGGGCGGGATCATCTCCAGCGGGTAGCCGCGCGCGGGGATGATGGTCTTCTCCAGGCCGCGCTCGGTCCCCAGCGCGACCACTCGGGCGTCCGGGCGCAGCCGCCGGACCGCGTCGGCCAGCGCCAGCGCGGGCTCGATGTGCCCGGCCGTGCCACCCCCCGCGACCACCACGCACGGGCCCTTGCGGGTCGGCTGACTCCCACCGGTGGGACCAACGGTCAACGACGTCCTCCTTTAGGTGCCCGCGGGTTACCGCGGGTTGCCTTCTGCCGGGCCTGGGGCGCACCCGCCCGGCTGTATCCCTGTCGTTCCGGGGCCCGCCTGCGACCCTCCGCCTGCGGCACGTTCCGACGGGGCGGAACGCCCCCGCGCCGGTCGGCGCCCCGCGGCGGGGCGGTCGGTCGGGCGGGCTTGCGCTTCTTGGGCGGCTGGTACGGGTCCGGCGCGGGCAGCTTCATGAGCTTGCCGAAGCGCCCCGGTCCCTGCGAGCGTAGCGCCGACACCGCCTCGGGCTCGTGCCGCGCGCAGTTGGCCAGGATGCCGAACACCATCATGGTCACCACGACCGAGGTGCCACCCGCGGAGATCAGCGGCAGCGTGATGCCGGTGACCGGCAGGATCCCGATCACGTAGCCGATGTTGATCGCGGCCTGGGCCACCAGCCACACCGTGAGGGTGGCGGCGACCATGCGGATCCACGGGTCGATGTTGCGGGTGGCGATGCGCATGCCGACCACGGCCAGCATCGCGAACAGGCCCAGCACGGCCAGGCAGCCGACGAAGCCGAGCTCGTCGCCGATGAGCGCGAAGATGAAGTCGTTGTGGATGTTGGGCAGGAAGTTCCACTTGGACGGTCCCTGCCCGAGGCCCCGGCCGAAGAACCCGCCGTCGGCCAGCGCGAGCTTGGCCTGCTGGGCCTGGAACGCCTTGCCGCTGAGGTCCTTGTCCGGGCTGAGGAAGCTCAGCACGCGGTCGAGGCGGTAGGTGGTGCCGACCGCGAGGAGCGCGACGCCCGCGATGCCCCCGGCGGCGAGCGCGCCGAAGAGCCGCATCGGGGCGCCCGCGAACCACAGCAGGGCGGTGAGCACGATGCCGAGGGTGATCGTGCCGCCGAGGTCGGGCTGGAGCATGACGAGCGCGAACATCAGCAGCGCCACCGGGAGCACGGGCACCAGCAGGTGCCGGTACTTGTGCAGCACGGCCTTCTTGGTGACCAGCACGTGCGCGCCCCACAGCGCCAGCGCCAGCTTGCACAGCTCGATGGGCTGGAAGGAGATGGGGCCCAACCGGAACCAGCTCTGCGCGCCGTTGCTCTTGACGCCCAACGGGGTCAGCACGACCGCGAGCAGCACCAGGCCCACGACGATCGAGGACGGGCTCAGCGCGCGGATGCGGGCCAGGGGGACCCGCAGGCACACCCAGAACAGCACCGCGCCGATGAGGACGTAGAGCAGCTGCTTCTTGAAGACCGTGTAGAGGCCCGCGCCGGTGTTGAGCGACACCACCGGCGACGCGGACAGCACCATGACCAGGCCGAGCACGGTCAGCAGCGTGAAGATCGCCAGCACCACGTGGAAGGAGGCCAGCGGCCTGCCCAGCCAGCCGGTGAGCGCGACGCGGATGGCGCTGACCCGGCGGGGGACGCGCGAGGCCCGCCGCGGCCGGGCGGGCGCGGTGTCCGGGACGGCGACCATCACCGACCCCCGGCGGGGCCGCTGTCCCTCTCGCCGCGCCACCGGTCGACCGCGGCGACGAACGCGTCGCCGCGGTGGGCGTAGTTGGCGTACATGTCCAGGGAGGCGGCGGCGGGCGCGAGCAGTACGACATCACCCGATCGTGCCATTGCGCCTGCCGCGCGGACCGCTGCGATCATGGCCTCATCGTCTCCCGGAGCCACCCGCTCGACGGGGACATCCGGGGCGTGTCGCGCCAGTGACGCGGCGAACACGCCCGCGTCCGCGCCCAGCAGCACCACCCCGCGCAGCCGCCCGGCGACCCGCTGGACCAGGTCGTCCACGCTCGCGCCCTTGAGCTGGCCGCCCGCGACCCACACCACCGACCCGAAGGCCAGCAGCGAACCGGCGGCGGCGTGCGGGTTGGTCGCCTTGGAGTCGTTGACGAACTCGACGCCGTCGACGGCGCCCACCGGGACCGCGCGGTGCGCGCCGGGCACGAAGGCGCGCAAGCCCTCGCGGACGGCCTCCGGCGGCACGCCGTGCGCGCGGGCGAGCGCGGCGGCGGCGAGCGCGTTGGCGACGTTGTGCGGTCCGGCCGGTCGCACGTCGGCCAGCGCGGCGAGTTCCTCGGCCGCGTTGGCCGGGTCGGCGACGAGAGCCCGGTCCACCAGCAGGTCCTCGACGAGCCCGAGCTCACCGGGCCGGGGCACGCCCAGGCCGAAGCCGACCCGGGTGCCGTCGTGCTCCGCGGCCAGTCGGGTCGACCACTCGTCGGCGAGGTTGTGCACCACGGTTTTGGCGCCGTTGTGCGCGCGGCCCTTGGCGCGCGCGTACTCCTCTAGGGACCCGTGCCAGTCGAGGTGGTCCTCGGCGACGTTGAGCACCACCGAGGCTTCCGCGCGCAGGGAGGACTGCCAGTGCAGTTGGAAGCTGGACAGCTCCACTGCCAAGACCTCGTGCCCGGCGCGGATGGCGTCGACCACGGGCAGGCCCACGTTCCCGCACGCGACCGCGTTGAGACCGGCGGCCTTGAGGATCGACTCCAGCATGCAGACGGTGGTGGTCTTGCCGTTGGTGCCGGTCACGACCAACCACGCGGGCGGTTCCGGCAGCCGGGCCGACATCCGCCAGGCCAGCTCGATCTCGCCGATCACCTCGACGCCCGCGGTCGCGGCGGCGACCAGCAGGGGGCTGGTCGGGTGCCAGCCGGGGCTGGTGACCACGAGGTCGGTGCCCGGTGGCGGTTCGGCCAGGCCCGGGACGAGCGCGGCGCCGGTGTCGGCGAGTTCGGCCAACCGGTCGGCGTTCGCGTCGGTCACGGTGACCTCGGCGCCCATCGCGACCAGCGCGGCGGCCACCGAGCGCCCCGTCACCCCGGCACCGGCCACCAGGACCCGGCGACCGGTGACCAGGCCCGCCCAATGCTCCCCGGGGGTCACCGGCCTCCGCCCGCGGCGAGCCAGTCCGCGTAGAACAGGCCGAGGCCGAACATCGCGCAGACGCCCGCCAGCAGCCAGAACCGGATGATGACCGTGGTTTCCGCCCACCCGGCGAGCTCGAAGTGGTGGTGGAACGGCGCCATCCGGAACAGGCGTCTGCGGGTGGTGCGGAAGATCGCGATCTGCAGCACCACGGAGACCATCTCGACCACGAACAGACCGCTGATCACGATCATCAGCAGCTCGGTGCGGGTGGCCATGGACAGACCCGCGACCAAGCCGCCCAGCGCCAGCGAGCCGGTGTCGCCCATGAAGATCTTCGCGGGCGCGGCGTTCCACCAGAGGAAGCCGATGCACGCGCCCATCGCCGCCGCGGCGACCACCGCCAGGTCGAGTGGGTCCCGGACGTCGAAGCAGGCCGCCTCGGCCACCCGCGAGCAGTCGTGGCTGAACTGCCAGAACGAGATGACCACGTAGGTGCCCATGACCATCGCCGACGAGCCGCCCGCGAGGCCGTCGAGGCCGTCGGTGAAGTTCACCGCGTTCGACCAGACGCCGACCGCCAGGTAGCAGAAGACGATGAAGCCGATGCCGCCGAAGGAGACGATGGAGATGTCGCGGACGAACGACAGGTTGTCCGAGGCCGGGGTGAGCTGCCGCTCGTCGGGGAAGCGCAGCGCGAGGATGGCGAAGGCGACCGCGACGACCAGCTGGCCGACCAGCTTCGCGGTCTTGTTCAGGCCGAGGTTGCGCTGCTTGCGGATCTTGATGAAGTCGTCCAGGAAGCCGACCAGGCCCAGGCCGGTGGCCAGCATCAGCACCAGCAGGCCGGAGGCGGTGGGGCTGTCGCCGCGCTCGGACATGGCGTTGGCGACGTGCGAGGTGCCGTACCCGGCCCACATGGCGACGATGATCGCCACGCCACCCATCGTCGGGGTGCCGCGCTTGCTCTTGTGGCCCTGCGGGCCCTCCTCGCGGATCTCCTGGCCGAAGCCCTGCCGGGAGAAGACCCGGATCAGGTAGGGCGTCAGCAGGATCGACACGACCATGGCGATCGCCGCGGCGATCAGGATGGACTTCACTGGGCGTCCTCCGCGAGCAGCGCCTCGGCGACCCGCCACAGCGCGGCGGACTTCGACGCCTTCACGAGCACGAGGTCACCCGGCGCCAGTTCGGCGCGCACCAGCGCGACCGCGGCATCGACGTCCGGCACGAGTACCGACTCCTCTCCCCACGAGCCCTCCAGGCTCGCCCCCTGGTGCATGGCGCGGGCTTGGTCGCCCACCACCACCAGGCGGTTGATGTCCAGTCGAACGGCGAGCCTGCCGATCTCGTCGTGCCCCCGCACCGACTCGTCGCCGAGTTCCGCCATCACCCCGAGGACGGCCCAGGACCGGCGGCGGTTGCCTGCCCGCGCCATGGTGGCCAACGTCTTGAGCGCGGCGGTCACCGATTCCGGGTTCGCGTTGTAGGCGTCGTTGATGACGGTGACGCCGTCCGCGCGGGTCGTGACCTCCATGCGGCGGTCGGAAACGCGTTGTGCGCCGGTGAGCCTGTCCGCGACCTCTTGCGGCGTCGCGCCCAGCTCCAGGCCGATCGCGGCGGCGGTGAGCGCGTTGCCGACGTGGTGGGCGCCGTGCAGGCCGAGGGTGACCTGGGCCTCGCCCTTGGGGGTCACCAGGCGGAAGCTCGCGCGGGCCTGGTCGTCGAGGGTGATGTCGACGGCGCGCACGTGCGCGCTCTCGGCGACGCCGACCAGCACGACCCGGGCCCGCGTGCGGCTCGCCATGGCGGCGACCAGCGGGTCGTCGGCGTTGAGCACGGCCACGCCGTCCTCCGGCAGCTGCTCGACCAGCTCGCCCTTGGCCTTGGCGATGTCCTCCCGGGTGCCGAACTCGCCCAGGTGCGCGGTGCCGACGTTGATCACGGCGCCGATCCGCGGCGGGGCGGTGTGGCACAGGGACGCGATGTGGCCGGGTCCGCGCGCGGAGAGTTCGAGCACGAGGTGCTTGGTGTGCTCGTCGGCGCGCAGGACGGTCCAGGGGTGGCCGAGTTCGTTGTTGAACGAGCCCGGGGGCGCCACGGTGGCCCCCGTCGGGGCCAGGACCTGGGCGATGAGGTCCTTGGTGGAGGTCTTGCCGGAGGACCCGGTGACGCCGACGACGGTCAGACCGGCCTCGATGAGCCTGCCCGCGACCAGGCGGGCGATCTTGGCGAGGGCCGCCATGACGGCCGCGCCCGAGCCGTCCTTGTCCGCCGCGAGGGCGAACGCGCGCGTGTGCGCCTCGGACACCGGGGGGACGACCACCGACGGGGCGTCGACCGGGCGGGCGGCCAGCACGGCGACCGCGCCCCGCTCGACGGCCGCGGCGGCGTAGTCGTGGCCGTCGAAGGCCGCGCCGGGCAGGGCGAGGAACAGGCCGCCGGGGGTGACCTCCCGCGAGTCGAACTCGACGGTGCCGGTGACGACCTCGGTCCCGTCCACGTCGTGCAGGGTGCCGCCGACGGCGTCGGCGATCTCGCGCAGGGTAAGTCCGATCATCGGTTCGTGGCTCCCAACCGCTCGCGGATGGCCGCGGCCAGTTCGTCGCGGTCGGAGAACGGGTGCACCACTCCCGCGACCTCTTGTCCGGTTTCGTGCCCCTTGCCCGCGATCACCACAACGTCGCCGGGACGGGCGTTGGCCACGGCGGTCGCGATGGCGAGCCTGCGGTCGCCGATGTCGACGACCTCCCCGCGCTGGCCGTCGGGCACGGCCACCGCGCCCGCCAGCATCGCGGCGCGGATCCGCGCGGGGTCCTCGGAGCGGGGGTTGTCGTCGGTGACGACCAGCAGGTCGCTGCGGCGGGCGGCGGCCTCGCCCATCAGCGGGCGCTTGGCGGTGTCGCGGTCGCCGCCGCAGCCGAGCACCGCGATGACGCGGCCCTCGGTGCGCGCGCGGACCGCGTCCAGGGCGAGCGCGACGGCCTCGGGCTTGTGCGAGTAGTCGACGACGGCGGTGAAGTCCTGCCCGAGCGCGACGCGCTCCATCCGGCCCGGGACGCGCACCTCGGCCAGACCGCGGACGATGGCCTCCAACGGCACGTCCACCGCGTGCAGGACACCAGCGGCGAGCAGCGCGTTGGCGATGTTGAACGGACCCGGGATCGGCAGGGTCGCGCGCACCGGGCCGCTGTGCGGGGGGTGCAGCAGGAAGGACTGCTCACCGGTGCGGGAGACCTCGACCTCGGAAGCGGTCCAGGACGCGTCGCCGGTGGTCGAGACGGTGACCGTCTCCGGTCTGACCAGCCTGCGGCCCCACTCCTGGTCGACGCAGACCACCTCGGCGGCGGAGCGGCCGTCGAACAGCAGCGCCTTGGCCTGGAAGTAGTCCTCCATGTCCCGGTGGAAGTCGAGGTGGTCCTGGGACAGGTTGGTGAACGCGCCGACGGCGAAGCGGGTGCCGGAGACCCGGCCCAGGCTCAGCGCGTGGCTGGAGACCTCCATCGGCACGTGCGTGACGCCGCGCTCGAGCATCACGGCGAACAGCGCCTGCAGGTCCGGGGCCTCGGGGGTGGTGAAGGCGCTGGCCAGCCGGGCGCCCGCGATGCGGGTCTCGACGGTGCCGATCAGGCCGGTGGTGATCCCGGCGGCGACCAGGCCCGCGTCGACCACGTGGCTGGTGGTGGTCTTGCCGGACGTGCCGGTCACGCCGAGCACGCGCAGCGCCAGTGACGGCTCGCCGTAGACCCACGCGGCCACGGGGCCGAGCGCGGCCCTCGGGTCGGGGTGCACGAGCACGGGCACGCCCGCGTCGCGCACGGCGGGGCGCTCGGCGCCCGCCTGGTCGGTGAGCACCGCGACGGCGCCCGCGGCCACGGCCTGGGCGGCGAAGTCGGCCCCGTGCGCGCGGGCACCGGGCAGAGCGGCGAAGAGGTCTCCGGGGAGGACATGCTGTGCGCGCAGCGTCGCGCCCGTCACGACCACATCGGACGACCGGGCCGCGGTGCGGCTGCCGGTGTCGTGGCCGGTTCCGGCGCCCTCGACCGCGGTCAAGCGCGCGTCCGCGCGCGCGAGCAACGCGGCGAGCGGCACGGGCTGGGTCCGGGTGGGGCGAGGCGGCGCTGTGACAGCCTTGCCTTCGAGCTTGGCGGGCACGTCGCGGAAGGCTACCCGCGCACGCAGGGCGACCACGCGGCCCCTCGATCGCGGGCCCCCGAGGGGATGCGGTAGGCGACCGAGCGGTGGCCGCCCCCGCCCGCCCCGGTGCTCATCCCCCACCGATCGACTTGACCCTGTTTTCGCACGTCAAACCCGGTTTCGAGCCACCTGGTTCGAACATGCGTTCACTCGGATCCGCGTACGGCCGCGGTCATTCCCCGCCGTCGCCGCCGACCGTCCCGCGCGGACGATCACGGCTGGACCAGGGGCACGATCGGGGCCTGCTCCTTGGACAGCGGGATGTTGTAGCGCTGGGTCAGGAACGCGGCCACGTCGTGGAAGAACGGCGCGGCCGAGTGTCCGTCCGATGTGGAGTACACGGGCGTGTCGTAGACCATGCCCACCACGAACCGCGGGTCGTCCGCGGGCAGGATGCCCGCGAAGGTGATCCAGTACTTGCTGTCGCTGTAGCGGCCGATCGTCTGGTCGTACTGCTGCGCGGTGCCCGTCTTGCCCGAGATCTGGTAGCCGGTCACCGCGGCACCCGGCGCCGTGCCGCTGTTGCCACCGGGTGCCTTCTGCATCACCGCGCGCAGCATGTCGCGCGCGGTGCGGGCGGTTTCCGGGCCCACCACGCGCACGCCCTCGGGTCGCGGCTCCTCGATCCGGGTGCCGTCCGGGGCGATCCTGGCCTTCACGATCCGGGGCGGCACGCGCACGCCGTCGTTGGCCAGCGCCTGGTACATCCCGGCCATCTGCAGCACGGTCATCGACAGGCCCTGGCCGATGGGCAGGTTGCCGAAGGTGCTGCCGGACCACTGGTTCCGCGCGGGCAGCCGCCCGGCGCTCTCGCCCGGCAGGCCGACGCCGGTGCGCTTGCCGAGGCCGAGCCGCTCCAGCATGTCGGCGAAGCGGTCCGGACCGACCTGCTGGGCCAGCAGCAGCGTGCCGACGTTGGAGGACTTGGCGAAGATGCCCGCGGTGGTCATGTTGAGCCGACCGTGCGACCACGCGTCGCCGACCGTGCGGTCGGCCACCTGGATGGACCCGTTCACCGCGTGCATGGCGTCGGGGGTGGTGACCCCGTACTCCAGCGCGGCCATCGCGGTGACGACCTTGTTCACCGACCCCGGCTCGTACGGCGTGGTCACCGCCGGGTCGTTGAGCGCCTGCCCGCCCGGCGAGGTCGACGGGTCGAACGTCTTGTCGTTGGCCAGCGCGTAGACCTCGCCGGTCTTGGCGTCGAGCACCACCACGCTCGCGCTCTTGGCCCCGCTGCGCTTGGCGTACTCGGCGGCCTTCTGCTGCACGAAGTACTGCAGGTCGGCGTCGATGGTCAGCTCGACGTCCGAGCCGTCCACGGCGGGTTTCACGTCCCGGCCGGAGCCGGGCAGGACCACGTCGGAGCCGCCCTCGGTCTCCACGACCTGGCTGCCGGGCGTGCCCGAGAGCTCGGAGTCCCGCAGCATCTCCAGGCCGAAGAGGCCGTGCAGGTTCTGCTTCTCGGCGGGGTCGTTCATCCGCCAGTTCGCGTACCCGATCACGTTGGCGGCCAGCGACCCGCCGGGGTACTCCCGCCGGGCCCGGGCCTCCAGGTTGAGGTCGGGGTGCAGGTCGGAGAGCTCCCGGGCCTTGGCCGGTTCGACGTTGTTGGCCAGGTACACGTAGGAGTTGTCCGACCGCAGCTTGGTCAGCAGCTCCGGCTCGGACACCGCCGACCCCAGGATCCGCGCCATGTCCCGGGCGATGTTCGCGGTGTCGTCGTCGAACGACAACTGCTTGTTGGGCGCCAGCTTCTTGTTGGCCTCCGCGGTCCGCGCCCGCATCGCCTTGGGGCGGTAGGCGATGGACCGGGTCTCCACGCTGAAGGCCAGCTCCACCCCGTTGCGGTCCACAATGGACCCGCGGGTGGCGGCGATCGGGATCCGGGTGATCCGCTGCTTGGCGGCCTGCGCCGCCAGCGCCTCGGACTGGAAGCCCTGGACCTGCACCAACTTCAGCCCGGCCACCACCAGGGCGGCGATCAGCAGGAACCGCGTGACCACCACCCGCACCCGGTGGTCCGACCCAGCCGCCCGCTTGCCGACCCGCCGCATCCGGCCGGGCGAGACCCGTTCCCGGACGGCCACACCGCCCTTGCCCGGGCCCTGCTTCCCACGGGGCCGTCCCTGCCCGCTCTCGGGACGCCACCCCCCGTTTCCACTAGTACGGCCCCCACCCGCACGCCCGGCAATCCCCCGCCCATCACGCGCTCCGGCACCACCGGCACCACGCCCGGCGCTCACGCTCCGGGCAGTCCCGCCCGCGCGCCCGCCGGCATCACGACCCGCTCCACCGGCGCCACCACGCCCGCTCACCGCGCGCGGCTCACCCGCGCGCCCAACTCCGCCCCGGGGATCCCCCGCGCGTCCGCCCCCGGCCCGGCCACGCGCGTCACCGGCGGCACCCCCGCCGATCCGCCGCTCGTTCCCCCGCCCCGCACCGCGCCCGTCGTCCCCACGGCCACCACCCACGTCCCCGACTCCCCGCTGCTCGCCACCACGCCCTGCGCCCCGCTGACCGGCTCCCCCCGCCCCAGCGCGACCGGTTCCACCCGCCCCGCGTCCGGTGGAACCCGCTTGCCCGGCACGCCGCGCCCCGGAGCCGCCCGGCACGGCCCCACCGCGCGCGGACCTCCGGTTGGTGCCACCGTCCCGGCCGTCGTGGTCCCCGCGGCCGCCCTGCCCAGAACTGTCCCGTCCCATCACGACCACCTTCGTCCCCGCACCGCACCGGACAGTTCAACGCACCGATCACCCAGGCCCGCACCACGACGCCCCGGCCACCCATCGCCCCGGACAACGCGCCCGCCGACCCGCTCGCTCTTTCGATCCCGGGGACCAACGCCCCGACTTCGGGTACCCCGCGCCCCGCACGCCGCCCAGCGCGGATCGCGACCGCCCGCGACACCGGCGGAGTTCACTCGCCCACCGGCGAAGGCCACCCACCGGCCGACGCGATCGGCGGCATTCCCGCCCGGCATCCGCCGCCACGCGTCGGCGCGAAGTCGGCCGCCCGTCGCGGTCCCCGGCGTTGTCCCGCTCGACAAGGGCCTACCAGGGGCACCGGCCGGTGCGGGCAGGCCACGGATGGTGTGGGAGTGATCGCGCTCGGTGGTCGGTTCCGCGCGCACGCCGGTGCTGTGCCGTCGCATGGCACGACCAGTGCGCACAGCGCTCTCCCCGCCCTCGCCGGCCCGCGCTCCCACACCGGCCACCGGTGTGCCGACCGGCGCTCCACTGTGGAGCACGGCAAGCACCTGTCCGTCCACACCGGTTCCCGGTCCGCCCCGGGTCCCGCTGCCCGTCCCCGCCGTCGAGGACGGCCGGGTCTACCTCGCCCCGTCAGCCACCACCGGTGCCCGGCTGGGGGTTCCCCTCCGGCGCGGGCGGTGTCCCGGCCGGGGGCTGTTCCCCCGCCGGGGGCTGCTGGCCCGGGTCCGGCTGGGTCGGGTCCGGTGTGGCCGGTGCCGGTGCCGCGGGCTTCGGCGTGCCGACGACCTTGATCCGCCCGTCGGGGGTGACCACGAGCCACGCGGCGTCGCCCGCGGGCACCATGCCCAGGGCGCGGGCGCGGTCGGCCAGCGCGGGCGCCGACTCCTGCTTGGCCACGTCCTGCTGCAACCGCTCCACCTGCTCGGCCAGCAGGGTGGCCGCCTGCTTGGCGCCCTCCAGCCGGTACGAGTCGGCGACGGCCTGGGTGGTCAGCCACAGCGTCGCGGCGACGCCGACGACCAGCAGGCTGATGATCAGCACCACGAAGCTCGCGCGGCCGGAGGTGTTCTCCTGGGTGGCCGCGGCGCGCGCGGTGGAGTGCGACCGGGCCGCGCCGTCCCGCTGCGGACGGCGGGCGCGTTCGACGACGCCGGGACGGCGCTCAACCGCGGGGGGCGCGTCCAGCACCTCGACGCCACTACGCCCGCGCGCCGCGGATCTGCGCGGTGCGGTGCCCTCGGTCTTCTTCCGCGCACCCGTCCGCGTGGCGCCCCCGCGCCCCGCGGTCGAGCCCGCCGAACCACGCGTCCCCAACCCCAACCCCCCGCTTACCCCGGCCCGCCACCCCGACGGACCCCGCGTCCCCGCACCGGGACGGTCTCGCTCCACCTCGCCCGAGTCACCCTCAGGCGGTTCCCCGTCCCACTCGAGCCCGGGTTCGTCATCCCCACCGGATCGGTGGGTCGCGTCCACCTCGGACGGGGCGGGCACGACCTGCTCGACCCCGCCGTCCTCCGGATCGGTCCCGCTCTCGTCGCGCCGGGACCGCGGGTCCTCGGGCTCGGTCGGGCTCGGCGCCCGCCGCCCGAGCCGCCAGAAACCCCCGGGCTGCACGCGCTCGGTGGCGCGGCGGCGCCGGGGGACGCGGGGCGCCGGTTGTTCATCGCCGGGACGGCGGGACTGCTGCGGCAGGTGCGCGGAATCGGTGCCGGGCACGGTGGTCATGTGGCCTCCCGGATTCGTTCCGCGGCGCGGAGCCGGACGGACTGGGCGCGGGCGTTGGCCGCGACCTCCCGCTCGTCGGCGACCTCGGCGCCGCGGGTGAGCAGGCGGAAGTACGGGCGGTGCTCGGGCAGTTCGACCGGCAGGCCCGGCGGCGTCGTCGACTTGGCCAGGTCGGTCAGGCACCGCTTGACGATGCGGTCCTCCAGGGACTGGTACGACTCCACGACGATCCGGCCACCCACCCGCAGCGCGGACAGGGCGGCCGGGATGGCGCGCCGCAGGACGTCCAACTCGGCGTTGACCTCGATGCGCAGCGCCTGGAACGTGCGCTTGGCCGGGTGGCCGCCGGTGCGGCGGGTCGCGGCGGGCACGGCCGCGTACAGCAGTTCCACCAGCCGGGCGCTGGTGGTGAACGGCTCGCGGTCGCGTTCGGCCACGACGGCCTTGGCGATGCGGGAGGCGAAGCGCTCCTCGCCGTAGTCGCGCAGGACGCGGGTGAGGTCGCCCGCGGTGTAGGTGTTGAGCACGTCGGCCGCGGTCTGCCCCGTGGTCTGGTCCATCCGCATGTCCAGCGGGGAGTCCCGGGCGTAGGCGAAGCCGCGGTCGGCCACGTCGAGCTGCATGGACGACACGCCGAGGTCGAACAGCACCGCGTCCACCCGGGACAGTCCCAGCCCGGACAGCGCCTCGGGGAGTCCGTCGTAGACGGTGTGCACGAGGTGCACCCGGTCGCCGTGCCTGGCCAGCCGCTCCCGGGACCTGGCCAGCGCGTTCGGGTCCCGGTCGAGGCCGACCAGGACCAGCTCCGGGTGCGCGGACAGCAGCGCGTCGGAGTGCCCGCCCAGGCCGAGGGTGGCGTCGACCAGCACCGCGGGTCGGTCGGCCAGGACCGGGGCGAACAGCTCGATGATGCGCTCCAGCAGCACCGGCTCGTGCCGTGGCTGCTCCGTCATGGGCACACCTCGGTGCCGACGACCACGGAGCTCACCAGGTCGCCCGCGGCGGGCGGGCGGTCACCGTCGCGGGGCGCGTCCACCAGCCGCCAGGCGTAGTCGCGGTCGTCCCGCTCGCGGGCGTGGCGGGGGCGGGTGGGTTCATCCTCGACCAGGGTGACCCCGCGGCCGTGGGCCGGGTCGGGCTTGGCGTGCGCGCCGGTGCCCGGCACCAGCCGCAGCGGCCGGTCGACCGCCCGGGAGTCGGTGTCGGACCGCGGGTCGTGCGACTTGTACGACGTCGGCGGGTCCGCGGCGATTGGGCGCGCGGGGGCCGGACCGGTCCCTGCACGCGCTCTCATCGCCGAACCTCTCTCCCACGCACCGCCCGGACACAACGGGTGCCGCCAGGTCCCCGCCCGCTCGTCGGACCTGGCACCGGGGAAGGTGTGCCAGGGCCGAAAGCGAGCGGACCGAGGCCTCACGGCACCCGTGCCTTCTCTCGTCCCAGACCCGTCAGAACACTCCGGGCAGGACCTCCTCCCGGGCCTGGGCGTAGCTCTCCTCGTGCTCGTCCAGGTAGGTCTGCCACGCCTGCGCGTCCCAGATCTCCAACCTGGTGATCGCCCCGATGACCACGCAGTCCTTGGTCAGGCCCGCGTACTTGCGCAGTTCCGGTGCGATCGCGACCCGCCCCTGGCCGTCGGGTCGCTGTTCGTCCGTTCCGGCGAACAGGTACCGCTGGTAGGCGCGGACCGCTTCGTTCGTCAGGGGTGCCGCGGCGACCTTGCGTGCCATGTCCTCGAACTCCGCGCGCGGGAACACGTAGAGGCAGTGATCCTGACCCTTCGTGACCATCAACCCACCCGCGAGCGCTTCCCGGAACTTGGCGGGCAGTGTGAGCCGCCCTTTGTCGTCGAGCTTGGGGGTGTGCGTGCCGAGGAACATCCCGACACCCACCTCCCCACCGATACCGATCGCATCGGCCATGGAGCCCCCGTGTGCCCCACTTGGCGCCACAGTACCCCACTTTTCACCACAGTCAACGCGAATCGCGTGGGTTCCGGCGCCGCTCCATCAGCGTTTTCCCAGCTAGAGTGCGGGTGGGCGCGGTGGGGCGCGGTGGGGGGCATGACCGGCTCGGGTTACCCGGGAGCCGTCCCGGAAAGCGTGAAACGAACTTCGAAACGGCGTCACGAATCGCGCGAACCGCATGTCACGGCCATGAGTGGGGTGTCGTGGGGGACCCGGGGGCGGCCCGGTGGGGCGTCGTGGGGCGGTCGCCGCGCTCACCCATTCGGGTAGCGCTCGCGCCGTCGCACCCCGATCACGCAGAGTCAACGAACTCGGCGGTCCACCCACGGCCGTCCGGCCCAGCACCCGCCACCGGACCGCCCACGCCACCCCACGGGCCGCCCGGCGGGACGCGGCGGACACCGCCGCCGGACCAACCCCGGCGGGGGCCGCGCGTCCTACTCGACGCAGTCCGTCACAGGTGGGTTCCGGGCGGCGCGGGCACCGGTGGACCGGCCCGAGGGCCCGCCCGGCGGACAACCTGTGGAACCCCGGTCGCCCGCACCCCGTACGACCTACCCTGGCAAGATCGGACCGGCGCGGACCGCGCGGCGGCGCCGTGGACGACGTTGGGTACTTCGCCCTTGTTTGACACACTTCATGGCAGGCTGTCGCGGCCACACCCCGGTGTGGCGGGCGATTGTCCGGGCGCGGGCCACCAGCCCCCGTCCCGGCGGGCCCCGGTGGCGCCGGGCGAGCCGGACAGCCGCCGAGATACCAGGAGGTCGCGTGACGTCGAGTACCCCGCCCACCGCTCTGCCCGGTAGCCACTACCCGGGTCCGGGCGGCGAGCCGTTCGCGGGGCAGAACGGGCCCTACGCGCCTCCCGGGCACCAGCACGCGCCGCAGCCGCACCCCGGCCAGCAGGCGCCGCAGCCGCACCCGGCGCAGTACGCCCCCGCCCAGCACGCCCCGCAGCACGGCCAGCACGGCGCGGGCCAGCACGGCACCGGTCAGCACGCGCCGGTGCCCGCGGGCCCCGGCGGCAAGCTGGAGGAGCTGCACGCGATCACCCAGCGGATCGCGGCGAACGTGGAGCGGGTGCTGGTCGGCAAGCCCGAGGTGGTGCGCATCGCCCTCGTCGCGCTGCTGGCCGAGGGCCACCTGCTGGTCGAGGACGTGCCCGGGGTCGGCAAGACCTCGCTGGCCAAGGCGCTGGCCCGGTCCATCGACTGCTCGGTCAGCCGCATCCAGTTCACCCCGGACCTGCTGCCCAGCGACGTCACCGGGGTCTCGATCTTCAACCGGCAGACCAACGAGTTCGAGTTCCGGCCCGGCCCGGTGTTCGCCAACATCGTGGTCGGCGACGAGATCAACCGCGCCTCCCCCAAGACCCAGTCCGCGCTGCTGGAGTGCATGGAGGAGCACCAGGTCACCGTCGACGGCAACACCTACGAGCTGCACTCGCCGTTCATGGTGATCGCCACGCAGAACCCGATCGAGATGGAGGGCACCTACGCGCTGCCCGAGGCCCAGCGCGACCGGTTCACCGCGCGGGTGTCCATCGGCTACCCGGACCCGCAGGCCGAGCTGGCCATGGTCGACGAGCACGCGGGCCACGACGTGTTCGCCACGCTGCGCCCGGTCTCCGACGCCGACCAGGTGCGCGCGATGATCGAGACGGTGCGCGCGGTGCAGATCACCCAGGAGGTGCGCCGCTACGCCGTCGAGGTCGTCTCGGCCACCCGCAGGCTCTCGGAGATCCGGATCGGCGCCTCGCCCCGCTCCACGCTGCACCTGGTGCGCGCGGCCCGGGCGCAGGCCGCGCTGTCGGGCCGCGAGTACGTGGTGCCCGACGACATCCACTCCGTCGCGATCCCGGTGCTGGCCCACCGCCTGGTGCTCACCCCGGAGGCGCAGGCCTCGCGCCGCTCCCCCGCCGAGCTCGTCCGCGGCCTGATCCAGCGGGTGCCGGTGCCCCAGGCGACGCCGGAGGGCGGCGCGCAGTGGTCCACCGCCCGCGGGCGCTGAGGGGCAGCCGATGCGCGGAGCCCTGTCCGGCCTGACCACGCGGGGCCGGTGCCTGCTGGCCGCGGGCCTCGCCGCCGCGCTGTGCTCGGTGATGCTCAACGAGCGCGACCTGCTGCGGGTCTCGGTGTTCGTGGTGGCGCTGCCGCTGCTGGTCTGCGTGTTCACCGCGATGACCAGGGTCGGCCTGCACGCGCGCAGGCACATCTCGCCGCTGCGGGTGCCGGTCGGCGGCCGGGCGGACGTGGCGCTGGACGTGCACAGCACGGGCAGGCTGCCCACGGTCGGCCTGCTGGTCTCCGACGGCGTCCCGTACGCGCTCGGCGGCAAGCCGCGGTTCCTGATCGAGCACCTGCCCCGGCACACCGGCACCCAGCTGCGCTACTCGCTGCAGCCGATGCTGCGCGGCATCCAGCAGCTGGGCCCGCTCAAGGCGACGGTCACCGACCCGTTCGGCCTGGCCGAGTTCGAGCGCGAGCTGGCCGGGGTGTCGCGGCTGGTCGTGGTGCCCCGGGTGGTGGCGCTGTCCGGGTTGCCGGGCGGCTCCGGCCTCGGCTCGGGTGACGACGGCTCGGTCCGGCTCAACGCCGGTCAGGGCGAGGACGACGCCATCGTGCGCCCGTACCGGCAGGGCGACGACCTGCGCAAGGTGCACTGGCGGTCCACGGCCAAGCGCGACGAGATGATGGTCCGGGTCGAGGAGAGCCCCTGGCGCGGCGGCACCACGGTGCTGCTGGACCGGCGGATCAGCGGCCACCGCGGGGTGGGCGCGGCGTCGAGCCTGGAGTGGGCGGTGTCCTTCGCCGCGAGCATCTGCGTGCACCTGCACCGCCACGGCCACCCGGTGCGGCTGGTGTCGGAGACCGGCGCCGTGCTGGTCAGCGACGCGGGCGACGGCGGGCACAGCGACGCCGCGGTGCTCGACGCGCTGGCCGCGCTGCAGCCGGTGCACCAGCGGGAGATCTCCTGCCCGGCGGACCCCGGCCACGGCCAGGAACTGATCGCCATCCTCGGTGCGGCCACCCCGGACTCGATCAGCAGGCTGATCCGGTACCGCACGCGCGGCGTGCGCAGCATCGCGGTGCTGCTGGACACGCCCGCCTGGGGCGCGGGCGAGGACGACGACGTGGACCCGAGGGCGACGGGCGCGCTGCTGGCCGCCGCGGGCTGGGGCGTCACCACCGCCCGCCCGGACGTGCCGATGGGCCAGGTGTGGGGCGGCGTGTGCCGCACCGGCACGCGGCGCGGCGATTCGATGATCGCGGGAGCTGGTTCATGAGCGAGCGGACGACCGCGCAGGCCCAGTGGTCGACCACGGTCACCCCGGTGGTCGCGGCGGTCACCACGCTGTGCGCGTCGACCGCGCTGTCCGGGGTGATCGAGGGCGCGCGGTGGCTGGGGCACGCGGGTGTCGCGGTGATCGTGGTGACCGCCATCGGCCTCGGGCTGCGGGCGCTGCGCACGCCGACCCTGCTGGTGGTGCTGGCCCAGCTGGTCGGCCTGCTGTGCCTGCTGACCGCGCTGTTCACCGACAGCGGTGTGCTGGGCCTGTTACCGGGCCCGGACGCCTTCGACGCCCTGGGCCGGGTGCTGACCGACTCGGTGGAGGCGGTGCGCACGGGCGTGCCGCCGGTCGCCGAGACCCGGCCGGTGCTGTGCCTGGTGGTGATCGCCATCGGCCTGGTCGGGGTGCTGGTCGACACGCTCGCGGTGGCCGCGGGCACCCCGGCGGCCTGTGGCCTGGTGCTGCTGTGCGTCTACGCGGTCCCGGCGTCGCTGGCCGACGACCTGCTGCCCTGGTGGTCGTTCGTGCTGGGCGCCGGGTCGTTCGCGGTGCTGCTCGCGGTGGACGGCACGCACCGGCACCGGCTCTGGCGCAACCAGGCGGCGCTGCCGACCCGGGGCGCCGGGTTCGGTTCCCCGACGGCCATGGTGTCCTCGGCGCTGGTGCTGGGCCTGCTGGCCGGTGGGCTGATCACCGGGATCGGCACGGTTGGCAGCCTGCCGGGCGACGGCACCGGCGGCGGCACCGGCGGCGGGCTGGCGCTCAAACCGTTCACCAAGCTGCGCGGCATGCTGGAGCAGGGCGGCAACCGGGAGCTGCTGCGGGTGCGCGGCCTCGGCAACGAGACCCGCTACCTGCGCGCGCTGACCCTGCCCCGGTTCGAGCGCGACGGCGGCTGGGTGCCCGCGAGCGCGCTGGCCACCAACGTCCGCGCGGCCGGGCCGCTGCCCGCGGCCCCCGGCGACGACGGCCAGGGTCCGCAGACGCGCATCGAGATCGAGCCGATCAACTACGAGGACAACTGGGCGCCGGTGTACGGCACCCCCCGCCAGATGTTCGACCTGCCGGACAACATGTTCTACGACCTGGGCGGCGGG
The DNA here is from genome assembly GCF_041897805.1 of Actinokineospora auranticolor. GTDB lineage: Bacteria > Actinomycetota > Actinomycetes > Mycobacteriales > Pseudonocardiaceae > Actinokineospora > Actinokineospora auranticolor. The sequence goes on from NZ_CP154825.1 coordinate 6,307,372, forward strand.
ATGGTCTACGCGCGCAACGCGCGCAAGCTGGACCGCTACGTCGAGGCGGCCGACCTCAGCCAGCCCACGGCGGGCGACCTGCGGCTGGCGGGTTCGGACTTCAGCGAGGTCCACGAGATGTACTTCGACGCCGAGGGCATCGACCCGCGGGTCGTGCAGCTGGCCAAGGACCTCACCCGCGACCAGCCGACGATGCTGGACAAGGTGCTGGCGCTCAAGACGCACTTCACCAACTCGGCCAACGGCTTCAAGTACCAGACCCAGACCGGCCAGGGCAGCGACGAGACCGCCCTGCGGGACTTCCTGTTCGACTCGAAGGTCGGCTACTGCGAGCAGTACGCCTCGGCGATGGCGCTGCTGGCCAGGGCGGTCGGCATCCCGTCGCGGGTGGCCATCGGCTACACGGCGGGCTTCCTGACCGGCGACTACCGGTCGATCACCACCCAGGACGCGCACGCGTGGGTGGAGGTCTTCTTCCCCGACCACGGCTGGGTCACCTTCGACCCGACGCCGCTGTCGGACGGCCGCACGTACAACCCGCCCTACGCCAGCTCCCCGCCGAGCTCCGGCCCGGCGACGGGGGTCAGCGAGGAGAAGCCGCCGACCGCGACCACCACCACCGCGGCGGCGCCGCGCACGGACCCGGGCAAGGACCAGACCCCGCAGGCGGGCGCCAAGACGCCCGGCGAGGTGGCGACGCCGTGGTCGTGGCAGGCGTGGACGGCCCTGGGGCTGGGCGTGGTGGCGGCGGCGCTGGTGGCGCTGGCCTACGCGGCGCGATTGCGGATCGCGCGACCGCTGGCGATCGGGGTCGGCGTGCTGGCGCTGGTGTTCCTGCTTTCGCTGCTGTCGTGGTGGCTCAGCGCGCTCCTGGTGCTGGCCGTGCTGGGCGCGGTCCCGGCGCTGGTCCGGGACTGGCGCAGGCGGCAGCGCCGGGACGCGGTGCTGGGCGACTCGCCGGACGCGGCGTCGGCGGCCTGGACGGAGCTGCTGGCCGAGTCGTGGGACCGGGGCACGCGGGCGCCGGACACCGACACGGTCCGCACGGCCGCGCGCAGGCTGGTCAAGGAGCACAGCCTGGACGACGGCAGCAAGCAGGCGCTGCGCACGGTGGTGAACTCGGTGGAGCGGTCGTGGTACGGCGGCAGGCGCGACCGGGACCCCGAGCTGGCGGCGGCCTTCGACGAGGTGGTGCGCGGTCTGCGCCGCTCGTCGCCGCTCGACTGGCGCGGCAGGCTGTTGCCCCGCTCGGTGCTGCGGCCCCGCAAGCGCAAGCGCGGGGACGACGAGAACTGAGAGGCACCCCGGATTCGGACTCGGGTGGCCGTCACACCCGCTGCGGTGTGGCGGCCACCGCCGTTCCAGGGGCGAACGGGAAGCCAGGCAGGCCCGCGCACTTCGGCCCGCGACCGGGCGCCATACCGCGGGGTGGGGTCCGACCTGACCCCGGACATGGCTGTGCGCCGGGTCCGCGTGGTGCGGTTCCCGGCGCTAAGCCGTGGGTTCTGCTGAGTTAACGCTCGTCGTCGAAGCGCTTCTTGAAGCGCTCCTCCATGCGTTGCGAGAACGAGCCTCGGCGGTGGTGGGCGGCGGCGCCGCCACCCCCGCCCGCGGACTCCTGACCCGACTCCGTTTCGGAGCCGCCCTGGCGCAGCGCCGTCAGCGTCAGCAGAGCGCCGACGAACATCACCAGGAAGCCGAGCAGGCTCACCACGGGGATACCAGCCGGTTTGAACGGCAGCATCACACCGAGCACGAGGAGCGCGACCCCCAGGACGAACAGGGCGATACCCTGCAGCCTGCGCCGTCGAGACGGCTTGCGGAGACGGGCACCTCGGACGGTGGAGGCGAACTTGGGATCCTCGGCGTAGAGCGCGCGCTCGATCTGGTCGAGCAGTCGCTGCTCGTGCTCGGAGAGTGGCATACGTTCCTCCTCCGGCACAGCGGTCGCGGGCGCCGGGCGATCACGGTTGCCGCCGGACCCGGCGGGCACTCCTCGGTGGGGGTGTCGCCTCCAGGATACGGGGCGTTTCCCCCCGCGACTACCCGATCCCGGATCACGACGTGGCCGCTGTTGCCGGGTTTGCCCGGGTGTCCTCCGTACGGGGTAGCGCCCCGGCGCCGGGAGGCGTCTCGTGACGCCGTTGCGCGTCTTGTCGATCACGCTCCGCCCCGGTGGCGATCGGCGCCCCGACCAGCGGCTCCGGGATGGCGAAGGCGTCGACCAGGGTCCCGGCGTGCGGGCGCAGGCCGCGGCAGAGGTCGTTGACCGCGCCCGTGACGGCTTTCGCCCGGGTCGTGCTGAGCCTGCCGTGGCCGAGGAACCAGTCGAGGTCGGCCTCCACCGCCGAGAGCACGTGCAGGTCGCACACCCGGTTGAGCAGGGCGGCCGCGTCCGGGTCGGCGCACCGGTCGACGCCCGCGACGAACGCCTCCAGCACGACCCGCTCGACGTGCACGCGCGCGGCCCGCAGGACGTGGTCCTGGGCGTTGTTGAACACCTCGAACGCGTCGGCGCCGGGTGCCCCGGCCCGGCGCAGTCGGCGGGCGAGGGTGTCGAGGACGTGCTTCTCGCGGTCCTCGAACAGCCGCAGGTGCCAGCCGCGGTCGAGCAGGTCGGTGTCGTCGTTCTGCGGGCTGACGGCGGAGACCAGGCGCTCGATGAGCGATCGGGCGGCGGTGCGCTCGATGACGGTGCCGACGAACTGGTCGGCGATGAACCGGGCCATGCCCGCGGTGCCCAGGTCGTGCACGTGCTGGCGGTAACCGGTCAGCAGGCCCTTGGCGACGAGTTGGTAGAGCACGGTGTTGTCGCCCTCGAACGTGGTGAACACGTCGGTGTCGGCCTTGAGCTGCGGCAGCCGGTTCTCCGCGAGGTACCCGGCGCCGCCGCAGGCCTCGCGGCAGGTCTGGATGGTGCGGGTGGCGTGCCAGGTGGTGGCGGCCTTGAGCCCGGCGGCCCGGGACTCCAGCTCGCGTTGGCGGCGGTCGTCGGGTTCGTCGGCGAGTTCGTGCAGGGTCGTGACGAGCTGTTCCTGGGCGAAGTGCAGGGCGTAGGTGGTGGCCAGGGCGGGCAGCAACCTGCGCTGGTGGGCGAGGTAGTCGAGGAGGACGACCTCCTCCGGTTCCCCCGGGCGCGGGAACTGGCGGCGTTCCAGCGCGTACCGCACGGCGATGGTGAGCGCGCTCTTGGTCGCGCTGCCCGCCGCGCCCGCGACGCTGATCCGGCCGCGGATGAGGGTGCCGAGCATGGTGAAGAACCGCCGCGAGTCACCCTCGACGGGGCTGGTGTAGGTGCCGTCGGGGGCCACGTCGCCGTAGCGGTTGAGGAGCGCTTCCCGGGGGACGCGGACGTTGTCGAACCAGAGGCGGCCGTTGTCGACGCCGTTGAGGCCCGCCTTGCGCCCGCAGTCGGCGATCCGGACGCCGGGCAGCGGGGCGCCGTGCTCGTCGCGCAGCGGGACCACGAGCGCGTGCACGCCCCGGCTCTCGCCGCCGGTGATGAGCTGCGCGAAGACCACGGCGGCGCGGCCGTCGCGGGCGGCGTTGCCGATGTAGTCCTTGCGGGCGGCCTCGTGCGGGGTGTGCACGACGAACTCGCGGGTGACGGGGTCGTAGGTGGCGGTGGTGCGCAGGTTCTGCACGTCGGAGCCGTGGCCGGTCTCGGTCATGGCGAAGCAGCCGGGCAGGTCGAGGTCCATGATCGCGCGCAGGTAGCGGTCGTGGTGGGGCTCGGTGCCCAGGGCCGCGACGGCGCCGCCGAACAGTCCCCATTGGACACCGGCCTTGACCATGAGGGAGAGGTCGCCGAAGCCGAGCATCTCGAAGGAGGTCAGGGTGGCGCCGGTATCGCCGTCGCCGCCGTGGCTCTTGGGAAAACCGGCGCGGGGGTAGCCCGCTTCGGCCAGCTCCTGAAGTTCGGCGTAGACCTGTGCGCGGTGCTCCTCGGTGCTGAGGTCGTACGTGTGGGGTGAGGGCAGTTCGGCCATCCGTTGCCGCGCGTCCCGCCGCACTCGCGCCCATCGGCCGTCGAGCACCTCGGTCAACCGGGCTGTCGCACTACCGTCCATCGTGGCCTCCTTCTCCCCCGACGCTAACCGCGCGGGGCGGCGTGCGCCGGTCGTGGCGATGGGGTTTCCTGGGGCCATGGACGCCGTGTCTGCCCTCAAGCAGATAGCCCTGTACCTGGAACGGTCCGCGCAGCCGACGGGCAAGGTCCGCGCGTTCCGGCGGGCGGCGGCGGTCGTGGCGGAGTTGCCCGCGGGGGAACTGGAGCAGCGGGTCGCGGCGGGCACGCTGACCGCGATACCGGGGATCGGGCAGAGCATCGCCACGATCCTCACCGAGACGGTGCGGCTCGGTGAGCCGACGTACCTGACCAACCTGCTGGCGGAGAACGCGGAACCGGTGGCGGGCGGCACAGCCCTGCGGGCCGCGTTGAAAGGCGACTGCCACACGCACTCGGACTGGAGCGACGGCGGCAGCGGCATCGAGGAGATGGCCCGCGCGGCCATGGCCCTGGGCCACGAGTGGATGGTGCTGACCGACCACTCCCCGCGCCTGCGGGTGGCCCGCGGCCTGACCGCCGACCGACTGCGGCGGCAACTGGAGGTGGTGGCGGAGCTGAACGTGGCGCTGGCCCCGTTCCTGGTGCTGACCGGGATCGAGGTCGACATCCTCGACGACGGCGGCCTGGACCAGGAGGAGGACCTGCTGGCGGAGCTGGACGTGGTCGTCGCCAGCGTCCACTCCAAGCTGCGCATGCCCGAGGCGGAGATGACCGAGCGGATGTTGACGGCGGTGGCCAACCCGCACGTGGACGTCCTGGGCCACTGCACGGGCAGACTGGTAACGGCCAAACCCCGCCCCGAGTCGACCTTCGACGCCCGCGCCGTGTTCACCGCCTGCGCCGAGTACGGCGTGGCGGTGGAGATCAACGCCCGCCCCGAACGCCGCGACCCACCCCGCCGACTCCTGAGCCTGGCCTCGGACCTGGGCTGCGCCTTCGCCATCGACAGCGACGCCCACGCGCCGGGCCAACTGGACTGGCTGCCCTACGGCTGCGAACGGGCGGAGGACTGCGGGATCACCGCGGACCGGATCATCAACACCCGCACAGCCGACGCCCTCCTGGCAGGCATCGCCGCCCGCGCGAGGTGATCACGGCGCGACCCGCACCCACCGAACGCCACCGGGCCGCCCCCGCCGGTCGCCAGGAGACCGCTGTCGCCGTCGTCTTCGGCGTAGTAGGCGACCAGCGTCATCACGCGTTTTCGTTGGCAGGCACCTGAGCCATGTCGCGAAGGTGCCGAGCGTGCCCGATTTCGGCAGGCATCCGCCGATCGCTTCGGCGGGCCGGGGCAGGAGCACAGTCGGGCCGGAGGGATTCCGGGATGGGAGCAGGCCGAACCGGGTACATCGGCGCGCCAGTCGGTACTCCCGCGCCGCGGGGCCGATCCGGGCGGGTGCTGTTCAGGCGGTTATCTGGTCGTCGGTCAGCGTGCGGCGTTCTACGGCCGCGGTGAACTCTCGGAGGCCGTAGAGGAGGGCCGTACGAGCCTGGTCCGGCATGACGGCCAGGACCTGGGCCAGATCGGATCTTCGCGCCGCTCTCAGCCGGTCCAGCAGTTCCCGCCCCCGCACCGTCAGCACGATCTCCACTTCCCGCCGGTCGGTGACCGCGGCGTGGCGGTCCAGCAGGCCCGCCGTCTGGAGGCGGTCGCACAGGCGGCTCGCCGAGGACGGGATGGTGCCCAGCTCCTCGGTCAACCTCGTCAGGTTGACCGGTTCCAGTGCCTCCACGAAGTGCAGCGCCCGCAGCTGCATCGCGGGCACCTTCGGGTAGACGTCCGCGTTGGCCCGGGTCAGGACCAGGCCCAGGGCCCGCGCGGCGACCTCGGTCTCGGTTGCCTCGTCCGGTGCCGTGGGGGACATGCGCCCACTCTCGCACACCCGCCGGTCGATCCGGGCGAATCCCCCACCGTCACGCGGGTTCGGGGGCGCCGCCGAGGAGGGGGATGACGGCGTTGAGGCCGGTGATCGCCAGGATCCTGGACAGGAACGGGGGTACGCCGTCGAGCAGCACCCGGGCGCCGCGGGGCAGGGAGCGCTTGTGGGCGGCGATGAACACGCTCAGGCCGCTGGAGTCGATGAACGTCAGGCCGCCGAGGTCGACGACGATCTCGGCGTTGTCCTCGATCAGTTCGAGCAGGGCCCGCTTGAACTCGACGGCCGTGTGGGTGTCCAGCTCGCCCTTCGCGCTGACCACCAGCCGGTCGCCGTCGGTGCTGACGGTGTGCGAGAAGTCCCTCACGGGCGGCCCGCCGTGAGCGCGCCGTCGGTCCAGTGCCGGTCGACCAGGTCCCTGGCCAGCGGGAAGTCGCGCAGGTCGGCGGCCAGCAGCCTGCCGAGCTCGTCGACCAGCCCGGGCTCCACGCCCCGGGCGAACAGCAGGGCCGCGGTCCAGGCCGCGGTCTCGGACAGGGTGGTGGGGTCGCCGGTGAGCAGGGCCGACCAGACCGCGTGCAGCGCCTGGTTGACCACGTCGACCGCCACCGCCGCCACGCTGTCGAGCGGCAGCTGCTCGGTGGTCACCACCTGCGCGGCCAGCGCCCAGCGCTCGCGCAGGCCGGTGAACAGCCGGTGGTGGATCAGTTCCAGCGCGGCCTGCTCCCCCACCGCCGGGCCCGGCAGGGGGGCCGCCTCCGGCACCACCGTCGGCAGCTCCGCCACCACCGCGACCGCGTCCCGCGCGCTCGCCGCCCACGCCGTGGCGCCCAGCGCCGTCGCGCGGCGGCCGTCGACGCCGAACGCGGATCCGCCGACCACGACCGGGATCCCGGCGGACGTGCTGGCCTCGATGAACCGGCGCGTGGTCGGCAGGGCGCCCAGCACCGAGCAGCTCACGGCGGTCGCGTCGGGCCCCAGGTCCTGCAGGTACTGGCTCAGCCGCAGCGGCGGGGTCGACGCGCCCAGCAGCGTGACCTCCCAGCCCGCGCCGCGCAGCGCGGTGCCGACGATCATCGCGGGCAGCGCGTGCCACTCGCGTTCCGCGCAGGCCACCACGACCCGGCCGCGGGTCGCGGGCACCCGGCGTGCGTAGCGGGCGACGGCCTCGGTGGCCGACACCGCGACCGCGGTGGCCGCGTGCTCCTCGGCGACGGTCCACTCCCCGCGTTGCCAGCGGTCCCCCACAATGCGCTGCGCCGACGAGATCACGTCGACCAGCACCGTCGCCGGGTCCACACCGTCGTCGAGCAGGCCCTCGACCGCGGCGACGGCCGCGTCGACGTCCACCGAGGCGAGCGCCCCGTCGAAGCGACCGAGCGCGTCGAGCACGGCGTCCGACTGGTCCGACTGCTCTGCCAAAACCGCCTACCTCTCGCAGGACACCGCGAACAGGGCCATGTCGTCGTGCGCCCGACCGCCGAGGTACTCCACGACGTCCCGCTCGACGGCTTCGCACACCACCGCGGGGCTCGCGCCCGCGTACGCGGGCAGCAGGGCGCGCAGCCGGTCCATGCCGTAGCAGCCGTCGGGGCCGCGGGCCTCGTAGATGCCGTCGGTGAACATCAGCAGCGTGTCGCCGGACTCGAGGCGCAGCGCGGTCTCGGTGTAGGCGACGTCCGGGAGCACGCCCGCGACGGTGCCCGCGACCTCGGTCTCCACCACCGACCCGTCGGCGCGCACCAGCAGCGGCGGCGGGTGGCCCGCGACGGCGAGGGTGACCTCGGCGGAGCGGCCGTCGGCGGCCGGGCGGACCCGCGCGCACACGACCGTGACGAACCGGTCCGAGTCCTCCTCGTAGAGGACGGCGTTGAGCGCGGCCAGCACACCGCCGGGGCGCCGGTCGAAGTGGTACGCGGTGCGCACGCTCTGCCGGGCGCGGCCGGTGAGCACCGCGGCCTCCACGCCCTTGCCGCAGACGTCGCCGAGCACCACCAGCCAGTCGTCACCGGAGCCGTGCACGTCGTAGAAGTCGCCGCCGATGTCGAGGTGCTGGGCCGCGGCGCGGAACCGGGCGGCCAACCGCAGGCCGTCGGGGCGCGGCAGCACCGGCGGGCGCAGGCCCGACTGGAGCACGGACGCGACCCGGGTGCGCTCCTCGTAGAGCCGCGCGGAGTCCAACGCCGTGGCGGCGCGAGCGGCGACGACCTCGGCGAGCGCCACGTCCTCCTCGGTGAACCCGCGGCCCGCGCCGCGCACCAGGACCAGCACGCCGACGGTGGAGCCGCGGGCGGTCAGCGCGACGCCGAGCACGTCGGCCGGGCGCAGCGCGGTGGCCTCGGACCGCAGGCCGTCGTGCGGGATCATGCTGTCGAGGCCGTCGGCGTGGCCGGTGTCGACGACGTGCAGCAGCTCGGAGCGGCCGGAGCGCAGCACTCGGGTGAGCCCGAGGTCCTCGGCCTCCGCGCGGTGCACGGCGGTGGAGAACGTGGGGTTCTTCCCGCCGAAGAGGGACAGGCGGCTGGAGCTGTCGTCGGCCATGGCGAGCATGACCCAGTCCGCCATGCCCGGCCGGACCAGCGCGAAGAGGCGCAGGATGGTGCGCCGCAGGTTCAGCGAGCCCGCGAGCTGGGTGGTGACCTCGGCGGTCAGCGCGATCCGCTCCCGGGCCCCGGCGAGCAGTTGCTGGTCGCTGAGCAGGGAGCGCGTGCCGTGCTCGGCCTCGGCGGGTGCCGCTCGCTCACCGAGCGGCGGTGCCTGCGCCCCCGGCGCGGCGGGCTTGCTGCCCGTCATCGGTCACTCCTCGCTTCTTCGGTCGAGGACAGCGGAGGGGATCAACGGTACTAGCAACCGCGGGCGGGCTACTTCGCGGACTCGCGGTGCCGGGCAACCGGTTCCACCATCCGACCGCCGACACCCGACCCCGCCGGGACGGCGAAGTCGGCCCACACCCACTTGCCGACGCCGTCGGCCTCGTGCCCCCACGCGTGGCTGAGCGCGTCGACGATGGTCAGGCCGCGGCTGCGCTCGGACAGCAGGCTCGGCGGCTTGCGCACCGGCACCTCGCGGGTGTCGTCCCAGACCCGCAGCCGGACCCGCGGCGCGACCAGCGACAGCTCCACTCGGATCTCGCCGACGCCGTGTTCGATCGCGTTGGTCACCAGCTCGGACGCGGCCAGGATCACATCGCAGACCAAGGTCTCCACCACACCCCACGAGCGCAGCGCCGCGCCCACGAACTCCCGGGCCTCCCCCGCGGACCGGCTGGCAGAGGGCAGGCGGGTGGCCAGTTGTCGCACCCGTCCGCCGTTCTCGGCCTCGTGGCGCACCCGGCCGTCGTTCGCCGCCTCGCTCACGTTCTCCGCACCACCCCTCGCGCGCACCGCGCGTCGGTCCAGCATCCCTGCCCGCGCTGTCCCCGTATCCCCCGGTCCCCGGCGGGACCCACGTGCCGAGGGGACAGCACGACGTTCACGCCGGGAGGGATACCCCGGTCGGAATCGGGTGAACCAACCGCGGGGTGAACAGCGTCGACCGCACCACCCACCACGAGCCGCCCCGGCCCGGTCTCGGTGCCGGGGCCGGGGCCGGGGCGCGCCGCCCGCCGGTCCCGGGGACCGGCGGGCACGCGGCCGATCGGTCCGGGCGCGGGCCCGGACCGGGAAGCCGTCAGGCCTTGTCGGAGCCCGCGAGGCCGAAGACCTCGGCGAGCCCGGTGATCTCGATGATCCGGCGGACCCGCTCGTGCGGGGAGTCCAGCACCAGCGAACGGCCGGACTCCTCGGCCTTGCGCAGCGCGGCGACCAAGACCCGCAGCCCGGCGGAGTCCATGAACTCCACTCCGGACAGGTCCACCCGCACCCCGCCGCCGGGCTGCGCCAGCGCGTCGTCGAGGGCCTGCTCAAGCTGCGGCGCGGTGGCCAGGTCCACCTCGCCGGTGACCTCAACGACAACCGGGTCGGTGCCCGAGCTGTTGATCTCCACTGTCTGTCCTTCCCTCACCGCAGGCGCATGCGCCGCGCTCCCGCGCGGCCGTCCACGCCGACGTCACAGTAGTAGTCGCCGCCGCACCGGGCCGGACGCCCGGCGGCGGGGTACCGATCGCCCCTCGTCAGACGGCCGAACGGCCGGTTGCCGGGTACGCCGTTTCGGGCTCCGGGCCCCGGGGTAGTTCCCGGTCGAACCCGCTGTGCGGAGCGGGCACCGAGGAGGGACCGACCATGGCCGAGATCACGCGACTGCCCAAGCCCGTCTCCGACGAGTGGTCGTGGCAGCTCAACGGCTCCTGCCGGGGCGCCGACAGTATGATGTTCTTCCACCCCGACGCCGAGCGCGGTCCCGCCCGGCACGCCCGCGAGGAACGCGCCAAGGCCGTCTGCCGCGCCTGCCCGGTGCTGCAGCAGTGCCGCGAGCACGCGCTGGCCGTGCAGGAGCCCTACGGCATCTGGGGCGCGATGGGCGAGGGCGAGCGCCGCACCCTGATCGCGCAGCGCAGGCGCTCGCTCCGCGTCTCCTGAGCGCGGGCGGCACCCCACGGGCCCGACGGCGGCGCGTGGGGTGGGTAAACCCGGCAGTCTTCGGCTCGTGCGCCGCGGACCGCGCGCGGACCACCGCTGTCGTGACCGCCACCCCCGTGCGGGGACTGGCGGTGACGAGACCGGTGGCCGCGCGGGCACTGTCGAGCGGCGCAACTCAGCCCGCCAGCGTGTCCTCGCCGAGAGCGGCGCGCAGCCGCTCCAGCGTCTTCGCCAGCAGCCGCGACACCTGCATCTGCGACACCCCCACGCGGCGGGCGATGTCGGCCTGCGACATGCCGCGGAAGAAGCGCAGCACGATGATCTTCTGCTCGCGCTCGGGCAGCTCGGCCAGCAGCGGACCGAGCGCGCGGCGGTTGTCCACCTCGACGAGCCGGTCGTCCTCGTAGCCGAAGCGGTCGCCCGCGGGTTCGGCGAGCCGGGCGTCGAGCGAGGTGCCCTGCTTGGCGGCGCTGGCCACGAGCGCCTCGTAGACCTGCTCCTTGGTCAGCCCTAAGTGGTCGGCCAGCTCGCTGGGCTTGGGCGCGCGGCCGAGCTTCTGGCTCAGCTCGTTGCGGCCCGCGGCGACGGTGACGTGCAGTTCCTTGAGCTGGCGGGGCACCCGCACGGCCCAGCCGGTGTCCCGGAAGTGCCTGCGCAGCTCACCCATGATGGTGGGGATGGCGAAGGCGTAGAAGTTGCCGCGCTCGGCCTCGAAGCGGTCCACGGCCTTGATCAGGCCGATGGTGGCGACCTGGACGAGGTCCTCCAGCTGGTCACCGCGCCGGTCGAACTTGCGCGCGAGGTTGCGCGCCAGGTCCATGTGGTCGGAGACCAGGTCGCCGCGCAGCTGCGCGCGGCGCGGGTCGTCCGGGGCGAGCGCGGCCAGCTCGCGGAACCGCTCGACGTCCGAGCTGTCCCGGTCCTCCGATCTCGGTTGGGAGGTCACCGCGGGTCAGCCCCGGCGGGGCCGGGCACGGCCAGCAGCTCGACGCGGATGCGGAAGCCGCCCTCGACGGGCGCGACCTCCTCGGTGACGGAGGTGGCCAGGGCGGTCAGGATCTGCCAGCCCATCGCGTCGGCGGACGGTGGCTGCCCGTGCTCGGCGTCGACCTCGGCGCGCACCCGGATGCCGTGCTCCGCGGGCTCGAACCGGCAGACCAGCGCGCTGTCCCCGGCGGCGGCGCGGACCAGCAGCGAGCAGGCCTCGTCGACGGCCATCCGCAGGTCCTCGATGGCGTCGAGGTCGAAGTCCATGCGCATCGCGATGTCGGCCGCGAAGGACCGCAGCAACGGCACCTGCTCGGCGTCGGCCCACACGCGGACGTCGACGTCGCGCACCCCGTGGGCACGTGAGACCGGGCTGGTTTCCACCTCAGACACGCTGCTCCTCCTGCCGTCCTGGCACTCGCGGTGGACCGTACCGCGCTTGTCGAAATGGTGGAGCGGGGTGGGACTCGCGCCCAGCGGGCACCTTCGCCACCCCGCCCCACAGCGAGAAGTTCGCGGGGCAGGACCCTGCTGACTGTTACCCCTCCACCTCCCACCTCAAACGGGTGATGCGGAGAGATTTCGCGACCGGCCATCGCGCCAGGTCAGACCGCCGGGCGGTCAGCGGTCGGGTTTGGGTTCGGTGGCGCCCGCGCGGTCCGGGTGGGCGCCGAGGAGGGACGCGGGGCGGATGGCGGCCGTGCCGAAGCGGGTGCGGGCCTTGTCCGCGGCCTGGTCCGCTTCCCGCCACCCCTGCGCGGGCGCGTCGATCGCCAACTGCTCCGCCCCGTCGGTGGACAGCTGCTCCACCCGGATCCCGATGAGCCGGATGGCGCCGGGCGGGGTCTGCTCCGCCAGCAGCTGCGCCGCGGTCCGGTAGATCTGCTGGGTGACGTCGGTCGCGACCGCGAGCGTCTTGGCGCGGGTGATGGTGGTGAAGTCGGCGTACCTGACCTTGATGGACACGGTTCGCCCGCGCAGCCCGCGTTCGCGCAGGGTGGCGGCCGTGCGTTCCGAGAGGCGGAGCAGTTCGCGGCGCATCAGGTCGCGGTCGAAGTGGTCGACGTCGAAGGTCTCCTCGGCGCCGATCGACTTCTCCGCCGTCTCCGGGACCACCGCGCGGTCGTCGTGGCCGCGGGCCAGGGCGTGCAGGTGCTCGGCCATGGCGGTGCCCAGCAGCCTGCGCAGCCGGGGCAGCGGGGCCGCCGCCACGTCGGCGACGCGTTCGAGGCCGATGTCGACGAGGCGTTGCGCGGTCTTCTTGCCGACGCCCCACAGCGCGGAGACCGGGAGGGGGTGCAGGAAGTCGGTGAGGTCGGCGCGCGGGACGACCAGCATGCCGTCGGGTTTGCCGAGGCCGGAGGCGAGCTTGGCGATGAACTTCGTCGGGCCGACACCGACCGAGCAGGTGATGCCGTGCTCGGCGCGCACCCGTCGGCGGATCTCGGCACCCACCTCGGCGGGCGTCATCCGCAGCCGCCGCAGGGCGCCGGCGACGTCGAGGAACGCCTCGTCCAGGCTGAGCGGCTCGACCAGCGGGGTGACGTCGCGGAAGATCGCCAGCACCCCGGCGGACACCTGCTGGTACAGCGCGAAGGTCGGCGGCAGGTAGACCGCCTGCGGACACAGCCTGCGGGCCTGGCTGGTCGGCATCGCCGAGCGCACGCCGAAACCGCGGGCCAGGTAGTTCGCCGACGACACCACCCCACGCGGGCCGATCCCGCCGACCACCACCGGCCGGTCGACCAGTTCGGGGCGCTCGCGGATCTCCACCGACGCGTAGAAGGCGTCCATGTCGACGTGCAGCATCGGGCACCCCGTGTCGTCCGGCCACGTGTCGTCGCGGCCGGGGCCACCCACCGCCCGGAACCGCTCGACCAACCCCCGCGGCAGGTCCCCGCTACGCCCCATGGCCCCAGCGAACCACAGACCCCCGACAGGGGATCAGCGCCGGGCGACGCCGTGCAGGCGGGTCGCGATGTCGCGCAGCGGCGGCGTGACGGCCGCCACGACCTCCAGCTCGGCCAGCGCCTCCGCGGCACCCGGGTTGGCCTCCAGCACCGACCCCGGCACCAGGTCCGCCACCACCGACTGGCCCTGCACCAGCTCCACCGCCAGCCCCGCGCCCGCCAGCAGCGCGCGCAGCCCCTCGGTGTCGAACCGGCGGACCAGGCCGGTCGCGCCGAACGCGCCGGTCTCGTGGGTGAGCAGTTCGCGGGCCTCGGTCAGCTTCCCGGACACCGCGCGCTGGAGCACGGCCGCGTACCGGTTGGCCACCAGCACCGACAGCGCCCCGCCCGCGACCAGGGACCCGGCCAGCGCGGCGACGGTGGCCGCCGGGTCGTCGACGACCTCCAGCAGCCCGTGCGCCAGCACCACGTCGGCCGACCCGGGCTCGACGAGTTCCCCGAGGGCGTCGCTGTCGCCCTGCACGGCGGTGATCCGGTCGGACACCCCGGCCTCCGACGCCCGCCGGTGCAGCGTGGCCAGCGCGTTGGGGCTCGGCTCGACCACGGTCACCGCGCAGCCCCACACGGCCAGCGGCACGGCGAGCACGCCGCTGCCGCCCCCGACGTCGAGGACGCGCGGCGCCGCCCCGCCCCGCCGCTCGCGCGCGGCGATCAGCTCGGTGTCGAGCACACGGCGAACAGCATCCGGTCGCATGGGACGAACTGTAGAGACTGGGAGCGGGCGTTCCCGAACCCGGCCCACCGCGGGTCCCGCGAAGTCCGGACGCTGGGTCGGGTTCGTGGCAGCAACTAAGGTCTGGGGTGTGCAGACGGTGGCAGTGCTCAGCCTCAAGGGCGGCGTCGGGAAGACCACGGTGGTGCTCGGGCTGGCCTCCGCGGCGCTGCGGCGCGGCGCCCGGACGCTGGTGGTCGACCTCGACCCGCAGTGCAACGCCACCACCACCCTGGACCCCGCCGAGACCGAGGCCACGCTCGCCGACGTGCTGGAGACCCCCCGCCCCGCCGTGCTCCGGGCGGCGATCGCGCCGTCGGCGTGGGGCAACGAGGTGGACGTGATGGTCGGCTCCGAGGAGCTGGAGTCGCTCAACGACCCGGACCCGGGGCTGCGCAGGCTGGAGAAGCTGGGCCGGGCGCTGGCCGAGCTGGGGTCGCTGCTGGCCGACGGGGAGCTGCCGTACCAGCTGGTGCTGCTGGACTGCCCGCCGTCGCTGGGCCGGTTGACCCGGTCGGCGCTGGTGGCCGCGCAGGGCGCGCTGCTGGTGACCGAGCCGACGCTGTACGCGGTGTCGGGGGCGCAGCGGGCGTTCGAGGCGGTCGAGCAGACCCGCGAGGAGCAGAACCCGAACCTGGTGCCGCTGGGCGTGGTGGTCAACCGGGTCCGCACGCACTCCTACGAGCACCAGTTCCGGATCGCCGAGCTGCGCGAGAGCTTCGGCCACCTGGTGATGCCGGTGGCGCTGCCGGACCGGCTCGCGGTGCAGCAGGCGCAGGGCGCGTGCACGCCGATCCACCACTGGCACACGCCGGGCGCGCGCGAGGTGGCGCTGGCGTTCAACCTGCTGCTGGCCCGGGTGCTGCGCACCGGCGGGCGCGGCAGGCACCAGGCCATAGCGTGGCCGGAGGACGAGGCGTCGGGCGAGTGAGCCGCGATGCCCGAGGGTGACACGGTCTACCGGACGGCCGCGCGGCTGACCGAGGCACTGGCCGGACAGGTGCTGGCCCGCGGCGAACTCCGCCACCCCCGTCTGTCCACTGTGGATCTCGCGCGGCGGGAGGTCACCGGTGCGCGCACGGTCGGCAAGCACCTGTTCCTGCGCTTCGACCGGAACCTGAGCTTCCACCACCACCTCGGCATGGACGGGCTGTGGCAGATCACGGCACCGCGGGCGCGGTGGCGCCGGGCCGTCCACCAGGCCAGGGCCGTGCTGACCACGGCGGACCACCAGGCGGTCGGCTTCCTGCTGGTCGAGATGAGCCTGGTCCCGACGACGGAGGAGGACCGGCTCGTCGCGCACCTGGGCCCGGACCTGCTGGACCCGTCGTGGGGCGCCGAGCACGCCGCCTCGGCGCTGGCGCGGCTGACCGCGGACCCGGCGCGCGAGATCGGCGACGCGCTGCTGGACCAGCGGGTGATGGCCGGGGTGGGCAACGTGTTCAAGGCGGAGATCTGCTTCCTGCTCGGCGCGTCGCCGTGGACGCCGGTGTCCGATGTGGACTGCCCACGCGCGGTGTCGCTGAGCCGGGAGCTGTTGGACCGCAACAAGATGAGCGTCGACCGGATCACCACCGGGGACGCGCGGCGGGATCGGCAGCTGTGGGTGTACGGGCGGCGGACGTCGCCGTGCCTGGTCTGCGGCGGACACGTCGTCACGACGACGCAGGGCGAGGCGCCACGGGAGCGGGTGGCGTACTACTGCCCGCACTGCCAACCGGGGCCGACCCCTTAGACCCCTTGGGTCAGCAGAAGAGAAGCCCGCACGGTTCGCGCGTTGTCGTGCGCGTGGTTCGGGTCGTAGTGGTAGTTGGTGGAGTTGTAGTCGTGGTGGGCGCGACAGTCGTAGTGGGACTGTGGGTGGTCGTGGTGGTGATGGTCGGGGCTGCGGTCGTAGTAGTGGTGGTGGTGGTACTCGTCGGCGGGGCCGACGAACTCCCCTCGGGAGCACTGGTCGACGTCTGCGCCGTCGAGCTCTCCCCCACCGGTGGCGGTGGGGCGACGTCCGTGGGGATAGCCTGAGCGGACCCGGAGGCCGGGATGGGCACCGGCACCACCTCCGCCGCGGGCTTGGGCGCCGGGAGTCCGCCGGACGCCACCCCGATCCCCTCGGTGAACAACACCGCCGCGGCCACACCGAGCACAACACCCGCCGCGATCCGTCCAGGCCGATCCGCTAACGCTCGCACCCTAGGCACACCTTAGTGAGTGATATTCACACACGCTGTGTATGTGGTTGGTCACCCTAGCATCGTCCGACCGGGTGACGGGAGAAATCCGTTTGTCGCCTCCCGGCGCAGCGCCTAGGTTCGGTGGTACACGAGAGAGGAGGTGGTCCAACGGTGTATTCCCATAGGACTCGTGAGGTGGCTGTCCGCTAGGACCACCCCATCCGTCAAACGATGGCAGCCGGCCTGACGCACACGGCTGACACCGGGCCAACCCGGTGCCGTAGGGCGCGGGCGCGTGGTCGGCGAATACCAGGCAGTCACCCAGCCCTCGGGCATCCGGGACCCAGTCCGCCCCGGACCCGTCCGCCGCCTTGTCGGACGGGAGCGCGCCCGGGGGCTGTCCTATACCCGGCCCCGGCCACCACACCCCACGCGAGGCAGTGGCCGCCTGCCGCGGGCGCTCCCCACCGGCCACCACGTCCACCGGAGCCGACCCCGCGACCACCGATCTCCGGCTCCCGATTTCCACCGCGCTCCTCGGCACACCACCGGCACTCGGCAACTCGCGGATCGCCGGCGTCACGCCCGAGCACCCGCGGCCCAACCGGTCACCACAACCGATCAGCCGCTACCGATCAGCCGCAGGCGCACTCCCCCATCGCGACTTCCCCTGAGCCGACCCCGGCGACCACGGATCCCCGAGGCCGCTGCCGGCATCGTGGCTCCGCACCCCTCCTCGGCACACCGCCGCCGCCCAGCGATTCACAGCGCGGATCCGCGCATCACCCCTGAGCACGCCACAGCCCAACCAGGCACCACACCCCACGCGAGGCAGTCGCCCCAGCCGCAGGCGCTCCCCACCCACCGCGACTCTCACCTGAGCCGATCACGCCTACAACGATTCCCGGCACCGTCGCGGGCGTCATCGCGCAGCTCGGCGGCCAGACCCCGCTCGGTCTGGCCCGGCGGTTGGCCGAGGTCGGCGTGCCGATCGTGGGCACCCCGCCGGAGGCCATCCACCCGGCCGAGGCCCCGGCGCCCGCAGCCGCCAACCGGACAGCCCGGTTCCCGCACCGCCACCGACCGACAATTCACGCGGATCACCCGTCCCGGCACCGCGCCCGAGCGCCCCGCAGCCAACAGCCACCACCCCACGCGAGGCCGTGGCCGATCGGTGACCTCCACGACGCCCACCAGCCCCACAGGCGAACCAGGCGCCCCGCGCGACGCGACGGCCCACCCCGTTCTCCGCCTGACGCGCCTTCCGCCCAGTCGACCCCGCCGCCCGTCAGTCCTCCGCGCTCTCCACCTGTTGCAGCTTCCGCCAGGCCAAGCCCGCCGCGCGCTCCGCCGCCTTGGCGTCTCGGCGGGCCGTCTGGAGGGTGCGGCGGGCGTCCAGTTCCGCGTGTTCGGCGGCGTCCAGCGCCGCGTTGAGTTCGCGGACCCGGGACTCCGCCTCGGCCACGGCCGTCTCCGCGTCCCCCACCGCCCGGTCGGCCTCCGCCCGCTGCGCCTCCGCGTCCTTCACCGCTGCCTTGGCCTGCGTCAGCGCCGCTTTCCGGCGGGCCGACGGCGACTCGCGGCGAGGTGCCGGGTCGCTGCGCGGCGCGATGGTCAGGCCCGGCCACGGCTCCGCCACCACCAGGTCGCGCGCCGCGGCCAGGCGGGCCGCGCGCAGCCGTTCCCCGGATGACGGGTCGGCGACCGCGGCGGACAGCATCTCCGCCAGTTCCCTGGTGATCGCCTCGCTCAACGCCTCGCCCGCCAGGGTGACCAGCCGATCCACCAACCGCGTGCGTTCCTGCACAAGTTCCCGCAGGCGGCTGCCCGCGCCGTCCTCGTGGGCGGTGCGCAGGCCGTCGCCCACGGCCAGCAGTTCCTCGACCTCGTCCGGGTGGGCGCGCACCAGGCGGTTCAGCAGCCAGGCCGCGGTCGTGGGCTTGGGCAGCTTCTCGATCCGGGCGGCGGCCTCCCGGTCACCCGCCGCGCGGGCGGCGCGGGCCAGGTCGCGGCGGGCGGGGACGAACTCATCCCTCGGCAGGGTGTACAGGTCGTCCTCCGTCACACCGTCCATCATGGTCCAGGTGACCGGGTGACACGATGGGGTCCGTGGTCTACAAGCAGCTCCTCCGCCGCACCCTGTTCTCCCTCGGCCAAGGCGACCCCGAGGTCGCGCACGAGCGCACCATGGCCGCCCTGGTCCGGCTGTCGAAGGTCCCCCCGGCGGTCACCGCCCTGCGCCGCGCGTTCGGCGGGAAGACCCAGCACACGGTCTTCGGCGTGACCTTCCCCGGGCCGGTCGGGCTCGCGGCGGGCATGGACAAGGACGGGCGGGCGCTCAAGGCGTGGCCCGCGATGGGGTTCGGGCACGTCGAGGTCGGCACCGTCACCCGGCACGCGCAGCCGGGCAACCCGAAGCCGCGCCTCTACCGGCTGCCCGAGAGCGAGGCGATCATCAACCGGATGGGCTTCAACAACGCCGGTGCCGACGCGCTGGCCGCCCGGTTGGCGGAGGTCGGCCCGGTCGGCGTGCCGCTGGGCATCAGCATCGGCAAGTCCAAGGTCACCCCGGTGGACGAGGCCGTCGAGGACTACCGCCACTCGCTGCGCGCCCTGCACCCCTTCGGCGACTACTTCGCCATCAACGTCAGCTCCCCCAACACCCCGGGCCTGCGCGGCCTCCAGGACCGCGCCGCCCTCGACGCCCTGGTCGGCGAGCTGCGCCGGGAGTCCCAGGAGCTGTCGAGCACGCCGAAGCCGCTGCTGGTCAAGATCGCCCCCGACCTGACCGACCAGGCCATCGCCGAGGTCCTGCAGGTCTGCGCCGACCACGGCGTCGCGGGCGTCATCGCGACCAACACCACCCTGGCCCGCAACGGCCTCACCGCCGCCGAGCGCCCGGTCGGCGCCGAGGCGGGCGGCCTCAGCGGCAGGCCCCTCGGCCTGCGCGCGCGCGACGTCGTGGCCTTCGTCGCCAAGGAGACCGGCGGCGCGCTCCCGGTCATCGGCGTGGGCGGGGTCTTCGACGTCGACGGCGCCCTGCGGCTGCTGGACGCGGGCGCCGACCTGGTCCAGTTGTACACCGGTTTCGTCTTCGAGGGCCCGCAGCTGGTCCGGCGGATCAACCGCGCGGTCGCGGCCCGGTAGTCCGGCCGTCGCGGCGGGTGCGGAGCCAGCGCAGCAGCGGGTACGCCGTGACCACCGCGACCGCGCCCCAGGCGATACCCCCGACCGTCACGCCCCCGATGGCGATCTTCAGGTCGCCGACCCCGGCGACCACCGCCACCGCGACCACGGCCAGGTTGACGGGGTCGGCGAAGTCCACCCGGTCGGTGAACCAGATCCGCACGCCGACCAGCGCGATCATGCCGTAGAGCAGGATCGTGGCGCCGCCGAGGACGCCGTCGGGGATGGTGTTGACCAGCGCGCCGAACTTGGGGCTCAGGGACAGCGCGATGGCGGTCAGCCCCGCCACCCCGTACGCGGCGGTCGAGTAGACGCGGGTCGCGGCCATCACACCGATGTTCTCCGCGTACGTCGTGGTGCCGGAGCCGCCGCCCGCCCCGGCCAGCACGGTGGCCAGGCCGTCGGCGATGAGCGAGTCGCCGACGCTGCCGTCGAGGTCGCGGCCGGTGACCGCGGCGACCGCCTTCACGTGGCCGACGTTCTCCGCGACCAGCACCAGCACGACCGGGATGACCAGCAGGATCACCGACGGCCGCACCTGCGGCGCGTGGAACTCCGGCAACCCCAGCCAGGCCGCCGAGGACAGCGCGTCGAGCCGGTCCTGGCCGAGCGCACCGCTCACCGCGGCCACGACCCAGCCGACGACGATGCCCGCCAGGATCGACAGCCGCGACAGCAACCCGCGCGCGACCACCGCGCAGGCGACGATCACCGCGAGGGTCAGCAGCGCGATCCACGGCTGCGCGGCGAACGACCGGGTGGCCGCGGGCGCCAGGTTCAGCCCGACCAGCACGATCACCGCCCCGGTGACCACCGGCGGCATGACCGACTCCAGCAGCCGCACGCCCAGCGCCTTGACCGCGACCCCCACGCCGACCAGCAGCAGCCCGGCGACCAGCACGCCGCCGAGCTGCGCGGCCATGCCGTCCTGGGCGGCGGCGGTGAGCGGGGCGATGAACGCGAACGACGAGCCGAGGTAGCTGGGCACCCGGTTGCGGGTGATCACCAGGAAGAGCAGTGTGCCCACCCCGGAGAACAGCAGGGTGGTGGTCACGGGGAACTTGGTCAGCGTCGGCACCAGCACGGTGGCGCTGAACATGGCGGCGACGTGCTGCGCGCCGAACCCGATGGTCAGCGGCCAGCTCAGCCGCTCGCCCGGGGCGACGACCGCGCCGTCAGGGACACGGCGGCCGTCGCCGTGCACCGACCACAACGCCAACGCTGCCTCCGCCGCCCGCCCCGCCGACTCGCTGCCGTGCATGGTGCCACAGCACGTAGTCGGCAAGTCGATACGACACCGTGATGTTCACACAAATGACCTAGCGGCTGTCGAGCCCACTGGGAATTCGTGACGGAACGTCAGCGATGCCAACTCCACGCGGTCAGCCGCGGTGGATCCAGGACAGCGCGAGTGCGTACGGGTCGCACGTGGCGCCGCGACCGGAGCCGATCCAGGAGACCGCGGTGTCGAGCAGGCAGCCCGCGCGGGCCCGGTCCAGGCCCATGCCGTCGGCGATGACCCAGAACTCGGTCTCGTAGTCGACCATCCTGGCGACCTGCGTGGTGACGCTGGTGCGCAGTCCGGTGGCGTCCATCGTCGAACCCTCCTCTCGCGGGTACCAGTGGTGACACGGATTCGGCGCCGCCGCATGATGCGCCTGACCGGGTGACAACGATCACCGCCCGTCGACCGGTTCGCCGGCTCGCTGTGCCGAACGGGTGAACCCACCCGCCGCCGCGGACCCCCAGGACCGCGGCGACGACACCGACCATTGTGGACGGCCAAGGAATCCTCGGACGGTCTTTCGATCCAGTTCGAACGAACCGGCCTACCGGCCGGGGAACTGGCGCAGCGCCTCGGCCACCCCGGTCAGGTGGTCGGCGGCCTCGGTCAGGTCCGGCCCGCCCTCGGCGAGCGCCGCGACCGCCGCCCCGGCCGCCACCAGCAGCCCCCGGTACGCGGTCAGCCGGGCCTCCATCCGCCCGTGCAGGGTGCGGATGTGCTCGGTGAGGCCGTGCGCCTGCGCGGACCGGGCCACCTCGCGGGCCCGCTCGACGGACAGCAGGCGCTCGCCCAGCGTCCGGATGATCGCCGCCGCGTCCGCCGCGCTCTTGCGCGCCTCCCGGACACCGAGCCCATCGGCCTCCAGCAGGTCGAGCAGCTCGGCCAACGCGTGCTCGACCTCGGCCAGGTCGAGCAGCGGCTGGTAGGCCCACGAAGTCGGCCCCGGCTCGGTGTTCCGCTCGGGGGCGGTGATCATCGCGTCGTACACCGCGCGCGCCAGGTCCGCGTTGGCGGTCGAGCGGACGTGCCGACGCAGCTGCAGGGCCCGGTTGAGCGTCGCGACCGACATCACCAGCAGGAACAGCGCATAGAAGACGGCCTCACCGTCGTCACCGTTCTCGAGCGACTCGTAGACCCCGACCAGGGGGAACAGCGTGACCAGGCCCTCGAGGACGACGAGCACGAGCTGCCGCAAGTGGTACCAGTTGTTCCTGCGGGTGTCGCGGGCGAGGTCCGCCGCGGTGTACGCGGGCTCCTCGGGGACCCGTGCGGTCGGCTCGGTCACCGCGCCTACCCCTTGGACAGGTCACGCAGCGCGGACGCCAGCGCGGCCATCCGGTCGGTCTCGTCGGAGAGGTCCGGCCCGCCCACGGCCGACGCGGTGACCGCGTCGCCCACCGTGACCAGCAGCTGCCGGTAGGCCGCGATCTGACCGGTGATCTTCTCGTGCAGGGTGCGGACGCTGGTCGACAGGCCGTCGGCCGCGGACTGCGCCCGCTCGAGCACGACCAGCCGGTCCGCGAGCGCCCGGACGGACGCGGCGGCGGACTTGGCCGTCGACCGCACCTCGGCGACGTCGATCCCGTCGGCGACCAGCAGGTCCAGCAGCTCGGCCAGCGCGGACTCGGAGTCCGCCAGCTCCCGCAGCGGCTGGTGGGCCAGCGACGACTCGGGTGGCCCCGCCGGCTCGGCGGGCACCGGCGGCGGCGCCTGGGCGGGCACCGTGAAGGGGTGCGGACCGTAGAGCGGCGACCCGTACGGCGGCGGGCCGTAGGGCGGGGGCACGAAGGGCGGCAGGGCGTTGTAGGGCGGCGCGGGCGGGGTGCCGTAGCGGGCGGCCAGGGTACTCAGCCGGGCCTGGACCAGCAGCGGACGCGGGTCCTCCCGCAGGTGCCGGGCCCGCCTGCGGGCCGTGCGGATCATCGCCGAGCCGGTGATGGTCGCGACGACCGCGCAGACGACCGCCGCGCCGACTTCGGGCTCGATCAGGCTGGCGAGGAGGCCGAGGGTGAAGGAGAGGGCCATCAGCCCTTCGAGCCATAACCACGCCAGCATGGCCGCACCGCGCAGGCGGTGCCTGCGCACGGCGGCGACGAGGTCGGGTGGGTCGGCCAACGCGCGCTACCCGCGCGAGAGGTCGCGCAGCGCGGACGCCAGCGCGGCCAACCGGTCGGTGGCGTCGGTCAGGTCTTGGCGCGGGGTGGCGGCCGAGCTGGCCGCCAGCGCGCGGGCCGCGGCGGCGAGCAGGCCACCGTAGCCCTCCAGGCCGTGGTCGAGCTGCTCGCGCAGGGCGCGGACGGCGTCGGTGAGGTGGCCGCGTTCTACCGGCGGCGCGTGGTCGCGGGCCCGCTCGACGGCCTGCAACTGGGCCGCGACCCCGCGCAGCGCGGCGGCGGCCTCGGCGCCGGTGGCCCGGGCCTCGACCACCGAGTCCGGCGGCACGAGCGCGCCACGGGACAGCTGGTCGAGCAGCTCCCGCAGCGAGTCCTCGGCCTCGCCGAGCCGCGTCATCGGCTCGCGGGCCGCGGACCCGCGGGCGGGCAGCACGACCGGCGGTGGCGGCGGCTCGGGCAGCGGCTCCTTGTGCAGCCGCCACGCCCGGAAACCCGAGGTGACGGCGGCCAGCCCGGACAGCGCCGCCGCCCCGATCAGGGCCGGACCGGCCAGGCCGGGCGCGGCGGACGCGGTTTCCACCACGACCGCCCCCGCTCCCGTGCCGACACCGGTCACGGCCCACATCTTCGTCTGGCGCACGGCCGCGCGCCTGCGCCGCAACGCCTTGGCCCGGGGGTCGCGCCACCCGGAGAACGCGGTGCGCACCACCTCGGCGTACTGGCCCCGCCAGTCCTTCATGGCCTGGGAGACCAGCTCGTTGCCCACCTTGAACAGTTCGTGGCGCCGCGGCCGCATGGGCGCCCGCTCAGGAACCAGCCTGCGGGTTGGCCTTCTGCTCCTGGGCCACCCGCTGCTGGATCTCGGCCTGGATGTTCGCCGTCGCGGACCCGGCCGCCGAGTTCCCGCTGGTCACCTGGCCCGCGACCGCGCCGCCGCCCATGGAGGCGCGGATCTGGTCGAGCCGCGAGCGCCCGGCCAGCTCGGTCGTGGAGGCCTGGACCTCCAGCATCCGGCCCTGCACCGAGTTCTGCGCCAGCTCCGCGGAGCCGAGGGCGGTGGTGTACCGCTTCTCGATCTTGTCGCGGATCTCGTCGAGCGACGGCGTGTTGCCGGGCGCGGCGAGTTCGCTCATCTGGTTGAGCGAGCGCGACACCTGCTCCTGCATCTTGGCCTGCTCCAGCTGGCTGAGCAGCTTGGTGCGCTCGGCCAGCTTGTTCTGCAGCAGCATGGCGTTGCGCTCGACGGCCTGCTTGGCCTGGGCCGCGGCCTGTAGCGCCTGGTCGTGCAGCGTCTTGAGGTCCTCGATGCCCTGCTCGGCGGTCACCAACTGGGTGGCGAAGCCGGTGGCGGCGTTCTCGAACTGGACCGCCTTCTGCTCGTCGCCCTTGGCCCGGGCCTCGTCGGCGAGCACCAGGGCCTGCCGGGCGGAGGACTGCAGCTTCTCCACGTCGCCGAGCTGCCGGTTGAGCTTCATCTCCAGCTGCCGCTGGTTGCCGATGACCGAGGCGGCCTGCTGTGAGAGGGCCTGGTGCTGACGCTGGGCCTCCTCGATGGCCTGCTGGATCTGTACCTTCGGGTCGGCGTGCTCATCGATCTTCGACGAGAACGACGCCATCATGTACTTCCAGAACTTGACGAATGCGTTGGCCATCGTCTCCCGCCCTGCCTTCTTCCCTCTGCCGGTTTCTCTGGACCCACCGCCGCTCGCACCGACGAAACGGCAACGCACCGGCACCGCTGTGGGTTCCATCGTGTCAGGTGCGACCCGGCCGTTCCACCGGACCCGCCAGAAATCAGGGATCAGCCCCTAGGCGGCCCTGAGGAACCGGACCGGCCTTCGGGGTATCCCCGGACCCCGGTACGCCTACCCCGGGTGGTCGACGCGCCACCGCCCGGCGCCGTGATCATCACGGGCCGGGCGGTGGCGGGGTGTCTTGGCTGTTCAACCGCCTCTACGCGGCGTAGACGGCGCCGGCGCGAGCCGGGTTCATGGTGGCGCCGATCGAGGTCTCGATGCGGTGCGACAGGGCCGGTTGGATGCGCAGGTCGGCCAGGTTCTCGCCGATCACCGCGGGCACCAGGCGACCGCCCTCCGCGGCGGCCCGGGGGCCGGTGTCGCGGGTGGACTCCAGCGCCTCGACGGGTTCGCGCTCGCGCTCGGGCACGCCGTCGCGGACGGTGGCCAGGGAGCCGAGGTCCGAGGCCGCGCCGATGTCGGACGCGACGTTGTACATCAGCTCGGACAGCGGCAGCGCCAGCGCGTCGCAGATGGCGGCCAGCAGCTCGCTGGAGGCCTCCTTGCGCCCGCGCTCGACCTCGGACAGGTAGCCCAGGCTCACCCGTGCGGAGCGGGAGACCTCGCGCAGCGTGCGCCGCTGGTTGGTGCGGGCGTGTCGGAGCCGATCACCGATCGCCTCGCGCAACAGCACGGTCATCGCGCACCTCCCTTCCTCGACGGGCCCGGTCCGCGCGCCGCACCCGATCCCGCGGGGGCGGGTCGGCGCGTTGCCGTCATGGAGACAACGTTACCGACCGGAACTGACAGAGCGCAGCGACTTCCCGGGTAGTCCGCCAAGAGCGAACGATCCGGAGGGGCCGCGTGTTCCCCGGACCGGGGCGGACGTGGGTGCGGGCGGGGCGGTGCGGGGTGTACCGAGGGTGACGCTGGGCTCACACGAAAAGGGTACCCAGGTCGTCGCCGAGGTCGGCGGCCACCAGCCGCAGCCCGGCCAGGACCGCGGCGGCGCGCACGTGCTCGCGGTCCCCGACCGTGGTGATCGTCACGGCCCGTGGTCCCCGCGGTCCGTCGAGCGCGACGTGCGCGGTGCCGGGTGGCACGCCGTCCTGCGGGTCCGGTCCGGCCACCCCGGTCAGCCCGACGCCGATGTCCGCGCCGCAGCGCGACCGCGCGCCCGCCGCGAGTTGGGCGGCCACTTCGGGGTCGACCGCGCCGCGAGCCGCCAGGAGCCCGGCGTCCACACCGGCCAGTGACGCCTTGAGGTCGGTGGCGTAGACGACGAGCCCACCGCGCACGACGGCGCTGGAGCCGGGCACGCCGGTCAGCACGGCGGTGAACAGCCCGGCGGTCAGCGATTCGGCGGCGGCGATCGTCTCGCCCCGGTCGCGCAGCGCGGCCACGAGCGCCGCGACCGGCACCCCGGGCAGCAACGCGACCTGGGTCACTGGCCGACCGCGCGCAGCCCGCGCGCGCGGAGCTTGACCGCGCGGACGACGTAGTCCACGCCGGTCACAACCGTCAGCACCACGGCGGCCCCCATCGACACGTACGCGACCGGTTCCAGCCAGGACGGCAGCGGCAGCAGGTAGGCGCCGATGGCGAAGATCTGGGTGAGGGTCTTGACCTTGCCGCCGCGGCTGGCCGGGATCACGCCGTGCCGGATGACCCAGAACCGCAGCAGGGTCACGCCGACCTCGCGGGCGGCGATGACCAGGGTGATCCACCAGGGCAGCTCGCCGAGGGCGCTGAGCCCGACGAGCGCGGCCCCGGTCAGCGCCTTGTCCGCGATCGGGTCGACGATCTTGCCGAAGTCGGTGATCAGGCCGTGCTTGCGGGCGAGCCTGCCGTCGATGTGGTCGGTGATCGAGGCGATGGCGAACACCGCGAACGCCACCAGCCGCCACCCGGTGTGGGCGCCGTCCTCGGCGAAGAGCGCGAGGAGGAACACCGGCACCAGCAGCAGCCGGGACAGGGTGAGCAGGTTGGCCACGTTGAGCAGCGGCACCCGGGTCGGCTCGGGCAGGTCCGGGACCGCTTGGGCCACCGGTTCCGGCGCGGCTGGCGGCCCGTCGAGCAGCTCGGCGTCCACCGGTCCCATGACGTCGGCGCGGTCGTCGCCGACGGTCTCCCCCGGCCCCCCGGTGGCCGCCGAACTCACGGCGACACCGGTTCGCGCTGGACGATCTCGATGGGTTCCACGATCAGGTCGACGCCCTCGGTGTCGACGACGCGGGCACGCACCAGGTCGCCGACCGCGAAGGAAGCGCTCTCCAGGCCTTCGGGACCGTCGATGACCACGCACTCGCCGTCGACCTCGGGGGCCTGGTGGGCGGCGCGGCCGACGCAGTCCTCGTCCTCGTCCTCCGCGCGCTCGACGAGCACGACGACCTCGGTGCCGATCCGGTCCTCGGCGCGCTGCGCGGTCAGCTCCTCGGCGAGCGCGGAGATCCGGGCGACGCGGGCGGCGACGGTGTCCACGTCGTGCTTGCCGTCGAGCTTCTCGGCCTCGGTGCCGTCCTCGTCGGAGTAGCCGAACACGCCGACCGCGTCGAGCCGGGCGGCGGTGAGGAACTTGACCAGCTCCGCCACGTCGTCCTCGGTCTCACCGGGGAACCCGACGATGACGTTGCTGCGGATGCCCGCCTCCGGGGAGTGCGCGCGGATCTGCTCGACCAGGCCGAGGAAGCTCTCGGTGTTGCCGAAGCGGCGCATCCGGCGCAGCACGGTCTCGCTGGCGTGCTGGAAGGACATGTCGAAGTAGTCGGCGACCCCGGGGGTGGTGGCGATGGCGCGCACCAGGTTCGGCCGGGTCTCGGCGGGCTGCAGGTAGGACACCCGGACCCGGTCGATGCCGGGTATCGCGGCCAGCCGGGTGATCACCGCCTCCAGCGCCCCCTGGCCCGCGTGCTCGCGGCCGAGGTCCTTGCCGTACGAGGTGGAGTTCTCGCTGACCAGCACCAGCTCGCGGGCGCCCTCCCGGGCCAGCCACGCGCCCTCGGCGACGATCTCGTCGGGGTGCCGCGACACGAACGACCCCCGGAAGCTCGGGATCGCGCAGAACGAGCACCGCCGGTCACACCCGGAAGCGATCTTGAGCGAGGCCACCGGACCGTCGTCGAGCCGCTTGCGCAGGACCGTCGGCCCCCACGCGTGCCCGGGAACGCTCACCTCGGTCTGCGCGGCGGGCCGCTCGACCGGGGAGATGGGCAGCAGGGTGCGCCGGTCGACGGGCACGTGCGAGGGCACCGCGTGCCCCGCGACCACGTCGCCGAGGCGCTCGGCCAGGTCCGGGTAGTGGTCGAACCCGAGCACGGCGCTGGCCTCGGGCAGGCTGTCGGCCAACTCGGCGCCGTAGCGCTCGGCCATGCAGCCCACGGCCACCACCTTGGCCCCGGTGTCGGCCGCGGCGAGCAGCGTGTCCACCGAGTCCTTCTTGGCCGACTCGACGAACCCGCAGGTGTTGACCACGATCACGTCGGGGGCGGCCTCGTCGAGGTCCACCAGCTCCCACCCGCCGCCGGACAACCGCCCCGCGATCTCCTCGGAGTCGACCTCGTTGCGGGCACAACCGAGCGTGAGCATGGCGACGCGACGTGATGTGGTGGGAGAGGACACGGTCAAAGGGTAACCGCCTGGTGTCGAGGTGCTGGACCCGAGCGGACCGGACGGTTCCGCGACGGGTCCGCCGGGCATGATCGGCGCAGGTGCCACCGCGGTGAAGGGAAGATCGACATGGCCAGCGAGGACGACGTCCGCAGAGCGGCCCTGGAACTACCGGCGACAACGGAGAAGCCGTCGTACGGAACCCCCGGCTTCCGGGTCAAGGACAAGCTCTTCGCCAGAATCAAAGACAAAGACACCCTGGTCGTGTGGTGCGCGGACGAGTCGGAGAAGCAGGCCCTCATCGCAGCGGACCCGGACCGCTACTTCACCACCCCCCACTACGACGGCTACCCCTCCGTTCTGGTCCGCCTCTCGACCCTGGACAACACGACCCTCACCGACCTCCTCCTAGAGGCTTGGCGAGTCCGCGCCCCCAGCAAACTCGTCGCCGAGTTCGACGCCACCTAACCCGCCCCGCTCCCCCACCCACTTTTCAAGATCGCCCCCGCCGCCCCCCAAAAAAAGTCCCCTCCCGCCCGGGGGCAGGGCCTGCCCCCGGGCGGGAGGGGACTCGTTTTCGGGGCGGCGGGACTCGTTTCGGGGCGGCGGGGGGATCTTGAGAAGTGGTCAGGGGTGTTCGTGGACGACGGGCGGGAGTGGGCGCTTTCGGGGAGAGCGGATCGTTTCCGGAGCGGCAAGCTGGACTTGAGGCAGTCAGGGACACTCGACGACGGCGTTGATGATCGTGGGCAGGCTCGCGTTGCGCCGGTGTGCGGCTCGCGCGTCGCGGCTCGACGTCTCTCCAGGGGCGGTCGGGCCACCGGGCCGATCAGTGGGCGTGCGGAAGTCGACGCCGCCGTCCGTGGTGGCAGCTGTCCGCGCGTCCACTGACCTGGATCCGGCGATCGGCCTGTCCGTTGAACTCGCTCCAGCCGAAGCCGCGCCCACCGAATCCGTCAACCGGGCCCGAACAGCCCCAGCACCGAACCCGGCCGGCCCGCCGCAGGTCCGCGACGCTTCCGCAAAGTTCAGCACGGCGAGGCAGAGGACGGCCGGAGGAAGAGGGCTGACAAGCGGTCAGAGGCGTTCGAAGACAGCCGCCAGGCCCTGTCCGCCGCCGATGCACATCGTCTCCAGGCCGTACCGGGCGTCGCGGCGGCTCATCTCGCGCAGCAACGTGGCCAGGATGCGCCCACCGGTCGCCCCCAGCGGGTGCCCCAGCGAGATCCCCGACCCGTTCACGTTCGTCCGGTCCCAGTCGCCCTCGCCGAACCCCCACTCCCGCGTCACCGCCAGCACCTGCGCCGCGAAAGCCTCGTTCACCTCGATCAGGTCGATGTCCGCCAACGTCAACCCGGCCCGCTCCAGGGCGCGCGCGACAGCCGGAACCGGCCCGATCCCCATCGTCGAGGGACCCACTCCCGCCACGGCCCAGCTCACGACCCGGGCGAACGGGCGCAAGCCGAGTTCGGCAGCCTTCTCCGGGGTGGTCACCAAACACGCCGCGGCGCCATCGTTCTGGCCGCTGGCGTTCCCGGCCGTCACAGTCGCGTCCGCGTCCTGCCGCCCCATGATCGGCCTGAGCTTCGCCAGGGTCTCCGGCGTCGAATCCGGACGGGGGTGTTCGTCGCGGTCGACGACCCCGAGCTTCGGCACCGACACCGGCACGATCTCGTCCGCGAACCGCCCCGCCTCGATTGCCGCCACCGCCCGCTGGTGGGACCGCGCCGCCAGCTCGTCCTGCGCACCGCGCCCGATCCCGTACTCGCGGCGCAGGTTCTCCGCCGTCTCCACCATCCCGCCCGGCACGGGGAAGTTCACCCCGCCCGCCGTCACCCGGGCCCGCGCCAGCCGGTCGCGCAGCTCCACCCCGGTTCCCTTGACGCCCCACCGCATGGCCGACGAGTAGAACTCGACCTGGCTCATGTTCTCCGCGCCGCCCGCGATGACCACGTCTTGCGCGCCGGTCTGCACCCGCATGGCCGCGTCGAGCACCGCCTGCAGGCCGGACCCGCAGCGCCGGTCGACCTGCGTCCCGGGCACGGCCACCAGGAGCCCGGCGTCCAGGGCGGCGACCCGGCCCAGTGCGGGGGCCTCGCCGTTGGGGTGGCACTGGCCGAAGACCACGTCCTCGACGAGTTCGCCCGCTCCGGTGCGGCGCAGCAGTTCACGGATCACCGTCGCGGCCAGCTCCGTGACCGGGACGTCGGTGAACACACCGCCGAAGCGGCCGACCGGGGTGCGGATCGGCTCGCAGATGACCGCTTCGCGCATGGCTCCTCCGCGGGGACGCTGGTTCGCTTCCCGCCGATTCTGCCCCGTCACCGCCCGCGCCCGACGCGCGACTATCTTCGCCGGTGTGAAACCGCTGGTACGCCGGGCGCGGGCGACGGACGTCCGCGCCATGAAGGCCGTGATCGACACCTACGTCGGCAAGGTCCTGCTCGCCAAGCCCCTGGTCACGCTGTACGAGGACATCCAGGAGTTCTGGGTCGCCGACCTCGACGGGCAGATCGTCGGCTGCGGGGCGCTGCACGTGCTGTGGGAGGACATCGCCGAGATCCGCACGATCGCGGTGTCGCAGGCGGCGCGCGGCCGTGGCGTGGGGCACCTGCTCGTCGAGCGGCTCATCGGTGAGGCCAGGGAGCTGGGCCTGGCGCGGATCTTCGTGCTCACCTTCGAGACCGACTTCTTCGCCCGGCACGGGTTCGTGGCGATCGACGGCACGCCGGTGAGCCCCGAGGTGTACGCGGAGATGCGCCGGTCGATGGACGAGGGCGTGGCGGAGTTCCTCGACCTGGAGTACGTGAAGCCCAACACCCTGGGCAACACCCGGATGCTGCTCAAGCTCTGACCGGCGGTCACCGGACCTTAACCGGTATTTCGGTCCGGGTAGCCCGAACGGTGGTGCCCTCGGACCGGGCGCTCGGTGCGTAATTGGCACACCGACTCCCTGCCCGGTCAGTCGGTTGTCCCCGAGGAGTGAGACGTGCCGACCTCAACCCTGCGCCGGTTAGCCCGGTCCGCCGCCACCGCCGTCACCGTCACCGCCACCGTGGTGGTCGGTGCGGGCGTCGCCGCCGCCGACCTGCCCCCCGCCCAGCTCCAGTCCACGACCGACGGCTACCTGTTCGGCCAGAGCCTGAACCAGTTCCAGTCCACACGGGCCGCCCAGCCGTACGCCAACCAGCTCGACTGGTCGTCCGACGGCTGCTCGAACTCCCCGGACAACCCGTTCGGCTTCAACTTCGTGAAGGCCTGCTACCGGCACGACTTCGGCTACCGCAACTACAAGCGACAGGGCCGGTTCACCGAGGACAACCGCCTGCGGATCGACAACAACTTCAAGTCCGACCTGTACACGATCTGCGCGGGAAACTGGGCCTGCAACCGCACCGCGGACATCTACTACGCGGCCGTGCGCCAGTTCGGCAACAGCTGACAGAGGACAAAAAGGGGTGGAGGGCGTGAGTGCCGCTCACGCCCTCCACCCGTCTATCAGACCCTGTCCACCACCAAGGTGGCCACGACACCGTCGACGTCCAGCTTGGCGAGCTTGACGCGGTAGCCGCCTGCCGCGGCCTCGACGGCGAACTGCTTGTTCGTGTGCACCTCGACCTCCGAACCGGCGAGGTTGAGCACGACCGTGGCGTCGCCTTCCCAGATGCACGTCTGGCCAGGCTTGCACCGGCTGTCGGCCGTCACCTCCCGGAAGGTGATCTGGACACCGGGTGCGGCCCCGGTCCCGGAGACCGTGGTGGTCTTCCCCCGGGCCAGGTCGAACTCGGCGCCCAGTGGCGCGCCCGGCGCGGCGGTGGGGTCCGGTGTGCCCGGGGTGCCGCCCGCGCCGCCGGCGGTGCCGGATGCCTGTGGGTCGGCCTTGCCGCACGCGGAAAGAGCCAACAACGCGAACGCCACTACCAGTAGCCGGATTACCGCTTTCGCCTTCATCACCACTCCTCACCTTCACCGACTGGACGGAGCCGGTGGGGTGGGGGGTTGCACCGGAAGGTGATCAGCCGCTGTACGGGGGCTGCTGCGGGTAGCCGCCGCCCTGCTGCGGGTAGCCCTGCTGGGGGTAACCCTGCTGCGGGTACCCCGGCTGCTGCTGGGGGTAGCCGGGCTGCTGCTGCGGGTAGCCCTGGGGGTAGCCCTGCTGCTGCGGGTAACCCGGCTGCGGGTAGCCCTGCTGGTACGGCTGCTGGTAACCCTGCTGCGGGTAGCCGCCGCCGGGGTAGCCGCCGTGGCCGCCCGCCGCGAACGCCGGGTCCGCGACCGGGCCGAGGTAGCGGGCGCTGCCGAAGGCGAGGATGAGCATGCCGATGAAGCTGAAGAAGATCAGCACGAAGGCGAAGCCGCCGCCCTTGCCGAAGGCCTTGGCCAGGTCGACCACGACGATGATCAGGATCACGATGTTGACCAGCGGGATGAACAGCAGCGCCAACCACCAGCCGGGCCTGCCGACGATCTTCAGCAGGGTGTAGGTGTTGTAGAACGGCACGATCGCCGCCCAGCCGGGCTGCCCGGCCTTGGTGAAGATCCGCCACATCGCCACGATCCCGACGACGGCGAACGCCAGGCCGATCAGCGCCAGCGCCACGACCAGCCCGGTCGGGAAGCTGGTTGAGTAGTTGCCCACTTGGTCCCTCTCCTAGGACGCGCCCGCCCGGGCACGTACGCACAGTCCGCCGGAACCATGTCCCCGTTAGCCCGTTCGTGCAGCCGATCGATCCAGTCGTTAGCGGTTCGAGACCTAAGCGGACCGCCGTCCCGCGCCTGCGGTCCGGGCCGCCACGCGCGGAGGGGGCGGACCGGTCCCGGTCCGCCCCCTCCGCGCGTGTGCTCAGTCCTCGTCGTCACCGCCGTCGTCGGCCGCCGGGCCGCCGCGGATGGTCCACAGGACGTTCTCCAGCTCGTCCGGTTTGATCAGCACGTCGCGGGCCTTGGAGCCCTCGGACGGGCCGACCACGCCGCGGGTCTCCAGCAGGTCCATGAGCCGCCCAGCCTTGGCGAAGCCGACGCGGAGCTTGCGCTGCAGCATCGAGGTGGAGCCGAACTGCGAGGTCACGATCAGCTCGGTGGCCTGCAGCAGCAGGTCGAGGTCGTCGCCGATGTCCGGGTCGATCTCCTTGGCCTCGCCCGCCTTGGCCGCGGTGACGCCGTCGGTGTAGTCGGGCTGCGCCTGCTCCTTGGTGAACGCCACGACCTCGGCGATCTCCTCGTCGCTGACGTAGGCGCCCTGCACGCGCACCGGCTTGGACGCGCCCATCGGCAGGTAGAGGCCGTCGCCCATGCCGATCAGCTTCTCGGCGCCCGGCTGGTCGAGGATGACCCGGGAGTCGGTCAGCGAGGACGTGGCGAAGGCCAGCCGGGACGGCACGTTGGTCTTGATCAGGCCGGTGACCACGTCCACCGACGGCCGCTGCGTGGCCAGCACCAGGTGGATGCCCGCGGCGCGGGCCTTCTGGGTGATCCGCACGATGGCGTCCTCGACGTCGCGCGGCGCGGTCATCATCAGGTCGGCCAGCTCGTCGACGATCGCCAGGATGTACGGGTACGGCCGGTACTCGCGCTCGCTGCCAGGCGGTGCGGTGATGTCGCCCGACTTCACCTTCTTGTTGAAGTCGTCGATGTGCCGGACCCGGTTGGCCTGCATGTCCTGGTAGCGCTGCTCCATCTCCTCCACCAGCCAGGTCAGCGCGGCGGCGGCCTTCTTGGGCTGGGTGATGATGGGCGTGATCAGGTGCGGGATGCCCTCGTACGGGGTCAGCTCGACCATCTTGGGGTCGATGAGGATCATCCGGACCTCGGACGGGGTGGCCCGGGCCAGCAGCGACACCAGCATCGAGTTGACGAAGCTGGACTTACCGGAACCGGTGGAGCCCGCGCACAGCAGGTGGGGCATCTTGGCCAGGTTCGCGGTCAGCATGTGGCCCTCGATGTCCTTGCCGAGGCCGACCACCATCGGGTGGGTGTCCTTCATGGCGGTCGAGGAGCGCAGCACGTCGCCGAGGCGGACCATCTCGCGGTCGCTGTTGGGCACCTCGATGCCGACGGCGGACTTGCCGGGGATGGGCGCGAGGAGCCGGACGTTGTCGGTGGCCACGGCGTAGGCGATGTTCTTGGTCAGCGCGGTGATCTTCTCGACCTTCACGCCGGGGCCGAGCTCGACCTCGTAGCGGGTCACCGTGGGGCCGCGGGTGAAGCCGGTGACCTGGGCGTCGATGGAGAACTGGTCGAGGACGCCGGAGATCGCCTCGATCATCGTGTCGTTGGCCTTGCTGCGGGCCTTGGGCGCGTCGCCGGTGACCAGCAGACCCGGGTCGGGCAGCTGGTAGTCGCCGTCCACGACCCGGGTGACCATGATCGCGTCGTTGTCCGGCTTGGGTTCGGTGACCTGCGGGGTCTCCTTGACCTGCGCGGCCTTGACCCGCTTGGGCTTGGCGGGCGGTTCGTCCAGCGGCAGCGGCGGCTGCTCGGGTTCGGCCGCGGCCTCCGGGGCGGGCTTGCGGCGCGGGGCCTTGCGCGGCTTGAGCGGCGGCTCGGCCTCGTAGGCGGACTCGTCGGCCTCGCCTGCCTCGCCGAAGATGTCGTCGACGTCGGCGGCGCGGTCCTCCGGGTCGCGGCCGAGGTCGCGGATGCGCTGCGGGACGTCGCGGATGCGGGTGCCGGTGAAGACCAGCACGCCGAAGCCGAGGAGCAGCAGCAGCACGGGGACGGCGACCCAGGACGTCACGCCGCGGGCGAGCAGGCCGCCGGAGACGTAGCCGAGCGCGCCGCCCGCGTAGCTGCGGCCCGCGTTGTCCTTGGGGAGCCCGGCGAAGACGTGCAGGACGCCGAGCAGGGCGAGGACGAACAGCAGGGAGCCGACGGTGTAGCGGGGGCGCTTCTCTGGCTGCGGGTCGGAGCGCATGAGGATGATGCCGAGGACGAACAGCACCAGCGGCGTGGCGACGCTGAGCGCGCCGATGACGCTGCGGACGCCGATCTCCAGCCCGCGACCGACCCCACCGGCGGCGTGCCACCACACGGCGGCGCCGAGCACGACGCCCAGCGCGACGAGCGCGAACCCGATGCCGTCGCGGCGGTGCGCGGGGTCCAGTTCCTTGGTGCGGCTGACCGCCCGCACCAGCGACCCGGCCCCCTTGGCCAGCAACCCCCAGGCGGAGGCGATGACGCCCTTGCTCGGCGGCGGTGGCGGCGGCTTGCGCGTGGACGGGCGTCTGGCGGTCGAGGCGGGTTTGCGCGCTCCGCCCCGGCTCGCCCCCTTGGAGGTCGACCCCTTGGAGGAAGTTGTCCGGCTCGCCATGTCTGGACACCGTAGTCGCCCGATCGGGAAGGGGCGGGCTGCCACACCGTGGGCCTCGAAGTCGGCGCTGACCTGGGACATGTCATGCTCACGCGCATGTCAGCCCCGCAGTCCCCCCGACGAGCCCAGACCCCGCTGGTCTGGCGGGTCATGTGCGCCATCGACGCGGCCGTGGTCCGCAGCGTGGGAAAGATCGAGATCACCGGTGAGTTCCCGGCGGAGCTGCGCGGGAAGCCGGTGCTCGTGACCGCCAACCACATCGGCATGTTCGACCCGTTCGTGCTGATGGAGGCGTGCCGCAAGGCGGGGTTCCTGCCCCGGTTCATGCTGACCGGGGGCCTGCTGGACGCCCCGGTGCTCGGCTTCTTCCTGCGCGCCGCCGGACACCTGCGCGTGGACCGCGGCAAGGCGAACATCGCGGACGCCTTCGGGCGGGCCACGGAGACGCTGAAGACGGCCCAGGTGCCGCTGCTGCTGTACCCGGAGGGCCGGGTCAGCCGGGAGCCGGGCCTGTGGCCGGAACGCGGCAAGACGGGCGCCGCGCGGATGGCGTTGAACGGTGGCGTGCCGGTGGTGACGATCAGCCAGTGGGGCGCGCACGAGGCGGTGTGCTGGGGGACGGAGACGGTCAGCGGGTGGGCGGACGTGAAGCCGCTCGTGGTGTCGTTCTTCAAGGCGGTGCGCAGGCGACCGGTGTTCCGCGTGCACTTCGGGCCCCGGGTCGACCTGTCGGATCTGGCCGACGGGAAGCCGGGGGACGCGGTGAAGGCGCACGCCCGGATCATGCGGCAGATCACCGAGCACCTGGTGGAGCTGCGGAAGTCGGAACCGGACACCCCCGCCTTCCACGACCCGACCCGCCCCACGGACTCGGTCAGCCCCTGGCGCCCAACGGTGGAGACCGCCCAACCGAAGTGAAGGAAAACGGCCGCTGCGGCCTGTGAACCCGCAGGTCACCAAGTGTCGTCCCCGCGCACGCGGGGCTGATCCCCCGATCCCCTCCGCCCCCGCACGATCCGTCAGGTCGTCCCCGCGCACGCGGGGCTGATCCGCCGCTGGCGGCCGAGGCCGACCGGTACACCGGGTCGTCCCCGCGCACGCGGGGCTGATCCGCCCGGCCGGATCTCCGCCGCCAGTCCCCTCATGTCGTCCCCGCACACGCGGGGCTGATCCAGACAACATGACGTCCGTGCCCGTGAAGTTCGAGGCGTCCCTGCGCACGCGGGGCTGATCCGCCAAGGTACGCGTCATGCTCTGGCGGACCCACGTCGTCTCCGCACACGCGGGGATGGTCATCCAGCAACCGTCCAAACCGTGGGCGTCACCCCGGGTCGCCCTAACCACCCCGGCACCCACCACCACCTGACGTAGCAGGGCGCCGAACCCAACGCAGTCCGCTGGCGGTCGCGTACTGGATCCGTCCAGGGCCCACGCACACGGTGCGACCGTCCCGTCGCACCAGGTAAACCCGTGCGCACCTTGCCGGAAACGTCCTACCATCCCCGCAAAGCGCGACCCTGGGGGCTCTGTGACGACCGTCGAACTTCGCACGCCCGCGCAACACCGGGTGCGCGGAACACTCCTCATCCTCTTCGCCTCCGCCGCCTTCGGTAGCTCGGGCCCCCTAGCCAAGTCCGTCATGCAGGCAGGCTTCGCACCCCACCAGGTAGCCAGCGCCCGCGCGGGCATCGCAGCCCTCGTCCTCCTCGTCACCGTCGCCGCGATCCGCCCCGACATCCTCCGCGTGCGCCGCGAGCACCTCAAAACCCTCGTCGCCTACGGCCTCATCGGTGTAGCCCTCGTCCAGCTCCTCTTCTTCGTCGCCGTCTCACGCCTCCCCGTCGGCATCGCGATGCTCCTCGAATACGTCTCCCCCGTCCTGGTCGCCCTCTGGGTGCGGTTCGTCCGCCGCGTGCACCTGCCCGCCCTCTTCTGGGTCGGCACCGCGCTGGCGCTCACGGGCCTCGGGTTGATCACCCAGTTCTGGGACGGCCTCCAACTCGACACCACCGGCCTGCTGGCGGGCATGGGCGCCGCCCTCTGTTCCGCGGGCTATTACCTGCTAGGCGAAAAGGGTGCGGGTGAGCAACACCCGATCGGGATGGTCACCTGGGGCATGGTCGTGGGCGCCGTGGGGCTCTTCGTCGTCTCCCCGCCATGGGCGCTGCCCTTTGACCGCCTCGGCGACCTCGGCGGCGAGGACGGTTCGGGGGCACCGGTGTGGGTGCTGCTGGTGACCGTCGCGGTGGTGAGCACGGCGCTCGCGTACACGCTAAGCACCAGTTCACTGCGTTATCTGCCGTCCACAGTGGCCAGCGTGCTCGCGCTGTCGGAGCCGGTGCTGGCCACGCTGCTGGCGTGGGCGCTACTTGACGAAACCCTGTCCTCCGCCCAGATTGTGGGCATGGTGGTGCTGCTCTCCGGTGCCGCGTTGGTGCAGATGGCCGCTCGGACCCCTGTCACACCAGCCGAGCCTTTGCCCACCAAATGAGACCGTCGTCACGGTGAAGTTCACTCCGTCGAGTGAATGTTGACCATGCCTGGCCGTCACCGGAACCGTGAAAGGTAAAGAGTCGTTTACCTCGCGGACGCGACACATCGTGGTCGATCGGTCACCATGTGCTCACCGACGTCCGCCAAGGCTCGGCTCATTCGACACCTGGAGGTTCTCATGGGTGCCGTACGCACCAACGGTCCCGCCCACGCCCCGCCCTCGGCGCGCGTGCGCCAGTGGCTCACCCGGGACGCCCGGTTCGACCTATCCGCCTCGCTAGTCGTCTTCCTCGTCGCCATCCCCCTGTCCGTCGGCATCGCGGCCGCCTCGGGCGCGCCGGTGATGGCCGGTCTCATCGCCGCCGTGGTCGGCGGTCTCGTCGCCGGTGCGCTCGGCGGCTCTCCCCTGCAGGTCAGCGGCCCCGCCGCCGGGCTCGCCGTGGTCGTGGCCGAACTCGTCGACGAGTTCGGCTGGGCCACCACCTGCGCGATCACCGTGTGCGCGGGCGTGCTGCAAGTCGCGCTCGGCGCCTGCCGGGTCGGTCGCGCCGCGCTCGCCATCTCCCCCACCGTCGTCCACGCCATGCTCGCGGGCATCGGCGTGACCATCGTCCTGGGCCAGCTGCACGTCCTCGCGGGCGGCTCGGCCGGGTCGACCGCCTGGGAGAACGTCCGCGACCTGCCGGAGACCGTCCTGGGACTCGACCCGGCGGCGACCGCCGTCGGGTTGGTGGTCATCGCACTGCTGCTGGCCTGGCCGCGCGTACCCGCGAAGCTGCGCGGCGTGCCCGCGCCGCTGGTGGCGATCGTGGGCGTGACCGCCTTCGCCGCGCTGACCGCGCTGGAGGTCGCCAGGGTCGACCTGCCGGACGACCCGCTGTCCGCGATCACGCTGCCGTCGCTGCCCGACGGCCAGTGGGGCGCGTTCGCCGTCGGCGTGCTGACGATGACGATCATCGCGAGCGTGGAGAGCCTGCTCTCCGCGGTCTCGGTCGACAAGATGCGCGAGGGCCACCGCAGCGACCTCAACCGGGAGCTGGTCGGCCAGGGCGGGGCGAACATCACCTCCGGCCTGCTCGGCGGCCTGCCGGTCACGGGCGTGATCGTGCGCAGCTCCACCAACGTGCGCGTCGGCGCTCGCACCCGGGCGTCGGCGATCCTGCACGGGGTGTGGGTGCTGCTGTTCACCGTGCTGCTGGTCGGCCTGGTCGAGCAGGTGCCCCTGGCCGCGCTGGCGGGCCTGCTGGTCGTGATCGGCCTGCGCCTGGTCCGGTTGCGGGACATCGCGAACGCCCGCGAACACGGCGAACTGCACATCTACGCCGTGACCCTGGTCGGCGTCGTGATGCTCAACCTCCTGGAAGGTGTCCTAATCGGACTCGCCGTCGCCCTCCTCGACATGCTGCGGCGCGTGGTGTGGGCGCGGGTGCGGGTCGAGACAGGTGAGGAGGTCGACGCCGAAGGCCGCCCGATGTGCGCGGTCATCGTCGAGGGCACGCTCAGCTTCCTGTCCGTCCCGCGGATTTCCCGGGTGCTGTCGCAGGTGCCCGACGGCAGCGCGGTGCACCTGGAGCTGGTGGCCGACTACCTCGACCACGCGGCGTACGAACACCTCTCCGCCTGGCGCCGCCAGCACGGGTCCACCGGCGGCACGGTCCTGGTCGACGAGATCGGCCGGATCGGCAAGCGGGACGGTCGGGGCCTGCGGTGGTTCTCGCCGTGGTCGGACTGGCAGGTGACGGAGCCGATGATCCCGCGCCAGCGCTCCGACGGCCCGGACGACGTGCTGAAGCCCCTGGTGACGGGTGCGCAGGAGTACGCCCGCACCGGCGCCCCGGCCATCCGCCCGCACCTGCGGAAGCTGGCGGGCATCCAACGCCCCCACGCGGTGTTCCTGACCTGCGCGGATTCCCGGATCGTGCCGAACGTGATCACCGCGTCCGGCCCGGGCGACCTGTTCACGATCCGCAACGTCGGCAACCTGGTACCGGACCCCAAGGGCTACGACCAGTCGGTCCAAGCGGGCGTCCTCTACGCGTTGAACACCCTGGAAGTCCCGACCCTGGTCGTCTGCGGCCACTCCCGCTGCGGCGGCATGGGAGCCCTCCTGGCAGACCCCACCGACGACAACCCGATCACGCAGTGGCTGCGCTGGGGCAAACCCTCGGTCGCCGCCTACCGCGACGGGCACCCGGTGGCCCAACGGGCCGCGGCGGAGGGGTGGTCGGAGGTCGACCAGCTCTCGATGGTGAACGTGGCCGTGCAGCTGGAGAACCTGCGGAAGATCCCTGAGGTGGCGAAGAGCGACGTGCGACTGGTCGGCCTGTTCTTCGACATCCCCACAGGAACGCTGCACATGCTGGCGGGCGACAGGTACACCCCGCTGGAGGACGCAGCGCTAACTGGGTGACGCCTGTCACACCGGTCCGGGCACCGACGATGTAGAAAGACGAACTCGGTGCCCGGACCGGAGGTGACCCGTCATGCCCCGCACAACCCGCTCACAACGCGCCGCCCGCCGCGCGTTGTTCAGGCAGCTGCTCACGGCAAGTCTCGCGATTCTGGTCGCCTCGGCCACCGGTGGGCATCGAGGACGGAACGCATCGCCTTCAAGGTCCGTTCGTCAATGACGGCCTCCGCGACTCCCCAACGAGCCTCGTACTTCGCTCGAACTTGATCGATAAGCTCCTGCTCGTCCTCCTCGAGACTCGAGTTGCCCAACCTCAACATCAACAGAATCCCGCGGTCGGCAACATCCAAAAGCTGATTTTCCACATCTGGAATCTTACTAAGAATGCGCGGGTGCGCCAGCAGCGAGGCCGCCAGCGCATATCGATCGATATACTCCCCAGGGCGAACCAAAAACAGGTATCGGACCATCTCTACAACAGATTCGAAAGTCTGCACAAGCGCACCGGATACGAGGGTCCGCTGGACCAACATGCCAAGATCTACCGGAGGATCATCTCCACCAAGGCGCAACGCCCCGGTATCGGCCCGCGATAGCGCGACTGGTCGCTGCCGGACCAGCGACACGACCATTTCCGTCGCAAGGCCAACTGAACGGAACCCGCCTCTCGCATCGCGGCGAGCGTAGTCTGAAAAGAGCTCTCCACCGAGCCGCAGAAGTTGGTGCGTGTGCAGGTCGCCCGCGAGGTCCGCGTGGTTGATAGCCTCGCTGACCAGATAGTCCGAAGTCGCGTGGACCACGCCGCCCTCGTTGTGCAGCGCGGCCAGCATCACCAACCAGGACTCGGGGGCCAAGCCCGCTCGCCACAACGAGAGCATGGCCCGCCAGGGCACCAGCGGGTCCGCTTGGTCAGGCCACAACGCGGCGAGTCGAACACCATCCGGCTCAAGCGCGATGCAGAGCAGCACCAGGTTGGCCGAGTAGGCCGCAAGGGCACGGACCTGGTCTGCCGATCTCGGTCGGTAATCCTGGTACTCATCGGATCCGTGCCGGTCCCGGTACTCGGCGATCAGCGCACCCAGAACATCCGCCACCAGAATCCGATCGGTCTCGTCCAGCCGAGCCAACAGGTCCCTGGCGAAGCCAACGATGTTCGCCCGCGACTGGAGGACCTCGTGCGACAGCAGGGCGAACAGCAGATCGTCATCCGGCTTGCGCATGCCCCGCCGACCGGCCGACGCCACCCGCATGACGTCGACCAGTTCCTCCACCACCCGGTTCGCGACCAGGTATTCGCTGAAAGTCGCGTGCAGGAACTCATGGCGGCGCTGGGGTGATTCCGTCGAACCGAACCGCGCTTCCGAGGTGTGCACGAAGAAGAACTCCCCCAGAACCCGCTGCCCTGTGTCGATGGGCAGGTCCTTCGTCTTCTCCAGCGCGGCGATGTCCGCGTGCAGCTCCTCCGCCGTGATGTCCTGCCTGCCCCGGTTGAACATCGCCAACGCGACGATCGCCAAGCGGTCCAGGTGGTCGTCCACGCGCTTGGCGACTTCCCGTGCCGCCAAGCCTGTCGGTGACTTCGTCGCCTCCCGTTCGGCGAAGTGCCGGAGCAAGCGCTCGTACAGGTCGACCGGGGCGAGTTCGCCATCGAGGCCCGGTGCCAGCGGGTCGGCGACGTAGAGCGCCATCATGAGCAGCAGCAAAGGCTGCCCGGTCAGGTCCTGGTGCGCGAGGGCCAGTTCGAGGGGGACCATGCCGACCGTGTCCCGAGCGATCTCCATCGCGTTGGCCTCGTGCCACACGCGCAACCAGGCCGCGATCTGGTCCTCGTCGAACGACTCCAGCTTGATGATCGGTGTGTTGTTCGGGATCTCCACCCGATCGGCCACAACCGTCCGCGAGGTCACCACCACGGCCACCGGGCGCCCGAGGTCGGCCTCGCAGCGCTGGAACTCGGCGACGGCGTGCAGGTAGCCGTTGAGCCGGGTGTGGGTCTGGTGGACCAACTCGTCCAGGCCGTCCAGTAGAACCACGCGGACGGTGTCCAGGCTCTGGGCGTCGAGGTCCTTCCACTCGACGCGGGCGTGGGTGGAGCGGCTGAGCGCCTGCTGTATCTGGTCGTAGACCGGCAGGTCCCCACCCACGTGCCGGAGCGGGACCCGAACCACGGTGTAAGACGGCGTGGACAAGCGAGCGGCCAGGACCTTGGTCAGCAGGCTTTTGCCCGCCCCCGGGTGGCCGAGGATCAGCAGCGGTCGGCGGGCGGCTTCCGCCGAGGTCAGGTGGGCCACCAGCCGGAGGTCGAGGTCGTGCTGGACTTCCCTGTCACCCCACCACTTCTCGGCCGACGGCTGTGCATCGGGCCCATACACCGCGAACCGGTAGCGAGGGTTGACGAACAACCGATCCACGGTCGGGAAGACGACGAAGCTGCCGTACTTGGCAGCCGCGGACTCCGGGATGATCTGCTCCCGCAGTTCCGCCCGATTGCCGGTATGCACGGTCGCACGAGCATCGCCGGCAGGATCGGCGGGTGCCGACAGCGCCAGCATCGACTCGATGCGCGCGAGGGCATCGGTCTGGCCGATCAGCGCGATCTCGAAGTCGGCCCGCAGATCGCGGATCGACGAGCGGGTCGCGGCGTGTTCGCCGAAGGACGCCCAGGCGAGGAATTCCGGGACCGTGGCGGCCAGACGCAGGTAGTGCGACTGGTAGCGCACACCCGCCCGCACCACGACACTCTTGTACAGCCGGTGATGGGTGTGCTCGTTCACCGCGAGACCGTCGATGAACTCGCGCACCCGGAAGTCGAGGGCGGTAAGCCAGTCCTCGACCCTCCCCTGGTTCTCGACGAACCCCGCCGACGCCGACGGCACCGGGATCTCCGCCTGGTAGAGCACCCGCGCGCTCGGTTCGGCGAGGGCGCGCATCTCCGCGTCCGTCAACTCAAGCGCCTTGAAGCGCTCCTCGCCCAGGCTTTCGCGCAGGGCCTCGAAGTAGGAGGTGACCACCAGCGTCGAGTGAGCCGCGAGGATCAACTCTCGACGTTCGACGCCGTTGAGGTTCTTGGCCCGGCCCGAGACCTTGTCGATGGCCGCGCGAACCAACCCCATGGCCTCGTTCTTCTGGTCGACCCACGACCACACCGACGCGAA
Organism: Actinokineospora auranticolor; assembly: GCF_041897805.1. GTDB lineage: Bacteria > Actinomycetota > Actinomycetes > Mycobacteriales > Pseudonocardiaceae > Actinokineospora > Actinokineospora auranticolor. Next base: position 6,350,969 of record NZ_CP154825.1, read on the forward strand.
CAGCGCCGCCGCGGCAGCCGGAGCGAACAAGGACGCCACACCAGCGCCAATGATGCCCACGCCCAATGCCAGGTCGACCGCCTTCAAGCCCTTGGGCTCGTGGCGGCCGAGGATCCGCAGAGCGCCTTCGTAGGTGAGGGCGGGGTCTTTGCTCACCCCGCCCTTCTACTGGAGGGCGGGGTGAGCCAGGTCCGAAGTGGAGTCGGACCCACCGAATGGAGCAGTCAGCCGCCGTTGGTCGGGGCGTAGGCGGTGCGGGAAGTCGTTGCGGGGACGGCGTTCAGGAAAAGCGGGCCGAGGGCGGCTCGGGCCTTGATCGCCGGGTGGGTGCCGCCGAAGTCGTTGGGGTCCGGGCCCGCGCCCTGGGAGAAGAGGGCGTAGATGAGGGCGGGGTTGTTCTGGGCGTCGAAGACGATGCCCGCTTCGTTGCGGCCGTCCTTGAACCAGCCCGCCTTGGTGGCGACCCGGGCGCGGTCGACCGACGACATGTCGCGGCGGATGCCGTCGGTGTGGGCGGCCTGGGAGCGGAGGATGCCGAGCAGGTACGCGGTGGAGGCCGGGCTCAGCAGGGTCCCGGCGGCGAGGGCGCGGAGCAGGTCGTGGGTTTCGCGCGGGGTCGTCTTGCCCAGGAAGAACCGGTTGGGGTTGGCGACGGGATCCACCTGGGTCTTGGGGAAGCCCTTGTCGACCAGGATCTGGTTCACCTCCAGCGCCGGGACCACCAGGCCGCAGAGGCGGACGCAGGTGTCGTCGGAGACGGTGAGCAGCAGGGCCAGGACGTGCCCCAGGGTGATCGAACTCGGGTACGCCCCGTCCAGGGGGATGATGCCGTCCCCGGTGGTGAGGACGATGTCGGCGGTCACCTCGACGCGCTGGGTCAGGGTGAGCAGGCCGCGGTCGACCTTGTCCAGGACGGCCGTGGCCACGGCGACCTTGTTGACGCTGTAGGCCTCGACCACGTCGTCGGCGCGGGCGGCGACGAGGTCCTGGCCGTTGAGGCTGATGACCGACTCCCAGGCCCCGCCCGCGCGGCCGGTGTGGAACCGGTAGGCGCGGCGGATGTCGTCCGCGCAGGTCGGTTGGGTGGCCGAAGCCGCGGCGGGCGCGGTGACGGCGGCGGTGACGGCCGCGCCCAGTCCGAGCGCGGCCCGTCGGGTGAGAGATGCCCCCATGGTGTTGTCCTCTCGGGTGTGCTGGTGTGCTTCCCCAGAACTACGCCGAGTGGGGGCGACCGGTTGCCCGCCGGCCGATTCCCGCCATCAGACGGGAATCACCGTCGGCACGATCATCGGCCGCCTGCGGTACGTGTCCGCCACCCAGCGCCCCACGACGCGGCGGACGGACTGGGCGATGCGGTGGGTGTCGGTGATGCCCTCGGACTCGGTGTGCGACAGCTCCATCTCCACCAGCGACACCACGTTGTCCAGGGCCTTCGGGTCGTCGGAGAAGCCGCGGCCGGAGATCGTCGGCGGGGACACCGCGCGGCCGGTGGCCGAGTCGACCACGACGGTGATCGCGATGAACCCGCCCTCGCCCAGCACCAACCGGTCCGACAGCGTCGACTCGCCGACGTCGCCGACGGACAGGCCGTCGACGTACACGTGGCCCACCTCGACCCGGCCGGTGATCGCCGCGCGCCCGTCGACCATGTCGACGACGACGCCGTCCTCCGCGATCACCACGTTGTCCGCGGGCACCCCGGTCTTGACCGCCAGCGCCGCGTTCGCGCGCAGGTGGCGCCACTCGCCGTGCACGGGCATGACGTTGCTCGGCCGGACCGCGTTGTAGAGGAACAGCAGCTCACCGGCGGGCGCGTGGCCGGAGACGTGGACCTTGGCGTTGCCCTGGTGGACCACGTGCGCGCCCAGCCGGACCAGCCCGTTGACCACGTTGAACACCGCGTTCTCGTTGCCCGGGATCAGCGACGACGCCAGCACCACGGTGTCGCCCGGGCGGATGGCGATCTGCCGGTGCTCGCCGCGCGCCATCCGCGACAGCGCCGACAGCGGCTCGCCCTGCGACCCTGTCGAGACGAACAGCACCTCGTCCTCCGGCATGCCCATCGCCTCGTCGAGGTTGATCAGCAGGCCGGGCGGCACGTTGAGCAGCCCCAGGTCGGCGGCGATGCCCATGTTGCGCACCATCGACCGGCCCACCAGCGCGACCCGCCTGCCGTGCGCGACGGCCACGTCGAGGACCTGCTGCACGCGGTGCACGTGGCTGGCGAAGCAGGCGACGATGACCCGCTGGTCGGCGCGCGCGATGACCCCGTCGAGCACCGGCCCGATCTCCCGCTCGGAGATCACGAACCCGGGCACCTCGGCGTTGGTCGAGTCGACCAAAAACAGGTCGACGCCCTCGTCGCCGAGCCGGGAGAAGCCCGCGAGGTCGGTGAGGCGGCCGTCGAGGGGCAGCTGGTCGAGCTTGATGTCGCCGGTGTGCAGCGCGACGCCCGCGGGCGTGCGGATGGCCACGGCGAGCGCGTCGGGGATGGAGTGGTTGACGGCGAAGAACTCGCAGTCGAACTCCCCGTACGAGACCTTGTCGCCCTCCTTGACCTCGCGCAGCTTCGGGTCCAGGCGGTGCTCGCGGCACTTGGCCGCGACCAGGGCGAGGGTGAACCGCGAGCCGACCACGGGCAGGTCGGGGCGCAGGCGCAGCAGGAACGGGACGGCGCCGATGTGGTCCTCGTGGCCGTGCGTGAGGACCAGCGCGTCGATCTCGTGCAGCCGCGACTCGATGGGCCGGAAGTCGGGCAGGATCAGGTCGACCCCGGGCTGCTGGTCCTCGGGGAACAGCACCCCGCAGTCGACGATCAGCAGCCGGTCCGCGTACTCGAACACGGTCATGTTGCGCCCGACCTCGCCGATCCCGCCGAGCGCGAACACCCGCAGCGCCCCGTCGGGCAGCGCGGGCGGCGGGTTCGTCGGCCACCGCCCCGACCGCGGCGACGGCTGCGACCCCGAACGCGGTGGCTGCGACGGGTTGTTGGTGTGCCTCACGCCCGAACCCCTAACCCGGTGACAGCGGATACGACTCCTCGACCGACCGGAGCACCGAGCGCCTGCCCGGCGGCCGCGCGGACCCGACCGGTCCGCGAGACGGGCAGCGGCACCGCACCGGTCTGGACCACGGCCCGCGGCGGGGCGGGCCGGAGGTGGGTCCGGGTCACTGGCGCACCGTCCCGGTGCTGGTGTGGGTCGTGGTGGCGACGTAGGCGGCGTTGGCGTCGGCGTGGGCGACGCGCGCGCTGGCGACGTGCGCGGCCGGGGCCTCGGCCAACGGTACGCCCGCCTCGGCGAGGTCGCTCGCGATGGCGGCGACCTGCTCGGCGGTGGCCGGGGGCAGCGGCAGGCGCGGGTCGCCCACGTCGTGGCCGCGCAGGCGCATGCCGGTCTTGCTGAACACCACGCCACCCACCCGGCTGAACGCGCGCAGCACCGGCAGGAGTCCGTTGTGGATGTTGCGGGCGGCGGTGACCTCGCCGTTCTCGTAGGTGTCCAGCATGGACCGCAGGCGGCCCGCGACCACGTGCCCGATGACGCTGACGAAGCCGACACCGCCGATGGACAGCCACGGCAGGTTCAGGGCGTCGTCGCCCGAGTAGTACGCGAGGTCGGTGCTGGCGATGACCTGGCTGCCCGCGAGCAGGTCGCCCTTGGCGTCCTTGACCGCCTGGATGCGCGGGTGCTCGGCGAGCCTGCGCAGCGTGTCGACCTCGATGGGCACGACCGAGCGCGGCGGGATGTCGTAGAGCATGACCGGCAGGCCCGTGGCGTCGGCGGCGGCGGTGAAGTGCGCCAGCAGCCCGGCCTGCGGCGGCCGCGAGTAGTACGGGGTGACCACGAGCAGCCCGTGCGCGCCCGCCTTCTCCGCTTCGCGCGCGAGGTGGACGGTGTGCGCGGTGTCGTACGTGCCGACCGAGCCGACCACGGTGGCGCGGTGCCCGACGGCCTCGACCACGGCCCGCACCAGGTCGGACTTCTCCCGGTCGGTGGTGGTGGGCGACTCGCCCGTGGTGCCGTTGACGATCAGGCCGTCGTTGCCCAGCTCCACTAGGTGCTCGGCGAGGGCCTGGGCGCGGTCGAGGTCGACCGTGCCGTCGGCTGTGAAGGGGCTCACCATGGCGGTGAGCACCCGGCCGAACGGGCGGCCCGGGGCGGCGGTGGGGCATGCGGTCATGGGGTTGACGCTACCCGCTGGCCACCTGCGTGACGCCTACCACTGCCAGGTTGTGGACAACTTCCGGGCATGTGGACAGTCCGCGGTGCCGTCTCACAGTCCGCGCGCCAGATTCCGGACGATCTCCACCGAGTCGGGCGGCCCGTCCAGCGCGACCCTGGCCTGCGCGCGACCGAAGGCGTCGAGCAGCAACTCCCCCGGTTCGCCGGTGATCGTGACCGGCGATGGCCCTGGACGCGCGGTGAGTACCCGGTCACCCGAGCGCAGGACAACGCCTACCGGGCTCTTGCGGTAGTGCAGCTTCGCCACGCGCGTGAGGTTCGTCCACAAGGAACTGTCGCGTTGTGCGTCCGCGGGCCGTGGTTCCCACTCCGGTGCCGCGCGCCGCACGTCTTCGTGGTGGATGAAGAACTCGGCGGTGTTGACCAGGTCGTCCACCAGTCGCAGCGGCGAGTACACCGGCGGACCGGTGCGCACCAGGTCGACCAGTTCCGGCCACGGTTTGGCGGCGTAAGAGCGCTGCACCCGCTCGGTGTGACCTGCGAGCGGCTTGATGACGATGCCCGCCGCCGCGTCCAGCCGCCGTTCCCGGACGACCAGGTGCGCGGCGAGGTCCCGCGCGGTCCACCCGTCGCACAGGGTCGGCGCGTCCGGGCCGACCTCCAGGAACAGCTCCGACAACCGCGCGCGTTCATCCCCGACGACACCCATGGACCCGACCCTACCCACCGGTCGGGTGAGTCCACCTCACGAGTCGGCCTTGACCTGACTGCCGGTGAAGGAACTGAAGTCCTTGTTGTAGAGGGCGCAGACCAGGGTGTTCTCGCGACCGTCGGACGGCGAGGCGTCCCAGGAGTCCTTCGACGGGTAGACGACCGCGTACCGGAGGATGCCCTTGGTGTCGCGGTTGACCCGGTCGGTGGTGAACAGCCACCCGCAGTAGCTCTCGCCGATCGCGCGGATCTGGGCGGCGTTGTAGGCCCGTTTGGTGGCGCCGGAAGGGAAGTCGAGGTAGCCGAAGGTCTGCACTTGGAACGGCTTGGCGCAGTCGGTGTACGACGAGTACGACGACCCCTTCTGCAATCGGGCGTCGCCGCAGTTGCCGTCCGAGATCTCGTACGCGGGTAGGTCGCCGTTCTCGCCGTAGGTGAGCGCGAGGATCGGCTCGACCGGGTCGGGTGTGTTCATCGCCTTGTTCAGGAAGACCCCACCGACCACACCCAGCACCAACGCCACTACGACGCCGATGGCGAGCACCTTGAAGTTGGTCTTCGTCTTAGGCGGGGCGGGCACCGCGGTGGTGGGGTGCTGGTGCGGGTAGTAGGCCGTTCCCGCGTTCAGGGCTGTCGGACCCGTAGGTGGGCCTGTCGGCACGTGGGAGAGCATGCCGCGCACCTGTGCGGAAGTGAGACGAGCAGCGGGCGTACCGACCATCAGACCGGAGATGACCGACGCCAACGCACCCTGCGCGCGGGTCAGGTAGGGCACCTCGCTCAGGATCGCGTGCATCGTCGCGGCGGTCGTAGTGCGCTCGTAGGGCGAATAGCCCTCGATGGCATAGAAGAGCACCGCGCCCAGCGCCCACAGGTCGGAGCTCGCACCGGCCTCTTCGCCGCGCAGCCGCTCCGGCGCCAGGTAGGTCGGTGAGCCGATGAGCATGCCGCTGGCGGTCAGGCGGGGGTCGTCGAGCGACTGAGCGATCCCGAAGTCGGTGAGCTTCACCCGCCCGTTGGCCGCCAGCATGATGTTGCTCGGCTTGACGTCGCGGTGCACGACCCCGGCCTGGTGCGCCGCGTCGAGCGCGGACAGCAGCTGCTCGGCGACCTTGGCCACCAGGTCGGCGGGCAGCGGACCCCGCTCGCGGATCACGTCCGACAGCGTCGGCGCCTGGATCAGCTCCATGACGATGTAGGTGGCCCCGGTCTCCTGGACCACGTCGTACACCGTGACCACGGCCGGGTCGTTGAGCCGCCCGGCGGTGCGCGCCTCGCGCAGCACCCGCTCCTCGAAGATGGCCCGCTCGCTGTGCGGGACACCGTCGGGCAAGTGCAGCTCCTTGATCGCCACGTGCCGACCGATCATCCGGTCCTCGGCGAGCCACACCACGCCCATCCCGCCGCGGCCCAGCTCGTTGAGGATCGCGTAGCGCCCCGCGACGACCCGGGGTCCGTGCGCGACGGTCGGTCCCTGTTCCTGCGACACCGCAAACCTCCTCAGCCGCGCGGAATCCTAATGGTCCACGAGACTCCCGACCCCCAAACGGGTCAAGTTGAGTCGGAAACGCCGCTCACCACGTCGTGGCCTGCTTCGCGGAGGGCGGCGACCGCTCGGTCCAGGTCGGAGTCGTGCACCAGGACGTGGTCGGTGTCGAAGGTGGACAGCGCGAACAGCGGCACCCCGGCGGCGGCCAGTGACGAGGCAATCGACGCCATGATCCCCGTGAGGGTGAACTCCAGCGGGCCGCGCACGGTGAGCAACCGCCAGCCCAGTTCGGTCCGGCCGCCCTCCGGGGTGTGCTCGGCCGGGGTGACGATGGACAGCTCCGCCAGGGTCCGGGTGACCGACACCAGGCCGGGTGCCGCGAGCAGGTCGGGCGAGACCGCGGTGCCCGGGTCGAACCGGGTCACCGCGTAGCCGCCGTCGATCACGTCGATGACCAGCCGCCGCACGGCTCAGCCCTCGGCGACGAGCGGGCTGGAGGCGACCTCGGTGCCGTCGGCCAGCGCCGAGATGGTGAAGTCGGCGAAGACGTTCGCGGCGGCCTTCTGCAGCTGCCGCAGGCACTCGATGGCCAGTGCGCGGATCTCGACGTCGGCGTGCTCGGTGGCGCGCATGGCGATGAAGTGCCGCCAGGCGCGGTAGTTGCCGGTCACCACGATGCGGGTCTCGGTGGCGTTGGGCAGGATCGCGCGGGCCGCCTGGCGGGCCTGCTTCTTGCGCAGGGTCGCGCTGGGCACGTCGGCGAACTTCTGCTCCAGACCGGCGAGCAGCTCGTTGTAGGCGTCCTGGGCGGCCTCGGCGGCGGCGATGAACTTGGCGTGCAGCTCGGGGTCGTCGGCGATGACGTCGGGCTCGACCATGGCGGCCGACTTCTCGGGCACGTAGCGCTGGGACAGCTGCGAGTAGGAGAAGTGCCGGTGCCGGATCAGCTCGTGGGTCAGGGAGCGGGAGACGCCGCTGATGTAGAACGACACGCTGCCGTGCTCGAGGACCGACAGGTGGCCGACCTCGATGATGTGGCGGATGTAGCCCGCGTTGGTCGCGGTGGCCGGGTTCGGCTTGCGCCACGACTGGTAGCACGCGCGGCCCGCGAACTCGGCCAGCGCCTCACCGCCGTCGGCGTCGGTGGTCCACGGCACGTCGGACGGCGTCAGGAACTCCGTCTTCGCGATTAGCTGCACCTTCGGCGACACCGTTTCGGTCACTGCACGTCCTTTGGCTCGGCACCCTTGTCCGGGCGCCACAGTAGTCGCCATTCGGCCCAATCCCGGCGTGACATCAACTGACACCACGGTCCCCCTTGCATGACGTCAGCGATGACGCCATAGTGGTGTCATGGATCTGAGCAGCTACCTCTCCACGCTCCGCGACGACCTGACCACCACGGCGTCCGCGGGCGACGAGTCCACCCGCCGCGCGGCGGCCGTGCTGTCGGCGGCCATCGAACCCGCGGCGCGGCTGGCCATCATGAACGCGCTGGCCGACCTGGCCGCCGAGGTCACGGCGCACCTACCGGACCACGTGGTCGAGGTGCGCCTAGACGGCCGCGATGTGCGCGTAGTGGTCACGGGTACGAACACCGGCCCGAAGGTGGGCGAGGCGACACCACCGACGACACCACCCGCGGAAGGCGCGGGCGGTGACATGAGCCGCATGACGCTGCGACTGTTCGAGGAGCTCAAGGGCAAGGCCGAGCGCGCGGCGCAGGCGCAGGGGGTGTCGCTGAACACGTTCGTGCAGCAGACGCTCCAGGGCGCGCTGAGCGGCAAGAACTGGGGGCACCGCCACGACTACAAGAACGCGAAGGCCGACGAGGACAAGAACACCTCGTCCCGGGTGCAGGGGTGGTACGAGGGATGACCGAGACGCGGATGGAGCAGTTCACCACGGGCGACGACCCGGTGGAGATCACGGTCGGCACGGGCTCCGGGCTCGTCGACGTGCGGCTGACCGACGAGGAGGGCGTCGACGTCGAGATCCGGCACGCGCCGGAGGCGGCCAACCCGTGGACCGACGGGCTGACCAACCTGGTGTCGTGGTTCACCACCCAGTTCGGCGAGGGGTCCGAACTGGACGCGGCGGCGGAAGCGGTACGCCGGACGCGGGTGGAGTTCACCGGGGGCAGGCTCGTTGTCCGAGCGCCGAAGGAGCCGCAGCTGCGCAACATCCCGCTCGCGGTAAGCGTGCGCGCACCGGCCGGTTCGTCGGTTTCGGCCCGTAGTGGCGCGGGATCGGTGCGGGTGTCCGGTGTCGCTGACCGCGTTGACGTGACCACGGGGGCGGGCACGGTCGACATCGGGGAGACCACGGGTGCGGTCAGCGCCACCAGCGGCACCGGCGCGGTGCGCATCGGGACGGCCGCTGCGGGCATCCAGGCGCGCACGGGCCGGGGCGAGGTGGAGCTGTCGTCGATCGGGGGACCGACGAAGGTCGTGACCGGCGGCGGCGACGTCTGGCTGGGCGCGGTCGCCGCGGACGTGTCGGTCCGCTCCGGCACCGGTGACATCACCGTGGCCGACGCGGTCACCGGCAAGCTGGACCTGACCACGGGCTCGGGCGCGCTGCGCATCGGGATCCGGCCGGGTTCGCCCGCCGAGATCGACGTGTCGTCGGGGGCCGGGGAGGCCCGCAGCGAGCTGCCGATCACCGGGGCGAAGCCGGAGGGGGAACCGGGCCTGGTGATCAAGGGCCGGACGGGTCTGGGTTCGGCGCTGATCACGGCGGCGAGCAGCGCGAGTTAGCGGCGTCGGTGGGGATCGACGGGCGCCGGTGCCGTGCGGCACCGGCGCACCCGTTTCGTTCGGAGGTCGGTGATGTCGCGGTCAGCGACGCAGCCACTCGGCGACGATCGCGCAGTCGTCGGGGGTGAGGTCGAGCCGGGGGTTGGCCGGGCCGAACGGCCAAGTGGGGTAGACGGGCCTGTCGAAGGGGAGCGGCAGGCCGTCGAGGAAGAGGTGGGGGCGGGATACGGCTGGACGATTGCCGTGGCCCGCTTCCGCCTCTGTCCACCATCCATCTGGACCTAGCTGCGCTAGCCCCGCTCGCACGCGGTCACAGCGCCAAGGTGACGTCCGGCCGCCAACCGGGGGACGATGCCGGATGGGGATGTGGGGGTGGGTGGCGGGAGGAGATGTCACCGGCCGTTCTTGTCCACATCGACGCCTAGGGTCTTCGCCGCGATGTAGCCGGTGCCCGCGGCTTTGACGCCCATGAGCATGTCGTTCTTGAAGATCGTGTCCTTGGCGTTGGTGGTGTCGCGGCCGAGGTGGGAGGCGTACGGCGCGACGGCGAAGACCTTGTTGTTGAGCTTCTCGTCGAACATCAACTGCGTGACGAGCGCCTTGGTGTTGTTCACGTGCACCATGACGTGGATGTGCACCGTGCGGCCGGTGTACCAGCCCGGCCAGACGGTGGTGAACCGGACGACGCCCTGCGCGTCGGAGACCTGGGCGCCGCGCAGGTAGCGGGTGTCGTCCTGCGGGGTCAGGTCCGCCATGTCCCCCGACGACCCGGGCATCATCATCCCGGTCGGCATGGGCATGCCGCTGGGCATCGAGCCGCCCATGGAGCCGAAACCGCTGGCGGACAGCTTCTCCGCGCCGGAGTAGCGGCCCTTCGCGTCGCAGTGCCAGATCTCGACGACGAGGTCCTTGAGCGGGCCGCAGCTCTCGCTGTCGACCACCTTCAACGCCAGGTCGAGCCGCGTGCCGGGCCGGTCCTCCCGGACGTCGCCGCGCAGCTTGTCCGGGTCGAAGTAGTAGGGCCCCTGGGTCGTGGTCGGCGACAGGCCGCACGTCCCGGCGCCGGCCAGCAGGGTCACCGGGTCCGTGCCCGCCGCGACCGACGGCACCGCCGCGTCGGGCGCCGCGTCCGAGGAGTCGCCACAGGCCGCGAGCACCCCCGCGAGGGTCAGCCCGCCGAGGACCAGGGTGCGCCTGCTGACCCGCTTGCCCTCGTCCGCGTCCACGTCGAATCGGTCCACCATGGACACACCATACTGACCACCACCAGCGCACCGGTCCGCCACGTGGACGCGGTCGGTCCGCTGTGGATTGTCACCGGTTCGCGTGAATCGGGCCGCCGACGTGGCTGCCCGGCGGGGTCCCTGCGACGCTGGGTGGTACCAGCGGAGACTCCAGCGGAGGTCCCATGACCACGACCGTCAGTACGGGTGCGCCGATCGTCGAGCTGATGGGCGTCGCCGACGCCGACGTCGACGTCGCGTGGCTGCGCAAGGCGCTCCAGCACGCGATGGTCCTGGAACTGGCGACGATCCCGCCCTACTCCTGCGGCCTGTGGTCGATCATGGACCCGCCGCGCGCGGCGCTGGTGCACGGCACCATCCTCGAGGTCATCTTCGACGAGATGGCGCACTTCGGGCTGGTCGGCAACATGCTGTCGGCGGTCGGCGGCACGCCCCGGCTGACCGACCCGGCCGCGCTCCCCCAGTACCCGGGCGCGCTGCCCGGCGGGGTGCGGCCGGAGCTGGAGGTGCGGCTGTCCGGGCTGACCAGGGCCGCGCTGGACATGTACAGCGCGATCGAGGAGCCGGAGGAGCCGCTGGCCTCGCTGGACGAGTCGTACACCTCGATCGGCGCGTTCTACCGCAAGATCGGCCGGGCGTTCGACGTGGTGAAGCCCGCGCTGACGACCGCGCGGCAGATCGAGCACCCGCTGGCCAAGCGGGGCAGCCGGATCACCGTGCTGCCCGACCTGGCGGCGGTCCAGGCGGCGCTGGAGCTGATCACCGAACAGGGTGAGGGCACCTCCGCGAGCCCGGGGTCGCTGGAGGGCGGGCTGGCGCACTACTACTCGTTCCGCCAGCTCTACCACGGCCGCGCGCTGTCCAAGGACAACGACGGGACCTGGTCCTACACCGGCGACCAGATCGTGCTGCCGACGGTGTACGCCGCCGCGGAGGTACCCGCGGGCGGCTGGACGAACGACCCGGTGAACGACCCGACGGGCCGACCGGTCTCGGCGTTGCTGGACGCGTTCAACGACTCGTACAGCGACATGCTCAGCCAACTGGAGTTCGCGTGGCGCACCGACGACCCGGCGCCCCGCAAAACCATGGTGGACGCGGCGATCGGCCACATGGCCGAGCTGCGCAAGTGGGGACGCCTGATCGTGCAGATCCCCCTCCCCGACGGCAGCGGGTGGCACTACTGCCCGGAATTCCTGCTGACCCGCGCCGACACGACCCCGCCACCGAGGGCGGGCGACTAGCCGACCGGGCGCGGATCCGGCGAGGCCCGCGCCCGAGATGGACGAGAAGGCGACGATGGACAACACCGAAACACTCGAGCGACTGATCCCCCGGCCCCGCGTCAACCCCGACCTGATCGGCGGCCGAGCCCCGTCCTGGCCCCCGACGACGCCGGAGGACGACGAGGAGTACGAGCCGACGATCGTGCGCGGCAGGGACTAGCCGGCAGCGGTCCGCGACCCCGGTCGCGGACCGCTTTCGGTTTCCGGCTCGGTTTCCGGCTCGGTTTCCGGCAGACCCGCGATCAGCAGTGCGACCAGGTTCCTGGGGTTGTACCCGGGGGCCGCGTCGACGCAGAGGTTGCCGATGCCGCGCATGAGTTCGTACGCCGTGACGTCCGGGGCGATGCCGGCGGCGGCGAGCAGGTCCGCGCACGCCGGGACCAGGCGGTCGATGAAGTAGGTGTGCAGGGCGGCGTTGTCCGAGCGCAGGCCGTGTTTGGTGACCAGGAAGTCGACGAACAGGTCGATCCACCGCGTGAGCGCCTCGCGCGGGGTCGCGCAGTCGGCGAGCAGCGTCGGTCCCGCCTCGGCGCACGCGTCGACCTGGTGCCGGTAGACCGCGATGACCAGCTCCGCCCGGGTCGGGAAGTGCCGGTAGATCGTGCCCACGCCGACCCCGGCCCGCGCGGCGATGTCGCGCACCGGCGCGTCCACCCCCGAGGTCACGAAGACCGCGGCGGCGGCAGCCAACAGCGCCTCCTCGTTGCGCCGGGCGTCCGCCCGCTTGGCCTTGTCGCCCATCGACCCTCCTCGACAAACGGAACCGTGTTCCGTATCGTTAGCGGAGCAACGTTCCGCTTCACCATCATGCCAGGAGGGGCCATGCAGTACCGCACGTTGGGCCGCACGGGGGTGCGCGTCAGCACGCTCGCGCTGGGCGCGATGAACTTCGGCCGTGTCGGCCGCACCACCCAGGACGAGGCCACCGCCATCGTCGACGCCGCGCTCGAGGCGGGGGTCAACGTCATCGACACCGCCGACGCCTACGGGGCGGGCGAGTCGGAGGAACTGGTCGGCAAGGCGATCGCGGGCCGCCGGGACGACGTCGTGCTGGCCACCAAGGCGGGCCTGCCGATCGGCGAGAACCCCGACCACCGCGGCGGCTCCCGGCGCTGGCTGGTCACCGCGCTGGACAACAGCCTCCGCCGCCTCGGCGTCGACCACGTCGACCTGTACCAAACCCACCGCTGGGACCCCACCACCAGCGACGAGGAAACCCTCTCCACCCTCACCGACCTCCGCCGCGCGGGCAAGATCCGCTACTTCGGCTCGTCGACCTTCCCCGCGCACCGGATCGTCGAGGCCCAGTGGGCGGCTCGGGAGCACGGCCTGGGTCGGTACACGACCGAACAGCCCGGGTACTCGATCCTGCAACGGGCGGTCGAGGCGCACGTGCTGCCGGTGACCGAGTCCTACGGGATGGGGACGCTGATCTGGAGCCCCCTGGCGTCGGGCTGGCTCACCGGCGCGGTGCGCGCGGGGCGGGAGATCACCACCAACCGGTCGAGCTTCATGCCCGCCCGCTTCGACCTGGAGAAGCCCAACAACCGCGCCCGCCTGGCCGCGGTCGAGCGGCTGGTTCCGGTGGCGGCGGAGGCGGGGCTGACGCTGATCCAGCTGGCGCTCGGTTTCGTGACCGCCCACCCGGCGGTGACCAGCGCGATCATCGGCCCCCGGACCCTGGACCACCTGCGCTCCCACCTGGCGGCGGCGGACACGGTGCTGACGCCGGATGTCCTCGACGCGATCGACGCGATCGTGCCGCCGGGGACGGACCTCGCGCCGGAAGAGAAGCACGACACCCCGCCGTCCCTCCTCGACCCCGCCCTGCGCCGCCGCCGCTAGAGGGGTGGCGCACCACCAAGCGGACCGCACTGACCGGTTGCGCCGCGCTCCTCGGCGCGCTCCTCGGTCGCCGCGCACCAAGCTGCCGCGGTCGGACCTCGGACAGCGCGGCCTTTCCGGTCCTACCTTCCGCCGCGCCACTGCCCGTCGCCGTCTCTCGCCGGGCCGCCCCGCCACCGAAAATCGCCCTCCGCCCGGGTTATCCACATGGCGCTGAGCCGTCCACAGCTCCCGTAAGCCTCTTTCGCCTCTCTGACCAGCCGCAATAGGCTCAAGGCGGGGCCTGCCCCCGGATGGGCGGGGCCCTGTGTCGGGGGCGGTTGGCGATCTTGAAAAAGCGTGGAGGTGGGGCGTTAGAGGGCGGTGGCGAGGTTGGCGGAGAGGTTGCCGTTGGGGTGGGCGGCGATGTTCTCCAGCTGTAGCCAGTCGGCCATGGTGTGGAGTTCTTCGGCTAGTTCGTGGGCCACCCGGCCCGCGTCCTTGCCTGGTTCGAGAAAGGTGCCCTGGGCGCGCAGGGTGCTGGTTGCGCGGTCCGCCTTGAGGTCGACGCGGGCGACGAGTTCGCCGTCCAGCAGGAACGGGAAGACGTAGTAGCCGTACACGCGTTTGGGTTCGGGGACGTAGATTTCGATTCGGTAGTGGAAGTCGAAGAGGCGTTCGGTTCGGTCTCGTTCCCAGATGAGGGGGTCGAACGGGCACAGCAACGCGCGGCCTCGGACGGTGCGCGGGGTGCGGGCGTCCACGTGCCGGTAGGCCTGGTGACGCCAGCCGGGGACGATCACCGGTTCCAGCGAACCGGCCTCGACGAGCTCGGCGACAGCCCGCTGCGAACGGGCCGGTTCGAGCCGGTAGTAGTCGCGCAGGTCCTTCTCCGTGGCCACGCCGTGCGCGGTCGCGGCGCGGAGGGTGAGTTGGCGGGCGGCCTCGTCGTCATCGACCGGCGGGGCCGCGTAGACCGACGCCGGGATGACCCGTTCCGGCAGGTCGTAGAGCCGCTGGAAGCCCTTGCGCGTACCCGTGGTCAACCGGCCGGTGCCGAAGAGCCACTCGCACACGTGCTTCACGTCCGACCGGTTCCACCACCCGCCCTTGGCCTTCGGCTGGGCACCGCCCAAGGCGGTCTCCAGCGCCCCCGCGCCGATCGGGCCCAGTTCCTTGACCGCGGCCAGGACGTCGTCGACCAGCCCCGGCGCCCCGGCGGAGATCCGCTCGATGTGCCGCGCCCACCGCGTCTCGTACCGGGCCATCCGCCAGCGGAACAGCGGCCAGTCCTCGACCGGCACCAGGCTCGCCTCGTGCGCCCAGAACTCGGCCAGCAACCGGGGGCGGCGCGCCGAGTGCGACCAGGCCGCGTCGTCGACCAACGCCTGGTCGTAGGACCCCAGTCGGGCGAATAAGGGCATGTAGTGCGCACGGACCGCCACGTTCACCGAGTCGAGTTGCAGCAGCTGCACCCGCGACAGCACCTGCCGGAGGTGGCGTCGGTCGACGACCCCCGACGGTCGGGAGGTGGCGAAGCCCTGGGCGGCCAGGGCGGTCCGCCGGGCGGCGGCCGGGGTGAGTGTTTCCACGAGTGAGTCCTACCTGCTGGGAACGGGCTCAGCGATCGTCCCAGACCCCACCGACACTGACGACCGCTCGGCCCTGACCACCAGCACGACGGCCGCCAGGACGATCGCGCCACCGGCCCACTGCCACGCCCCGAACACCTCGTTGGCGAACACCACGCCGAGCAGGACCGCGATAACCGGGTTCACGTACGCGTAGGTGGCCGCCGTGGACACGGGCAGCTTCCCGAGGATGTAGACGTAAGAGCTGAACGCGAGCAAAGAACCGAATGTCACCAGGTAGAGCCACCCGCCCCAGGACGTGGCGCTGTAGTCGGAAAGCCGCGCCCGCTCTCCGGTGAGGAACCCGGTCGTGAGTAGGGCCGATCCGCCGACCAGCATCTCGACAGCCGTCATCGCGAAGGGGTTCGCGGGTACCGGCAACCGCGTACTCGCCACCGATCCCACCGCCCACCCCAAAGCGGCCACTACGACCAGCCACGGCCCGTACCAAGCCGACCCGTGCGCGCCCTCGACAGGCCCACCCAGCAACAGGACAGCCAATCCACCGATACCGAGCGCCACCCCCAGAATGGTCACCCGTGGCGGCTTCTCCCCCAGCACGAACCGCAGTACGACAACGTAAATCGGCATACAGGCCACCAGCAGCGCGGCGAGGCCCGAGGCGACGTGCCGCTCCGCGATCACCACCAGTCCATTGCCCCACGCGGGCAGCAGCAGCCCCGCCAGCGCCGACGTGCCGAACTGCGCCCAGGTCATCCGCAGCGCGCTCCGCCCGGCGAAGACGAGCACACCCGCGGTGAGCACCACCCCCGCCACCAGGAACCGGGACCCGCTCGACAGCATCGGCGGCATCGTCTCCACCGTGAACCGCACGGCCAGGTACGTAGACCCCCACACCGTGTACACGACGCCCAGCGCCGCCCACGGAAGCCAAGTCTTGGACATGCCCGCACCGTGCCACGAACCACCGTCAGGATGTAAGCGGTTATTTGCTAGGTTGCCGCCATGGCCGACGCCGCGGTGCGCCCCGCCCGCCCGGACGATGTCCCCGAGATCGCCCGCCTCCAGGTTCTGACCTGGCAGACCGCCTTCGAGGCGCTGCTGCCACCGGACGTGCTCGCGGGCCTCGACGAGCGCGCGGCGGCCCAGGAGTGGGCCCAGGTCATCGCCCAGGGCCCCGCCTCGGTGTTCGTCGCGACCGAGGGCGCGTGGACCGTCGGCTTCTGCGTCGCCGGGCCGTCGCCCGAGTCGGAGTCCGCCGCGGCCAACGACACCCCGGTCGAGGACGCGGCGACGGTCGCGCTCATCGGTACGTTGCTCGTCGAGCCCCGCTGGGGCCGCCGCGGCCACGGTGGACGCCTCTTGGCCGCCACGGGCCGCACGTTGCGCGAAGCCGGGTTGACGCGTGGCATCTGCTGGGTGCCCGAGCGCAACGTTTCGCTCACCGGTTTCTTCCGCCGCGCCGGGTGGGAGCCGGACGGTGTCGTGCGGACCCTGGACGCGGGCGGCGCACCGTTGCGAGAGGTCAGGTTGACCGGCGCACTGGACTTGGAACTGGTCCAGCCCTAGGACATTCGGTGGACCGCGCGTGCGGAAGCTTTCCCTTCCGCTCGAGTGGTGACAATGTTGCTTTTCGGTGTCCGCGTTGACTTTGCCGATGTTCCGGCGGGACCGGACCAGGGCTGGCGCGGGACGAGTTGGGGCGACGCATGGGCGGAACCGGGGCGACCTCGGAGATCGATGAGCTGGCCGGTTACCTGCGCGCGTTGACGGCCGACGTGCCCGTGCGCGATCTGGTGAGCCGCTACGACACGACGCGGGCGTTGTGGACGCAATACCGGGCGGGTACGCGGATAGTGCCGTGGCACCTGCTGGAGCGCGTAGTGGTCGATCGGACGCCGGACAGGATGTACCGGATGATCGCGCTGTCGCAGGCAAGGCAGCTCTACGACCGCGCGGAAGCGTCCGCGGTACGCGCCGAGTCCGTGCGGAGCGAAACGCCTAAGAGGCAGCCGGAAGCGCATCCGCGGCGGTGGGGTGTCGCAGCGGTCGGGTTGACGCTGATCGCGTGCGCAATGGCCGTAAGCGCGTCCGCGCCGTCGGAGGGGGTTGAAAACGCTCCCACGGGACTCTTCGCGATGTCCGCCGACCGGCGCGCGGTGTTGTGGTGGGACGAGGGCAACGGTAGTTGGGTGACGGTCGGGGGTCCCAAAGAGTCGTTGTTGGCCGGTGGCGCGGGGGTGTTCGCGACGGAACCGTCCAGTGGGCGGATCCTCCGGTATGGAGGGCACCCGGGCGACTGGGTGGTGGTGGGGGAACGCGCGTCCGACTTGGCCGTGAGCGATGTGTACCTGTACCGGTTATCGCCCGAACGGGACATGGTGTGGCAGTGGGCGCCGACGACGGCGGCGTGGACGATCATCGGCGGCCCGGCGGCGAAGTTGTACGCGGGCGGCGCGGGCCTGTACTCGGTGGATGAAGAAGGACGCCTGTCGCGATACGAGGGCACCCCCGGCGCGTGGACGGTTCTTGGCCCACCAGGGGATCCCGACGACTCTTACGCGGTCGGACGTGAACGCGTCTACCGGCGGTCCGGCGACGGGATGGTTTGGGAGTGGGCGGAAGAATCCTGGCGCTGGATAGGCGGACCGGCCAAGACCATCCACGCCGGCGGCGCGGGCCTCTTCGCACTGAACATGCAAGACAGCGCGGTGTACCACTACGACGGCGCCCCGGACGCGTGGACCCGAATCGGCGACCCGGCGGCGGAACTCGCGGTGGCGGACGACCGGGTGTACCGCCTGTCGGCCAACAGACGGGTCGTCTCGTGTTGGCGGAACAGCCCGCCCGCCTGGACCGTGCTGCGCGGCGCGACCCCGAGGTTCGGCGCGACCGCGCCGCGGTGACCCCGGGCGGCCTCCGCCCCCCGGAATCAATTTTACCGGTGGTCCCCGACGTTTTCCGGTGAAGATGATCAAGCCTGTGCGCAACTCAACGGGCGCGGGAAATGGCCGTGGCGCCCACTCGTGCGGCCAGGGCGAATCGGGTTCGCGCTGATCACGCCGCCGCGCTCGTCCAGGCCACACAATGGTTGTAGAGCGCAACAAGGTAACCGGGTTTGGTGTGCGGCCGGTAGCGGGCCGGGTGCGGGTCAGGCGAAAGTGATCGCCCGGGTGGGGTTGTCAGGTACCGTCGGTTAGCGGAATTCAGGACTTGACGGTGTCTGTACACCCTTGGAGGTACCAGCGGTGCTGGGCTGGCTCTGCGTGACGTTCGTCGTCGCGTTCAGTTCGGCGCTGGTGCCGTTGGTGAGCGTCGAGCTGTTCGTGCTGGGGTTGGCGGCGCAGGAGCCGCAGGTGCACTGGTTGGCGCTGGGCGCGGTGGTCGCCGTGGCGCAGGTGCTGGGGAAGATGTTGTTCTACTTGGCCGCGAAGGGCTCGATCCACCTTCCCGTGTTCATGCACCGGAAGCACGAGAAGGAGCGCCCGATGACCCCCCGCCGCGAGCAATGGCGGCGGCGCACGAAGCGGGTGCGGGACGCGGTGGCGGTGGTGCGGGAGAAGTGCGAGCGGCACCCGGGGTGGATGCTGGGGACCTACGGGACCAGTTCGGTGCTCGGGATGCCGCCGTTCATGGCGATGGTGGTGCTGGCCGGGTTGGTGCGGATGCGGCTGGTGACGTTCCTGGGCGTGGGTCTGCTCGGCCGGTTCGTGCGGTTCAGCGCCTTGGCGGCAACCCCCGCCCTGTTCGCGGGCTGGCTGCTCTAACCCCCACCCGGGCGACCACCCACCAGGTGATCTTCATTTCCAGTCCCCACCGCCCCAAAGCACAGCCCCCGCCCTTCCTCTGGGGGGACAGCCCTGCTCCAGTCTATCGGCGTCGGGGATGCGGGGAGGGGTGGGCGAAATGCTGTGGATGGGCGTGGGAGATGTGGACAAGTCGCGATCATGAGAAAACCGCGCCGCGGGGTGGCGCGGGCCAGGGGACACGGAGCTGAGCAGCGTCGGAGGACGTGGGTGGGGGCGAAGCCGGCCCAGCGTCGGAGGACGTGGGTGGGAGCGAAGCCGGCCCAGCGTCGGAGGACGTGGGTGGGAGCGAAGCCGGCCCAGCGTCGGAGGACGTGGGCCGGCTGGTGTGGTCTAGGGGGCCGGGGTGGTGAGGAAGGTTGCCCAGGCGGCGGGGGTGAAGGTGAGGATGCCCGCGGCGGGCTGCTTGGAGTCGCGGACGGCGATGGAGTCGGCGTAGGAGACCTCGACACAGTTGCCGTTGTCGCCGCTGAACGAACTCTTGCGCCACTCAACCTCTACGCAATTGCCGTTGTTGCCGCTGAAGCTGCTCTTACGCCAGCCCGTCCTGATCATCATGGTGGTGCGCTCCTGCTCGGTCGTAGTCGCTCGCATACTGCGCGAGCACTGACCGTGATTCTTGCGCACTCAGGGCCACGTCCGCGAGCTTGCCGAGGATCAACCGGTAGGTGGCGATGTCGACACTGTTCTCAAGAAAGAGGCTGCGGTTCTCGGTCTCCACATAGACCATCGGCCCTTGGTCCTGGTAGCTCATGATCCGGAAAGGACCGCTGATCGCCGGATGGGAGCCGATGCTGCTTGGGATCAAGCGGATGACACATTGAGGCTGCGAACTCAGGAAGAGCAGGTGCAGCACCTGCTCATGCATGATCTTGTGGCTGCCGACCGGCAGGCGAACTGCCTGTTCATGGATGAAGCAGGTTAGGTTCGGCGGCGATGGCCGCCAGAGGATGGACTGCCGGGTCCTGCGCGCCTCGACCCTGGGGGCGATCCCGCACTCGGGAATCAAGCCCGTTCCCCGGATGACTTCTGTCGCGTAGTCCTCGGTCTGCAGCAGCCCGGGGATGCGGTTCAGTTCGACCTCCTGGATCGAGGTCGCCAGCGTCTCGTGGAGAGTCAGGGTTCGCAGCTGGTCGGGAAGGCCACCGTTCTCGCGGAGCCAGGTGCCATCCGCGTCTCCGGCACAGAGGCCGACGATCTCGTCCAACTGCTTGCCGGTGATGCCGCAGAAGGCCAGGACGATCGCCGCCTCCACCTCGGAACAGGGCAGCTTCCCGTTCTCGATCCGCGACAGCTTGGAGGGGTGCCAACCCAGGTGGTGCGCCAGGTCGTTCAGCGAGATGCCCACCCGCTCACGCACGTCGCGCAATTCCTCGCCCAGTTCGCGACGGCGGACGGTGGCCTTCAATGCAGTCATGCCCGCACGCTATCGGCATCACCGTGCGATTCTCACTGTCCACACTGACAGATCAACCGAAGGTAGGCGGTTTTCCCCGCCCTTGCACGACGTGCAACAGCTAGCGGCCTCGAACCACCAGTTTCTCCAACAACTCCGCCGTGGCCGCCGCGACCGCTTCCACCGCGGCGTCGAACGCCTCCTGGTTGTGCGCGGCCGGGGCCCGAAAACCCGAGATCTTCCTTACGTACTGCAACGCCGCCGCGTGCACGTCCGTTTCCGTCGCGTCGTCGACGAACGGGGGCCTCAGCGTCTTGATGCTTCTGCACATGCGCCCATCATGCATCCTCACCACGACAAACGGGGCGGGCACCGTGACCGGCACCCGCCCCTCCACCCACAGACAGTTACTCCTTCTCGCTCTCCGTCGACTCGCTCGGCGCGTACGCGCAGCCGGGGGCGCCCACGTCGTGCAGCTCGCGCTTGCCCGGGACCCGGGAGTACGCGGGGCACAGACACACGCCCGTCGAGTCCGCCAGGTCGTCGGTGTCGGCTTCGTATGTGTTCAACAAGCCTGCCTTCGCCGGAGGATCGGTCGTACCACTTGGTGTCGCCGATGACCCGCGAATGTTAGGCCCCGGCCTCAGCCGACCACCCGGTAGGCCACCTCGGTGCGCCATTTCCCCAGGTCGGGCTCTTCCGCCGGGTCCGTGAGATACGACTCGAAACGGCCTGCCCAGACGCCGTCGACCAGGTCCCACTCGACCCCCTCGCGGTGGGCCCAGTCGTCGAGCTTGGCGAAGGTGTCGCGGATCCGGTCCGGGTGACCCTCGTGCACGAGCACGGCGTACGTACCTGCGGGTTTGCTGCCTGCCCGCACCCTTCCGTCACCCTCCTGCGGGGTGGCTACGGGGACACCGACCTCGACGCTCAACACGTCATCGGCGACCGAGTGGTAGCGGTAGAACAATGCGCCAACAGGGGGCACCCCACGCCGTGCGAGCCAGTCGAACACCTCCGGCACCAGGGCGTTGACCTTGCCCCACTCGCTCAGCGGGGCCTCGATGGCGATCGAGACGTACGGCTGCTCGGGGCGGGTCTCCAGGGCGGGTTCCAGGATGGGTTCCATGAGATCTCCTCTCGTCACCCACTGGTACGAACCGGGGCGCGCAAACTCATCGGTTGGTCGAACAACGGGAACAACGCCGGGTCGAGGTGGGTCACCGTTGCGACGATCTTGTCTTGTCGCGTGTCCAGGGTGACGATGGCGAAGGCGTTGCCGTCTGGGTCGTAGTGTGCGAAAGCCGGGCCGCCGTTGGCTTTGAGCGGCACCAGGGTCGCGTGGATGCACGGCGTACCGGTGGCGTGCTCCAGGGTGGCGCGGATGTGCGCCTTGCCGCGCAGCCACCAGGGGAACGGCGGCATGCTCGTGGTGGCGTCCTCGTGCAGGAGCGCGACCAGGGTCTCGATGTCGTGTTCCTGGAAAGCCTTGCAGTAGCGGTCGAGCAGCCGCTGGTCGACCTCCACTTCGGACGGTGCGAACGGGGCGACGGCGCGGGCCCGCTGGAGCGCGCTGGTGACCGAGGCCGTCGTCGTGCCCAGCAACGTTGCGACTTCCGCTGCCTGCCAACACAACACGTCCCGCAGGATCAGCACGACCCGCTGCTTCGGCGGGAGGTGTTGCAACGCGGCGAGGAACGCCAACCGCACCGACTGCGCGGACACCACCTGGTCGGCCGGGTCGAGGACCTTGTGGTCCGGCATCGGCCGCACCCACGCCCCCGGCGGCAGCGGCGCCCCGAGACCCGCCCCCGGCTCGGCGGCGGGCCCCAGGTCCACCGCGAGCGCCCGCCGCCGCGCGCCGCGCAGCATGTCGAGGCACACGTTCGTCGCGATCGCGTACAGCCAGGACTTGAGCGCGCCCCGGCTCTCGTCGTACCCGGCCCTGGTGGCCTTGACGAAGGTCTCCTGAACGGCGTCCTCGGCCTCGTGACCGTCGGCCAGCATGCGGTAGCAATAGCCGGTCAGCTCCACGCGGAACCGCTCCATGCGGCCAGCCTAGGTGAGCGCGCGCAGCTCAGGCGGGTGCCACACCGCGCTCCGGGCCCCCACGACCCGGGAACTCCACGACCTAGGCCCGACGCGGTCTCCCGAGGACCACCGTGACCGTGGTGCCGCGCCCGTAGTCGCGGCGGAGTTCCGGGACGGGACCGCCGTCCGGCATGACCAGGGCACCGACCTCCACCAGGTCACCGGTCACCATGTCGAGGCGGGTCACGACGTCGTGCCCGCGCCGCTTCTCGCCCCTGGGGACAGGTTTGTACCGGCCGACGCAGGTGGCGGTGCGCCCGTCGTAGGCCACGGCACTCGGGCCGACCAGACCGCTGCCGAACCCGCAGCGGCGGCCCCGGGCGTCGAGCAGCAGCACCGGCTCATCAGCGTCGGTGACCGCGATGACGCCGTGCGGGCCGGTGTCGAGGGCGTAGCAGGCACCGACCGGCACCCCGGAGTCGACGGCGGCGACCCAGTGGAACTCGCCGTGCTCGTCCCAGCGGACCACGCCGGGGTGCCAGTACTCCACTCCCGTGCGCCCGGTCGCGTCGGCCCCCGCGGGGTGCTCCCAGGGGATGGCCCAGCCGAGGTAGCCGCCCCAGACGCGCCGGTCGGCGTCCACGGCGAGCGCCCCGCAGTGACTCCCCAGCGAGAACTCCGACTCGACCGCGCCGTTCGCGTCGACAACGCAGGCGTTGCGGCCGCGCTCCTCGTCGACGAGCAGCAGGTACGAGTCGCCGATCCGGTCGCACTCCCGCGCGGTGGCCAGCCTGCCCGTCAGCTCCACGCGGCGGTCATCGTCGCGCAGGACGAGGCGGTCACCCTCGCGGGTCACGGTCAGCAGCGTCCCCTGGAGCGTGGGCTGGGCCATGACCACCTCGGTGTCGGGGTCGTGGTCGAGCGGGGTCAGCGGGAAGGTCTCCACCGGCTGGACCTCCACGGCGCGGACTCGGTGCGGTGGGCGATCATGCCACGAGCTCGGCGAGGTGGCGCAGTGAGTCGACGAGGTGGTCCGGGCCGAAGGGCGGGAACGGGATGCCGCGCGCGCGGATGAAGTCGGGCACCGCCGACCAGTCGTAGGTGAGGGTGACCTCGGTGCGGGAGTCGTCGAGGGGCACGAGGTCGTAGCGCCAGCTCCAGCCGCCGAGTTCGAGGTCGCCGTCGCCCTTCTCCTGCCCCGGCAGCCAGGCGATGGCGCGCGGCGGGTCGAACACCTGGACCTGGTTGACGGTCCGGTAGTCGCCGTCCGGGTGCCGGGCGTGGTGCATGGCCATGCGGAAGACCTGCCCGGCCGCGGTCAGCGGCGCGCGGTCGAGGGCTTCCTGGACCCAGCCGGTGCCGTCGATGGAGGAGTGGGTTGTCGGATCCGCGAGCACAGCGAAGATGTTCGCGGCAGGCGCGTCGATGGTCAGTGTGGCGCTCAGCTTTTCCTGATCGGTCACCGAGAAATCCCTTCCCTTGTCGCATGGACTGCCTACGGGCGTTCATGAAGGCGTGGAGCCGGAGCCAGGACGGCGCCCGGTCGTTGACGACGGTGATCGTCTCGAGGTCTTCCGGGGTCGACGTGGTCACGCTGTCGGTGGCTGCGGTGGTGCTGTCGAGGAAGGCCGTGACCAGGGCGGGGTCGGCCGTCGCGGTGGACGTGGCCGCCCGCCGGGTGCGGCACGATGGCGGTGTCCCAGCGGAGAACGGGTCCGACCGCGCCGGACTCGAGGTCGACGGCGCGACCGCTCATCAAGCCGTCGTCCGCCGACGGAGGGGACTGGGACCCACAGGGTTCGACCGTCGGGGCTGAACACCGCGTCGGGGCAGGTGAGCGGTGGCAGATCGTCCGGTGTGGACGGTCCGGCCGGGGTCCGGCGCCGCGGGCCGTTCTCGCCTAGCACCAGGAGCAGGGGTTTTTCGGGGTGCCAGACGGGTTTCGGCACGCGGCGGGTGCGGTGCTCGCCGCACGCGTCGCCGTCCGGGCCGCGTCGGCGCCGATGGTGTCGAGGTGGCGGAGATCGGTCGAATCCCAGACGTGGACGGCCGGGCGGTCGACGTCGACCCCGGCCACCAGCGGCAGGCCCGGGTGCGCGACCAGGCGCTCGATTCGGGGCGTCACAGGTAGCCCAGCAACAGGTCGGCGAGTTCGCGGGGGCGGGACAGCGACGGGACGTGACCCGAGTCGATCTCGTCCGGGGTGATCCCCAGCCGCTCCTGGAGGACGCGGCGTTGGAAGGCGGCGGGGAAGCAGCGGTCTTTCGCGCCGACGATGGCCGTGGTGGGGACGTCCGGCCAGGCGTCGAGGGGCCAGGTGTCGGCGAAGGGGGCGTCGGACTGGCCCGGGGGTTCGGGTTCGCCTGCCAAGGCCGCCAACCGCTCGGCGGGGACGTCGTGCAGGAAGGTGCGGACCTCGTCGAAGGGGGCGTCCGGGTCGCGGCCTTCCTCGACGTCGTAGGCGCGGCGGGCCGCGTTCTGGTCGGTGGCGGTCCACCACTCCCCCGCCGTCTCGCCCGGCTTCGGGACCATGGCGTTGACCAGCACGATCCGCGCGACCGGCACCCGAGCGGCCACCAGTGGCGCGACGAAGCCGGACAACGACTGCGCGACCAGGACAACGCCTTCGCGCGCGCCGATCGCGTCGACCGCGGCCTGCGTGTAGGCGTCGAGTCCGGCCGATGGGTCGGCGACCGGCAGGTCCGGCGCCACGACCTCGTGGCCCGCCGCTTCGAGCAGCGGGATCACGTCACGCCAGGATCGGGAGTCGTCGCCCGCACCGTGGAGCAGCACAAAGGTGGCCATGGCCGCAGACTATCGGCGAGGTCCGACACTCCGACAGCTAACTCTCGGCCAACTCCAGCGCTTTGCGCATGGACTGCCGCGCGCGGGTGCGGTCGCCCGCGGTGTCGTAGGCGACGGCCAGGCGGTACCAGGAACGCCAGTCGTCCGGGGCCGCTTCCGCCTCGGCCTGGATCTCCTCGAAGAACGCGTCGGCGGCCGTCCGGTCGACGCGGCCCGAGGGCAGGCGGGGCAGGTCGGAGGTGTCGGGGAGCCCGCCCTCCTCCTGCAACTGCCTGCCCAGGACCTGGGTGCGGAGGCCGAAGCGCAAGGTGGACCACGCGACCCAGGCCCCGACGAGCGGCAGCAGGATGACGCCCACGCCGAGCGCCACGGCGACCGGGGCGCCGTCGCGGAACAGCGCGACGGCCCGGCCGCCGAGTAGCACGAAGTAGACCGCCAGGACGGCGGTCAGCAGCAGCGAGACGGCGCGGGCGGACATCCTCACAGGGTCACCGGCTCACAGGTCGAGCAGGTTCTCCAGGCCGACGACCAGGCCCGGGCGGTGGACGATCGCGCGGACGCCGTGCAGCACGCCGGGCATGAAGGACTTGCGGTCCAGGGAGTCGTGCCGGACGGTCAGGGTCTCGCCCTCGCCGCCGAAGAGGACTTCCTGGTGCGCCACCAATCCGCCCAGGCGCACCGAGTGCACGCGGATGTCGTCGACCAGCGCGCCGCGCGCACCGTCCACTTCGGACGTCGTGGCGTCCGGGATGGCGCCGAGACCGGCCTCCGCGCGCGCCGCGGCCACCAGCCGGGCGGTGTGCGCGGCGGTGCCCGACGGGGCGTCGGCCTTGCGGTTGTGGTGCAGCTCGATGATCTCGACGGTGTCGTAGAACTTGGCCGCCTGCTGGGCGAAGCGCATCAGCAGCACCGCGCCGAGCGCGAAGTTCGGCGCGACGAGCACACCCACCTCGGGCTTGGCGCCGAGCCAACCCTGCACGGTGTCCAACCGGGACTGGTCGAAGCCGGAGGTGCCGACGACCGCGTGGATGCCGTGCTCCACGCAGAACCGCACGTTGTCCATGACCGCGTCGGGGTGGGTGAAGTCGACGACCACCTGGGCCGCGGTGATCGCGGACAGGTCGTCGCCGGTGTCGACCGCCGCGACGACCTCCATGTCGCCCGCGCCCTCGACCGCGCGGCACACCTCGGCGCCCATCCGGCCGCGCGCACCCAGCACGGCCACGCGAAGATCCGTCACTTGCCCACCTCGTGAAGTTCGACCGGCACGTCCTCGGCATGAGCGTACGGACCCACGACGGCCGCGGCGAGTGGCCTTGCCAACAGGTCCTTGGCCAGCGCGGCGACGTCCTCGGCGGTGACCGCCGCGTAGCGCTCCAGGGTCTCCTCGACCGTCAGGTAATCGCCGTAGGCGAGCTCGCCCTTGCCGATGCGCGACATGCGGGAACTGGTGTCCTCCAAGCCGAGCACCAGGCCGCCGCGCAGACTTCCCTTGGCCCGCAGCACTTCCGCGTCGGTGAAACCCGCACGCGCCACGTCGCGCAGCACCTCGCGGATCACGCCGGTGACCTCACCGAGCCGATCCGGTTGGCAACCCGTGTAAATCGACAGGTGGCCCGTGTCGGCGTACGCGGCGACCGAGGAGTACACCTGGTAGGCCAGCCCGCGCCGCTCCCGGACCTCCTGGAACAGCCGGGAACTCATCCCGCCGCCCAGCGCCGCGTTCAGCACGGCGAGGGTGAACCGGCGGTCGTCGTGCCGGTCGAGCGCGCGCACGCCGAGCATCATGTGCGCCTGCTCGGTGTCGTCGGTGTGCAGCACCAAGCGCGGCGAGCGGCCCAGCCTGGCCCGGCCGGTGCGCGGCGCGATCGGCGCGCGGTCGCCCGCCAGCCGGTCGCGCAAACCCTTGCGCACCAGCGCGAGCACGTTCTTGTGGGTCACGTTGCCCGCGACCGCGAGCACCATGCGGGGCATCGTGTAGCGGCGGCGGTAGAAGCCGTTGAGCGCGCCCCGGGTCATGTCCGTGATGGACTGCTCCGAGCCGAGCACCGGCCGCCCCAGCGGGTGGTCGGACATCAGCGCGGCGCAGAACGCGTCGTGCAGCAGGTCTTCCGGGTCGTCGTCGCGCATGGCGATCTCTTCGAGCACGACGCCGCGCTCGGTCTCCACATCGGACTCCGCGCACACCGCGTCGAAGACCACGTCGGACACCAGGTCGACGGCCAGCGGCAGGTCCTCGTCGAGCACGTGCGCGTAGTAGCAGGTGTGCTCCTTCGCGGTGAACGCGTTGAGCTCGCCGCCGACGGCGTCGATCTCCTCGGCGATCTGCGCGGCCGTGCGCTTCGCGGTTCCCTTGAACAGCAGGTGTTCCAGGTAGTGCGCGGCGCCGGCGACCGACACCGGCTCGTCGCGGGAGCCGACCGCGACCCAGATGCCGATCGAGGCCGACCGCACCCCCGGCACGTGCTCGGTGATCACGCGCAGGCCGCCGGGCAGCAGCGTGCGCCGCACCTCGGACTCGCCCGCGCGCTCCAGGAGCACGGTGCTGCCGGGCTTCTGGAGGTGTCCTTGGACTCTGGGTGCGGAACGGCCGCGGGTGCCGGTGGCACCCGCGGCCGTCGTCGAGCGAGAGGTCACTGGGCGGGAGCCGCCTCGACCTCGGCGGCCGGGGCGGCGGCGGTGGTGTCGGCGTTCTCGTCCTCGCCGACGAGCACCAGGCTGATCTTGCCGCGCTGGTCGATGTCGGCGATCTCGACGCGGAGCTTGTCGCCGACCTTGACGACGTCCTCCACCTTGTTGATCCGCTTGCCGTTGCCCAGCTTGGAGATGTGCACCAGGCCGTCCTTGCCCGGCAGCAGCGAGACGAAGGCACCGAAGGCGGCGGTCTTGACGACCGTGCCCAGGAAGCGCTCGCCGACCTTCGGCAGCTGCGGGTTCGCGATGGCGTTGATGAGGCCGATGGCGGCCTCGGCGGACGGGCCGTCCGCGGCACCGACGTAGATCGTGCCGTCATCCTCGATGGAGATGTCGGCGCCGGTCTGCTCGGTGATCGAGTTGATCATCTTGCCCTTCGGGCCGATGACCTCGCCGATCTTGTCGACCGGGATCTTCACGCTGGTCACGCGCGGCGAGTACGGGCTCATCTCGTCCGGGCCGTCGATGGCCTCGGCCATGACCTCCAGGATGGTGTAGCGCGCGTCGCGGGCCTGGCTCAGCGCCTGGGCCAGCACCTCGGAGGGGATACCGTCGAGCTTGGTGTCCAGCTGGAGCGCGGTCACGAAGTCCTTGGTGCCCGCGACCTTGAAGTCCATGTCGCCGAACGCGTCCTCGGCGCCGAGGATGTCGGTCAGCGCGACGTAGCGGGTCTCGCCGTCGACGTCGTCGGACACCAGGCCCATGGCGATGCCGGAGACCGGCGCCTTGAGCGGCACACCGGCGTTGAGCAGCGACATGGTGGACGCGCAGACCGAGCCCATCGAGGTGGAACCGTTGGAGCTCAACGCCTCCGACACCTGGCGGATCGCGTAGGGGAACTCGTCGCGCTTGGGCAGCACGGGCGCGAGCGCCCGCTCGGCGAGCGCGCCGTGGCCGATCTCGCGCCGCTTCGGCGAACCGACGCGGCCGGTCTCGCCGGTGGAGAACGGCGGGAAGTTGTAGTGGTGCATGTAGCGCTTGTGCGTCTCGGGGGACAGCGAGTCGATCTGCTGCTCCAGGCGCAGCATGTTCAGCGTGGTGACACCCAGGATCTGGGTCTCGCCGCGCTCGAACAGCGCCGAGCCGTGCGCCCGCGGGATCAGCGCGACCTCGGCGGACAGGCCGCGGATGTCGGTGAGGCCGCGGCCGTCGATGCGCACCTTGTCGCGCAGGATGCGCTGGCGCACGAGCTTCTTGTTCAGCGAGCGGAACGCCGCGCCGATCTCCTTCTCGCGGCCGTCGAAGGCGCCGCCCTCGACCGCGCCGACCTTCTCCAGGCACAGCGCCTTGACCTCGTCGAGGCGGGACTCGCGGGCCTGCTTGTCGCCGATGGTCAGCGCCTCGGCCAGCTCACCCGACACGGCCTGCTCGACGGCGGCGAACGCGTCGTCCTGGTAGGCCGGGTAGGTGGGGAACTCGCGGGTCTCCTTGGCGGCGGCGGCAGCGAGCTGCGCCTGCGCCTCGACCAGCACCTTGATGAACGGCTTGGCGGCCTCGAGGCCAGCGGCCACGACCTCCTCCGTCGGCGCCTGGGCGCCGTCGGCGATGAGGTCGGTGACGTTCTCGGTGGCTTCGGCCTCGACCATCATGATCGCGACGTCGTCGCCGACCACGCGGCCCGCGACGACCATGTCGAACACGGCCTTGCCGAGCTGCTCGTGGGTCGGGAAGGCGACCCACTGCTCACCGATGAGGGCGACGCGGACGCCGCCGATCGGGCCGGAGAACGGCAGGCCCGCGAGCTGGGTGGAGGCGGACGCGGCGTTGATCGCGACCACGTCGTAGAGGTCCTGCGGGTTCAGGCTCTGCACGGTGATCACGACCTGGATCTCGTTGCGCAGACCGTCCACGAAGGACGGGCGCAGCGGGCGGTCGATGAGCCGGCAGGTGAGGATCGCGTCGGTGGACGGGCGGCCCTCGCGGCGGAAGAACGCGCCGGGGATGCGGCCGACGGCGTACATGCGCTCCTCGACGTCCACCGTCAGGGGGAAGAAGTCGAAGTGCTCCTTGGGCTGCTTGGACGCCGTGGTGGCGGACAGCAGCATGGTGTCCTCGTCCAGGTAGGCCACGACGGAGCCGGCGGCCTGGCGGGCGAGGCGCCCGGTTTCGAAGCGGACGGTGCGCGTGCCGTACGAGCCGTTGTCGATCACGGCCGTGGTCTCGTGCACGGTGATGTCTGTCATGAAGTCAAGTACTCCTCGTCGTCGGGCGGGCAACCCCCGGCGGAGACGAGGCCGGTCTTCGATCGAAGCCCCCGGAGCCCTCCTGGCTCCCGGAGACCACTACCGAGGACCGGCGAACTGGTCCCGTGTGCGCGGCTGTGCCGCCCGTTCTAGTGATTCCGTCTTTGGTTCGGTCAAGCGCCCGGGGGGAGCGGCGTCGGCCACTCCCCCCGGGTTCGAGCTATCGGCGCAGGCCGAGGCGCTGGATCAGCGACCGGTAGCGCTCGATGTCCACCTTGGTCAGGTAGTTCAGCAGCCGCCTGCGGCGACCGACCAGCAGCAGCAGACCACGACGCGAGTGGTGGTCGTGCTTGTGCTGCTTGAGGTGCTCGGTGAGGTCCTTGATGCGCTTGGTCAGCAGCGCGATCTGAGCCTCGGGGGATCCGGTGTCCGAGTCGTGCACGCCGTACTCGGTGAGGATCGACTTCTTCTGCTCGGTGGACAGAGCCACGCGTCAACTCCTAGGTGGTGCCGTGCCGTGTTGGGAAGTCGGTACCGGCCGCCACGGACCGCAGCCGTACCCAATCACCAAGGCTAGCACCCTGCCCGGGAGCCGCTCGCGGCGAGCAGGGGCACGCGGCCGACGGGGGTGTATTCCCCGTCCTCGCTGGCGAAGAGCACCAGGTCGGCGGGGACCCACTCGGGGCCGCGGTAGCCGCTCAGCCCAGCCGCCACGGTCGTGTCGGGTTCGTGGTCCCTCGACCAGCGCCCGACGGTGACGTGGGGGATGTACTCGGGGTAGCCGCCCTCGTGGTGGTCGGCCGCCTCGGCAAGTATGCGCAAGAGGTGGGGGTCGGGGGTAGCGATTTTCGCGAGCACGACGTTGGCGAAGGTGCCGGAGCCCTGTATGCGCAGGCGGGGGGCCTGAAGGCCGGAAACCTTGGTGTGGAGTCTGGTGAGTTTGCGGGCGGGGTCGGTCTGGCCGTAGTAGCCGACGGTGACGTGCCACTGGTGGCGCGGGGTGGGGCGGACGTGGGGTGGGGGCACGGGGAGGTGCGCGGCCAGGTGGTCGGCGACGCGGTCGGGCAGGGTGAAGGCGGAGAAGAAGCGGGGCGACATGGGACTCCTGGGTCGCGGGACGAGTCGGCGGCCCGGCGGCTTCCGCGCTGGGGAGGCAGCCGCTCGCCCCCGGACGAGCCGACACCAAAGTACCCACGATCGACCGGGCGGATCCCACTGTCGGAGCAGTGGCCGCGGCGCGACTCCGCGACGGAACCTGCACTCTCCCTCGATCGGGCCTGCAACGACATCGCCGATGGTGTGAACATGGCTGCGAAGGGTTGCCACAGCCGACGCATTCTCCAGGAGGAGAGCGATGTCGATGGTTGACAACGAGCACACCCGCCACGAGACCTACCGTCGCGAGCGCGAGCGCCTTCTGGGTCTGTGGGCTCGACACGTGGCTGGCCCCTCGGGACCGCTGGCAGGAGCGGTCCTCGATCCGGCGCCGCTGCCGAAGGGCTGGTGCGGTCAAGTGCAACTGGTCCCGGGAGGACACCACAACGGCGACGTGGAGTAAGCGGCCGGTCTGATCGCCGAGATCTACGGATTGCCGTCGGACGCGGTCGTGGTCGAGGAGAGCCGGTCCGGCTCGGCGGACACTGCGTTCATCTGGGCCTTCCACACGAGCTCAGCGGCCGACTACCACCGGCACGTCCCGATGAGCACCCTCGACGTCCAGTCCCGCGGAGGCGAGCCCGCTCCTCCACGAGCCGAGTCGTGGGAACTCGAACACCTCTCCGACTGGGCCGGGAAGGTCAGCCACTCCTGGAAGGCGGCGCTCACCCAAGGCGGCCCTGCCGACCCCGCCCGGTTCATCCGCAGGTCACTGCGACTGCGCGGGGGCGTTCTGGACCTGCTACCGCGAACGGCACCCGGCCAGGTCAGGGAAGTACTGACAAGCCGGGGCGTCACCCGAGACATGGTGCCGACCGATCTCGCCGATGCCGTTGGGCTGCCGCCGAGCCGGCGCGCTTGCCCTGACCCGCCTGGGTGCCGCGGGCCGATGCCGCGGTTTCCTGGGCGATCCGTCGCAGTAGGCGTGGGCACGGACCGGGACGCCGAACCAAGATGGCGTCGCGTTCCACCGAGTCCACCCGGTCGGCGCGTGGTCGTGGACTTGTCCACAGATCGGCGCGGTGGCTCAGGTGCGGTTGGGACGGACGATGCCGTGGGCCGCCCTCACCCGGAGGGCGGCCCGCGGGTCGTCAGGCGCGTTTGCCCGCGCGGCGGAGCAGGTCGGCCAGGTCGGGGAAGCGGTCGTCGAGTAGGCCCGCGGCCTCGGTGAGGTCTTCCGGGCGGGCCAGCCTGCGCAGCGCCAGGATCGCGCTGCGGCCGACGTCGACGGGGAGGTTGTCCCTGGTCACGGCGGGTTTCGACGCGCGCACGTCGTCTAGGGCCTTTTGCAGGGCCTCGCGCCTGCCCGAGGCCACTTCGGGGGTGAGGATCTTGCGTTCCAGCATGATCAACCGGGCCAGGACGGCCGGGTTGCCGATCTTGGCGCGCCTGCCGCTCATCACCTGGCTCAGCATCGGCGCGCTGATCCCCAGCACATCCGCCAGGTTGGCCTGGGAAACGTCGAACGCCACGACTAACCTGCGGACCCGGTCACCGAGCGGCTCGCCGTACCACTCGCGCTGCAGCGCGATATTGCGTTGGACGATCTTGTGGTCCTCCACCCGGTGCCTCTCCCCTGCGCATTCCCCTGACCCCGGGAGTATCTTGCCGGCTGGGTGTTTCGTTTCGTGGAGGAACCACAAGCCTGGTCACATCAGGCTTGGCCTGGTGAACGACAAGCCTGGTCAGGACAGCAGTTCCCGGGTGCGGGCGACGTCGAGGTGCATTTGGTCGACCAGGGCGGCGCTGGAGTCGAACTTCTCCATCGCGCGGAGCCGTTCGACGAAGTCGACCGCGACGCGCTGGCCGTAGAAGTCCTCGCTGACGTCGAGCACGAACGCCTCGACCCGGCGTTCCCGGCCCGAGAAGGTCGGGTTGGTGCCGACCGAGACCGCGGCCGTCAGCGGCGGCCGGTTCTGGCCGTTGAGCAGCGTGAAGCGGCACGCGTACACCCCGTCGGCGGGGACGGCGGCGAAGCGCGGGGTCGACAGGTTCGCGGTGGGGAAGCCCAGCTCGTGCCCCCGGCCGTCGCCGCGCACGACGATGCCCTCAAGGCGGTGGTCGCGGCCCAGCGCGGTCGCGGCGGCGCGGACGTCACCGGCGTCGATGCAGGCGCGGATGTAGGTCGACGAGAACGTCAGCTCCCCGGCCGACACCAGCTTGGCGCCCTCGGTGGTGAACCCGAAGCGCTTGCCGAGGGCGGACAGCAGCTCCACGGTGCCCGCGGCCTTGTTGCCGAAGGTGAAGTTCTCCCCCACGACGACCGCCGCCGCGTGCAGGCGCTCCACCAGGATCTCGTGCACGAACTCGTCCGGCGGCACCTTCGACAGTTCGGGGGTGAACGGCAGGACGCAGAACACGTCGACGCCGAGTTCCTCGACCAGCTCCGCCTTGCGGCGCAGCGTGGTCAGCTGGGCCGGATGGCTCCCCGGTCGGACGACCTCGGACGGGTGAGGGTCGAAGGTCACCACGACACTGGGCAACGACCGGTCGGCGGCCAGGTCGACCGCCCGCGCGATCAGCTCCTGGTGTCCGCGATGGACCCCGTCGAACACGCCGATCGTCGCCACACAGCGACCCCAGCCACTCGGAAGGTCGGATAGACCGCGCAAACGCCGCACGCCACCGAGCCTAGTGGGACGGCGCGGGCCGCGCGCCGAGGCACCGGCCTGTGAGCACAGCCACCCTTAGGGTGGCTAAACATTTCCGGTCGCGCGGGGTGCAATGGGTAGGACGAAAGGAGCCTCCGTGCCGGGCACCCGCCGCGCCGCCGTGCTGGTCTGGGCGACCGCCGTGTTCGTCTACGTGCTGGCCCTGTTCCACCGCAGCTCCCTCGGCGTCGCGGGCTTGCAGGCCGCCGACCGGTTCGAGATCAACGCCGCCGCGCTCGGCACGTTCACCGTGCTGCAGATCGGCGTCTACGCGGCGATGCAGATCCCCACGGGCCTGCTCGTCGACCGCTTCGGCCCGCGCCGCACCCTCACCGCCGCCGCGCTGTTCATGGGCCTGGGCCAGCTGCTGTTCGCCGTGGCGTCGAACTACCCGCTCGCCCTGGTCGCGCGCGGGGTGCTGGGGGTCGGCGACGCGATGACGTTCGTCAGCGTGCTCCGGCTCGTCGCCGCGTACTACCCGCCGCGCCGCTACGTCACCCTGACCTCGGCCACGGCCGCCCTCGGCGCCGTCGGCAACCTCGCCGCGACCGTCCCCCTGACGCTCCTGCTCGACCACGCGGGCTGGACCGCCACCTTCGCCATCGCGGGCGCGGCCACCGTCGCGTACGCCCTGGTCGTGACGCTGCGCGTGCGGGACACCCCGGACGAGCAGGCGCGCCCCGCCCGGCCGCGCACGTCCCCGCGCGAGGTCCTCGACCAGGTGCGGCAGGCCTGGCGCGTGCCCGGCACCCGGCTCGGCTTCTGGGCGCACTTCTCGACCGTGTTCGCCCCCGGCGTGCTGGGCCTGCTGTGGGGCTACCCGTACCTGGTGCAGGCCCAGGGCTTCTCCCCCGCCGAGGCCGGATCGGTGCTGAGCCTGCTGGTGCTGGTCGCGATGGTGGCCAACCCGGTGATCGGCGAGGTGACCGGGCGGTGGCCCGCGACCCGCGTGCCGATCGTGGCCGGGTACCTGCTGG
The DNA here is from genome assembly GCF_041897805.1 of Actinokineospora auranticolor. Classification (GTDB taxonomy): domain Bacteria; phylum Actinomycetota; class Actinomycetes; order Mycobacteriales; family Pseudonocardiaceae; genus Actinokineospora; species Actinokineospora auranticolor. The sequence goes on from NZ_CP154825.1 coordinate 6,385,756, forward strand.
TGGAACTCGTGCTGCTGGGGCTGCTGCTGGGCTGGCCGGGTGGGGTCGTGCCGGGGCCGCTCGTGGTCGTGGCGTTCGGGCTGCTGGCGGTCGGCGGACCGGCGTCGGGCGTCGCGTTCGCGGTGGCCCGCGACTACAACCCGCTGCACCGCGTGGGCACGGCCACCGGGGTGGTCAACGTCGGCGGGTTCAGCGCGGTCACCATCAGCGCCCTGGGCATCGGCCTGCTGCTGGGCGGCGACACGGCGGCGGCCGACGCGGCGGCGTTCCGCACCGCGTTCCTCGCGCTCGTGGTGATCCTGCTGCTCGGCGGCTGGCGGACCCTCGTCTGGTGGCGCCGGGTGCGGGCCGGTCTGCTGGCCGCGCACGCCCGCGGCGACGAGGTCCCGGTGCGCGTCCGCCGCACCCGCTGGGACCTCCCCGAAAGAGCGGCGTCCTAACACCAACAGGTGATGTGGACTGCGAAGTGGACCGGGAGTGGCTAGCGTCTCCGCCACCCCAAGCGCTATACCCATTTCGCACGAAACGCGAGGATCCACGCTGTGGCACGGTGGTCGAAAGCGGTTCCCCTGACCGCTTTGCTGCTCACGACCGCCTGCGCCGCGAGCGGGTCCGATTCACCGTCGACCGAGGACGGCGCGGCCCAGGTGGCGGCCTGCCCGGTCGCGGCACCCGCCGCGCCCACCTCGCCCGTCGAGGCCGCCGCGGCGGTGCTCACGGCCACCCGCGCGTTCCTGGCCATGCTCGACGACCAGCAGGAAGCCGCCGTGCTGGCCGATCGGACGCGGGCCAACCTGGCGCACTGGTCCGGCCTGCCCGACGAGTCCTTCACCCGCGCGGGCCTCCGGCTGGACGAACTGGACGACGCGCGCCAATCGGCGGTTTTCGCCATCCTGAAATCGGCCCTCTCCCCCGAGGGATACGAGCAGGTCAAGGAAATCACGACCGCGGACGGGATATTGGCCGCCGAGGCGAAAACGAGCCTCGACTTCGGCGCCGACCACTATTGGATTCGCGTTCTCGGCACGCCGAGTTCGACCGAGAAGTGGACGGTGCAGTTCGGCGGTCACCATTTGGCGGTGAACCTCACTTTGTCGGGCACCGATATGACGCTGGCGCCGACGCTGTGGGGGGCGCAGCCCGCGTCGTACGCGTCGGAGGGCGCGGCGATCGAGCCGCTGTGCGGTGAGGTGGCCAAGGCCGCCGCGGTGGTGGACTCGCTCACCGAGGAGCAGCGGGTGGCGGCGACCCTGCCGGAGCCGGTCCGGGAGATCGTGCTAGGCGCCGGTCAGGACGGGAAGGCGCTGCCCGCGGGCGGGATCCGCGCGTCGACGTTGTCCGCCGCGCAGAAGAAGCTGCTGCTGTCGCTCGTGCGCGAGTGGATCACGCCGCTGAACAGCGCCGCGGCGGCGGCCAAGCTGGCCGAGGCCGAGCGCGCGATCGACGCGGCCACCTTCGCGTGGGCGGGCGACACGGCGGCCGGGCAGCCCGTCTACTACCGGGTGCAGGGCCCCACCTACACGATCGAGCTGGCGCACCGGCAGGACCAGGACGGGATCGCGCGCGTCGACTCGATCTACCGCGAGCCGGAGAACGACTACGGCGCGCAGCTCGGCCCGTGAGCGGCCCGCTGCTTTGATCTCGACGACGGCGGGGCGCCCGGCCCCGTCGAGGTCGACGCGCACGTCACGGCGGTGGTGGGAACCGTGGCGGCTCCGGTCGACGACGGGACTGTCGACCTGTCGCCTGCCGAGCAGCGCCGACCCCACCGCGCACTGTCCGGGATGGACCGCGGCCACCGGTGACCGGGGTCAGCGGTCTCCCCGGGCAGGCCGCGCTTAGGATTCTCGCTCGTGTCCAGCCCCGAGAAGCGCGCCCCGAAGCGCCCACCCGTCCCGCCCGGCCTCGTCGTGGTCGACAAGGCGCCCGGCATGACCTCGCACGACGTGGTCGCCCGGGCGCGGCGGATCATCGGCACCCGCAAGGTCGGCCACGCGGGCACGCTGGACCCGATGGCCACCGGCGTGCTGGTGCTGGGCATCGAGCGGGCCACGAAGCTGCTGGGGCACCTCGCGCTCGACCGCAAGACGTACCTGGCCAACATCCACCTCGGCGCGTCGACCACCACCGACGACGCGGAGGGCGAGGTGCTCTCGACCGCCGACGCGTCCGGGGTCGCCGACGAGGCCATCGCGGCCGGGATCGCGGCGCTGACCGGCGCCATCCAGCAGGTGCCCAGTTCGGTGAGCGCGGTCAAGGTCGACGGCAAGCGCGCGTACGCCCGGGTCCGCGCGGGCGAGGACGTCCAGCTGCCCGCCCGGCCGGTCTCGGTGTTCCGGTTCGACCTGCTCAACACCACGCGCGAGGGCGGTGTGGTGGCACTGGACGTGATGGTCGACTGCTCGTCCGGCACCTACGTCCGCGCGCTGGCCCGCGACCTGGGCGCGGCCCTGGGCGTCGGCGGGCACCTGGCGGCGCTGCGGCGCACCACGGTCGGCCCGTTCGACCTGCGGATGGCGCGCACGCTGGAGGCGCTGGAGCAGGAGCCGGGGCTGTCGCTGGACATGGAGGCCGCGGTGGGCGCCGCGTTCCCGCGCCGCGACCTGGACAAGGTGGAGGCGATCGCGCTCTCGCACGGCAAGCGCATCCCGGCGGCCGGGATCAACGGCACGTACGGCATCTTCGACCCGGCGGGCAAAGCGGTGGCGCTGGGCGTGGACGAGGGCGCGACGGCGCGGGCGCTGGTGGCGCTGAACGTGCCCTGACCGTCTACTGTGGAGCGCCGACCACCGCCCAGCGGCCCGAGCGCATCCGGGCCAGGACGGTGGCCAGGCGGATCAGCATGAAGAGGGTGAGGCCGGTCCACACACCGGCCAACCCCCAGCCCATGGCGAGCGAGAGCCAGATCAGCGGCAGGAAGCCGAGCAGCGCGGACGCGAGGGTGGCGGTGCGCAGGAACCGCGCGTCGCCCGCGCCGAGCAGCACACCGTCCAGGGCGAACACGACGCCCGCGACCGGTTGCAGCGCGACGAAGAACCACCAGGCGTGCGGGATCTCGGCCAGCACGGCGGCGTCACCGGTGAAGGCGCGCGGGATGACCGCGACGAGGCAGGCGAAGACGACCCCGAGGGCGATGCCGAACACGAGGCCGTAGCGGGTGAGTTTGGTCCCCAGTTCGCGGGCCTCGCGGTCGTCCCCGCGCCCGAGCGCCGCGCCGACGAGCGACTGCGCCGCGATGGCCAGGGAATCCAGTACCAGTGCGAGGAACGTCCACAGTTGCAGGACGACCTGGTGCGCCCCAACGGCTCCGACGGACGTGCGCGCGGCGACCGTTGTCGCGGAGACGAAGCAGGCCTGGAAGGCGAGGCTGCGCAGGACGAGGTCGCGGCCGAGGACCAGTTGCGCGCGCATGACGTCCGGGCGCGGCCGGAGCGGCACCTTGCGCAGGGCGCCGAGGAAGAGGGCGGCGCCGACGGTTTGGCCGATGATGTTGGCGTAGGCGGAGCCTTGGAGCCCGAAGCCCGCGGTGTGGACGAGGAGCGGGCAGAGGACCGCGGAGACGCCGTTGCCCGTCAGGACGTAGTAGAGGGGCCGTCTCGTGTCCTGGACACCGCGCAGCCAGCCGTTGCCCGCGAGGGTGATGAGGATCATCGGGACACCGCAGAGCGCGACGCGCAGCCAGGTCGTGGCGGCGTCGGCCAGTGCCCCGTCGCCCGCCAGCACCCGCGCGACGGGGGCGGCGAAGAGCTGGCCCAGTCCCATGAGGAGGAAGCCCGCCGCGATGGCCAGCCAGGTGGCCTGGACGCCCTCGGTGACGGCCTGGTCCCGGTGCCCGGCGCCGTGCAGGCGGGCGGCGCGGGCGGTGGTGCCGTAGGAGAGGAAGGTGAGCTGGGTGGAGAGCTGGGCGAGGACGATCGCCCCGACCCCCAGCGCCCCCAACTCGGTACCCCCGAGATGCCCGACGACGGCGGTGTCCACCAACAGGTACAACGGCTCGGCGGCGAGCACGGGAAGGGCCGGAACGGCCAACCGCAAGATCCGCCGCAACGGCGAGCCGTCCACGTTGCCTCCCCAGGTTCGGTACCCGTCCCATCATCCTCCCGGATGTGGACTCGGCCACCGGGGCCAGGTGCGGACGTCCCCGGGAACGACCAGGAGAGGACCGGACCTCGTCGTCGCCGAGCGCGGATACCGACCACCACAAGCCTTTGCCGACGCGGTACTCGAGACTGTCGGCCGGATGTCCGCCTTTCTCCGCCCGTTTGGCACCTGTCGTTCGGCTTCCGCGCGTGTCAGGATCGGCGGATGTCGACAGGGGGCAATCGTTGGCTGCGGCTCGGCGGGGTGGCCGTGGGGGTGGTCGCGGCGCTGGTCATCGCGGTGACGGTGTGGTACCAAGCGGTGCCCACACTGGACGACCTCAAGGCGGAGGCGGGGCTCAAGGGCAAGGCCGAGCTGGTCATCGGGGTGAAGGTGGACATGCCCGGCATCGGCCTCTACGACCCGGAAACCAAGACCTACTCCGGCTTCGACGTCGACATCGCCTACCTCATCGCCGCCGACCTGGGCTTCCAGAGCGACGAGGTGCGGTTCCTGGAGATCCAGAACGAGGACCGCAGCCGGATGCGCGGCGTCACCGGCGAACGCGTCGACCTGGTCATCGCCACCTACAGCGCGACGCCGGAGCGGGAGGCGGGGCGGCAGGTCAGCTTCTCCGACCCGTACCTGGAGACCGAGCAGTCCGTCGTGACCCGCAAGGACCACGGACCGGTGCTGGCGCTGTCCGGGCTCGCGGGCGAACGGGTGTGCACGCTGAGCACGTCGACCTCCGAGGGCCCGCTGCCCAAGGCGGGCGCGAAGGTCGTCTACGAGGACACCATCGCCGCGTGCATCGCGAAGCTGCGCTCGGGTGAACTCGACGCCGTCACCACCGACGCGGTCATCCTCGGCGGGTTCGTCGAGAAGTACCCCGACGAGTTGCGGCACCACGACATCGGCCTCGAAACCCCCGAGCTGTGGGCGGTCAACACCGGCGGCAACGAGGCGCTGCGCAAGCTGGTCAACATCTCGCTTTACAACTCGCGCAACGACCCGGCCGACAAGCGGTGGGAGAACGCGTTCGACAAGCACCTGCGGCCGATGCAGAAGGCCAGCCCCAACCAGCCGAACCCGATCGACGAGCAACCCGAGGTGGCCGAGGTCGAGGTCCGGCGGTGGCCGTGGGAGCGGCTGAGCGGGCTCGTCCTGCCGGTCCGGTGAGCCGGGTGAGCGGCCCCGACGAGCCCCGCAACCGGCAGTGGGCGTTCACCTTGCTGCCCGCGTTCCCGATCCTGCTGCTGGTGCTGCGGCTGTGGGAACTCAGCGGCCAGGACCTGAACACGATGTTGCTGCTCGTGCAGCACGTGAACGCGTTGGAACTGGCCAGTTCGCTGGTCATCAGCCTCCTGGAGACACCACCCGCGCTGCTGCTCACGGGCTACGTGCTCGGCTCCCTGTCGCTGGTCAGCACCGAGGGGTCACCGCCGACCCGGCTGGAGACGGCGGTGGAGCGCACACCGGACTGGGCCATCACGCTGATGGTGATGTGGTCGGCGGTGGTGTGGCAGCTGCGGTTCCTGCCCGCCCTGGTGATGCTGGTGTGCGCCGCCGTCGGCCTGGGCGTCCGCCGCCGGGGGCGCCAAGACCTGGTGACGCCGGTGTGCGTGGTCCTGCCGATCGCGGTCGGCGTGGGGGAACTGTTGTGGTTCGGCCCGGCGATCGTGGAGGCGCTGGGCTTGGGTGACGTCCCCTTGGCGCTGTTGCTGGGCCTGCCCCCTCTGTTGGGCCCTTTGCTGACGGGCCCACTCCCCCACCTGGTGGCCCGCCCGGTGACCCACGGCCTGGTGACCATCGGCGCCTTGGTGACGCCTTTCCTGCTGATGGCGATGTTCCTGCGCGTCCCGGTACTCCCGTCGGTCGCGGTGGAACTCAAACCGGCGAGCGGCCAACCGGGAACCATCGTGCTGGGCAACGTGGTCACCGTCGACGACACCATGACAACCATGCTCGACGACGACCGCACCGTGCGGTTCGTGGCCAACGACCTGATCGTGGCGAAGTCCCTGTGCCAGGGCGAGCAGCGGATCCCGTACAGCCCGGTCCGCGCCCGCGGCTGGCTGGTGGAAACCGCCGCCCTGGAGTGGCTCCTCACCCGGAAGCTCCCCCAGGGCGACACCGACCCCCGCTGCGAGGGCCGCCTCCCCTGACGCCCGCGCCCTGCCCCGGCCGTGGCACACCATTCGACCTAGAGAACAGGCGGAGTCGACGGGCCAGCCGGACAATAGCCCCATTTCCCGACACGCAACAATAACTCTTTGTCACGCGATTCACCGCACAACAAGCATTTACTGGTCAGAATCGATTAGACCGATCGGCGCAACCCGGCGGAATTACGCCATTCGGCGCTCACCAGCGCACTTCACCCCTGGCTAAGGTCCCCGTTGGCTACACCGGATGGGTTGCGCGCACTGGGGGCGAGAATGATTCATCGGCCGTCGCTTTTTGCCGTCCTGTTATCCGCACACCGAAAATTGGCCTCTCGACGCGCGTTGGTCGCGTCGATCATTGTCGTACTGACCACGACGCTGATGTCCGTTCCGGTCACGCGCGCGGTCGCCGCGGGACCCCGGCCGCCGAAGGTGAACGCGGCCAGGGTGGTGCCCACCACCGAGCTGAAGACCACTCCCCTCAAGCCGCCTGCGGCCCCGCCGCCCGCGCGCTCGGCGGCCACGGCCTGGCCTGCCGCCGCCGAGGCCGTCGTGGTGCCCAGCGACCCGAGGTCGCGCGTGGCCGCGCGCGCCGACCGGACGCCGGTCACCATCACGACCGCGGGCTCGGCGAAGAGCCTGTCCACCAAGGGTTCGGTCCGGGTCAAGGTCGCCGACCGGGCGTCGACCGAACGCGCGGGCGTGGTGGGGGTGCTGCTGTCGGTCTCCCCGGCGAGCGCCGCCGACCCCGGGCCGGTTTCGGTCGGATTGGACTACTCGGGCTTCCGTGACGCGATCGGCGGTGATTTCGCCGGGCGGCTCCGCATGGTCCAACTCCCCGCCTGCGCGCTGACCACCCCCGAAGCGCCCGCGTGCCGCACGCACTCCCCCATCCCCTCCCGCAACGACAGCAACGCGAAGACGCTGTCCGCGGACGTCGCGCTCCCCACCGCGGGCGCGGCGGCCAAGGCACCCGAACCCGTCGTGCTGGCCGCGGTGGCCGGTGCCGAGGGGCCGAGCGGGTCGTTCGCCGCGACTCCCCTGTCCCCGGCGGGCAGCTGGTCGGTCGACGGCAACTCCGGCGCCTTCACCTGGAGCTACCCGGTGCCGGTGCAGACACCCGCGGCGGGCGGCGCGCCCGCTGTCGCGCTGTCGTACAACTCGTCCTCAGTGGACGGCCGGACGTCGACCACCAACGGCCAGTCATCGTGGGTCGGCCAGGGCTGGGACTACGACCCGGGCTTCGTCGAGCGCACCTACCGCACCTGCGCGGACGACAAGACCCTGCCCGCCGCGCAGCAGACCGGGGACCTGTGCTGGTCGGGCCACCTGATGACCATGAGCCTCAACGGCCGCACGGTGTCGCTGGTGCGCGACGACACCACGGGCGCCTGGCACCCGCAGAGCGACGACGGCTCGCGCGTCGAACTCGTCGAGGACACCGCGCCGGGCAACAACGGCACCTACCGCGGTCAGTTCTGGAAGATCACCACGACCGACGGCACGCAGTACTTCTTCGGCCGCACGCGGGGTCCGGGACACACCAACCAGGAGAGGACCAACTCGGCCTACCCGGTGCGGGTGTACAGCCCGCGCAACGGCGACCCCTGCTACAACAGCGCCGGTTTCGCCCAGTCCTGGTGTGACATGGGGTGGCGGTGGAACCTCGACTACGTCGTGGATCCGCGCGGCAACGCCATGGCGTACTACTACGACCCCGAGACCAACTACTACGGCGCGAACAACCAGAACACCGGCGTGGTCTACACCCGCGGCGGCACGCTCAAGCGCATCGACTACGGCCTGCGGCTCATCGGCGGTTCGATCTACACGCAGACCACCCCGAACCAGGTCGTGTTCACCACCGCTGAGCGTTGCGTCCCGGCGGGCGGGTTCACCTGCGACCCGGCGCAGTTCACCGTGGCCAACGCGCTGAAGTGGCCGGACACGCCGGTCGACCAGAACTGCGGCGCGAGCGGCTCCTGCGCCAACCACGCGCCGACCTTCTGGTCCCGCAAGCGTTTGACGACCATCACGACGTACTACAACACCGGCCAGGGCCCGGTCCCGGTCGACAGCGTCCAACTGGGACAGGACCTGCCCGCGGTCGCCGACTCGGAGCTGCGGCTGGACTCGTTGACCCACACCGGGCACGTCGGCGGCACGATCACCCAGCCCGCGGTGCGGTTCACCAGCCAGGTGTACGACAACCGCGTGCAGGGCTACGGCAACATGTCCGGGTTGGCGCACTGGCGGTTGACCAACATCCAGGGCGACACCGGCCTGATCATCACGGTCAAGTACAGCGACAAGGACTGCACCGCCACCACGGTTCCCACGAACCTGTCCGCCAACACCAGCCGGTGCTTCCCGGTCTACCGGACGCTGCCCGGCAACCAGAACCCGACCCTGGACTTCTTCCACAAGTACGTGGTGACCCAGGTCCTGGCGCAGGACCGCAACCAGTACTCGCCGGACCAACAGACCGACTACACCTACCTCGGCGGCGCGGCCTGGCACTACGACGACAACGAGCTGGTCAAGCCGGAATACCGCACATACGGCCAGTTCCGCGGCTACCGCACGGTCGAGGTGCGCAGCGGCGACAACACGCACGTCGTCGAGGCCAACGCCCCACCGGACAAGCGAACGCTGACCCGCACCACCTACTACACCGGCATGGACCAGGACATCCTGCCGAACAACGCCCGGCGGTCGACGAGCTTCACCAACTCCCTCAACGAGTCGGTCGTCGACACGGACCAGCTCGCGGGCAGCGCGCACGAGATCCAGACCTTCGACGGCGACGGCGGCAGCCGCGTCAGCACGGCGCTGAGCAACGGCGTCGTCATCGGCACCACCGCGACCCGCGGCCGCGCGGGTCTCGACCCCGCCAAGGCGACCCTGGTCGGCACCCAGCGCAGCCGCTCGATCACCGACCTCGCCGCGGGTGGCACCCGGAGCAGCGGCACCCTCAACCGCTACGACACCCTGGGCCGCGTGGTCTCCACCACCGAGACCGCCGACGGGCTGCCGTCGATGTGCACCACGAACACCTACGCCGACAACACGACCTCCTGGATCCGGTCGCTGGTCAGCGAGGTCCTGGTGTCGCAGCAGGAGTGCCCGACCAACGGCGCGGCTCCCGCTCCCGTGGTCAGCGGCGCCCGAACCCTCTTCGACGGCAGCGCCGCGCTCGGCCAGGTCCCGGGCGCGGGCAACCCCACCACGACGATCACCGCCACAGCCAACAACAGCGGCACGCTGACCTGGACCAGCACCGGCTCCGCGACGTTCGACGGGTCCGGTCGCACGCTCACCAAGACCGACCAGCGCGGCAAGGTCACGAGCATCGCGTACACCCCGGCCGAAGGCGGGGTGCTGTCCAAAACGGTCACCACCAACCCGAAGTCCCAGACCTCGACGATCGAGGTGGAACCCGCGCGCGGCAAGGCGGTCCTGACCACCGACGTCGGCGGCAGGCGCACCGAGATGGCCTACGACGCGCTGGGCCGCCTGGTGTCGGGGTGGCTGCCGGGCAGGCCGAGGTCGGGTCTGCCGTCGATGGAGTACACCTACCTGCAACGCACCGACGGCCCGTCCGCGATCACCAGCCGCAAACTCGTCGACTCCGGCGCGGCGCTGAACCAGATCGTCGCCGTCGAACTCTACGACGCCTTCGGCAAGGTGCGGCAGACGCAGACCGAGACCGCGTCGAACAAGCGCCAGGTCATCGACGCCTTCTACGACTCGCACGGCTGGGAGGTGCGGGCGAACAAGCGGTACCTGACCGCCGGAGCGCCGAGCACCACGTTCGTGGCCGTCGACGCGTCCACAGTGGACGACCGGACGGCGACCGCGTACGACGGGTTCGGCCGGGAAACGCTGAAGACCTCGTACCAGGGCACGACGAAGGTCGCCGAGACCCGCACGGTCTACGGCGGCGACCGCACGACGGTGGTGCCCCCGCCCGGTGGCACCACCGAGACGGCGGTGACCGACACCCGCGGCCGCAAGGTCCAGCAACTGCGCTACAGCGCGCCGCCGACGATCAACGGCAACGTCGTCAGCGGCGGGACCGCGCAGTCCACGACCTACCGGTACACCGCCACCGGCCTCATGGACCGGATCACCGACAACGCGGGCAACACCTGGTCCTACGACTTCGACTTCCTCGGCCGCAAGACGAGCCAGACCGACCCCGACAGCGGCACGTCGACCGTGGCCTACGACCTCGCGGGCCTGGTCACCACGACCACCGACGCGCGCGGCCGCAGCCTGGCGCACGAGTACGACGACCTGGGCCGCAAGACCGCCACGTACTCGGGCACCGTGCCCAACCCCAACAACAAGCTCGCCACCTTCACCTACGACGGCGCCACGAACGGCGCGGGCAAGCCGTACACCGCGACCCGCTACACCGCGGACGGCACCTTCATCACCGCCGTCACCATGTACGACACGGCGGGCAACCCGAACCGGCAGGTCACGCAGGTACCGGCGGCCGTCACGGGGCTCAACGGGACCTATACGACCAACTACGCCTACACCACCACCGGTCAGGTCAGCTCGATCACGCCCGCCAACGGCGGTGGCCTGCCCGGGGAGACGATCTCCATCGGGTACGACCGGTTCGGCAAGCCGACCAGCGCGGCCGGGTACAACACCTACGTCCTGGACTCGACGTACACCGACTACGGCGAGGCGCTGCAGTACACACTCGGCCCGTCGAACAACAAGGCCTGGCTCAGCTACGACTACGACGCGCACACCCGCCGTCCGATCGGGATCAACCTGTCGGTGCAAGCGGCGGCGGCGCAGTCGGTCGACGACACCCGCTACACCTACGACGCGGTCGGCAACATCACCAAGTCGATCAACACGCGCGGCGACGGGGTGGGGGCGACGACCCGCACCCAGTGCTACGGCTACGACGCCCTGAACCGGCTGGAGAAGGCGTGGACCGCGACCGACGCGTGCGCCGCGGCCCCGTCGTCGAGCACGGTCGGCGGGCCGGACGCGTACTGGCTGTCGTGGTCGTTCGACTCGATCGGTCTGCGCGCGCAGCAGGTCAAGCACGGTGTGGGTGGCAACGGTGACACCACCACGAACTACGCCTACCAGGCGGGCAAGGTCCACGCGCTGTCCGGCACGACCACCACGGGTCCGTCGGGCACGACGACCCAGTCGTTCGGCTACGACACCGCGGGCAACACCACCACCCGCGGCGACCAGACCCTGACCTGGGACGACGAGGCGCGGCTCAGCAAGGTCACCACCCCGACGGGGTCGACCTCGTACACCTACGACGCGGACGGCTCACAACTCCTGCGCCGCACGGCGACGGAGACGACGCTGTTCCTGCCGGGCCAGGAGTTGGCCCGCGACAACACGACCGGCGTGGTCACGGGCACGAGGTACTACACCCACAACGGCACGCGGGTCGCGCAACGGGTGGGTGGGGGCAACCCGGTCTACCTGGTGGGCGACCTCCAGGGCACCAGCTCGGTGGCGGTCAACTCGGTCGGCTTCGCCGTCACCCGCCGCACCATGGACCCGTACGGCAACCCCATCGGCGGTGTGACGAACGGCCCCTGGCCCAACCAACGCGGGTTCCTGGACCAACCGGTGGACCAGACCACCGGCCTGACCGACATGGGCGCCCGCAAGTACGACCCGGTGACGGGCCGCTTCCTCAGCGTGGACCCGGTGCTGGACGAGAACGACCCGGACCAGTTGTGCGGGTACTCGTACGCGAGCAACAACCCGGTCTCCAAGTCCGACGCCACCGGCCTGATGGCCATCGTCATCGGAATCGGCGCGAAGGGCGTCGACGAGGCCCAGCGCATCGTGGGCGACCTGCAGGCGCACGGGTTCCAGAACTACCGCACGGCCCAGATCTCCAAGCTCAGCGGCGTCTTCCTCAACCGCTGGTCGGCACAGGGTCCGTACAACGCCTCGTCCCTGGTCCCGTTCGTCATCTACTTCGTCACCTTCGTCCGCTGGGCGGACTGCAGCCCGGCGAAGCCCGCGAGCAAGCCCGCGTTCCGCCCCAACCCGTTGGACCGCAAGCAGCAGGCCGCGTGGAACGCGAAGCACCCCGAGCCGCCACCCACGCCCGCCGACCGCAGTGTCCGCGAACAGCTCCGCGACATGCTGGTCGCCTTCACCGGCGTGGACGACCTGGTCAGCTGCTTCAAGGACGGGGACTGGGCGAGCTGCGCGGGCTTCTTCGGCCCCATGGCGGTAGGCGGCGCCGCGGGCTGGGCGGGCAAGAAGATCATGCAGGGCGCCTCGAAGGGCGTCCGCGGCGTGCGCAGCTCCGCCGGACACTCACAAGCCGACAACGTCATCCCAGGAGGGCGTTCCGACGGCGAGACGGTGTTCTCCGGACACGGCTACTTCGACGAAGAGAACGGCGAAGCCGTGGTACCGGAGGGGACCACGCTGCACATGTACACCAAGCACGGGGGCTTCGTCGATGACGACGACATCATCCCGGTGGAGATGGGCGCACGCGTCAAGCCCACCGAGACCTTCCGTCCAGGCGACCGTCTCCCGAACTACACCTTGGACAGCCCTGACGAACTCTGGGTCGTGTCCGGCTCGTACACCGTCGACGGCCCGACGCTGCTCAGTGAACTCCTACGACCCAATATGGGAATATGCCACTGGGCAGCGTGCCGTGAGATCTGAACAGGAGACCATGTCGCCGTGACGAGGTATGAGGATCTCACCCCCTACGAGTACTCCAAGCTGAGGCCACCCTGGCGGGCGGCGGTCAACATCGGTTGGCTCGAACCAGACGCGCCGTACGCCGTGGGTCCCGTCGAGGACGGTGTGGTCGACATGCTCGTCAGGCTGTCACACACCCACATCGCCAACGTGACCCGAGGGATCTACCGATGCCGGTTCTGCGGCGCGTTCAAGCTCTCCCTGAACGTGCCCGAGATTTCCGGGGCCTCAACCCTGTTGGGACACGCGGAGATTCACTTCAAGGGGCATGACGGCACCGTGTACGCCGCGCCGTCGCTCATAGCGCACTACGTGGCCGAGCACGACTACTCGCCGCCGAGGCAGTTCATCGAGGCAGCGTGGGAGGTCGACCGCTCGACGCCACGGGTTCGACACAGCCGGGGCGTACCGGTGAACGGTTGACCCGAGGCCGAAGGGCGGGTTGCCCGGTCCTGGACCGGGCAACCCGCCCTTCGGCGTTGTCAGGGGTTGCCGCGCCAGAAGTCGGCCTGTTTGGCCGCCATGGCTTCCGTGAACTGGGCCGCGGTCATGTTGCCCTTGAGCAGGCTCGCGTGCAGCGGGTTCAGGACCTCAGAAATCCAGCGGCCGCCCGCGATGGCGTTGGTGCCGTCCAGCACGAGGGCGTGTTCGGCGTTCGTGTCGTACAGGGCGGTGCGGATGGGGCTCAGCACGGCCGGGACCGGCAGGTCCGCGCGGACCGCCAGGCTGTCGGCGACCGAGGGGAAGCCGGTCAGGTTGTCGCGGTTGAGGGTGTAGGCGATGAACGCCTTGGCCGCCGCCACGCGCTTGGCCTTGGCGGGGATGGCGAAGCCCACGGGGAGGTACTCGACCACGTCGTGGCTCGCGCCGCTGGGCTGGGGGAAGCGGAACGGGGCGAAGTCCGCGGTCTGGTCGCCGCCGCGCTGGGACAGCAGCTGGCGGGCCTCGGCGGGGATCTCGCTGGTGCCGAACAGGTACGCGGCCTCGCCCGCGGCCCAGCGCTCGCGCATCTTCGGGTACGGGGCGTTTTCCCAGCCCTCCAGCAGGTAATTGCCCTTGGCGAACCGTTCCACCAGGTCCGCAGCGCGCTGCAGGCCCGCGTTGTTGCGCCAGGCGTCGCCGGTTTTGTCCTGGGCCGCCTCGGACAGCTTGCCCGCGCCGACATAGCGCAGCGCGACCTGCGCGAAGACCGCGGCATTCACCGAATCGAGGCCGTTGTCCTGCGCCACGGCGGGCAGGCCGTCGCCTTTCGCCTTGTCGAACAGCGCGAACAGCTCGTCATCGGAGGTGGGCGCCGAGAAGTCGGTGATCCGATTCTTGTCGTACCACCAGGAATTTCCCAGCAGCATATAGGGAATCTCGAAGATCTTGCCGTCCGACGCCTTGTTCTGTGGAATGTCGAAGTACGCGGCGGGCAACACATCGCGCACCTTCTGCTCGTTCTCGCCGATGGCCAGGTCGAGCACGTCGTCGACCGGGCGGGTGCCGCCCGCGTCGGCCACCAGGCCCTTGACCTGGCTGACGTCCTGGTCGAACAGGTCCGGTCCGGCACCGGTGGCCAGCGCCGGGACCACGTTCTGGCGCAGCAGGTCACGGCCCAACCACTGCACGTTCACCTTCACACCGGTCTTGTCCGTGAAACACCGGATCACCTTGCTGAGCACGCGGCCCTGCGGTTCGTCGGCGTTCCACATCGACCAGTAGGTGAACTCCTTGTCGCCGTCCGGTCGCACTCCGATGTCGGCGCACGGCGCGCCGAGGAAATCCTCCGCTTTCAGCGGCGACACCTGGTCGTTGTCGCCCGACGGCGCGCCGGTACCGCACCCCGCGAGAACCAGGGCGACGGCCGCCGCCAGCGACGAGAGCCGGATAAGTCGCATGTCACCACCTGATCGCGCGCGGCGACGGCGAACTCGCTCGCCGTTACCGCAAACTGTGCGCGCGGCCGCCCGATAACGAGCACCCATCACCACTCCCGGGCACCGCGGCCGCGCTCGGTCTGCTAACGAATGGTTTATACCATCAGTCCATAAGATGACAGACCGATTCGCCGACACACGTGCCGAATCCGAGACATTGCCCGGCCGTCATGAAATCGCCCGACCGCGCGCCATGTGGTTATCCACCGACCGCGCGGGCCATTCGTGGCCACAGTGGACGACGGGTCAGGCGAACGCGTTCTTGATGGTGACCAGCACGTCCTCCGCCGACCCGGCGGCCGGGAAGCCCGCGGCGAGGCGGTGCCCGCCCCCGCCGAGCGAGGCCGCGACCGCGCGCACGTCGACGGCGCCGACCGACCGCAGGGACACCGACCACCGGTTCGGCGCCAGCTCCTTGGCCACGGCCGCCACCCCGGCCTCGGTGACGGTGCGCAGCAGGTCCACCACGCTGTCGGCGTCCTCGGCGTCGAGCCCGGTCAGGTCGGTCAACGACACCACGGTGACCACCAGGCCGTGGCCGTCGGCCGCGTCCGGCACCAGCTGCGCGCGGGACAGCGACCCCGACACGAGCCCCAACCAGGCGAACGGGTGCGAGTCCATCAGCTCGCGGGCCACCGCGCTCGGGTCGACGCCCGCCGCGATGAGCCGCGCGGCGGTGGTGTGCGTGGCCGGGGTGGCGCGGCGGAACGAGCCGGTGTCGGACACCAGGCCCGCGTACAGGCACTCCGCGATGTGCGGGGTCAGCTCGGCGCCGAGCTCGTCGAGCAGGTCGAGCACCAGCACGGCGGTCGCCACGGCGGTGTCGTCGATGACGTGGTCGGTGCCGAAGCGGGTGTTGGACACGTGGTGGTCGACCACCAGCACCCGCCCACCGGCGGCGACGGTGGCGGGCACCCGGTCGGCCAGCGCGCCGAGGCGCTCGATGCTCGCGCAGTCCAGCGCCACCACCAGCGGCGGCGCGGCGGGCACCTCCGCGACCGGGACGACCAGCCCCTCCCGGTCGAGGCCGCGCAGCGACCGCGGCACGTCCGCCGGGAACCCGAAGGCCACCCGGACCGCCGCCCCGCGCGCCGTCAGCACCGAGGCCAAGGCCAAGGCGCTGCCCAGCGCGTCGGCGTCCGGGCTCACGTGCGCGAAGAGCGTCACATCGGGTGCGTCCCGCAGCAGGTCCGCGGCGTTGGAAAGATCGGTTGTGCCCACGTCCCCAGAATCACCGGGCGCGGGGGCGCTGTCCAGTCGGGCAGGTCAGCGCTTGCCCAGGGACTCGCCGATGAACCGCAGCACCTCGGGCATGATCCGCTTCCAGTAGTCCGCGTTGTGCCCGCCACCGGAGAACGCGGCCGGGTTGGCGCGGGCCCGGTCGGCGAACTCGCGGGCCGCGGCGTACTGCGGGTCCTCGGTGCCGCACCAGACCGACACCGGCAGCGACGAGATCGCGGTCAGGTTGCGGGTGGGCTCCGCGCGCTCCCATTCCTGCTGGTTGGCGTAGATGCCGGAGGAGCGGGCGTCGTCCCACGAGCCGTAGACCGCGGGGCTGACGGCGGCCAGCAGCGACAGGCCCGGGGTGCGGGCGTACTCGAACGCGCCGACCGCGCCACCGCCGACGCCGAGCGCGGCGAACGGGGTCGCGGCCAGCTCGGTGCGGGCCAGCCAGTCCGGCAGCTCCTCGGCCAGCATCTTCTGCGCCGGGCCCAACCAGGTCTTGGCACCGCCGTCGACCGCGACGATGGCGAACGGCTTGGTGCCCGCGCGGACCGTGGCGGTGAGCAGCGGCGGCAGGTCGAGACCGACGAACTGGGTGGCGTCGGCGCCCTCGGCGTGCAGCGCCAGGCAGACCGGCAGCGCGCCCGCGACGTCCCGGGGGCGCATCACGACCATCTTCACGTCACCGATGGACGAGCGCCACACCAGGTTGCTGACCGACGTCGCGTCGACGGCGGCCTGCGTGGTCGCCTTGGTGGTGGTCGTCGTCGGCGCCGAGGCCGCCTGCTGCTTCTGCGCGCCGCAGCCCGCGAGCGCCACCGCGGCGCCCGCCATGAGGAAGCCGCGTCGGCTCCATCGTCCGTCCACTGTAGAACTCCCGGGGTGGGGCCAGTCGACCGGTGTCGGGCGCACCGGGGACATAAGGTCTACACCACGAACCTCAGATGTGCGAGCCTATGAACGACATCGCCTCCGGCAGCGCGCGCCGCCAGTAGTCGGCGTCGTGCCCACCGTCACCGGTCCTGGCCACGGCGGGTTTCGCCGTGTCGATCAGCTGGTTCGCCGACGGCAACAGCGGATCCGCTGTGCCGCACCACACACCGAGCGCGGTCTTGCCGAGCTCGGCGACGTGCAGCAGGGGCTCAGTCTGCTCCCACAGGGCCCGGCCGGGGAAGACGTCGCGCGCTTTCGCCTGGGCCCAGGTGGGGAACAACGCCGGGCTGAGCACGGCGGCGGCCCGGACCTGGCCGGTGTGCGCGCGGACGTAGTTGAGCGCGCCGTAGCCGCCCATGGACACCCCGAGCACGGCGAACGGCTTGGTCGAGACGCCGAGTTCGGCCAGCCAGGCCGGGAGTTCGTCGGTGAGCATGGCCTGGGGGTCGTCGCCGGGGTCGGTGCGCACCCAGTAGGTGGCGTCGCCGCCGTCCACGGCGACCACGGCGTACGCGGCGGCCGCGGAGAGGTTGTCGCCGACGCCGAGGTCGGTGAACTGGTTCGCGTTGGCACCCCGGCCGTGCAGCGCGAGGCAGGTGGGGAGCGTGCCGCCGTCGTCGGCGAGGCCGTCGGGGCGGTAGACGAGCAGGCTCACCTCGCGGCCGCGCGCCTTGGAGAAGACTTTCCGGGACTCGAAGAGCGGCGCCGGGGGCTTGGTGGTGGGCGGGTCCGTGGGGCCCGGGATGGGGGTGCGGACGTCGCTGAGCGGGGTTTTGTCCTGACGCAGCGCCCAGGCGCCGAAGATGCCGAGGCCGACGGTCGTGGCCGTCCCGCCGACGGCGAGGCCGATCACCTGGCGTCGCGACATTCGACCGGACATGGGCTCCTCGGGGTGTTGCGCGGTCGCGTTCACTCTACCGGCCGAACGGGTGAGCTTCCCGTAGTCGCGCGGCGCGCGGGACCGGTTAGCTCGATTGTGGAGTCTCCGGGCGGGCGGAATACCGGCGCGGCGGGAAAGGCGAGGTCGGCGGCGGGCGGAATGCGGCGGCGCCGGGTTCGGGGTGACCTCGGGAATGCGCCCGAAACAAGATCAAGTCATGCCTCCGGCCCCCGGTGTCCATTCTACCGGCGGGGGCGGACAAAACGGGAAGATCAACAGCGGGGCTGTGGACAACTCGGGGCGAGCGCGACCGGCAAGCGCGACCGCCGGATCGAGCCGGGCCGAGCGGCGTGGAGCCAGGCCGAACCGGGACCAGACCGGACCTGGCCGGACCGGGCCTGCCTGCCAGGTCCGGCAGTCGGGCAATCGGGCAGTCGGGCAGTCGGGCAGTCCACATCGGCGTTGACTGTCCTCTGTGCACAGAATGCCGGAAAGACTTGTGGGGAAAGGAAAATCCCGCCCCCACGCGAAGGCGGGAGCGGGATCTCCAGGTCGGGCGAGGAACTAGTCCTCGTCGTCTTCGTCTTCCGGCTTCGGGGCGCGGTACGGGTCGGCCTCGCCCGCGTACACGGCACCCGACGCCTGGGCGGCGACCTCGGCGTCGGCCGCGCGGGCGCGGGCCAACAGGTCGTCGATCTTGCGGGCGTCGTCGGGGACGGTGTCCGCGACGAAGGTCAGGGTGGGGGTGAACCGGACACCCGTCCCCTGGCCGACCAGCGTGCGCAGCACGCCCTTGGCCCGTTCCAGGGCCGCCGCCGCGCCCGCGTGGTCGGGCTCGGCGTCGAGCTTGTCCCCGAGGACGGTGTAGTAGACCGTGGCGTCGTGGAGGTCGGCGGTGACCTTCGCGTCGGTGATGGTGACCCGGGCGAGCCGGGGGTCCTTGACCTCGTGCTCGAGGGCGGAGGCCACGATCTGGGAGATGCGCTTCGCGAGCTTGCGCGCGCGGGCTGCGTCAGCCACGACGCTCCTTCTTTCCTTGTTCGGTTCGGCTGAACCCGGGCTCAGTCGTCTGGTCCGAGCCACCGGCGGCGGGCCGAGAGCAGTTGCAGCTCCGGGCGACCGCTCACCAGGCGCTCGCAGGCGTCGAGCACGTCGTTGACGTGGGCGGCGTCCGCCGCGACCGCGCAGACGCCGATCAGGGCCCTGCGGTGCAGGTCCAGGTGACCGGCTTCCGCGACCGCGACTTCGAATCGCTTGCGCAGTTCGGCCACCACCGGCCGGACCGCGGAGCGCTTCTGCTTCAAAGAGTGGACGTCCCCGAGCAGGACGTCGAGTTCGAGGGCACCGACATACACCAGGCATCAGCCGAACGGGTGAGTGGGAAACCCCGGGGGCGCGGGTTCGGCGACCGCGCCCCCAGGGCTGGCCCCCGGGGAGTGCGCCCCGGGGGTTACCAACGGACTAGCTGCGCGGCTTCTCGCGCATCTCGTAGGTCTCGATCACGTCGTCGACCTGGAGATCGCTGTAGGAGCCGAGCGTCAGACCGCACTCGAAGCCCTCCCGGACCTCGACCGCGTCGTCCTTGAACCGGCGCAGCGAGCTGATCGGCAGGCCCTCCTGGATGACGACGCCGTTGCGGATGAGGCGCGCCTTGGAGTTCCGCCGGATCTCGCCGGAGAGCACCATGCAACCGGCGATCGTGCCGACCTTGGAGGACTTGAAGACGTCGCGGATCTCGGCGCGGCCGAGCTCGACCTCCTCGTAGATCGGCTTGAGCATGCCCTTGAGGGCCGACTCGATCTCCTCGATGGCCTGGTAGATCACCGAGTAGTAGCGGACATCGATGCCCTCGCGGTTGGCCAGCTCGGTGGCCTTGCCCTCCGCCCGGACGTTGAAGCCGATCACGATGATGTTGTCCGCGATGGCCAGGTTGATGTCGCCCTCGGTGATCGAGCCGACGCCGCGGTGGATGACCCGCAGCTCGACCTCGTCGCCGACGTCGATCTTCGTGAGCGCGTCCTCGAGTGCCTCGACGGTACCCGAGTTGTCGCCCTTGATGATCAGGTTGAGCTGGCTGGTCTCCTTCAGCGCGGCGTCCAGGTCTTCCAGGCTGATGCGCTTGCGCTTCTGCGCGTTCTGCGCGGCCCGGGTCCGGGCGGAGCGCCGCTCGGCGATCTGGCGCGCCGTGCGGTCCTCCTCCACGACCAGGAACGTGTCGCCCGCGCCGGGCACCGACGTGAAGCCGATGACCTGGACCGGGCGCGACGGGGTCGCCTCGGTGATGTCCTCGTTGAACTCGTCGACCATGCGGCGGACGCGGCCGTAGGCGTCGCCCGCCACGATCGAGTCGCCGACCCGCAGGGTGCCGCGCTGCACGAGGACCGTGGCCACCGGACCTCGACCGCGGTCGAGGTGCGCCTCGATCGCCACGCCCTGGGCCTCCATGTCGGGGTTGGCCCGCAGGTCCAGCGCCGCGTCCGCGGTCAGCAGGATGGCCTCGAGCAGCCCGTCGATGTTGGTGCCCTGGCGCGCGGAGATGTCGACGAACATGGTGTCGCCGCCGTACTCCTCGGCCACCAGCCCGTACTCGGTGAGCTGCTGGCGGACCTTCTGCGGGTTCGCGCCTTCCTTGTCGATCTTGTTCACCGCGACCACGACCGGCACGTTCGCGGCCTGCGCGTGGTTGATCGCCTCCACCGTCTGCGGCATGACGCCGTCGTCGGCGGCCACGACGATCACCGCGATGTCGGTGGCCTGCGCACCGCGGGCACGCATGGCGGTGAACGCCTCGTGACCCGGGGTGTCGATGAAGGTGATCAGCCGCTCGTTGCCGTCCAGCGACGTGGCGACCTGGTAGGCGCCGATGTGCTGGGTGATGCCACCGGCCTCGCCCTCGTGCACCGTCGTCTTGCGGATGGTGTCGAGCAGGCGGGTCTTACCGTGGTCGACGTGACCCATGACGGTGACCACCGGCGGGCGGGCCCGCAGGTCGTCCTCGTCACCGGCGTCCTCGCCGTAGCTGATCTTGAACGAGTCGAGCAGCTCGCGGTCCTCCTCCTCGGGGGACACGACCTGCACGGTGTAGTTCATCTCGGAGCCGAGCAGCTCCAGCACCTCGTCGGAGACCGACTGGGTGGCCGTGACCATCTCGCCGAGGTGGAACAGCACCTGCACCAGCGAGGCCGGGTTGGCGTTGATCTTGTCGGCGAAGTCGGTCAGCGAGGCGCCGCGGGCGAGCCGGATGACCTCGCCGCTGCCCTTGGGCAGGCGGACGCCACCGACGCTGGGCGCCTGCATGTTGTCCATGTACTCCTGGCGCTTCTGCCGCTTCGACTTGCGACCGCGCCGGGAAGGACCGCCGGGGCGCCCGAAGGCACCGGCCGCGCCACCGCGACCACCGGCACCGGGACGGCCACCGCCGCCACCGCCACCACCGGGGCGGAAACCACCGCCACCGCCGGCGGGAGCACCGCCACCGCCACCGGGGCGGAAGCCGCCACCGCCACCGCCACCACCGGGACCGCCGCGGAAGCCACCGCCACCGCCGCCGCCACCGGGACCGCCGCGGAAGCCACCGCCACCGCCACCGGGACCGCCGCGCGCGCCGCCGCCGGGGCCGCCACGGGCACCGCCGGGACCGCCACCGGGGCCACCACGACCGCCACCGGCGGGACGGGCGGGCCGGGGCGGCATCATGCCGGGGTTCGGCCGGGGGGGCATGTTGCCCGGGTTCGGGCCGGACGGACGAGGTCCGCCGGGCGCGCGGTCGCCGCGCGGGGCACCGGAGGGCCGGTCGCCACCGGGCCGCGGCGGGCGGTCGCCCGAGGGCGCGCCGCCACCGGACGGGCCGCCCTGGCCACCGGGGCGGGGACCGCCACCGGGACGCGGGGACGGCGCGCCGCCACCGACGCCGAACGGGTTGTTGCCGGGCCGCGGGGCACGCGGGCCGGGCTTGGGCGACTGGGTCCGCGGGGGAACCGTGCCGCCCTGGTTGCCGCCGCCCTTGCGCTCGCCACCGGGCTCCTGCTGCGCGGGCCGCTCCGGACGGGGCGGGCGCGGCGCGGACTGGGCCGGGCTCGGCGCGCTGCTCGCGGCCGCGGGGGCCTGCTGCTCACGCGCGGGCACGGGCTTCTCGACCGGCGCGGACGCGGGCTTGGGCCGCGGCGGGCCGGGCAGGAAGCCGGGCTTGGGGGGTGCGGTCTGCGCGGGCGCCGACGTCTGCGCGGGCGGGGTCACCGGCGGGGCCGCCGGGGCGCTCGCGGCGGCCGCCGGGGCCTGCTGCAGGGGCTTGGGCTGCTCGCGGACCGGCTCCGGGCGCTGGGCCGGGGGCCGGGGGCCGGGCGTCGGCTTGGGGCCGGGCCGGGGTCCGGGCTTGGACTCGCCCTTGCCGGGGTACGCATCCCGCAACCTGCGGGCTACCGGCGCCTCCACGGTGGAAGACGCGGACTTGACGAACTCACCCATGTCCTTCAACTTGGCGAGAACGTCCTTGCTGGTGACTCCGAGCTCCTTAGCCAGCTCGTGCACGCGGGCCTTGCCTGCCACTGCTCTCCTCGTCTGAATGAGGCCGGCGGGCAAGTTCCCGTCGACCTCGTCCTATCGTCGCGCGTTCATGTCTTCAGCTTCACGGCTGACTCATGACGGGTCGACCTGCTTCCTGTCCTTCTCCACGGCACGGGAAGATCCCGTTCCGACATCGCCTGCGGCGCGCTCTACCAGCGACCGCAGACCCTCCACGCAGACCGGTCCCTGGACCTTGAAGGCCCTGGGGAACGCCCGGCGCTTCTCGGCTTTCGCCAGACAACCCGGATCGGGGTGCAACCACGCGCCCCGACCCGGCATCCGACGCCGCGGATCGGGGATCGCGTCCCCGTCCACGAGCACCACACGCAGCAATTCCGCGTCCGCCGCCCGGGTCCGGCAACCGACGCACGTCCGCACGGGGCCGGACCCTGTCGGGCCGCCACCGGGGCGAGCGGAAACCGGTTCCAGATGACGAACCATGGGAAGTCTATCTTGTCCGGCTCACTCGGCCGAACCGGATACCGGAGCGGCCTGCGCGCCGGCCGCCGCGTCCGACCGGATATCGATCCGCCAGCCGGTCAACCGGGCCGCCAACCGGGCGTTTTGCCCCTCTTTTCCGATCGCCAGCGAGAGCTGGAAGTCGGGGACGACCACCCGGGCGGTCTTGGCGCGCTCGTCCACGACCGTGACCGAAACCACCTTCGCGGGCGACAGGGCGTTGCCGACGAAGGTCGCGGGGTCCTCGGAGTGGTCGATGATGTCGATCTTCTCCCCGGCCAGCTCGCTCATCACGTTGCGCACCCGGGCACCCATCGGGCCGATGCACGCGCCCTTGGCGTTGACCCCCTGGACGGTCGACCGGACGGCGATCTTGGAGCGGTGCCCCGCCTCGCGCGCCACGGCCGGGATCTCCACGGTGCCGTCGTTGATCTCGGGCACCTCCAGGGCGAACAGCCTGCGCACCAGGTTGGGGTGGGTGCGCGACAGCGTGATCTGCGGGCCGCGGGTGCCCCGGGTGACGCCGACGACGTAGCACTTGATGCGGGTGCCGTGCTCGTAGGACTCCCCCGGCACCTGCTCGACCGCGGGCAGCACGCCCTCCGTGTCGCCGACCTGCACGACCACCATGCCGCGCGAGTTGGCGCGGGTGTCGCGCTGGACGACGCCCGCGACGATCTCACCCTCCTTGGCGGCGAACTCGCCGAAGGTGCGCTCGTGCTCGGCGTCGCGCAGGCGCTGCAGGATGACCTGGCGGGCGGTGGTGGCGGCGATGCGCCCGAAGCCCTCCGGGGTGTCGTCCCACTCCTCGTCGACCTCGCCGTCCTGGCCGGTGGTGATGGCCAGCACGCGGACCACGCCGGTGCGCCGGTCGATGTCGATGCGCGCGTGCGGCTGGTGCCCCTCGGTGTGCTTGTAGGCGGTGAGCAGGGCGGTCTCGATCGCCTCGATCACCGTTTCGAACGGGATGTCCTTGTCGCGCTCGATCGCCCGCAGCGCGGCGATGTCCACGTTCATCGAGCGTCCTCCTCCGTGCCGGACGCCCGACCTTCGAGCATCGCCATCTCCGCCACCGGCGGTTGCTTGAACTCCACTTCGACCACGGCGTGCGCGACCGTGCCGTACTCGACGCGGCGCAGCGCGCCGTCGACGAGCATCTCGACGCCACCATCGGGGGTCTCGTCCGCCGCGCCGACACGGCCGGTGAACTCCGCACCCCCGACCGGGCGAACCTTGACCAGGCGCAGCCGGTTGCGGCGCCAGTGCCGGGGGCGGGTCAGCGGGCGGTCGACCCCGGGGGAGGTGACCTCCAGGGTGTACGGGCCGCCGAGGACGGCGTCGTGCTCGTCGAGCACCGCCGAGACGGCCCGGCTGACCACGGCGACCTCGTCGAGGCCGACCCCGTCGTCGCCGTCGACGACCACGCGCACGAGGCGCCTGCGCCCGGCCTGGGCGATGTCGAGCTGCTCGAGTTCGAAGCCGGTGTCGGCGATCGCCCCCGCCACCACCGGCTCCAGCGCGGCCGTGACGCGGTCACCTGCCGCCGGGTTGTCCGGCTCTCCCTGGTTGGCCACCCTGGCCGCTCCCTGTTCTGCTCGACGCCGCGGTTGTCTGCCGGTCGGGCGGTGCGCACCGCCTGCCGTGGTCACCTAGCGTATCTCGCCCGCCGAAGGGCAGCCGCCGCAGGCGATCATCCGAAGCTCCGGTGGGCCGAACGCGGGGCCTGGCAGGATGACGGACTGTGAGCACAACTCCCCCGACCCCGGTTTCGGTGAGCAGGCGAGTGCTGTTGCTGTCCACTCTGGCCACCGGTCTCGTGGCGTGCACCCCGACACCGGCGTCCCCTCCTCCTCCGGACCCGCTGGCGGCGTTGGCGGCCCGTGCGCGGGCGGACGCCGCGCTGGCGTCCGCGATCGCTTCCGCCACCCCGGCGTTGGCGGGGGTGGCGGAGGAGGTCGCGAAGGTGCGCGGGGAACACGCGGCGGTGTTGCAGAAGGAGGTGGACCGGGAGCGACCACCGAAGCCGTCGTCCTCGGCCGCCCCTACTACTACGGCCGCGCCCACGGTCCCCTCGAACCCCAAGGCCGCCTTGGCAGAGGGCTTGAAGGGCGCGTCGGACGAGGCGTCGGAGGTGGCGGTGGCGGTGCCGCGCCACCGGGCCGGGATGGTGGGGTCGGTGGCTGCGGGGTGCGTGAGTCTGTTGGAGGTCTTGGCATGACACAGCCGTCGTCCGCGGTACCACCGTCCCGCGCGCCCTTGCCGGAGGACACCCTCGCGGCGGTGCAGGCGGCCTTGGGCGCCGAGCACGCGGCGGTGTGGGTGTACGGCCTGGTGAGCGCCTTTCTGCCCGCCACGTTCGACAAGGCGATCGCCGAAGGCGCCACCGCCCACCGCGCGTGCCGGGACACCACCGGGCGCCTGCTGGGGGCGGCGGGCGCGACCCCGGAACCGGCCGAGCCCGCCTACCTGCCCCCCAAACCGGTCACCGACCAGGCATCGGCCTTGGAGCTGGTGGTCAACGCCGAGACCGACACCACGACCGCCTGGCGGGCCGCCATGGAACGCACCGACGCCCCCGACGTCCGCCGCATCGCCCTGGACGCCCTCAAGTCCTCGGCCGCCCGCTCCACCCGCTGGCGCAAGACGGCAGGCCTGACCCCTTTGACCCCACCCCTACCAGGCCAGCCCTAGCGGCATTTCTTTTCAATCCCCACCGAGCCCCAGCACGGAGCCGCCTGGGTCGCTCGGCTCACCCGACCTCAGCGACGGGCCGCGGTCCGGCCACCGACTCGCTCAGGCGGACGACGGTGAGTTCGACCTGGGACTGGCCTTCCTCCCAGTGGGCGATCGGCGCGCAGCCCTCGTCCACCAGGAACTTGCCGCCCGCCCACTCGTCCCCCAGGAAGATCATCCCCTCGTCCCCCTCCGTGCAGAAGAACCCCAGGTGAGCCCGCAGACCCTCGTGCTCCACCGCCTCGAGTTGCTCAGCCATCTCCTCCTCCGGCTCCGCGTCCACGTCGAGCAGGCTCTCCGGCCCGTCGCCGATTGCCAGTGCCACGCGCATCGCGTCGAAGAGGGTGCCGTCGGTGGTGAGGCGGGTGTAGGTGACGTACCAGTGGTCCGCCCAGGCCGGGTCCGTGAGGTCGATGCCGTGCCGGTCGACCAGGACCGCCAGGTCCGCGCCCCGCAGCAGGCTGTCCTGGAACGCGACCTCGGCCAGGTCGGCGAGGAACGCCGGGTGCGCGGCGGGGTCGACGCCGTGGATCTCGTAGATCGACCGCGCCGCGTCGAAGGTGGACGGGGTGTCGCTGTCGTCGAACAGGGGGACGTCCCAGACGACCGGTTCCGCGCCGCTGAGCGCGGATGGCCGGATCCAGGCCGGGTCGCGGTCGAAGCCGACCTCGTGGATGAGGTTGCCCTCCAGGTACACCGCGTAGTCGGCGTCGGGTGCGTGGTCCGACAGGGGGCCGCCGAGGAACACCTCGAACGCCTCGGTCAACTGCCGCCGCCAGTCCTGCGGCGTGGGGTTCGCGCTGGTCACGCGCGAACCCTACGCCAGTTGATCAGCCGGCCGGACACAGGCAGAACGGCTGCCCCTCGGGGTCCAGCAGCACCGTCCACCGGTCCCCGCCCGGCTGGAACTCGGGCCGCGAGGCCCCCAGCGCCACGTACTCGTCGGCCGCCGCGGCCACGTCCGGCACCGACAGGTCGAAGTGGTACCGCTTGCTCGACGACGCATCCGGCCACGCGGCAGGCACATAGCCCTCCACCTGCCCGAACCCGACGGAAACCGACCCGTTCCCGATCATCGAGTAGGCCGGTTCACTGTGGCTCACCGCCCAGCCGAGCACCCGCGCGTAGAAGGCCGCCTGCGCCTGGGGGTCGCGGCAGTCGAGGTTGAACATGATCAGGTCGGCGGTCATCGGAAACTCCCTCTCAAGTAGACCGAGGACCACTGTGCCCGGCATACCCGACACCTTCTGTCTGGTATGACTCCCGTCGTGCGCGCGGCCCGGATGATCAGCCTCCTGCTGCGCCTGCAGGTGCGCGGCCAGCTCACCGCGGGCGAGCTGGCGCGGTGGCTCGAGGTCGACGAGCGCACCGTCCAGCGCGACGTCCGGGCGCTGGTCGCCGCCGGGGTCCCCGTCCGGTCCGTGCGCGGCCCGGCGGGCGGCTACCGGCTCGACGGCGGCTACCGCACCCGGCTCAACGGCGTCGGCCCGGACGAGGCCGCCGCGCTGATGTTCCTCGGCCTCCAAGGCCCCGCCGCCCAGCTCGGGCTCGACCTCGACGGCGCGCAGACCAAGGTCCTCGCCTCGCTCACGGGCGAAGCGCGCGAGCAGGCCCGGCGCAGCGCCGACCGGTTCCACCTCGACCCCGTGCGGTGGTACGGCCGCGCCGAACCGACCCCGTGCCTGGCCGCGCTGGCGGAGGCCGTCTGGCGGGACCGGCGCGTGCGGCTGGGGTACGTCAGGTCGGGCGTACTCGGTCACCGGGTCGTGGATCCGCTGGGCCTCGCCCTGGCCGCGGGCGACTGGTACCTGGTGGCGCTAAGAGAAGGCGAGCGGCGCACTTACCGCGTCTCCCGGGTCAAAACCGTCGAGCAGCTCGATGAGCCGGTGCGGCGCCCCAAGGGTTTCGTGCTGGCCGACGCGTGGGCGCGCGCCCGCGACGAGATGGAGAACCTGCACGAGTGCGTCGAGGTGACCGTTCGGGTGTCCGTGGCGACGCTGCCCCGGCTGCGCAGGCTCGTCGCCGTGCACGGGCAGGATCGCGTAGATCTCACCACCACCGGTGACGAGGTCGTAGTGACCGTGCCGTTCGAGGGTGAGAGCTGGGCGTGTTCGGCGTTGCTGGGCCTCGGCGCGGCGGTCGAGGTGCTAGCGCCGCCGACGCTGCGCGCGCGGATGGCCGCCGAGAGCGGCGGCGCGGCCGCGCGCTACCTCACGTCCCCGAGGTGATCGTCTTGCCCAACCGGGTGGCGTCGAGGCTGATCTTGGCCAGGCGCTTGCCCTCGGCCTCGGTGCGCTTGCCCCCCGGCGCCCAGTCCGATTCGACGATCACGACGTCCCGGCCGTCCTGGATGGAGTCGTAGCCGCCGTTGGCGAGGGTGTTGAGGCCCTCGACCTTGACGAGCTTGGCCTTGACCACGTCGTCGACGTTGCCGGTGTTGTTGCCGTCGGTGAGGTCGCGCAGCTTCTGCGCGTCGGTCTCGTTGGCCATCCGGACGACCGCGACCGAGGTGTAGATCTTGTGCCCGCCGTCCTCGGTGGTGAACAGGGCCCTGGTCATGCTCTCGCAGCGGGTGTCGGTCAGGAGCGTGCGCACCTTGCTGTTGTTGTACGAGTTCTTGACGCAGTCGGTGTCGCGGACCGGGTTGGGCAGGTCCGGGTGCTTGGTGAAGGCGAATTGGCCGTCCGGCACCTGGGTGTCGCTGACGGGTGGTGGGTTCTGCGCCGTCGTGGTGTCGTCGGAGGAGGAGACGTACCAGAAGACGAGCCCGGACACGACGGCGATCGCGACCAAGCCCGCGATGCGCAGCGCCCAGGTCAGGGCCGGGTTGCCCGCGGGCCGCGGGGTCTCCTCCTGGAACTGGAACGGCTCGTCGGGGCGCCTGCCGCCCTGGACACGGGGGATCCACTCGGTCTCACCCGCGCGGTTGTACTGCTCGGGTGGCCAAGGCGGTCCGGGGCGCTGAGGATCCGACACGAACGCCGAGAGTAGTTGGTGTCGCCCGTCGGTGTCATTCGACCCGGTGCGTAGCGAGCGCGGCGGTCACCGCGTCGACGTCCTCGGCGGTGTTGTACAGGTGAAAGGCGAGCCTGATCCGCCCCGCGCGGACCGCGCACCGGATACCCGCGGCCTTCAGGTGCTCTCCTGCGCCGGGGGCGTTGAGGGAGACGATGGCGGTATCGCGCGGCGGTAGGCCGAGTCTGGCCAAGAGGTCGTTGGCCAGGCCCACGTTGTGCTCTTGGACGGCTCGGCGGTCCAGCTTCACCAGCCACGGGAGCGTCGCTGCGGCGCCTGTGACGGAGAACCAGACCGGTGAGGTGTCGAAGGCGCGTGCGTTGTCCGCGAGTCGGAGGGGGAGACCGTAGATGGAGGTCCAAGGGTCCTGTCCGGCGAACCAGTTGGCGTTGTGCGGCCGGATCCAGTCGGGAGCGTCGGGGCTGATCGCCAGCCACGCGACGCCTCGGGGGCTCATCAGCCACTTGTAGGAGCCGCCGACCACCCATTCGGCCCAGGAGACGTCGACCGCGAGCCAGCCGAGGGCCTGGGTGACGTCGAGGAGCACCGGGGTGCCTGCGGCCCGTAGTCCGTCGAGGTCGGCGATAGCGCCGTCCGCGGATTGGACGGCGCTGACCGTGACGAGGTCGAACTCGGGGGCGCGGTCGGTCAGGTCGTCGGCGTCGACCTCGGTGACGGTCACACCGCGGTAAGCCTGGGCGGCGAAAGGGAACGTGGCGCTGGTGAACTCGCCGCGCACGGTGACGACTCGTGTGCCGTCCGGTACGCCCGCCGCGATAAGGGCGATCATCTCCGCCACGGTCGCGCCCATGGCCACCCGCTCGGGGTTGACGCCTACCAACGCCGCCCACGACTCACGCGCGGTGGCGACCATGGGGTCGAAGTCGGGCGCGTTGTCCTGTCCGCGCCGCCACCGCCCGATCACGTCTGTCATGGCTTCGGCGGCGAAGACCGGCGGTACGCCGATGCTGGCGGTGTTGAGGTACCCGGCGGGGACGTCGAACTGCTCTCCGAAGGCGGTGCGCACACCACCGACCCTACGGTAAGCGCGTGCACAGCGAAGAGATCCAGATCCGCACCGGCGACCGCGAGACCGTCCACGACCTGACCGACCGCTGCGCGGCCTTCCTCGCGGCGGCGGGCGCGGAGGACGGTCTGCTGCACGTGTGGGTACCGCACGCCACCGCGGGCGTCGCCGTCATCGAGACCGGGGCGGGCAGCGACGACGACCTGCTGGCGGCGCTGAAGGACCTGCTCCCCGCCGACGGGCGGTGGCGCCACCGCCACGGCACCCCGGGCCACGGCCGCGACCACGTGCTGCCCGCGATCGTGCCGCCGCACGCCACCATCCCGGTCCTGAGTGGACGGATGGCGCTGGGGACCTGGCAGTCCGTGTGCCTGGTCGACACCAACGTCGACAACCCGGTCCGCCAGGTCCGCCTCAGCTACCTGCGCGGCTGAGCCGCGCTTTCAGTGCGCGGCGACGAGGTCCGCCGCGGGCGTCGTGGCCGGGTCCCCGGCACGGCTCGGGAACAGCGCGACAGCGAGACCGACGACCGCGAGGCAGGCCAGGACCGTGACGCCGAGCAGCACGTCGGGAGCCGACGAGGCGCCCTGGAGCAGGCTGCGCAGGCCTTCGGCGGCGAAGCGGAAGGGCGTCCAGGACCACAGCAGCGCGCGGTAGACCGGGTTCAGCATCTCGGGGACCTGCCCGGCCACCGCGGGCGCGATCAGGTACAGCGGTCCCAGGATGGCCATCGCGCGGATGCCGAGCAGGCGGAGCAGGGCGGCTTGGAGGGAGCTGAAGGCGACGGCGGTCAAGAGGAGGTAGCCGAGCACCTTGCCGTCCACCGGCAATCCCCCGTCCCACAACAACAACAGGCCGGTCACGGCACCCGCGCCCACAACGCTTACACCGGCCACCAAGCCCAACCGGTGAGTCCACTGGGGTCGCAGACCAAGACGACCGCCGACGACGACAAGACCCGCGCCGGCCACGAGTCCGCCTACCCACAACAACGCTGTCGCGGCCAAAGGCGCCGTCCGGCCTGCCGTAGTGGCCGGGTTGAGCATCTCCGTACGCACGGGACTCCCGAGCGCGGAGGCCGCACCCGTCAGGACCTGTTGCGCCATCTGCGTCCCATGGGGGTTGACCGCGCCGGACAGGACGACGGTGGTCCCGTTGGGGGTCAGTTCCAGGACGCCGTAGACGTCCTTGTCCGCCAAAGCCCGACGACCTTCCTCCGGCGAGGTCAGCCGCCAACTGATCGCGTCACCGCCGTGGGCGGCGAGGCGGTCCGCGGCCTGCCGCATCGGCGGTGGCGCGGACACGGCGAGGGGCACGCCGTCGGGCTGAGCGCTCGCCTGAGCGCCGAAAGTGAGGAATCCGAGCACGGTGGCGACTACCGCGCCCGCGACCGCCAGGAGGGCGATCAGGGCGGCGGGACGGCGGGGGGACATCACCGACCTCCTTGTTCATCAGGTGTTGAATTACTGTCGGAAGGGTACGGGTGCGCCCGAACTCAAGTCAACGCACGTTGAATTAGAGCTGGATCACGCGCGCGGAGCGGATCGGACTAGGTTCGACGCGTGGGTATCCAGCGCGTCACCGTCGCCGCGATCTCGCTCGCGGCCGTCGGGGGTCTGCTGGCCACCGTGTCCCTGCTCGGCGGGGACGACGATCACGGCAGGCCGAACGCGGTGGAGGTCGCGCCGACCCAGACCCGCGCCGCCTCGCCCCGGTCCGCGGCGGTGCCCGGCTGGCAGGTCGTCGAGGACGGCGGGTCCGGTGTGCGCTACGAGGTGCCGCCGGACTGGGCGCTGGCCCCCGAGGCCGAGACGCTGGAGTCCTCCAGCGGGACCGTGCTGGGGCACCTGACCGACTTCGGCACGTACCTGTGCCAGGGCGCGGAGTACGGCCGCGCGTTCAGCGGCTCCGGTCGGGTGGATGGCGACCCGGCCGACGCGGCCGCCGAGCTGGCCGCGGCGATCGCGGCCGACCAGTACAGCGACGGCAGCCAGACCGCCAAGGTCACGTTGTCCCATCCGACCCCGCTGGTGCGCGACGGCGCGCGCGGAACACTCGTGCACGCGGAGGCCGAGGTGGTTGCCGACGATGTGGCCGACCGCTGCGCGAGCACGCGCGGTGTGGTGTCCGTAATCGCACTCGCCACGGCTGAGGGAACGTCGGTGGTGGTGTTCGGCGCGGATACCGACGACCGGGGCGAAGACGTGCCATTGGCGTCATCGGACGATCTAAGGGCGATAGCCGACAGCGTACGGTCCAACGACTGACGGACTCGTGGGATCGGCGGTACTGTCCGGGCTCGTGACCTATCCCGGCAGCGACTACCAGGGTTTCGGCTTCTACGAGCCCCCGCAACCCAAGCGCGACCGCCGCCGGTTGATTGTCGTCATCGCGGCTGTGGCGCTCGTAGTGGCGTTGGGTGCCGTGGTCACCGTCGTGCTGCTCAACCAGGAAACCTCGGGTACGCCGGTCGTCCAATCCGACCCGGTGGCCCCGAGCAGTACCACTACGACCTCCCGGCCGAAGGTCGAGGACGGGCAGACCATGGCGAACCCCGACGCGAAGCTGACCTACGACGTCCCGAAGTCCTGGGCGCTGTCGAACAGCACCGCCTCCTTCGCGCTGACCAGCCTGCCCGAGGTGAAAATCGACCACCTGGCCATCCGCGCGCCCTACCAGTGCGGCGGCAAGGACTACACGCGCGGTGTGGTCGGTAGTGGCACCGTGAGCGGCGGTGAGATCAACCAGCGCGTGACGGACCTGGCGAAGGCGTTCGGCAAGGAGCTGTACGACGGTGGTACCGGCACGGACGTGGTCGTAGGCACCCCGCAGGCGATTACCCGCAAGGGCGACAAGGGCGAAGAGGCGAAAGGTGTGGCTGTCCGCGCCACGGTGACCACCAAGGGCGAACAGTGCCTCGCGACCAAGGGTGACCTCTGGATCGTGCTGTTGGACTACGCGGGCGGTATGCGCATGCTGGTCGTCAACGGCGACCTCGTGGGCGGCCCGGACACACCCGCGCCGGTGCCGGCCGACGAGCTGGCGGCCATCGCCGAGAGCGCGCGGCCGACCGGCTGATCCGCTCGTGCCACCATGGCCTGGTGACTCGCGACCCGAGACCCAGCACCCTCGTCCTCTGGGACGTCGACCAGACGCTCGTCGACTACAGCGGAACCGGACACCAGTGGTACGGCCAGGCGTTGACCGCGGTCTGCGGTGTGGAGATCGCGCACGTGCCGTCCTTCCCCGGACGCACCGAGCGGTCCATCACGCTGGAGCTGCTGGAGGCGCACGGCGTCGACTGGACCGAGGACCACGTCCGGCGGATGTACGCCGAGCTGGTCGCCATCGCCAACGCCGCCCGCGCCGACCTGGCCGCGCTCGGCAGCGCTCTCCCCGGCTCGATCGAGGTACTGCGGGGGCTGGCCGAGCGATCGGACGTGGTGCAGTCGCTGGTCACGGGCAACCTGCTGGAGCTGGCGGAGTGCAAGCTGGCGCCGTTCGGGCTCGGCCGGTACGTCGACTTCGCGATCGGCGGGTACGGCTCGGTGTCGGCCGACCGCCACGAACTGGTCTCGGCGGCCGTCGAGGCCGCGGAGACCAAGCACGACACGCGTTTCACGCGCGTAGTGGTCATCGGCGACACACCGCACGACGTGGCCGCCGCGCACCACTACGGCGCGGTGGCGGCGGGGGTCGCAACCGGCCGGTACACGGTCGAGGACCTGACGGCGTGCGGGGCGGACCTGGTGTTCACGGATCTGTCAGACACCGACGCGGTGCTGACCGCGCTTACCGGGCGGGTGGAGGACCAACTACCGTCTGGCGCATGAGTGGCGCGTATCAGGGGTTCGGCACGTTCTCGGCACCACCACCGCGCCGCAAGACTCCGTTGGTGGTGGGGCTGGTCCTGCTGCTCGTAGTGGTGGCGGGTGCCGTCATCACCGGGTCGTTGCTCGAACACACGGAGCCGGGTACTCCGGTCGCGCAGGACGGCATCTGGATGACGTCGACCACCGGTACCACGACGTCGCGCCGTAGGACGACCACCACTACTACGACCGCCGGAGGGTCCTCCGCGCCCGTGGCGCCAGACTGGCAGACCGTGCGGTCAAGCCGGGAGAAGGCGGCCTACGACGTCCCGAAGGACTGGGAGGTCGGCGCACCGGACCTGGTCGTCGGCTTCGAGGACAACGAGAAGAACCCGGTCGTCCTCATGCACGACGTGACGACGTACCTGCCGGAAGCCTGCCCCAACGCCGCCGGTTCCTACCGCGGCCACACAGGTTTCGTCTCCGCCGGAGACCTCGACCTGAGCGAGGCCAGCCGGATCGGCACCCGCGCCTTCGCCGACGCCGCGGCCCTGAACGCGGACAACACCCGGTCGCCGGTCTCGTACACGGACCCGAAGCCCGCCAAGGTCGACTCGGGCCGGGTGGACGCCTACGTGGCCACCGCGACCCTGACGGTCGACCACCCCGGCCCGTGCCCCTCCCCCACGGTGCTGTTCACCGGGGTGGCCTTCAAGAGCGGCACCAAGACCGTGCTGTTCATGATGTACCAGGACCAAGGCGTCTCGGATTCGCTACCGGCCGACATCGCCGACAAGGTCATCTCCAGCCTCCGCCCGGCGTAACGGGTCGGCCCGCCGACGAGGCGGGCCGACCCGGGTGCCTCAGCCGCGGACGACGGTCACCAGGTGGTCCACGACCTGGTCGACCGCGATCTCCGCGCGGTCGCCGGTGGCCCGGTCCTTGACCTCCACGACCCCGTTCGCCAGCCCGCGGCCGACCACGAGGATCGTGGGCACGCCCACCAGCTCCGCGTCCTTGAACTTGACCCCCGGCGACGCCGCCGCGCGGTCGTCGAGCAGGACGTCGAGGCCGCGGCCGTGCAGCTCCTGAGCCAGCCGCTCACCCGCCTCGCGGAGGGTGTCGTCCTTGCCCGCGATGACCAGGTGCACGTCCGCGGGCGCCACCTGGCGCGGCCACACCAGGCCCGACGCGTCGTGGGTCTGCTCGGCGACGACGGCCACCAGGCGGGAGACGCCGATGCCGTACGAACCCATGGTGATGGTGATCGGCTTCGAGTCGGCGCCCAGGGCGGTCAGGCCCAGCGCCTCCGAGTACTTGCGGCCCAGCTGGAACACGTGGCCGATCTCGATGCCGCGCGCGGCCACCAGGGTGCCCTCGCCGTCCGGCGCGGCGTCGCCCTCGCGGACCTCGGCGGCCTCGATGGTGCCGTCCGGGGTGAAGTCGCGGCCCGCGACCAGATCGATGACGTGGTGGTCGGCCTTGTCCGCGCCGGTGACCCACGCCGTGCCGGTGACCACGCGCGGGTCGACCAGGTAGCGGACGCCGTTGTCGAGCAGGGCGCGCGGACCGATGTAGCCCTTGACCAGGAACGCGTTGCGGGCGAAGTCGGCCTCGTCGAGCACCGCGACCTCGGCGGGCTCCAGCGACGCCTCCAGCCGCTTCATGTCGACCTCGCGGTCGCCGGGGACGCCGACGGCCAGCAGCTCCCACTCCTTGGCGCCCGGCTGCCGGGTCTTGAGCAGGACGTTCTTGAGCGTGTCCGCGGCGGTGAACTCACGCCCCAGACCGGCCTCGTTGAGGTACGCGACCAGCGTGTCGATGGTCGGCGTGCCGGGCGTGTGGTGGACCTGCGCCTCGGCCAGCCCGTCCAGCGGGCGCGCGGGCGGCGCGGGGGTGACCACGGCCTCGACGTTCGCCGCGTAGTCGGACGCGGTGCTGCGCACGAACGTGTCCTCGCCGATGGGCACCTCGGCCAGGAACTCCTCCGACGCCGAACCGCCCATCGCGCCGGAGGTGGCCTTGACGATGACGTACTTGAGGCCCAACCGGTCGAAGATGCGCACGTAGGTGGCGCGGTGGGCCTGGTAGGACGCGACCAGGCCCTCGTCGGTGAGGTCGAAGGAGTACGAGTCCTTCATCAGGAACTCGCGGCCCCGGAGGATGCCCGCGCGGGGACGCGCCTCGTCGCGGTACTTGGTCTGGATCTGGTAGAGCGAGAGCGGGTAGTCCTTGTACGAGCTGTACTCACCCTTGACGGTGAGCGCGAACAGCTCCTCGTGCGTCGGTCCGAGGAGGTAGTCGCCGCCCTTGCGGTCCTTGAGGCGGAACAGGTTGGGCCCGTACTCCGTCCAGCGGTTCGTGGCCTCGTAGGGCTCGCGGGGCAGCAGGGCCGGGAACTGGATCTCCTGCGCGCCCATCGAGTCCATCTCGTCGCGGACGATGCCCTCGATCCGGCGCAGCACCCGCAGACCCAGCGGCAGCCAGGAGTAGATGCCCGGGGCGACGCGGCGGACGTATCCGGCGCGCACCAGCAGCTTGTGGCTGGGCACCTCGGCGTCCGCCGGGTCCTCGCGCAGGGTGCGCAGGAACAACGACGACATCCTGGTGATCACGGTCAGGCTCCTCGGGTAAGCACGAGTGGTGCCCACGAAGCGTAGTGACCCGCCGCAGGTCAGCGCATCGGGGTTACCACCCGCGCCTCGGTGACGATCGCCGTGACCAGGTCGGCCGGTGTGACGTCGAAGGCCAGGTTGAGCGCGTCGGTGCCCGCGGGCGCGGCGCCGCCGGTGACCTCGGCCGGGTCGCGGACCTCGATCTCGACCGCGGCGCCGTCCGGGGTGTCCGGGTCCACGGTGGACTCGGGGGCGGCGACGACGAACGGGATGCCCGCGCGGGCGGCGGCCAGCGCCAGCGGGTAGGTGCCGATCTTGTTGACGACGTCGCCGTTGGCCGCGATCCGGTCGGCGCCGACGACGACGGCCTGCACGAGGCCGCGGGCGATGACGGAGGGGCCCGCGGAGTCGACGACGAGGGTGTGGGGGATGCCGAGGCCGCGCAGCTCCCAGGCGGTCAGGCGGGCGCCCTGGAGCAGGGGGCGGGTCTCGTCGGCGTAGACGTGGCCGAGGGCGCCGCGTTCGTGGACGGCGCGCAGGACGCCGAGCGCGGTGCCCCACTCGACGCAGGCGAGGGCGCCCGCGTTGCAGTGGGTGATGGCGTTGAACGGGGCGGGGAGGCGGTCGAGGAGCCAGTCGGCCGCGCGGGCGGCGAGGGCGCGGTTGAGGCGGACGTCCGCTTCCAGGGTGTCGATGGCCACGGCCTCGACGGCGCCCGGGCCTTCTTCCACTCGGGACAGCGCGCGGTCGACGCCCCAGGCCAGGTTGACGGCGGTGGGGCGCGCGGCGCGCAGGTCGGCGGCCAGGGCGCGGACCTCGTCGGGGTCCGCTGTGGACCGTGCGGCGAGCATCACCCCAAGGGCGCCCGCTACCCCCAGTGCGGGGGCGCCGCGCACGGCGAGTGACCGGATCGCGTCGATCAACCCGGGGACGGTGTGGAGATTCCGGGTGACGACCTCGGCGGGTAGTCGCGTCTGGTCGATGATGACGATGTGGTCGGACTGCCAGTCGATGGTGCGCACGTCGATCATTCTGGCTTGGCTGGGCGGTTTTGTCGGTGGCCGTGGGTACCTTTTCCGGCATGAGCGAAGACATCGACACCAACACCGCGTCCGGCAACCCGACGGCGACCGGTCAGCACTCCGGCGACCGCATCGGCATCGTGACCGTCACCATCGACTGCGCCGACCCGCGCGGCCTCGCGACCTTCTGGACCGAGGCCCTCGGCTACAAGATCACCGCGGACTACGGCGGCGAGTTCGTCCTGCTCGGCCCGGCGAGCGGCGAGCAGGCCGTGGGCGTCGGGTTGCAGCGGGTGGCGGAGGAGAAGGTGACCAAGAACCGGGTGCACCTGGACTTCCACACCCCGGACCGCGCGGCCGAGGTGGCCAGGCTCGTGGGGCTGGGGGCCACGCCGTTAGGGGAACACGCGGTCCCGGGGCTGAGCTGGACCACCCTGACCGACCCCGCGGGCAACGAGTTCTGCGTGGGGTCCACCAACGGCTGAGTGCTGGAGGTCGAGGAGAGAGGAGGAGTCTCCACAACCGAATGGGCCAGGTCCGCTGATATAGGCGAGGTCCGCGGCCGAACGGGCGGGGCCTGCCGCGACCGGCACGCCCCGGCGATCACGCACCGGCGTGGCGGGGGTGAAGGCAGAAGGCCGCCGCGAGGACACCGGCTCAGGCAGGCGCTCCCCCGGAACCGCCGTGCTCAGACCACAGGCGCGTGCTGTGGTCATGCCCGTGGACACCTACTGGGTCTCCGGGGACGTGCCGAGTCTCCGGGGCACCTGCCAGGCCCCCGGGGACGTGCCGGGCCTCCAGGGACGTGCCGGGTCTCCGTGGAGACGTACCGCTCTCGACGGGCAGGTTCGTAGGCGGGTACCGGTGAGCGTGGGCACGCTCGTTGTCGACGTGTCACGGGGTGCCTGCGTCGCCGCCACCCCGGTATCGGCAGGCTGCCGACTTCGAGCAGGTTCCGGGGCGGACCGTGGGAATCGCTAGCCCGCGGGGGTCAGCGGGAGGGTGTGGCGGGTCCAGCGGTCGGTGGTGGTGAAGCCGTGGCGTTCGTAGACGGTGACGGCGCCGGTGGGGTTCAGGGCGTCTACGACGAGGGTGGCGGTTTCGTAGCCTTCCGCTCGTGCTTCGTGCATGACCTGGGTCAGCAGGAAGCCCGCCAAGCCCTTGCCGCGCCACGAGCGGAGGGTGCCGACGTCGACCACGGCGAGGTTTCGGGAGTCCGGGCGGGCGCAGCAGAGGACGAAGGCGGCGAGGTCCCCCGACCCGGGGTCGCGGAGGTGGACGCTGAAGCGCGGGGCGAAATCCACGTCACCGGTGAAGTGGTCGCGCCAGGCCTGCTCGGTGACCGGGTAGCTGCCCCAGTGGTCGGCGAAGGTGGCGTTGCGGAGCAGGCGCCACGCTTGGCCGAACTCGGGTCGGTAGTGCTCCAGCACCAAGCCGTCCGGTGGCTGCCAGGGCGCGGCGGTCTCGGCGAGGGTCGCGCCCATCACCAAGAAGGGGCGGGTCGGGTCGTAGCCCGCCGTGGCCAGCAGGCGCGGGAGGTCGGTGGTCGACTCGTGGACCGGGACCACGGCGGTCACCGGCACGCCGGGGAACAGGCGGGCGCCGACGGCGATGGCGGACTCGTGCAGTCGTTCGAGTAGTTGGCGGCCGACGCCTCGGCGGCGGTACGCCGGGGCCACGCCGCCGGAGAGTCGCACCTGCGCGTCGTCGACCGGGGTGCCCGCGCGCGCCCACGCGACGCCGTAAGCGACCAGGGTGTCGCCGTCGAGCACGGCGACGGTGTCGGTGGGTTCGGTGTCCAGCAGGAGGCGTTCGAAGTCGTTGAGGTCTCGGCGTTGGCTGGTCGAGTCCGCCGCGCCGATGTCGGTGGTGAGGCGTATCCAGGCGGGTGCGTCGGATCGGGTCAAGGGGCGCCAGGTCAGGTCGCTGCTGGGTGTCACGTGAGCGGAAGCTAGGTCACCCGGGGCGGGTCACTCGACCGGATTATCTCTAGGCTCGGCTGGTGCTCGTGCTGCTTCCGCCGTCGGAGACCAAGAGCGAGGGTGGCGACGGCGCCCCGCTCGACCTGGGCGCGCTGTCGTTCCCGGAGCTGAACCCGGTTCGCGCGCGGGTCGCCGACGCCGTGGTGGCGCTGGCGGGCGACCTGGCCGCGAGCCTGACCGCGCTGGGTCTGTCCGACCGCCAGGTGGACGAGGTCGAGCGCAACGCCGAGCTGTTCGGCTCCCCGACGCGGCCCGCGCTGGAGCGGTACACCGGTGTCCTCTACGACGCCATGGAAGTCGGGCGGTTCACCAAGGCCGAGCGCCGCCGGGCCGATCGGCGGCTGGCCGTGGCGTCGGCGCTGTTCGGTGTCGTGCGGGCGGGCGACCGCATCCCGGCCTACCGCCTCTCGGGTGGCACGGTCCTGCCCGGGTTGGGCGGCCTGCGCGGTGTGTGGCGGGCCGACCTGGAGAAGACTCTGTCCACTGTGGATGACCTGGTGGTCGACCTGCGGTCCGGCGCCTACGCGAACCTGGCGGCGATCCCCGACGCCGTGACGGTGCGGGTGGTCACCGAGGACACGAGCGGCAGGCGCAAGACCGTCAGCCACTTCAACAAGGCGTACAAGGGGAAGCTCGCCGCCGCGCTCGCCACGACCCCGCGCGAGCCCGGCTCGACCCGGGGCCTGGTGTCGGTGGCCAAGGCCGCGGGCATGCGGCTGGAGCCGACCGACCGGCGGGCCTTCGACCTGGTCGTCGAGCCCTGACGGGCCGAACGCCCGGACCTTGCCCCGAGGCACCCGTCGGAGCAGCCGGACCGGACGGTGTTTTCGCTGGTCACAGCGGTGCGATAAATGGGTTGCGGGGCTTGGGCGGGTAGTGGAGGCTATGCCGCACGGACCGGTGGAGATGCCGGTGGATAGCAGGGAGGTGCGCTGTGCAGATGACTGTCGTTGTGGGCGCGGCACTGTCCCGTCCACCCGCCCCACTGGCGTGACGCTGGGTGGGGCGTCCTTCCACCCAAGGAGTCCCACCCGTGCGAGAGCACGATCTCACCCACGCTTCCTCCCGCGCCCGTCGTGACACCGACTGGGACGACTGGGACGACGACGCGCCGTCCGCCACCCGCATGCGGCGGGGCAGGTCCACCGAGGACCCGCAGCCGCAGCGCTCCGGACGGCTCACCGAGGCGGAACGCCTGCGGCTCAGCCGGGTTCGCGACGACGCCTACACCGCCGCCGAGGAGCTGCCGCCCGGGACCGACCGCTGGTCCACCTGGGGCGACAGCGAACAGGGGCCGCACCCGCGACCGTCCTGGCTGGTCACCGACCTGGCCGCGGCCGACACCGAGCTCGGCGTGCTGAAGACCGGCAAGGAAGCCGACGTCTTCCTCGTCGAGCGGGCCGTGCCGGACGGGCCCCGGTGCCTGCTGGCGGCCAAGCGGTACCGCAGCGGGGAACACCGGCTGTTCCACCGCGACGCCGGTTACCTGGAGGGCAGGCGGATGCGCCGGTCCCGGGAGACCCGGGCCATCGCGAACCGCACGTCGTTCGGGCGCAACCTGATCGCCGAGCAGTGGGCGGTGGCCGAGTTCGCGGCGCTGTCGCGGCTGTGGTCGGTCGGCGCGCCGGTGCCGTACCCGGCCCAGCGCGACGGCATCGAGGTGCTGCTGGAGTTCCTCGGCACCGAGGACGGCACGGCCGCGCCCCGGCTGGCCCAGGCCCGACCGGCCGGTGACGAGCTGCGCGAGCTGTGGGAGCAGCTGGTCGCGGCCCTGGAGCTGCTCGCGGGCCAGGGCGTCGCCCACGGCGACCTGTCCGCGTACAACCTCCTGGTCCACGACGGCCACCTGATGCTGATCGACCTCCCCCAGGTCGTCGACCTCATCGCCAACCCGGCGGGCCCGGAGTTCCTGGCGCGCGACGTCGCCAACGTCGCGCGCTGGTTCGCCGCGCAGGGCCTCGCCGAGACCGTCTGCGACCCGGGGACCGTGACGGCGCACCTGCTGGAGGTCGCGGGCCTCGGATGACCCTCGCCGGAGCGGGGTGGGTGTGATCGCGCCCACCCCGCTCCGGCGTGCCCGCGGTTCGCAGGCGGAAGGCGGGTTCCGGCTGGTCGAGGGTGATCTCGGTCCCGCGCGGCGCTGGTCGGTCACCGGGTCGGGTAGAGTTGGGGGGCATCGTGAGCGGCGTACCGCGTTCGCGTTCCGTTCGGCGTCGGTTGGATGACTCCGGAAGGGCCATCGGTGCCACCTGACCCAACCGTCGGCACGCAGGCAGCGTGCCGGGCTCGTCCGTGTGAAAGCCTGCCGACCTCGTGAGCGTGTGAGGGCGGAGCCTCCCGAGACGTGCCAACGTCCGGAGAGGACCCCGTGCAGAACTCTGCCCTGCCCACGAACGACCCCACCACCGAGGCCGACGAGCGCAAGCCGCGGCACCGGCAGAGCGGGAAGGGCCGTTTCGACGGCGACGACGTCACCTTCGCCGACCTGGGCCTGCCCAAGCCGCTGCTGCGCGCGCTGGCCGAGGCGGGCATCGACCAGCCGTTCCCGATCCAGGCGGCGACCCTGCCGGACGCGCTCGCGGGCCGTGACGTGCTCGGCCGCGCGCAGACCGGTTCCGGCAAGACGCTGGCCTTCGGGCTGGCGCTGCTGTCGCGTCTCGACGGTGGCACCGCGCAGCCGCTCAAGCCGCGCGGCCTGATCCTGGTGCCGACCCGCGAGCTGGCCCTGCAGGTGAGCGACGCGCTGACGCCGCTGGCCAAGTCGCTGGGCCTGTGGTGCCGCACCGCGGTCGGCGGCATGTCGTTCCCGCGCCAGGCCGAGGCCCTGCGCCGCGGCGTCGACCTGCTGATCGCCACCCCCGGTCGGCTCTCCGACCACGTCCGCCAGGGCACGTGCATCCTCGACGGCGTGCAGTTCAGCGCCATCGACGAGGCCGACCAGATGGCGGACATGGGCTTCCTGCCGCAGGTGCGGGAGATCCTCGACCGCACCGACCCCGACGGC
Source organism: Actinokineospora auranticolor (assembly GCF_041897805.1). GTDB lineage: Bacteria > Actinomycetota > Actinomycetes > Mycobacteriales > Pseudonocardiaceae > Actinokineospora > Actinokineospora auranticolor. The sequence goes on from NZ_CP154825.1 coordinate 6,427,924, forward strand.
CAGGTGCTGCTGTTCTCCGCGACCCTGGACGGCGACGTCGACCAGCTGGTGAAGCGCTACCTCAACAACCCGGTGACGCACTCGGTCGACGTGGCCACCGCCAGCGTGTCCACGATGGAGCACCACATGCTGCTGGTGTCCAAGCAGGACAAGGCCGACGTCATCACCGAGGTGGCCGCGCGCGAGGGCCGCACCATCATGTTCGTGCGCACCAAGCACCACGTCGACCGCCTCGCGGACAAGCTGCGGTCGGTCGGCGTGCGGGCCGGGGCGCTGCACGGCGGCAAGACCCAGGGCGCGCGCAACCGGGTGCTCAGCCAGTTCCGCGAGGGCGACATGCCCGTGCTGGTGGCCACCGACGTCGCCGCCCGCGGCATCCACGTCGACGGCGTCAGCCTGGTCGTGCACGTGGACCCGCCCGCGGACCCGAAGGACTACCTGCACCGCGCGGGCCGCACGGCGCGCGCCGGTGAGGCGGGCACCGTCGTCACCGTGGTCACCCACGACCAGCGGCGCGGCGTGATGCGGTTGACCGACAAGGCGGGCGTGAAGCCGGAGCACACCCGGGTGAAGCCCGGCGACGCCGACCTGATCCGGATCACCGGGGCCCGCGTGCCCAGCGGTGAGCCGGTGGTGGAGAAGGCGCCGCCCGCGCGCGCCCCGCGCGGCAGCGGCCACACCGCCCGCCGCACCGGTGGCGAGTTCCGGCGTCGCACCGGTGGTTTCGAGGGCCGTGGCGCCCGCTCGGGCCACCCGCGCGACGACCGCCGCGAGCCGAGCCGCGACCACCGCGACCACGGCAACCGCTCCCGGGAGTACGCGGGCCGCGACGACCGCGCCCCCCGCGGCGAGTCCGCCACCCGCGAGTTCCGGTCGGACGACTCCCGGGGCCGCGACGACCGCGGCTACCGCCCGCGCGAGGACTCCCGCCGCGACGGCTTCGCGGGTCGGGAGGAGCGGAGCTACGGCAACCGCGACGACCGCGGCCACAGCCGGGACAACCGCGACTCGGGCAGCCGCCCGTACCGCGAGCGCGAGTCCGCGGGTTCCCGTGGGCGTGAGTCGGACAACCGGGCGTCCCGCCCGCGCGAGTTCGGCGGCCACGACTTCCGCGGCCGTGGGACCACGGAGTCCCGCGGTGCGGACCGACCGGCCCGCACCCGCGAGTCCGAGCCGCGCGACAACGGCAACCGCGCCACCCGCCGCGCCCACCTGACCCAGGGCTGGCGCGACCGCGACTGAGCACGAACCGCGAAGGCGGTCTCCCTCACCCGAGGGAGACCGCCTTCGCGCATTCCGGGGACGGAACGACGTACCGGTGGACCACGTCGACGTAGCGGTCGTAGAGCGTCCCGAACGCGGCCGTGTCGCCTGCTCGCGCGGCTCGGACCAACCCCCACGGCTCACCGCGTGGGTCATCGTTCCGGAACGGGTGGTCCGGCGCCCGTTCGGGCGATCCCGGTGGCCCGAGGTCGGGTTCCGCCACGCACACGGGAGCCGGATCCGCCTGGACCGGCGTGGTGAAACTCGGGGAAAAATCCTCGGCGGGTGATGTCGAGAGTTGCGGTGTGGCTCCGACTGGTGGGTGCAAGCAGGGCCACGAGAGAGAGGCAACGAGATGAAGTACCTGATGATGGTCTACGGGAACCAGGAAAAGTGGAACTCCTTCCCCGCCGAGGCGTGGCCGGAGGCGCTGGCCAAGCAGGAGGCGTTCAACACCAAGTACCGGGAGTCCGGGGAGTTGTTCGGGGCGTACGGGTTGGCGGACGCGGTGAACGCGCGGTTGGTGCGGCGGGAGGGTGGGGTGCCTGCGATCACCGATGGGCCTTACCTGGAGACCAAGGAGTACATGGCCAGCTTCTACCTGCTCGACGTCGAGAGCGAGGAGCGGGCGCAGGCCATCGCGGCGGATATGCCGTGGGCGGATGAGACTCCGGTGGAGTTGTGGCCGATCCTGCACGAGTCGCGGTGACCGGGGGCGTCGAGGACCTGTGGCGTGAACTCGCGCCGCGGGTTCTCGGGGCGTTGGTGCGGCGGCACGGGCAGTTCGACGCGTGTGAGGACGCGGTACAGGAGGCATTGGTGGCGGCGGCCACGCAGTGGCCCGTCGACGGTGTTCCCGACAACCCGCGCGGGTGGCTGTTGACGGTCGCGACGCGGCGGTTGCTCGACCACGTGCGCAGCGAGTCCGCGCGCCGCCGCCGGGAGGACGCGCTGGCCACGCCGCAGGCCGCGCTGCTCGGCGGTCCCGTCCCGGACCGGGACGACTCGCTGGAACTGCTGTTCCTGTGCTGCCACCCCGAGCTGTCCGACCCGAGCCGGGTGGCGCTGACGCTGCGCGCGGTCGGCGGGTTGACCACGGGCCAGATCGCGGCCGCGTTCCTGGTACCCGAGGCGACCATGGCGCAGCGGATCAGCCGGGCCAAGCAGACGATCAAGGGCAGCGGCTTCGGCGTCCCCTCCCCCGACCGGCTCGACGCGGTCACCCACGTGCTGTACCTGATCTTCAACGAGGGCTACACCGCCACCGACGGCCCCGACCTCACCGCCCCCGCCCTCTCCGACGAGGCCATCCGCCTCACCCGGCTGCTGCACCGGCTGGTCCCGGACGACACCGAGGTCGCCGGTCTGCTGGCCCTCATGCTCCTCACCGACGCCCGCCGCCCGGCGCGCACCACGGCGGACGGCCGCCTGGTCCCGCTGGCCGACCAGGACCGGTCACGGTGGGACGGGGAGCTGCTCGCGGAGGGCGTCGCGTTGATCAGCTCGGTGCTGCCGCGCGGCCGGGTGGGCACCTACCAGCTCCAGGCGGCCATCGCGGCCGTCCACTCGGAGCCCGGTGCGACGGACTGGCCGCAGGTCCTCGGGTTGTACGACCTGCTGGCCACCGTGAACCCGGGCCCGATGGTCACCCTGAACCGCGCCGTGGCGCTGGCGATGGTGCGCGGCGCGGAAGCCGGGCTGGCGGAGTTGGAGCCCTTGACCGAGGACAAGCGGATGCGGCGGCACCACCGCCTCTACGCGACGAGGGCCCACCTCCGCGAACTGGCCGGGGACGTCGAGGCCGCGCACGCCGACTACCTGGAAGCCGCCCGCCGCGCGTCGAGCCTCGCCGAACGGATCCACCTCACTGACCGGGCCCAGCGACTGGCCTGACCAAGGCGCCCAACGACTCCCCGGACAACGCCCGCACTTCACGGGCCAGGTGCGGCTGGTCGGCGAACCCGGCGCGCACGGCGACCTCCGCCTGCCCGATCCCGTCCCGTGCCAGCGCCAGGGCGCGTTGGAAGCGCAGGACGCGGTGCAGCACCTTCGGCCCGTACCCGAACGCGGCCACCGCGCGCCGGTGCAGCCGCCGCTCGCCCAACCCCAGCCGCTCGGCCATCTCCCGGACGCTGCCCGTCCGGCGGGCCAGTGCCCCGATCGCCGCCGCCGCCGGGTCCAGCTCGCTCGGCAACGCCGACAACAGCAGGCGTTGGGCTGCAAGCAGGGTCGAGGTGTGCGCGAGGCGGTCGGCCAAGTCGGCTCCCCGGCCGCCCCACAGGTCCGCCAGGTCCACCCGCGCGTCGCGCAGCTCGTTCACCGGGACGCCCAAAGCCGTGTGGCCGGGCTCGAACCGCAGGCCGACCAGGGTCCCCGGACCCACGGCGGAGCGGTGGGGGCCGGTGTCCGGGCCCGCGACCCACAGCCGCCCGGTCTCGCGGTGCCAGATGACGTCGACGCACGCGTCGGGCACGATCAGCGCCGCGCCGCCCGTGGCCGAGTCCCGCGACCACAGGCAGGCGATGCCCGGTCGCGTCGACGGCTGCTCGCGGTAGCCCACGGCTCAGCCGGAGTAGGTGATCTTCTGGATCGTCACCGCGGGCGTCGGCTTGCCGTCCTCCGGGCCCAGCTCCGGGGTCAGCTCGCCCCCGGCGACCTTGTCCACCACCGCCAGGCCCTCGGCGTCGGTCTCGCCGAACACCGTGTAGTCCGGCGGCAGGACCGAGTCGCCGTAGACGACGAAGAACTGGCTGCCCGCGCTGTTCGGCTCGTCCGTCGCCGCCATCGCGACGGTGCCGCGCGGGTAGACGACGTCGTCCGGGTTGGTGGCGTTCCCGGCCTTCTTGAGGTCCTTGGGCAGCTCGTCCGGGATCGTGTAGCCGGGGCCGCCGGTGCCCGTGCCGGTCGGGTCGCCGCACTGCAGGACCTTGAGCTGGGCGTACTTGGTGACCCGGTGGCACGGGGTGTTGTTGTAGAACCGGTTGTCGATCAGGAACGCGAAGTTGCGGGCCGCGCACGGCGCGTGCTCCACGTCCAGCTCGACGGTGATCTCACCGGCACTGGTCGCCACCAGCGCGGTGTACGGCCGGTCCTCGGCCACCGACTGGGGGCCGCGCCCGACCCGGTCCTCGTCGGCCTCGCTGGGCGACGGCCTGCCGTCCGGCACGAAGACGCAGGTGGTGGCCTTGGCGGGGGTCGGCTTCGGCGCGGGGCTGGCCCCCGGCGCGGGCAGCGCCAGACCCGACACGGTCGTCGCGCACCCGACGGTGGCCATCGCCAGCGCGGCCAACCCGACCAGGTGCGCCCCACTCCGCAGCTTCATGTCCACAGTGTCGCAGCCGCCCCCGACCGTCCTGAATGGAAGGTCGCGGAAAAGCCGGACGGGGTGCCCGCCGCGATCGGCGCGCACCCCGTCCGGGGAAGTCACGGGGCCCTAGGCCACGGTGACGGACTTGACCGTGACCGGTTGCTTGGGCTTGCCGTCGCCCGGGCTGCCCGAGGAGACCGTGCCCGCCTTGGCGATGTCGTCGACGACCTTGAGGCTGTCGGCGTCGATGCTGCCGAACACCGTGTAGTTCGGGGGCAGCTCGGCGGTGCCGTAGACGATGAAGAACTGGCTGCCGTTGGTGCCCTTGCCCTCGGGGCTCTTGCCCGCGTTGGCCATGGCCAGGATGCCGCGGCCGTACTTGATCTCCGGGAAGACCTCGTCGTCGAAGGAGTAGCCGGGGCCGCCGCCGCCGGTGGCCGACGGGTCGCCGCACTGCAGCACCTGCAGGCCGTCGCCGGTGGTCAGGCGGTGGCAGGTGGTGTCGTTGAAGTAGCCCTGCTTGGCCAGGCTCTCGAAGCTGTTGACGGTGCACGGCGCGAGCGCGCGGTCCAGCGTCGCCTTCACGTCCTTGCCGTTGAGGTTGATCGTGGCCGTGGCGGTGCCGGTGCCGGGGACGTCCTTGGTCTGCGGCGGCTGCACCGGCTTCGCGGCGGGCTCGTCCTTGGTGGCCGGGTAGGCGCACTCGTTCTTCGCGGGCAGCGCCGTGGACCGCTTGGGCACCGGGGCCAGCTCGGTCGGGATGTTCTTCGGGGTGTCGGCGGGCGTGTCGGCCTGCGTGGTCTCCGCCGTGTCCGGCGACGCCGAGTCCGCGGGCTTCGAGTCGCCGCCGATGTTGGCCAGCCAGTAGATCAGGCCGACCACCGCGACCACACCGACCACTGTCGCCACCACGCCGACGACCCGACGCTTCCGGGCGCGTTCGGCCCTGTTCGCGAGTTGCCGCTCAAGCTTGCGCTTGGCTGCCTCCCGGCGCTGCTGGTTGGTCGGCACCTGGCACCCTCCTGACCTGACCTGTTGCTGGCTGGCGCGCAGTCTATGGGGACCCCCGGTAAGAACCGCGTGGAGGTGGGGGCCACTAGGCTGAGAAGAACCCAAGAATCCGCGACCGGAGGAGTCCCCCCGTGCTCGTCGTCGGCTTCCCGACCGGCGCCTTCCAGGCGAACTGCTTCATCGTGGCGCCGGGTGCCGGGGCGCAGTGCGTCATCGTCGACCCCGGTCAGGACGCCGCGGAGCCGATCGCGGAGGCGTTGCGCGAGCACCGGTTGTCCCCGGTCGCGGTGGTGCTGACCCACGGCCACCTCGACCACACCTTCTCGGTGACCCCGGTGTGCGACGGCGACGACGTGCCCGCGTGGATCCACCCGGACGACCGGCACCTGCTCAGCGACCCCCTGCGCGGCCTGAGCCCGGAGGCGGGCCGGTACTTCGGCGATCTGACCATGCGGGAACCGAGGGAAGTCCGCGAGCTGAGCGACGGCGCCGAGCTGGACCTGGCCGGGTTGACGCTCACCGTCGACCACACGCCCGGGCACACCGAGGGGTCGGTCAGCTTCCGGCACACCACCGAGGAGGGCGGGCAGCTGCTGTTCTCGGGCGACACGCTGTTCGCCGGGTCGATCGGCCGCACGGACCTGCCGGGCGGGTCCATGGCGCGCATGACGCAGTCGCTGCGGCGCCTGCTGACCCTCGACGACGAGACGGTCGTGCTGCCCGGCCACGGTCCCACCACGACGATCGGGCGGGAGCGGGCGAGCAACCCGTTCCTCACCGGCGTGGCCGAGCCGGGTGCCGGGCACCTGGGCCGCGGACGGGGGATCTAGCCGTGACCGAGCCGGAGCGGCTGCCGCTCAACCTGACCGAGTCCGGTGGCCGCAAACGCGCGGTCGCGTCGGTGCTGACCGCGTTGGTGCTGGGCGCGGCCGTCGGCGGGGTGGTCGGGCTGATCGGCGGGCAGTGGCCGGGGCTGGTCACCGCGGGTGTCGTGTTCCTCCTGCTCCTGCTGCTGACCTGGGCTTCCGGGCGGCGTCGGCTGTGGCTGGAGGACGGGACCGTGCTGGTCGCCCGGACGATCGGGCGCAAGTCGGTCGACCTGCGGCACGCGGACAGCCTGGAGCTGATGGTCACCGACATCCGGGGCGTGCGGACGGTGGGCCTGCTGGTCGGCGCCGGGCGCAGGTCGATCAACCTGGGGCTGGCGGTGTACTCCGGTGCGGGCGGGCGCGAGCTGGGCATCCTGGTGCTGCGCAAGATCGCCGACGCGCTGGCGGCCAACGAGAACCCGGCCGGGCTGGTGTTCTCCCAGCTCGTCGTGGCGCAGCTGCGCGCGGAGGCGAAGGGCGAGGCGGCGGCGGACCGGCCGCTGTACCGGCTCGCGTCGGTCGCGCCGTCGGGCAGGTTGGCGCAGCGGCTCAAGCCGGAGGCCGTGACCCGCTTCGTGGCGTCACTCGACTGACGGTTCCTCGCGCACGGCGACCAGCGCGGCCACCGCGGTGGTGACGGGCACGGCGGCGACCAGGCCGATGCTGCCGACCAGGGTCCGCACGATCTCCTGGGCGATGCTCTGGGACTGCAGGATCGTGCCGATGCCGACGCCGGAGAGCGACGAGTAGAGCAGCACCGGCAGCGCGGCGCCCGCGTACGCCATCACGAGGGTGTTGACCGCGGACGACACGTGGTCCCGACCGATGCGCTGGCCCGCGGCGTAGAGCGCGCGCCAGTCGAGGCCGGGGTTGGCGGCGCGCAGCTCCCAGACGGCGCTGGTCTGGGTGACGGTGACGTCGTCGAGCACGCCGAGGGAGCCGATGACGATGCCCGCGAGCAGCAGGCCGCGGGTGTCGATGCCGTGGCCGAGGCTGCCGACGAGGGTGGCGGTCTCGTCGTCGAGCCCGGTCAGCTTGGCGACGGCGCTGAAGAGCGCGCTGAGCACGCCGATGAGGGCGAGGCTGACCATGGTGCCGAGCACGGCGGTCGAGGTGCGGGCGGAGAGGCCGTGGGTCAGGTAGAGGACCGCGAACATGATCACCCCCGCCCCCGCGACCGCGACCAGCAGCGGGTTCTCGCCGGTGAGGATGGCCGGGAGGACGAATAGCAGCAGCACGGCGAAACTGAGCCCCAGGGCCAGGAGCGCCTTCAGACCCTGCCAACGCCCGAGCACGATCACGGCGACGGCGAAGAGGGCGGCCAGCAGCGCGAGCGGGACCCCGCGTTGGAAGTCGACGAGTTGGTAAGAGGCGCCGCTGAGCGGGTCTGCGCCGTTGTAGGCCAGCACGACGTCATCGCCGACGGCGAAGCGGGGGGTGCTGGGTTCGAGGGGGATGGCGGTGCGGATCTCGCTGCCGGTGGCGGCGCCGTCGGACATCCGGACGGAGACGACGAGGCAGTCGCCGCCCGCGTCGCCCACGCCGCAGGGGCCGGCCTGGGCGGCGGTGATGGTGCCCTTGACGGCCTGCTGGCCGACGTGCTCGGGGGTGGCGGCGGTCGGGAACAGGATGATCATGCCCGCGAGCGCGGCGACGGCGAAGGGGACCAGGAGGGCGGCGAGGAGCTTGCGGACCTTGGGGGACGCGGGAGTCGCGGGGGTGTGCCCGTGGCCGTGACCGTGGCCGGTGGGCGGCAGCACGGGCTTCGCTACGGGCTCGTCGGCGTCCCGCGACTCGACCTCGACGCGATGGGACGAACCGGTGTCGTGGGCGCGCGCGGCACGGCGCGCCGAACCACCCTCGGCAGCGCGGTGGGGTGAGTCGGCTTCGGCGGGGTGGCCGGGCGCGCGCGGGTCGAGGACGGGCAAGCGGTCCGCGGTGTGGCGCGGCGAATCGCCGCCCTGAGGATCGGCGGCACGGCGCGGCGAGTCGGTGCCGGGGAAGTCGGCGGCGCGGTTCGCTTGGCGGGGCTCGCGGGCCCGCTCGGCGCGGTGCGGCGAGTCGCCCTCAATGGAGTGGCCGAGTGCACGCGGGCCGGAGGCGGACAAGCGGTCCGCCGCGCGGCGCGGCGACTCCTGGCCGTGCGGGTTGGCGGCTCGGTGTGCCGGGTGGGGTTCGCCTGCCCACGCCGCGGGGTGAGCTGGGTCGGCCTCGACGGAGTGGCCGGGTACGAGCGAGTCGGCGGCGGGCGGGCGATCCGCGGTGCCGTGCGGTGAATCGCTCTCCCCGCGATCGGCGGCGTGGCTCGGCGGATGGGACTCGTGGGCCTGCGCGGCGCGGCGAGGTGGGTCCGCCTCGACAGGGTGGCCGGGTGCGCGCGGGTCGGGATTGGGCGAGCGATCCGCGGGGCGGCGCGGTGGGCGGGGTTCGCCTGCTCGCGTAGCGCGGTGGGGTGGGGCCTGCTCGGTGGGGTGGCCGGATGTGTGCGGGGTGGGGGCCGGTGGACCGGGGTGCCCGGGGCCCGCGGGACGACCGGGTTCGGCGTCTCGGGGGATCCGGGGGATCGGCTGGGTTTCCCAGTCCTGCATCGCGCCATCCTCGCTGATCGGACCGCCCGCCGGGTCGGCGGGCGCCGGTCGGCGAGAACCGGTTGCGCCGCGTTCGAACGTGTGTTCGACTATCCCCGTGCGATGGAACAGCCTGTCGGCAGACCGCGCCGGGGCGGAGCAGCCCGCCATCCCGGGGTTGCCCGGGTTGGTGCGCAGTGTGCGGACCCCGGAGTTCGCGGGGGTCGTCTTCCACGAGGTGCTCGCCAAGTCCGTGCTCAACAAGGTGCCGGGAGGCTCGCCTATGCCGTTCCGCTGGACCGTGAACCCGTACCGCGGCTGCACCCACGCGTGCAGCTACTGCCTGCACGGCGACACCCCCGTCCTGATGGCCGACGGCACCACCAAGCCGATGGCCGACCTGCGCGTCGGCGACCGCGTCTACGGCACCGAGCGGCGCGGCAGCTACCGGCACTACGTGCCGACCGAGGTGCTGGACCACTGGTCCACCGTCAAACCCGGCTACCGGGTCACCCTGGCCGACGGCACGCAGCTCATCGCCAGCGGCGACCACCGGTTCCTCACCGAGCGCGGGTGGAAGCACGTCACCGGGGACACCTCGGGGGCCGCGCGCCGCCCGCACCTGACGGCGGGCAACAAGCTCATGGGCACCGGTCGGTTCGCGCAGCCGCCCAAGGACACCGCCGACTACCGCCGGGGCTACCTGTGCGGCATCGCCCGCGGCGACGGCGCGGCCGGGATCCCGGTGGAGGCGGCGGGGCGGGTCGCCGAGTACCTGACCGGCGACCTGCCGCTGACGCTGCCCGTCGAGTGGCCGCGCACGCCGACCGACGAGTGGCGCAAGGGGCTGCTGGCCGGGGTCTTCGACGCGGACGGCACCTTCGCCCACCGCATCCTGCGGTTGCCGAACCTGAGCGCGCGCACCCTCGCGGCGGTCACGGAGGCGTTGGGCGCCTTCGGTTTCCGGCACGCCGTCGAGTCCCGCCGCGCCCCGGACGACCGGGCCTGCGTGCGGGTGGACGGCGGCCTGGCCGAGCACCTGCGCCTGTTCCACACCACCGACCCGGCGGCGACCGGCAAGCGCGCCATCGACGACGCCGCGATCAAGTCCGGGGCCCGGCTCGGGGTCGTGTCGGTCGAGCCGCTGGGGTTGGACCTGCCGCTGTTCGACATCACGACCGGCACGGGCGACTTCATCGCCAACGGCGTGGTGAGCCACAACTGCTTCGCCCGCGGCTCGCACACCTACCTCGACCTGGACGCGGGCCGCGACTTCGACAGCCAGATCGTGGTCAAGGTCAACGCCGCCCAGGTGCTCGCCCGGCAGCTGGCCGCGCCGAGCTGGCGGCGCGAGCACGTGGCGATGGGCAGCAACACCGACCCGTACCAGCGGGCCGAGGGCCGCTACAAGATCATGCCGGGGATCATCCGGGCGCTGGGCCGCGCGGGCACCCCGTTCTCCATCCTGACCAAGGGCACGCTGCTCACCCGCGACCTGCCGGACCTGCTCGCCGCGCGCCAGGACGTCGGCGTGGGCGTCGGCGTCTCGATCGCCCTGCTGGACCGCGAACTCCAGCGCAGCCTCGAACCCGGCACGGCCACCCCGCAGGCCCGCCTGGAACTCGTGCGGCGGATCACGGACGCGGGGCTGCCGTGCGGGGTGATGGTGGCGCCGGTGCTGCCCGGGTTGACGGATTCGGTGGAGCAGCTGGATTCCCTGCTGGCCGCCATCGCGGCGGCGGGGGCGACCTCGGCGTCGGTCATGGCGCTGCACGTGCGCCCCGGGGCCCGCGAGTGGTTCGCGGCGTGGCTGGCGCGGGAGCACCCGGCGCTGGTGCCGCTGTACCGGCGGGTCTACGGCACGTCGAGCTACGCCGACCCGAGGTACCGGCAGTCGCTGTCGGCCCGGGTCGCTCCCCTGTTACGCCGCCACGGCCTGGCGGTCAGCGCCGCGGTGCGCCCGCCCGAACCGCGGGTGCCGGTGGACGACCAGTTGACGCTGCTCTGATCACCCCAGGCGACCGAACGCGCGCAGGGTCTTCAGCGACTCCACGGTGTTCCAGCCCGCCCACTCGAACTCGACGGCGGGCGTCCAGATGGTCCACCGCACCCGCCAGCCGCCGTCCGCGTGCTGGGCGTCCACCAACTCGTCCACACTGGACTCGAGTTCAGCCTCGGTGAACCACGACGCCGCGAGGCTGTCCGGGGTGGACGCGTACTCGTGGGGCCGCTGGAGCTCGGCGGAGTTGTAGCCCTCCGGCACCACCCCGCCGTCGCCGATGCTGACGAAACCGCTGTCCCGCACCAGCTTGCCCAACCGCTCCGCCTCAGCCGCGGCCCGCGCGCGGTCCGGGGCGTGCTCCAGGAACGCCAGGCAGCCCAGCACCTCGTAGGGGTGGGTGGACTCGATACCGGTGATCCGCGCCCAGCAGAACTCGGCGGCCCGGTCGACCCACGGGTGCGCGACCCCCGCCCGCCACAGGGAACCGACCAGGTTGGCCGTGGTCAGCAAGGACCCCTCGGTGGTGTCCTCCACCGGCCACCAAGGCGCGCGCGGGTAGTCGCGGAGGTTGGGGTGGATGAACAGCACTCCCCCGTCCGCCATGGTGATGGACTCCAGGTACTCCACCACCCCGTCCGGCGCCGCGCCGACCTCGTGCAGCACGTGGAGCGCGAACATCGTCGTCACCGGCTGGCTCCCGGGGCCCCGCCCGTCGGGCTCCAGGGCGTTGCCGTAGCCGCCGTCGGGGTTGCGGTAGGCGGACAGCGCGGCCAGCACGGGCTCGGCGGGTTCATCGCGGAACAGGTAGCCGAACCGCCGCCGCTCCAACAACCGGGCGGTGCGCAGCACGAAGTCCTCGGCCCGCCCGAACGCCTCTTCGCTCAGAGTCTTCACCGGGACAACGTAAGCCGCGCCGACCACCCTGTCTTGTACGGATCGGACACCTACCCGGGGAGCCCGGCCAGGACTCGGTCGAGCGCCGCCCGTCCCGCCGGACCCCACGCGGGCTTGCCGCCGGGCAGGCCGCGGTCGCCGTTCTGGCCCATGAGCATCAGGAAGAGGCTCTTCAGCGCCGCCAGCCCCCGGGCACGCCGGACCATCCCGTCGTCGACCTCACCGTAGGCGGCGAAGAAGCGCGCCGCGGCGCCCGCGGGCAGCAGCACCCAGGCGGACGCGAGGTCTGACGCCGGGTCGCCGACGGACAGGTCGCCGAAGTCGACGACACCCGCCAGCGTCCCGTCCGCGACGACGACGTTCGCGGGGTGCAGGTCGCCGTGCACCCACACCGGCGGCCCCTCCCACGCGGGGGCCGCGACGGCGTCATCCCAGATGGCCCGGATGCTGGCGGCCTCGTCGGAGCCGATCCCGTCGACGGAGTCGAAGAAGTGGTGGAAGCCGCCCGCCCAGTCCTTGGGGTGCGCGCCGCGACCCGAACCCGCAGGCGCGTCGGCGGGGACGGCCACGTGCAGCGCGCGGAGGAACGCCGCCAGGGTGTCGGCCGCGTGCTCGCCGCGGGTGATCGACCCGCGGTCCAGCGGCACGCCCGGCACCCACGTCATGACCGTCCACAGCTTGGGGAACCGGTCGGAGGCCGCGCCGTCGCGCACCGGGACGGGGACCGGCAGCGGCAGGCGCGGGGCCAGCAGCGGCAGCCACCGGCGCTCCTTGAGCTGGTGCTCGGGCTCGGTGTCCACGCGCTGGATCCGCACGGCCAACTCGTCCCCGAGGCGCCACATCTGGTTGCCCCAGCCGCCGTCCACCTCGCGGAGGGGTAACTCGGCCAGGTCCGGGTGCTGGTCCCGCAGCAGGTCGCGGACAAGACCCGCGGTGATCTCGATGTCCGCCACTACGACGCCGAGGTCACCCGGTAGACGTCGTAGACGCCTTCCACGCTGCGGACCGCCTTGAGGACGTGACCGAGGTGCTTCGGGTCGCCCATCTCGAACGAGAAGCGGCTCACCGCCACCCGGTCCCGGGACGTGGTCACCGAGGCCGACAGGATGTTGACCTTCTCATCGGCCAGCACCTTCGTCACGTCCGAGAGCAGCCGGTGCCGGTCGAGCGCCTCCACCTGGATCGCGACGAGGAACACCGACGACTCCGACGGCGCCCACTCGACCTCCAGCAGCCGCTCCGGGGTCTGCAGCAGCTCGTCGGCGTTGGTGCAGTCCGTGCGGTGGACGCTGACGCCACCGCCGCGCGTCACGAAGCCCAGGATGTCGTCGCCCGGGACCGGCGTGCAGCACCGCGCCAGCTTCACCCACACGTCGGAGGCGCCCTTGACGATCACGCCCGCGTCCCCCGACGCGCGGCGCCGGGTGATCGTCGACGGGGTCGCGCGCTCCGCCAGCTCCTCCTCGGCGTGGTCCACCCCGCCCAGCAGCGCCACCAGCCGCTGGACGACGTGGCGGGCAGAGACGTGCCCCTCGCCGATCGCGGCGTAGAGCGAGCTGACCTCCGGGTACCGCAGCTCGCGGGCCAGCGCCGTCACCGAGTCCGCCGACACGAGCCGCTGCATCGGCAGGCCGACCCGGCGGACCTCCTTGGTGATCGAGTCCTTGCCCGCCTCGATCGCCTCTTCCTTGCGCTCCTTGGCGAACCACTGCTTGATCTTCGCCCGGGCCCGCGGCGAGGCGACGAAGGCCAGCCAGTCCCGGCTCGGCCCGGCGCCCTCGGCCTTGGAGGTGAAGATCTCCACGACCTCGCCGTTCTCCAGCTTGCGCTCGAGCGCGACCAGGCGGCCGTTGACCCGCGCGCCGATGCAGCGGTGGCCGACCTCGGTGTGCACGGCGTAGGCGAAGTCGACCGGGGTCGACCCGGCGGGCAGCGTCTCCACGTCGCCCTTCGGGGTGAAGACGAAGATCTCCCGGGTGGCCAGGTCGTAGCGCAGCGACTCCAGGAACTCCCCCGGGTCCGCCGCCTCCCGCTGCCAGTCCAGCAGCTGCCGCATCCACGCCATCTCGTCGACGTCGACGCCCGCGTGGGTGCCCTTGGTCTCCTTGTACCGCCAGTGCGCCGCGATGCCGTACTCGGCGGTGCGGTGCATCTCGTGGGTGCGGATCTGCACCTCCAGCGGCTTGCCGTCCGGCCCGATGACCGTGGTGTGCAGCGACTGGTAGACCCCGAACCGGGGCTGGGCGATGTAGTCCTTGAACCGGCCCGGCATCGGCTGCCACAGCGCGTGCACGACGCCCATGGCCGCGTAGCAGTCGCGCACGTCGTCGACCAGGATCCGGACCCCGACCAGGTCGTGGATGTCGTCGAAGTCGCGGCCCCGGACGATCATCTTCTGGTGGATCGAGTAGTAGTGCTTGGGCCTGCCCTCGACCCGCGCGGTGATCCGGGACGACTCCAGGTTGGTGCCCAGGGTGCCGATGACGGTCTGCAGGTACGTGTCGCGCGAGGGGGCCCGGTTCGCCACCAGCCGCACGATCTCGTCGTACTTCTTCGGCTGGAGGATGGCGAAGGCCAGGTCCTCCAGCTCCCACTTGACCGTGGCCATGCCGAGCCGGTGCGCCAGCGGGGCCAGCACCTCCAGCGTCTCGCGGGCCTTCTTCGCCTGCTTCTCCGGCGGCAGGAACCGCATGGTGCGCATGTTGTGCAGCCGGTCGGCCAGCTTGATGACCAGCACCCGGGGGTCGCGGGCCATGGCGATGACCATCTTGCGGATGGTCTCGGCCTCGGCGGCGCTGCCCAGCTGCACCTTGTCCAGCTTGGTGACCCCGTCGACCAGGTGCGCGACCTCGTCGCCGAAGTCCTCGCGCAGGCCGTCCAGGGAGTACTCGGTGTCCTCGACGGTGTCGTGCAGCAGCGCCGCGACCAGCGTCGTGGTGTCCATGCCCAGCTCGGCCAGGATGGTGGCCACGGCCAGCGGGTGGGTGATGTACGGGTCGCCGGACTTGCGCCGCTGGCTGCGGTGCATCTCCTCGGCGACGTCGTAGGCGTGCTGCAGCAGCGCCAGGTCGGCCTTCGGGTGCAGCTCGCGGTGCACGGCGGCCAGCGGTTCGAGCACCTGCTTGACCGGGGCCGCGCGCTGGGCGGTGATCCGCCGGGCCAACCGGGCCCGCACCCGTCGGGTGGCCGACGGCTGCCTGCCCGCCTGCGCGGGTTGGTCCACCCCGGGGGTCGTCGGGGTGGTGCCAGTGTCCACGTCGTGGGTCAAACGTGCTCCCCGGGCAGCTCGGCGCCGTGGCGGGCGCGGCGGTGCGTCCGGGTCACGTGCGCGGCCCGGGTACCGAGGATAACTCCGTTAGAGCAGCTGACCGGGCATTCGGGCGATGAAGCGCACCCCAGGTACGCCGAATCGACACCCGGGATACGCGCGGCGGAAGTCCGCTACCGGCAATCGGACGGCTCAGACACCGTGAACGGCGTGCACGGGCAGCGGCACGCGCGCCCGGCCGCCCAGGGCCGTGATCTCCACCACGACCAGGGCGGCGGTCACCTCGGCGCCTGCCCGCGCGGCCAGCCCGGCGGCGGCCGCGAGGGTGCCGCCGGTGGCCAGCACGTCGTCCACGACCACGACCCGGTTGCCCGCGCCGAGCGCGCCCACCGGCAGCTCGAACGTGGCGGACCCGTACTCGAGGTCGTAGGTGACCCGGTCCGCGACGGCGGGCAGTTTGCCCGGTTTGCGGATCGGCACCACGCCGAACCCGCGGGTGGCGGCCAGCGCGGCGCCGAACAGGAAGCCGCGGGCCTCCAGCGCCAGCACGGTGTCCACCCCGGCCGGTACCGCACCGGCCAGGGCGTCGACCACCGCGCGGAAGCCCCGCGCGTCGGCCAGCAGCGGGCTCAGGTCCTGGAACAGGACGCCCGGCTCGGGGAAGTCGGTGACCTCCCGGACGAGGCCGAGCGCCCTGGTCAGCTCCGGGTCCGCCACGGCGTCAGTGCCGCTTCTTGCCGGTCGGCTTGCCCGTGGGCTTCGGGACCGGCTTGCCCGCCTTGCGGCGCGCGTCGGACGCCTTCGGGGTGCGGGCGGGCACGCTGGACGCGGTCGCGTACGCCTTCTCGCGGCGCAGCTCGGCCTCCAGGGCACCCTCCTCGCCCAGCTCGGCGTCGGTGGCCTCGGCCCGGCGCGCGGCCTGGTTCGCCCGGCGCAGCCGGACCCGGTCGGCCTGCTGCCGGAACTTGGGCTCGGTCATCTTCAGGTCGACCAGGATCGGGGTCGCCAGGTAGATCGAGGACAGCGCGCCCGCGAGCATGCCGGTCAGCTGGACCAGCGCGAGGTCCTGCAGGGTGCCGACGCCGAGCAGGCCGACGCCGACGATGAGCAGGCCGAGCACCGGCAGCAGCGCGAACAGCGAGGTGTTGATCGAGCGCATCAGGGTCTGGTTCAGCGCCAGGTTCGCCGCCTCGCCGTAGGTGCGCCTGGTCAGGCCCAGCAGGCCCCGGGTGTTCTCCTTGACCTTGTCGAACACCACGACGGTGTCGTAGAGGGAGAACCCGAGGATGGTGAGCAGACCGATCACCGTGGCCGGGGTGACCTCGAAGCCGACGATCGAGTAGACGCCCATGGTGATCACGACGTCGTGGATGAGCGCGGCCAGCGCGGCCACGGCCATCCACTTCTCGAAGTAGAAGGCCAGGAAGATGGTCACCAGCACCAGGAAGGCGAGCAGTGCCCACAGCGCCTGGCGGGAGATCTCCCCGCCCCAGGTACCGGAGACGGCGCTGTCGCTGATCTGCGCGGGCCCGGCCGTGCCGTCCTGCGACACCGGCTTGAACTCGTCGAACAGCGCCTGCTTGAGCTGGGCGACCTCGGGGACCTTCAGCGCCTCGGACTTGATCTGGATCGAGGCGCCCGCGCCGGTGCCGACCCGCTGCACGGTGGGCTGCTCTTTGTTCAGCGTCTCGACGAAGACCCGCTTGACCTCTTCGGTCGAGATCTCGCCGGAGGCGCTGACCGACGGCATGGAGACCTTGGTGCCGCCCTCGAAGTCGATGCCGAGGTTGAAGCCGCGGAAGACCATCGAGGCGATGCAGACGAGCATCAGCGCGCCGAAGATGAGGTACCAGCGCTTGCGCTTGCCGACGATGTCGAACGCGCCCGTGCCGGTGTAGAGCCGGTCGAAGACGCTGTGCTTGCCGCCGACCGCGACGTCGCCGGTGGCGCTGAGCGTGGCCGGGACCGGGGCCGGGTTCTCGTTGCTGGTCACGTCACACTTCCTTCGCGGCGGTGCCCGCGGGGACCCGCGCGGCGCGCTGGGTGGCCGCCAGGCGCTGCACGGAGCCGAGGCCGGAGTACTTCGGGTGGGACAGGAACTTCGACTTCGCCGACAGCGCCACCAGCGGGTGGGTCACCAGGAACACCACGACGAGGTCGAGGACCGTGGACATGCCCAGGGTGAACGCGAAGCCGCGGACCTGGCCGACGGCGAGCACGTAGAGCACGGCGGCGGCGAGGAAGCTGACCGCGTCGGCGGACAGGATCGTGCGCCGCGACCGCACCCACGCCCGCGGCACCGCGGAGCGGAACGTGCGGCCCTCGCGGACCTCGTCCTTGAGCCGTTCGAAGAAGATCACGAACGAGTCCGCGGTGATGCCGATGGCGACGATGAACCCGGCGATGCCCGCGAGGTCGAGGGTGAAGCCGATCCAGCGGCCGAGCAGCACCAGGAACGCGTAGACCACGACCGCCGAGAGCACCAGCGACAGGATCATCTGCAAGCCGAGCAGCCGGTAGTAGACCAGGCAGTAGAGGAACACCAGCAGCAGGCCGATGCCACCGGCGATCAGACCGGCCTCCAGCGAGGCCAGGCCCAGCGTCGCGGACACGGTCTCGGCCTCGGACGCCTCGAACGACAGCGGCAGCGAGCCGAACTTGAGCACCTGGGCCAGCTTCTGCGCCTCGGCCTGCTTGAAGCCGCCCTGGCCGCCGGTGATCTGGGTGGCGCCGGTGATCACGCCCTGGATGGTGGGCGCGGAGACGACCTGGGTGTCGAGGACGAACGCGGCGCGCTCGTTGACGTGCGAGGCGGTGTACTCGGACCAGGTCTTGGAGCCGCCCGACTTGAAGTCCAGCGTCACCACGTAGCCGACGCCGGTCGGGTCCGGGCTGGCGGCCGCGTTGCTGATCTCGGTGCCCTCGAGGAAGGACGGGCCGAGGATGAACTTCTCCCCGGCGTCCTGGTCGCAGGCGGCCAGCGGCAGCTTCGGGTCGTCGTTGCCGACCAGCGGGTCCTTCTTGGTCGGGTCGCAGTCCAGGGTGGCCAGCGCGGCCTGCTGCAGCGCCTGGTCGGCCGGGACGTCCGCGCCGTCGGGGCCCTTGCTGCCCGCGAGCTTCGGGTCCTGGCGGCACTTCTGCGCGGCGGCGATGACGTCGCTCTGCTTGGCCTTCTGGTCGGCGAGCAGCGCGCCGTACTTGCCGCACGCGGTGTCCGCGGTGGCCGGTGCCGGAGCGGGGGCCGACGCGGCGGGGGCCGAGGTGGCCGGGGCGCCCGAGGTGGCGGGCGGGGCCGACGGCGTGGTGGTCTGCTGCTGGGCCAGCGCGGGCGCCGGACGGCCCTGCGGGGCGCCGGAGGTGGGCGCGCCGGACCCGGCGGGCGCCGAGGTGGCGGGCGGGGCGGGGGCACCGGAGGTGGGCTGCGTGCCGGACGGCTGCACGGACCCGTCGGCGGGCGGCGTCTGCTGCTGCGCCTGCGCGCCGACGGGGATCGCGCCGATCACCGGGCGGAAGCGCAGCTGCGCGGTCTGACCGAGGTCCTTGGCGCGCTCGCCGTTCTCGCCGGGAACGGTGATCACGATGTTGTTGCCGTCGAGGACGACCTCGGCACCCGCGACACCGGTGTGGTTGACCCGGGTCTCGATGATCTCCCGGGACAGGGCGAGCGATTCCTTGGACGGTGCCTCACCGGTCGCGGTCCGCGCGGTCAGCGCGACCCTGGTCCCGCCCTGCAGGTCGATGCCCAGCTTGGGCGTCGCCTTGTGGTCGCCGGTGGCGAACACGAGGGCGTAGAGGACAGCGACGATTGCTACGAAGAACGCCAGATAGCGTCCTGGGCGGATCTGCCCAACCGGTGGTGCCACGGTCGGTCCGTCTCCTCGGCTCGCGCGGCTCGCGCACGGATCACTTCGTGCGTGCCGCGATAGGTGGTCATGACACTGCGCCCACACCCGGAGCGAACTCGCGGGTGGGGGCGCAGCGTACCTCCTGCGAAGTCAGCTCGGTGTTGCACGGCTCACGCTGCGCCCACCGGCGTGGGCTCAGCGTGAAGGCGGGGCACCTGGAGCCGAT
Organism: Actinokineospora auranticolor; assembly: GCF_041897805.1. Classification (GTDB taxonomy): domain Bacteria; phylum Actinomycetota; class Actinomycetes; order Mycobacteriales; family Pseudonocardiaceae; genus Actinokineospora; species Actinokineospora auranticolor. The sequence continues at coordinate 6,447,176 of NZ_CP154825.1, forward strand.
CTTCGTAGACCTTGTTCGAATCGTGCTCAGTTCTTCGGCTTGCTGTCGCTGTCGGCCGGGATGGCCTCGTGCTCACCGGTCAGGACGGAGCCGTCCTCATCGGTGTCGTCGTCCTCGTCGTCGATCACGTCCGGGCCGACCTTCTCGCGGATCGCCTGGCGCAGCCAGGTGGTCTCGTAGCCCGGGGCGATCTCGATGCCGATGGTGGCGTCGTCGGAGATGTCGGAGACCGTGCCGTAGAGGCCGGAGGTCGTCATCACGCGGTCGCCGACGGTCAGCGAGTTCTGGAGTTCCTGCTGCTGCGCCACCATCTTCTTCTGGCGGCGCGAGCCGAGGACCAGCGGGATCGCCAGCACGGCGACGAGCAGCAGGGGGAGCAGCGCCTGGTTCATTTCTCTCCATCCACGGGGGAATCGGGGACGGCACGGGTTCTGCCCAGGTCGCGCCGTTCCGCCCGGTGCGAAACGTCCGATTCTTCTTCTTTGTCAGTACCGAGTCTGCCAGGTCGCGCCGGGCCCGTGGGGCCCGACCCGTCCGCGGGCGGTACCGGGGATCACTCTTCGAACAGCGTAGGTGCCGCCCGGCCCGGTGCGTCCGTCGGGGCGGTGAGCCCCAGGTGGGACCACGCGAGCGCGGTGGCGACCCGGCCCCTCGGCGTGCGGGCCAGCATGCCCGCGCGGACGAGGTAGGGCTCGCACACCTCTTCCACGGTAGTCGTTTCCTCCCCGACGGCCACCGCCAACGTCGCCACGCCGACCGGGCCGCCGCCGAAGGAGCGCACGAGCGCGTCGAGAACGGCCCGGTCGAGGCGGTCGAGGCCGAGTTCGTCGACGTCGTAGACCTTCAGCGCGGCCCGCGCGGTTTCCCGGTCGACGGAGCCGTCGCCGCGGACCTCGGCGTAGTCGCGGACCCGGCGCAGCAGCCGGTTGGCGATGCGCGGGGTGCCCCGGGAGCGGCCCGCGATCTCGGCGGCGCCGTCGGGGCGCAGGTCGATGCCGAGGATGGTGGCCGAGCGGCGCAGCACGAGTTCGAGGTCCTCGGCGGCGTAGAACTCCATGTGCGCGGTGAAGCCGAAGCGGTCGCGCAGCGGGCCGGTGAGCGAGCCGGCGCGCGTGGTGGCGCCGACCAGCGTGAACGGGGCGATCTCCAGCGGGATGGAGGTGGCGCCGGGGCCCTTGCCGACGACCACGTCGACCCGGAAGTCCTCCATCGCGAGGTACAGCATCTCCTCGGCGGGGCGGGCGATGCGGTGGATCTCGTCGATGAACATGACCTCGCCGTCGACCAGGTTCGACAGCATCGCGGCCAGGTCGCCCGCGCGCTCCAGCGCCGGGCCGGAGGTGATCCGGATGGGCCTGCCCAACTCGGCGGCGATGATCATGGCGAGGCTGGTCTTGCCGAGCCCGGGCGGGCCGGAGAGCAGCACGTGGTCCGGCGGCGCGCCGCGCCGGGTGGCGCCTTCGAGGACCAGTTGCAGCTGCTCGCGGACCCGGGGTTGGCCGACGAACTCGGCCAGCCTGCGCGGTCGCAGCGAGGACTCGTCGTCGCGCTCGCCGGGGTTGGCGACCGGGGACAGGTCGCGCCAGTCGTCCTCGGGCTCGTCCATCAGCGCTTGCGGCCGAGCGTGGCCAGGGCCTGGCGCAGCACGCCGGCGGTGTCGGCGCCCGCGTCGGCGGCGAGCACGCCGTCGACGGTCTGCTCGGCCTGCTTGACCGGGAACCCGAGCCCGACCAGGGCCTCGACGACCGAGCCGCGGACCGCGCCCGCGGCGGGCGCGACCGGGGACTCGGCACCGGCGGGCAGCGCGCCGACCTTGTCGCGCAGCTCGATGCACAGCCGCTCGGCGCCCTTGCGGCCGATGCCGGGGACCTGGGTGAGCACGGTCAGGTTGCCGTCGGCGAGCGCGGCGCGCAGCTGCGCGGGTTCGAGCACGGCGAGGGTGGCCAGGGCCAGCCGGGGGCCGATGCCGGACACGGTCTGCAGCAGCCAGAACAGGTCGCGGGCCTCGGTGTCGGCGAAGCCGAAGAGGGTGAGCGAGTCCTCGCGGACCACGAGCGCGGTGGCCAGCGCGGCCTGCTCGCCGCGCCGCAGGGTGGCCAGGGTGTGCGGCGTGGCCTGCACGGCGAAACCGACACCGCCGACCTCGACCACGGCGTGGTCGAGTCCGATCGAGGCCACCTGGCCCCGCACCGAGGAGATCACCTGTTCACCGTTCCGCTCTTGGTCTCGCGCGCCGCGGCGGCCAGCCTCGCACGGTGCTTGCGGGCCAGTTCCGCCGCCCTCGCCTCGGCCTCGGCCATCCGGTTGCGCACCGGCGCCCGCCACAGGTGGCAGATGGCGATGGCCAGGGCGTCGGCGGCGTCGGCGGGTTTGGGCGCCTCGGCGAGCCCGAGCAGCCTGGTCACCATGGCCGCGACCTGCGCCTTGTCGGCCCGGCCGGAGCCGGTGACGGCGGCCTTGACCTCGCTGGGGGTGTGGAACATGACCGGCAGGTCGCGGCGGGCGGCGGCGAGGGCGACCACGCCCGCGGCCTGCGCGGTGGCCATCGCGGTGCGCACGTTGTGCTGGCTGAACACCCGCTCGATGGCGACGACCTCGGGTCGGTGGCGGTCGAGCCAGCCCTCCACCGCGTCCGCGACGCGCAGCAGCCGGGCGGGCAGCACGTCCTCGGCCGGGGTGCGCACCACGTCGACCGCGACCGCGCGCACCGCGCGGCCCGCGCCACCGTCGACCACGGCGATGCCGAGCCGGGTCAGCCCGGGGTCGACGCCCAGCACACGCACGGTGATCGCTCCAGGTCGGCTCGCTCGTGAACACTCGTTCGAGAGCCTAGGGGGTGGACCGGTCCGCGATCACCCCGACACGCGGGGCACGGTGATCGGCGGTTCGATCAAGTGGGGCGCCAGCGGGGTGCCGGGAGCGAACCAGGGCGCGGTCGCGTCGGCGGCGGGTTGGGCCCGCCAGTCGCGGCAGACGCGGTCGAGGCGCACGGGGTGGATGGTGAGGTCGCCGTTGGCCGCGATGCGCAGGCGCAGGAAGCCCTTGTAGTCCTCGATGCTCTGCCCGGCCATGACCTCGTTGAGGTTGATGTTCGCGCGGCTGGCCAGGAGGAGGTAGATCGCGACGATCTCGGCGTCGACGAACCCGATCACGACCGGTGTGCCCAGGCCGACGACGGCGAGCGTGGCCCAGTCCTGGCCGGCGCCGTCGGGCAGGGCGTGCTTGTACAGCGCTACTACGAGGAACGACCAGCCGACGCTGAGCCCGATGTGCGCGAACGCGTGCAGCACGCCCGCGAACCGGGCGGCGGCGGGCTTGGTTTTGCCGCCCATGCGGGCGAACGTGGTGCCCGCGACGACGAGGACCACGCCGATGATCGCGGCGGGCGCCCAGCTGCCGAGGAGCCCGAAGAAGCCCCGGGCGCCGATGTCGGTCTGCACGATGCCGTAGAGGACCGCGAGGGTCATGACGGTCTGGAAGGCGCCGGTGAGCGCCCAGAAGGTGCGGTTGCGCCAAGGGAGGGCGGTGATCCCGGCGGCCAGGCGCCGGGAGGTGTCCCGGTCCGGGTAGCGGGTTTCGAGGTCGTAGAAGGCGGGTGGGGACGGCTCGCGGACGCGGGACTCGGCGGGCGGCAGGCAGAGGGTCTCGGGGAGCCGGTGGGTGGCGGCGAGGTAGGCGCCGCCGAGGCCGCAGGTGACGCGTTGGCGGCCGGTGCCGTCGCGTTCGGCGAAGCGGGCGTAGTGGTGCTTGTCGCCGGAGAGCATCACGCGGGTCTCGGCGCCTTTGGCGCGGACGATCTCGCGGTCGAAGAACTCGATCGTGTCGTAGCCCTTGGTCTCGCCGCCGGATCCGGCGGCGACCCAGGCGGGCTTGGACGTGCACAGGATGACGGCGTCGCCCGCGGCCATTTCCGCTGTCGCGCGGCGGAAGTACTCCAGCTGCGGGGCGTCGACGTAGTCGTCGAATTGGGTGTCGATTGCCAGCAGCCACCAGCGGTTGGGGAGCCGAATGGCGAAATACGACCGGGCTTGCGCGGTCTGCCAACCACCGAAAGAGCGCTGCTGGGCGAAGACGCGCAGGAAGGCGGTGAGGCCGTCGTACCAGTCGTGGTTGCCGGGGAGGGCGTAGAGGGCGGGCGGCTCCCCCTCGACGGCGGGGAACGCGGCCCGGTAGACGCCTTTGGAGCGGTCCTCGTACGCGCTGGTGGAGGCCGAGGGGTAGACCTCGTCGCCGCCCATCACCAGCAGACCGCCCCGGGGTAAGCGGTGGCCGTCGACGTCGAGGTGGTCGGCGGCGAGCAGGGACGCGACGGAGTAGGTGGCGTCGAAGCCGTCGCCGAGGTCGGCGACGAAGTCGAACCACAGCTCGGTGCCGTCGCCGTGGTCGTGCAGGTCGGCGTCGAGGCTGCCCTGGAGTTCGCGCTTGTCGGCGTAGGAGCCGAAGATGGCGGCGATCACCGACTGGAGGCCGGTGGTGACGAGCACGCCGGGTGCCAGCCACCGGACCGCTTCCCGGCGCTGGAAACCGACTTCGCGCGCGGAGAGATCGGCTGGGCGGGGTCGGGGCACTGTCATCCCCTCCTCTGGTCGCGGTATCCATGATCGTATCCGCCCGTGCGCGTTCGGTGGCGGAGATTGACCTTGATGGGGGTTGGGATGACCGAGGCGAGTGACATCATCGAGCGGTTGGGGCTGCGCCCGTTGCCGGTCGAGGGCGGCTATTTCACCGAAACGTGGGGCGGTGATCACTTTTCGTCGATCTACTACCTGCTTGCGGCGCCGGGATACTCGGCGTGGCACCGACTGGACCGGGACGAGGTGTACGCCTTCCACGCCGGGTCGGCGTTGACCGTGCACCTCCTGGGGCCAGGTGGGTACCGGTCGGCGCGGCTGGGGACGGATCTGCGCGCGGGTGAGCGGCCGCAGCTGGTGGTACCCGCGGGGACCTGGCAGGCGTCGGAGACCGCGGCGTGGTCGCTGGTGGGGACGGTCGTGGTGCCGCCGTACACCGACGAGTGCGTGGAGTTCGGGACGCCGTCGCTGGTCGCGGACCGGCCGGAGCTGGCCAGGCTGCTGCCCGCCGCGCCCTGACCTCAGCCCGGCTTTGGCGGCGTCCCGTATCCCTTGCGCGGTGACCGAAGCGCGCGAAGTGGTCGAGCTGTTGGGGTTGAGCCCGCTGCCGTTGGCGGGCCAGTACTTCACCGACTCGTGGGTCGGGGAGAGCTTCTCCGCCATCTACTACCTGCTGGCGGCGCCCGCGTACTCGAGCTGGCACCGCGTGGACCGCGACGAGCTGTACGTCCACCACGCGGGGGCGGCACTGACGGTGCACCTGCTGGACCCCGTTGGCTATCGGGCGGTGCGGCTCGGACCGGACCTGCGGGCGGGTGAACGACCGCAGCTGGTGATCCCCTCGGGGGCGTGGCGGGCGTCGGAGACCGGGTCGTGGTCGTTGATCGGGACGGTGGTGGTGCCGCCGTTCGCGGGCGCCGTCGTGGAACCCGGGACGGCCGAGCTGGTCCGCGACCAGCCTGACCTGGCGCGACTGCTGCGCACGCCATGACGACGCGTCGACCCGTGCCCGCCACGGGTCGACGCGTGCCCGGCGCGGGTCAGCCGATGTCGAGCGCCTCGAGCATCGCCATCGCCACGTGGTCGGCGGCGTTGCGGTGGCCGCGGGCGTTGGGGTGCACGAGGGCGGGCTGGTCGAGGGCCCTGGTGAAGATGCCGTCGACCCACTTGGCGGCGTCGCAGACGCTGTGGTCGCGCGAGGAGTCGTAGAGGTCGACGAACCGGGCGGAATCGTGCTTGCCCGCCGTGTCCTCGATGACCTTGTTGAGGGGTTCCAGGACGCCCGTGCGCAGCCACTCCAGGTCGCCCGGCGCGATCGAACCGAACTGCTCCTGGTTGTTGTACTCGCACTTGGTGGTGTCCTCGGGGACGACCGTGGGATAGCCGACGGCGAGGATCTTCGCGTCCGGGGCGCGTTCGTGCAGCACGGTGAGCATCTCGTCGTAGTCCCCGCTCACCTTGTTCAGCCGGTCCGGGATGCCCTCGGCCAACTCGTCCTTGCACGGGGTGCCCTCGCCACCCGACTCCCCGCCCAGCGGCAGGCACCGGGCGAGGATCTCGGCGAACCCGGCGGTGTTGCCGCTCACGCCGACGGTGACCACGTCGGTGCCGGGGCCCATCGCGGCGGACTGCGGCGGCACCGCGGGGAACGGGTAATCCGGGTCTTCGAAGGCGGGCGGGAAGTGGTACCCCCGCGGCTCCTGCGCCCGGAAGGTGACCTCCTCGACGGTCGCGGCACCGCAACTGACGTTGATCAGGTCGAACAGCGAGCCGAGGTCGCGGTCGATGAGCTGGGGGTACGACTGGTCGGTGCGCTCACAGCCGTCCCGGGGGACCTCGTAGACGTCGCCCGCGGCCTTGATCACCCCGGCCGTGTACGAGTCGCCCAGCGCGACCCACTGGTGGGACGCGGCGGGTTCGGCCTCGGCGGCTGGTGCGAGGGTGCTCGCGGCGATGGCGGCTGTCGAGACCAGAACGACCACGCTGGCGCGTGCTATGGATCCTCCATTGGACGGGAATCGGTCGACCCACCCGGCCACTCCACTGTGGACAGCTCGCGGTGGACGCCTCCGAGGTATCTCCGCGCACCGCGCGGAAAACGGCGACCAACCCGTTAGAGGACCGTGTCCACCCCACCGCGTGCGGACCGATTCACCCGATGCCGCATCGACCACCCCGGGGGTGGACGAGTTCACGCCCGGCGGGGCTTCGCCATGACGACGAGGCGGATGCCGACCTTGTCGACGTGGTCGCCGGAGGGCTCGTAGCCCGCCTTGCGGTAGAGGCGCTGGTTGTCGTGGCTGTCGGCGCCGGTGATCAACCAGAACGTGTCGACCTCGGGCGGGGCGGCGGCCTCGACGGCGGCCAGCAGGGCGCGGCCGACGCCGGTTCCCTGCTGGTCCGGGGCGACGGAGAAGCGGGCGATCTCCATGCGGGTGCCGTCGACCCGGCCGCGGACGCTGCCGACGAGCCGGGTGCCCGACCAGGCGCCGACGGCGACGGCCAGGTCGGCGCGGAACTGCTCGACCGTCTCCACCAGCGGCGGGATGAACGGCTGGGTGTAGCGCTGGGCCTCGGTGACGTAGGCGGCGCGCTGGACGGTGAGCGCCTCGCCGACGTCTGCGGCGGTGAGGGGCGCGACGCGGATGGTCACGGGCCGTCGATGCCGGGGCGCCAGCTCTCGGGCAGGCCGCTGGCGGTGAGCACCGGCTGCCACTCGGCGAAGCCCTCTGGGGCGCGGCGGCTCCACGGGAAGTCGCCGTCGGGGGTGGCGACGATCAGTTGCAGCGCGGGGAACTGGCCCGACGGGTACAGCAGGAACGCGCTGCCCAGGAACTCGGCGTAGTGGTCGCGGTGCACGCGCTCGACGACTACCGGGGTGCCCTCGAAGAAGTCGAGGTAGGGCAGGCCGGGGAAGAACCGCTCCCCCGCCGCCGCGCGGGCCACGTAGGCGTCGATGAGCGGTTTGAGCATGTTCACGGGCAGGCCGATGACCACGGCCTCCGGTGCGCCGAAGCGGCGCCAGGCGCCGACGGAGAACGCGTACGGGGCGCCGTGCTCGTCGCCGGGGACCTCGACGACCGCGTGGCCGTCCTCGTCGGCGGTGCGCAGCAGCCACTGGCGCAGCGCCGCCTGCTCCTCGGTGATCTCGTCCAGGGACATGGGCGGCTCCTGGTTCGGTGGGGACCGAAAGGGAACGGCCCGGGCGCGTGTGGACGCGCCCGGGCCGGGAAATCATCTGGCAGACGCGTAGTGGAACACCGTGCGTCCCGAGAACATCAGCCGACCTCGGCCATGACGTCGTCGGACACATCGAAGTTCGCGTAGACATTCTGCACGTCGTCGCAGTCTTCGAGCGCGTCGATCAGCTTGAAGATCTTGCGGGCGCCGTCGGCGTCGAGGGCGACGGTGACCGACGGGAGGAAGCTGGCGTCGGCGGACTCGTAGTCGTAGCCCGCGCCCTGCAGGGCCGTGCGGACCGCGACCAGGTCGGTGGCCTCGGAGACGATCTCGTAGCTGTCGCCGAGGTCGTTGACCTCTTCGGCGCCCGCGTCGAGCACCGCGCCGAGCACGTCGTCCTCGGTGAGGCCGTTCTTGGGCAGGATCACGACGCCCTTGCGGTTGAACATGTACGCGACCGAGCCCGGGTCGGCCATGTTGCCGCCGTTGCGGGTCATGGCGGTGCGGACCTCGCCCGCGGCCCGGTTGCGGTTGTCGGTGAGGCACTCGATGAGCACCGCGACGCCGTTGGCCCCGTAGCCCTCGTACATGATCGTCTGCCAGTCGGCGCCGCCCGCCTCCTCGCCGCCGCCGCGCTTGCGGGCGCGCTCGATGTTGTCGAGCGGGACGGAGTTCTTCTTCGCCTTCTGGATGGCGTCGTAGAGCGTGGGGTTGCCGTCCGGGTCACCGCCGCCGGTGCGCGCGGCGACCTCGACGTTCTTGATCAGCTTCGCGAAGAGCTTGCCACGCTTGGCGTCGAGGGCGGCCTTCTTGTGCTTGGTCGTCGCCCACTTGGAATGGCCGCTCATCTGGTCCTCCGTCAGCCTTGCGAGTCGGTTGTCTTGCGCTCGCCGTCACCGTTGCGGTTCACGATGTCGACGAACAGGCGGTGCACGCGCGCGTCGCCGGTGAGTTCCGGGTGGAACGCGGTGGCCAGCACGGTGCCCTGCCGGACGGCCACGATCCTACCGGCGGCGGCCCCGGCGGCCGGTGTCTCGGGCACCCTGGCCAGCACGGTGACCCGCGGCGAGGACGACTCGACCCACGGCGCGCGGATGAACACCGCGTGCAGCGGGCCGCCGTCGACGCCGTCGAAGTCGACGTCCTCCTCGAAGGAGTCCACCTGCCTGCCGAAGGCGTTGCGCCGGACGATGACGTCGAGGCCGCCGAGCTGGTGCTGGTCGGGCCTGCCGTCGAGGACCTTCTCGGCGAGCAGGATCATGCCCGCGCACGAGCCGTAGGTGGGCATGCCGTCGGCGATCCGGGCGCGCAGCGGGGCCAGCAGCTCGAAGGTCTCGAGCAGCCGGGACATGGTGGTGGACTCCCCGCCGGGCAGCACCAGCCCGTCCACAGCGGACAGCTCCGACTCCCGGCGCACGGTCAGCGCGCGGGCGCCACCGGCCTCCAGGGCGGCGACGTGCTCGCGCACGTCCCCCTGCAGGGCCAGCACTCCGATGAGCGGTCGAGCGTCCGACACGGGCACGTCCTCCTGTTCACGACCCGATCAACCAGCCTAGTCGGCCTGGTCGGGGCTCGGGTCAGGCCACCCCGGCCAGGCGTAGCAGTGCGGTGGCCGCCGCCGCGGCGATGACCACGACCACGCACGGTGCCTTGCGCCAGGCGAGCAGTCCGCCGACCAGCACGCCCGCGGGCAGCGCCCAGCCCGCGAAGGCGGGTCCCCTGGTCAGCGCGCTGGTGGCGATGAGCGCCACGAGCAGCACGATGGCGCCGGTACCGAGCAGGTCGCGGACCCGCTCGGGCATCCGGACGCGGTCGCGCAGCAGGGTGCCGCCGAAGCGGAAGGCGAAGGTGCCCGCGGCGAGCACCAGGATCGGCACGAGCGTCAGGTTCCCGGTCACGCGGTCAACGCCTGCGTGCGGGGCACGGCCACCAGGCCGACCAGGGCGAGCAGCACCGGCACGCCCGCGGGCAGGAACGGGGTGGCGGCCAGGGCGACGGCGGCGCCGAGCAGGGCCGGGAGGAGCTTGGCCCGGTCCTTGAGCGCGGGGAGCACCAAGGCCAGCATGACCGCGGGGAAGACCGCGTCGAGGCCGAGGGTGCTCGGGTCGTCGACCAGGGTGCCCGCCAGCGAGCCACCGAGCACGCCCAGGTTCCAGGCCGCGAACAGCGCGGCGCCGCAGGCCCAGTACGCGGCCCTGGCCCGGGTCGCGTCGCGCTGGGCCATGGCGTAGGCCACCGACTCGTCGATCATGAGGTGGCTGCCCAGCAGCCGGGCCGCCCAGCCCCGGCCGACGACGTCGCCGACCGCGAGGCCGAACGGCAGGTGCCGGGCGTTGAGGACGAGCCCGCCCAGCACCGCCGCGATCGGGCTGCCGCCGGCGGCGACCACACCGACCACCAGGTACTGCGACCCGCCCGCGAAGACCAGCAGGGACATCACCACCGGCACCCACAGCGGGAACCCCGCCGAGACCGCGATGGCACCGAAGGACGCGCCGTTGACCGCCGCCGCGACGGCGATGGCCAGCACGCCCCGCCAGAGCTCGGCATCCAGGGTTCGCCATATCGAACGCATAGTCCAGTATGATGAACGCCCCGGGAGCGTTCGTCAACGCGAACGTTGTGTTCGACATAGCGAACGGAGTGTGTGGGTGGAACACCGTGGAGCGCCCCTTGACGTCATCGCGCGGTCGTTGCGGCGGGAGCGCGAGCGGGTGGGTCTGTCGCTGAGCGAGTTGGCGAAGAGGGCCGGGGTGGCCAAGTCGACGCTGTCGCAGTTGGAGTCGGCGTCGGGGAACCCGAGCGTGGAGACGCTGTGGGCGCTGAGCGTGGCGTTGGACGTGCCGTTCAGCAGGTTGGTCGAGCCGCCGCGGCCGCGGGTTCAGGTGATCCGGGCGGGTGAGGGGCCCGCGGTGTATTCGGAGCACGCCGAGTACGTGGCGACGCTGCTGGCGTCGTGCCCGCCGCACGCGCGGCGGGACATCTACCTGATCACCGCCGAGCCGGGCGGGAAGCGGGAGTCGCTGCCGCACTCGCCGGGGGTCGTGGAGCACGTGGTGCTGTGCTCGGGGGAGGCGTTGATCGGGCCCACCGAGGACCCGGTGCGGCTGACCCCCGGGGACTACATCTCCTACCCCGGGGACCTGCCGCACATCTTCGAGGCGCTGGTGCCGGGTACCTCGGCGTGCCTGATCTCCGAGCACGTGTAGGTCGACGGGCGGCGCTCGATCGGGTGTCGGCGGGGGCCGGACAGCCCGATCGAGCGCACCCCCGGCGCGTCCCGACTACCAGCCGCGCTCGGCGAGGCGGTGGGGTTCGGGGACGTCCTCGACGTTGATGCCGACCATGGCCTCACCCAGACCGCGGCTCACCTTGGCGATGACGTCCGGGTCGTCGTGGAAGGTGGTGGCCTTGACGATGGCCTCGGCGCGCTGCGCGGGGTTGCCCGACTTGAAGATGCCGGAGCCGACGAACACGCCCTCGGCGCCCAGCTGCATCATCATCGCCGCGTCCGCCGGGGTGGCGATGCCGCCCGCGGTGAACAGCACGACCGGCAGCTTGCCGGTCCGCGCGACCTCCGCGACCAGCTCGTACGGGGCCTGCAGCTCCTTGGCCGCCACGTACAGCTCGTCCTCCGGCAGCGACGACAGCCTGCGGAGTTCGCCGCGGATCTTGCGCATGTGGGTGGTGGCGTTGGAGACGTCGCCGGTGCCCGCCTCGCCCTTGGAGCGGATCATGGCCGCGCCCTCGGTGATCCGGCGCAGGGCCTCGCCCAGGTTGGTGGCGCCGCAGACGAAGGGGACGGTGAACGCCCACTTGTCGATGTGGTTGGTGTAGTCGGCCGGGGTCAGGACCTCGGACTCGTCGATGTAGTCCACGCCGAGCGACTGCAGCACCTGGGCCTCGACGAAGTGGCCGATGCGCGCCTTCGCCATGACCGGGATGGACACCGCGGCGATGATCCCGTCGATCAGGTCGGGGTCGCTCATCCGGGCGACGCCGCCCTGCGCGCGGATGTCGGCGGGCACGCGCTCCAGCGCCATGACCGCGACCGCGCCCGCGTCCTCGGCGATCTTGGCCTGCTCGGCGTCGACCACGTCCATGATCACGCCGCCCTTGAGCATCTCTGCCATGCCGCGCTTGACCCGGTTGGTGCCGGTCTCGGGGACGGCGGGAGTGGACTGCGCATCAGTCACGGCATGCGACCTTTCGGGTGTCGGGCTCGGCGGCCGGAAAACCGCTGACCTCAGGTTACGACTCAACTGGCCCGGTGAAGGTGGCCAATCGGGGCCTATCTCGCAAGGCCACTTCGGCGCTGGGGTTGTCCCCGCCCGGATATCGGTGTGAGATCGGACACAACGCCGATGGGGAGCCCCGGCGGCTTCCCGACCGAGTGGAGGTGGGGCGCCATGGGGTCCAAGAACTCCGAGAACGGTCAAACCGAGTCCGGTGTCGCGGCCAGCGACCCGGGCAAAGTCCGCAACATCGTGCTGGTCGGGCCGTCCGGGTCCGGCAAGACGACCCTCACCGAGGCGCTGCTGACCGCCTCGGGGGTGCTGAGCCGGGCGGGCTCGGTCACCGAGGGCACCACGGTGTGCGACCACGACCCGGCGGCGGTGCGCCAGCAGCGCTCCGTGGGCCTGTCGGTCGCGCCGCTGGTGCACGACGGGGTGAAGGTGAACCTGATCGACACCCCCGGGTACGCCGATTTCGTCGGCGAGCTGCGCGCGGGCCTGCGCGCCGCCGACGCCGCGCTGTTCGTGGTCTGCGCCGCCGAGGGCGTGGACGCGGCCACGACCGCGCTGTGGGCCGAGTGCGCCGCCGTCGGGATGCCGCGGGCGCTGGTGATCGCCCGGCTCGACCACGCGCGCGCCGACTTCGCCGCCGAGCTGGCCGCCTGCCAGGACGCCTTCGGCGCGGGAGTGCTGCCCGTCTACCTGCCGACCGCCGACGGCGCGGGGCTGATCGGGCTCATCACGCAGCGCCGGTTCGACCACTCGCCCGAGGGTCAGCCGGTCGTGTCCGAGGCGAGCGCGGCCGACCTGGCGGCGACCGCTGACGCCCGCGACGCGCTGCTGGAGGGGATCATCGCCGAGAGCGAGGACGAGTCCCTGATGGACCGCTACCTCGCGGGTGAGTCCATCGACCCGGCGACGATCATCGCCGACCTGGAGACGGCCGTCGCCCGCGGCTCCTTCCACCCGGTCTTCCCGGTGTGCGCGACGACCGGGCTGGGCCTGGCCGAGCTGCTGGACGCGCTGCCGCGGGCGTTCCCGTCGCCGCTGGAGCACGCGCTGCCCGCGATCACCGACCCGCAGGGCAGGCCCCGGGTGGCCATCACCACCGACCCGGACGGCCCGCTGGCCGCCGAGGTGGTGCGCACGGCGGTGGACTCGTACGTCGGTCGGGTGTCACTTGTCCGGGTGTTCTCCGGGACGCTGCGCCCCGAGCGCGCGGTGCACGTCTCCGGCCACGGCCTCGCCGACCGCGGCCACGAGGACCACGACGCCGACGAGCGCGTCGCGCACATCTACTCCCCGCTCGGCGCGACGCTGCGCGAGGTGCCGTACTGCGTGGCGGGCGACCTGTGCGCGCTGACCAAGGTCGGCTCGGCGGAGACCGGCGACACCGTGTCCGCGCCGGAGGACCCGATCCTCATGGTGCCGTGGAGCATGCCCGAGCCGCTGCTGCCGGTCGCGGTCACCGCCAAGACCCGCAGCGACGAGGACGCCCTGGGCCGCAACCTGTCCCGGCTCGTGGCGGGCGACCCGACGCTGCGGCTGGAGCGCAACGCCGAGACCCACCAGCTGGTGCTGTGGTGCATGGGCGAGGCGCACGCCGACGTCGTGCTCGACCGGCTGCGCGCGGGCGGCGCCGAGGTGGAGACCGAGGAGGTCCGGGTGTCGCTGCGGGAGACGTTCGCCGAACCGGCGCGCGGGCACGGGCGGCACGTCAAGCAGTCCGGCGGGCACGGCCAGTACGCGGTGTGCGACATCGAGGTGGAGCCGCTGCCGACCGGCGCGGGCTTCGAGTTCGTCGACCGGGTGGTCGGCGGCGCGGTGCCGCACCAGTTCATCGGCAGCGTCGAGAAGGGCGTGCGGGCGCAGCTGGAGCGGGGCCTGCGCAACGGCCGCCCGGTGGTCGACATCCGCGTGACCCTGGTCGACGGAAAGGCGCACAGCGTCGACTCCTCGGACGCGGCCTTCCAGACGGCGGGCTCGCTGGCGCTGCGGGACGCGGCGGAGAAGGGGCGGATCGCGCTGCTGGAGCCGGTGGACGACATCCGGGTGCGGCTGCGCGACGAACACCTGGGCTCCGTCCTCGGCGACCTCTCCGCCCGGCGCGGCCGGGTCCTGGGGACGTCGGCGGCCGACGACGGGTACACGGTGGTGCAGGCGGAGGTCCCGTCGGTGGCGCTGCTGCGGTACGCCATCGACCTGCGGTCGCTGACGTCGGGCTCGGGCACCTTCAGCCGCGAGTTCTCGAGGTTCGACCCGATGCCCGCGGCCATGGCGGGCCAGTACGCGTGAGCGTGGAGCCACCCCGGCCGGTGGCTCCTACCCAGGAGGTTCGCCTATCGTGCCCGGCTCGGAGAAGTCGCCCTTGCGGCGGTCCGGTGCCGGCCAGCCCTCGGGGCGGGCGGCCTGCTCCAGTCCTGGAACGGCGGAGCGGGCGGTAGGTCGGGTTGGGTCTGCCCGGGTGTGCCGGGCAGGTCAGGCAGGTCGGGTGATCCCGGTTGCCGAGTCATGCGCGAATCCCTCCCCCAGGATGGACAGTGCACGCGAACGGTAGCAGCCGAAGCGGCGCGTCGGCGACGAGTCGATCAGCGGACCGCGCGGGGTTGGCCGTCCCAGGCGGGGAGGGTGGGGAGCAGGTCGGCGAGTTGTACCGGGTAGACGGTTTCCGAGGTTTCGCGGAGTTCGGCGGTGGTCCACCAGCGGTGGGCCGTGATGGTCTCCGATTCCAACGCGGTGAATCCCGAAGTGTCCACTGTGTACCCCTCGGGCAGCCGCGCGTGGAAGAACCACTCCTCGCCGTCGTAGGTGCGGCCCGCGAAGCTGAACAGGACGCGGCGGCGCCAGATCGGGCCGGTGAGGGAGTCCGGGTCGAGGGTGATGCCGGTTTCCTCGCGCAGTTCCCGGGCGGCGGCCGTGCGCAGGTCCTCCCCCGGCTCCACGCCCCCGCCCGCGGTGAACCAGTACGTCTCGCCCGTGCGGGCCGGGTCGTGGCCGTGGAAGAGCAGGACGCGGTCGTCGGCGTCGAGGAGCACGACCCGCGCCGAGGGGCGGGGGCGCGGGGTGTCGTCGGTGAGCTCGGGTTCGGCGATCTCCAGGTACTCCGGGCTGGGCGCGGTGCCCGCGAGCTTCAACCACCGCACCGGCCTGCGCCGCCGCAGCGCCAGCGTGTCGCGGACGGCGTCGCCGTGCACGCGGCGGGCGATGACGACGCGCTGCTCGGCGTCGACCAGTTCGGCGACGAGGGTCAGCGCCAACCCCTGTCGGTCCACTGTGGACAGTTCACGGGTCAGCGCGTTCTCCGCGGCCTCCCGCTCCGCCCGCGCGGACCGCTCGGCCCGTTCCGCCAACACCCGTAGCCGATCCCCGCCGACCGGCTCCAGCACCCCGGACACCGCCCGCGCCACCACGGCCCGCCGGGCCAGCGCCGCGTCCAGCGCCGCCCACGCCGCGTCGGTGCGCACGTGCAGCCGGTCGAGCCGGTTCGCGGTCGCCACCAGCCAGACACCGATCAGCACCAGCACCGCCACAGCGGTGAGGATCACCGCCAACTCGCTCACGACACCTCACCCACCGCGCGTGGGTTCGCGGCGACGGCCTGGTCGTAGACCCGCAGGACCTGGGCGGCGACGACCGACCAGTCGAAGGCGGCCACCCGGCGGTCGCCCTCGGCCACCAGGGTGGCCCGGCGGTCCGGGTCGGCCAGGACCTCGCGCAGGCCCGCCGCCAGGGACGTGGGGTTGCCGACCTGGGTCAGGACGCCCGCGCGGCCGTCGTCGAGCACCCGGCGGAAGGCGTCGAGGTCGCTGGACACCACGGCGGTGCCCGCGGCCATGGCCTCGGTCAGGATGATGCCGAAGCTCTCCCCGCCCAGGTTGGGGGCGCAGTAGACGTCCAGGGAGGCCAGCATGCGGGCCTTGGCCTCGTCGTCGACGGGGCCGAGGAGGTCGATGCGCTCGGCCAGGCGGCTGCCCGCGGCGCGGCGCAGGTCGGCCTCGTCGCCCTTGCCGACGACCACGAGCCGCAGGTCGGGGAGGTCGTCGACGAGGGTGCGCAGAGCACCGAGGAGGACCGGCATGCCCTTGCGCGGCTCGTCGTAGCGGCCGACGAACCCGACCGTGCCGCCCTGGCGGGGGTAGCCGTCGAGGGGTTTCGCGGCGCGGAAGAAGCCCACGTCGACGCCGTTGGGGATCTCCACCGCGTCGCCGCCGAGGTGCTCCACCTGCACGCGCCGGGCCAGGGCGGACACGGCGATGCGAGCGGTGATCTTCTCCAGGAACGGGCGCAGCACGGCCTGGAACGCGACCAGCGTGCGCGAGCGCGGGGTCGAGGTGTGGAAGGTGGCCACGATCGGCCCGTCGGCGACCATCAGGGCCAGCATGGACAGGCTCGGCGCGGTCGGTTCGTGCAGGTGCAGCACGTCGAAGTCGTGGTCGCGCAGCCAGCGGCGCACGCGCGTGTACGAGACCGGGCCGAAGGACAGCCGCGCGACCGAGCCGTTGTACGGGATGCCCAGCGCGCGCCCGGCGGGTTGGACGAAGTCCGGTACCGGGGTGTCGTCGTCGGCCGGGGCCAGCACGTCGACCTCGTGGCCCTGCGCGCGCAGCGCCCTGGCCAGGTCGAGCACGTGCGCCTGCACCCCGCCCGGCACGTCGAGGGAGTAGGGGCAGACGATGCCGACGCGCATGCTCAGCGCCTGCCGCGCGGGGCGCCGTCGGTGAGCGCGGCGCGGCGGTCGGCGGGCAGGTCGGCCAGCCACAGCTTCTGCAGCATGTGCCAGTCGGCCGGGTGCGCGGCGATGTCGGCGGCGAGGGTGTCGGCCAGCGCCTGGGTGGCGGCGGGGATGCCGCGCACGCCGTCGACCTTGACCGGCGGGTGGATGCGCAGGCCCCAGCCGTCGTCGGTGTACCAGGTGCCGACGGGCAGCAGCGCGGCGCCGGTGCGGGCGGCCAGGTAGGCCGGGCCCGCGGGCATGCGGGTCTGCTCGCCGAAGAAGTTCACGGGGAGACCGGCGGGGGTGAGGTCCCGGTCGGCGAGCAGGCAGACGAGCCCGTTCTGCCGCAGCCGCTCGGCGAGCACGACCGCCGGGTTCTTGTCGCCGCCGGTCGCGGGGACGATCTCGAAGCCGAGGGACTCGCGGTAGGCGACGAACTTCTCGTACAGCGCCTCCGGCCTGAGGCGTTCGGCGACGGTGGTGAACCGGCCGTGCTCGCCGACCAGCCACACGCCCGCCGCGTCCCAGTTGCCCGAGTGCCCGAGGGCCAGCACCACGCCGTTGCCCTCGGCGAGCGCGGCGGTGACGTACTCGTTGCCGGTCATGGTGGCGCCGATCCGCCGGTGGATGTCGGCGTGGTCCATCGACGGCAGGCGGAACGCCTCCATCCAGTAGCGCGCGTACGAGCGCAGCGCCTGGCGGACGAGGTCGTCGAGTTCGGCGGGTCCAGCCTGGGGTACGACCCGGGCGAGGTTGGCGCGCAACTGGCGGGAGCCGGCCCCCTCGCGGCGGGCGGCGAGGTCGGCGCCCGCGCGGAAGAGCCCGGCGGCGGTGCCGTGCGGGAGCGCGCGGACCAGCTTCCAGCCCAGCCCGTAGCCCCCGGTCTGGAGGCGTTCACCCCAGTTCATGGGTCTTCTCCTCCAGCGCGGAGCGGCGCACCGCGAGCAGCCGCTGCAGCACGGTCACCACCGAGGCGGCGGCCAGCAGCCACAGCGCGATCTTCATGGCGGGGGGGACGCCGAGGCCGGTGAGGCCGGTGCCGACCAGGGTGATGATCAGCCGCTCGGCCCGCTCCACCAGCCCGCCGTCCGCGTCGAGCCCGGTGGCCTCGGCGCGGGCCTTGACGTAGGAGATCACCTGGGCCAGCACCAGGCAGACCAACGCGGCCACCGCGGTGGTCCGGTCGTGCGCGACGTCGAACAGGTACCAGGTGATGCCGCAGAACAGCGCCCCGTCGGCGAGCCGGTCGCAGGTGGCGTCGAGCACCGCGCCGTAGCGGGTACCGCCCCCCTTGGCCCGCGCCATGGCCCCGTCGAGCAGGTCGAACATCGCGAACCCCCACACCACGAGGGTCCCCGCGAACAGGTGACCGGCGGGGAAGAGCCACAACGCCCCGGCGATGGCACACGCGGTCCCGAACACGGTGACCGCGTTCGGCGTGAGCCCGAGGCGGACCAACCACGCCCCGATCGGATCGGTGACGCGCGAGACGGAGGCACGGGCGAAGATGTTCAGCATGGGGCTGTGCGGTGCACCTAACGGCGGGGTTGACCTGGCCTGGGCAGCCTAACCGGCCCGGAGCACGGCCGTGCAGCCCGGTTCACACCCCGATTGGGCCGGTGTGGACAGCCGGGTGCGGGGCGGCGGTGCGGAGAGGGGCCTGGGCTCGGCGGGAGGTCCGGAAGTGGACGAGCTCGGGAGAATGGGCAGGGCGAGGAGAAGCGCCGCAGGTCAGAAAGTGTCGTCCCCGCACAGGCGGGGCTTCTCGGACAGGCCCCCAGGCTCCGCATCTGGCCGCGTCCCGCGCGCGAGGCTGGTCCCTGGTCAGCCGGATCCCGGCCAGACCATTGACGTCGTCCCCCGCGCGAGCGGGGACCGGACCGCCGCCGGGACGGCCTGAGGTCAGGTCACACCGTCGTTCCCGCATGAGCGGGCCCCCGCTGTTGCCTTCTCGGGCGGCGTGCGCGAAGTCGTCCCCGCGCGAGTGGGGTTGCCCGCCTCGCCCGGCGGGTCAGGGCTCGTCGGGGTGTTCGCGGCAGCCGGGGAGGGTGCGGTCGGGGTCGAGGCCCTCCAGGACCGCGACGCTGATCTGGCCCAAGACGGCCACCTGCTCCGGTGTCAGCCGGTCGAACAGGGCTTCGCGGACCGTGGTCACGTGGCCCGGGGCGGCGGCGGCGAGGGCGGCGAAGCCCTTGTCCGTCAGCGCCGCGACCGAGCCCCGCTTGTCCGTGGGGCACTCCCGGCGCTCGACCCAGCCCGCTTCCTCCAGGCGGGCCACGGCGTGGGAGAGCCTGCTGCGGCTGGCGCCCCTGAGGCCTGCCAGCTCGCTCATGCGCAGCGAGCGGCCCGGGGCCTGGGAGAGGACCACCAGGATCTCGTAGTAGGTGTAGGGCATCCCCGAGTCGCGCTGCAACTGCTTGTCCATGTGGTCGCCGAGCGCGCCCAGCATGGTGACGAAGGCACGCCAGACGTCCTGCTCGGCGGGGGTGAGCCAGCGGGTGTCGTCCATGCCACGAAGTCTACTGGTTGAACTCTCAACTTGCTCGGCGTAGGGTATCGGTTGAAGGTTCAATCAAAACGGTTTGGAGTCCACCATGACGCTCAGCCAGCTCCCCGGGTTCGTCGCCGGTACCTGGGACATCGACGCCGCGCACTCCGACGTCGGCTTCGCCGTGCGGCACATGGTCGTCAGCAAGGTCAAGGGGCGCTTCGACGGCGTCTCCGGCCACCTGGTGACCACCGACGACCCGGCCGCGGCGAGCGTGGACGTCGTGATCGACCTGAACACGATCAACACCTACAACGAGCAGCGCGACGGCCACCTGCGCTCGGCCGACTTCTTCGAGGTCGAGACCTACCCGAACCTCACCTACAAGGCCACCGGCGTGCGCGCTGACGGCGACGCCTACGTCCTCGACGGCGAGCTGACCCTCAAGGGCGTCACCAAGGTCGTCCCGCTGCGCTTCGAGCTCAACGGCTTCGGCCCGGACCCGTACGGCGGCACCCGGGTCGGCTTCTCCGGCCACACCGAGATCAACCGCCGGGAGTTCGGGGTGAACTTCGAGGGCGTGCAGAACGGCATCGCGGTGGTCGGCGACAAGATCACCGTGCAGATCGAGCTCGAAGCGGTCCTGCGCCAAGGCTGACCGCACCGAACTCGAAGCGGTCCGGTGGCACGAGGGCCGAGCGCCGCCGGGGCCGCCCTAGAGCGGGCGGTCCCAGGCGTCGGCGAGCAGCTCGCGGGTGTCGCCGAGCAGCTGCGGCAGCACCTTCGTGTGGCCGATGACCGGCATGAAGTTCGCGTCGCCGCCCCACCGCGGCACCAGGTGCTGGTGCAGGTGGGCGGCGATCCCGGCGCCCGCGACCACGCCCTGGTTCATGCCGATGTTGAACCCGTGCGGCGCCGCCACGGCCCGCGCGACCCGCATGGCGCGCTGGGTGAACCGGGCCAGCTCGTCGGTCTCGGCGGTGGTGAGGTCGGTGTAGTCGGCGACGTGCCGGTACGGCACGACCATGAGGTGGCCGGGGTTGTACGGGTACAGGTTGAGCACCGCGTAGACCGACTCGCCCCGCGCGATGATGAGCGCGTCGGCGTCGTCGAGGTCGACCAGGCCGCAGAACGGGCACCCGGCGCGGCCGTCGCCCTCCGGTTTGCCCTCGCCCCGGATGTAGGCCATCCGGTGCGGCGTCCACAGTCGCTGGAGGGCGTCCGGGATGCCCACGCCCTCCTGGGGGACGTACTCGGGCTCCTCGGAGCGCAGGAATGCGGCCATGCCCCGATCCTAGTTGTCCGCGCGCGGCGCCCGGCCACCGTGACCCGGCGCGGGGCCAGGAGGTGGGCGGCCCAAACAGGCCCGAGTGGACACATCGCGCGGCCTGGCCGAAGAGAACGCCGTGACCAGCCCGATCATCGGACTGGTGGACGGCGCCGCGGCCACTTGGCGAAAGCTCTGAAAGAAACCCGCCCCCGTCGAGGCGACGAGGGCGGGTTGTCCGGTCAGTCGACGGTGACGGTCTCGGCCGTGGGGGACGTGTTGTCCCGGCGGGTGATCCAGGCGTGGACCGCCTCGACGGCGCGGGCCGTGGGGACGCCGTTGATCTGGGTGCCGTCGCGGAAGCGGAAGCTGATGGCGTCGGCCTCCACGTCCTTGGCGCCCGCCAGGAGCATGAACGGGACCTTCTGCAGCGTGTGGTTGCGGATCTTCTTCTGCATCCGGTCGTCCGAGGCGTCGACCTCGACCCGCACGCCCTTGGCGCGCAGCGCCTTGGCCACCTGGAGCAGGTGGTCGGTGTGGTCCTCGGCGACCGGGATGCCCACCACCTGGACCGGGGCGAGCCAGGCCGGGAAGGCGCCCGCGTAGTGCTCGGTGAGCACGCCGAAGAAGCGCTCGATGGAGCCGAACAGCGCGCGGTGGATCATGACCGGCCGCTGCCGGGTGCCGTCCGAGCCGGTGTACTCCAGTTCGAAGCGCTCCGGCAGGTTGAAGTCGACCTGGATGGTGGACATCTGCCAGGTGCGGCCCAGCGCGTCGCGGGCCTGCACGGAGATCTTCGGGCCGTAGAAGGCCGCGCCGCCCGGGTCGGGCACCAGGTCGAGGCCGGAGTCGGTGGCCGCGACGCGCAGCGCCTCGGTGGCCCGCGCCCAGACCTCGTCCGAGCCGACGTACTTCTCCTCGTTGCGGGTGGACAGCTCCAGGTAGAAGTCGTCCAGACCGTAGTCGCGCAACAGGTTCAGCACGAACGACAACAGCGACTTCAGCTCGTCCTGCACCTGCTCCGGGGTGCAGAAGATGTGCGCGTCGTCCTGCGTCATGCCGCGGACCCGGGTGAGGCCGTGGATCACGCCGGACTTCTCGTAGCGGTACACCGAGCCGAACTCGAACATGCGCAGCGGCAGCTCGCGGTACGACCGGCCGCGCGAGCGGAAGATCAGGTCGTGGAACGGGCAGTTCATCGGCTTGAGGAAGTAGTCCTGGCCGGGCTTGCGGACCGTGCCGTCCTCGTTGTACTCGGCGTCGAGGTGCATCGCCGGGTACATGCCGTCGCGGTACCAGTCGAGGTGGCCGGAGGTCTCGAACAGCGTGCCCTTGGTGATGTGCGGGCTGTAGACGAACTCGTAGCCCTCCTCCTCGTGGCGGCGGCGCGAGTAGTCCTCCATCTCGCGCCGCACGATGCCGCCCTTGGGGTGGAACACCGCGAGGCCGGAGCCGATCTCGTCGGGGAAGCTGAACAGGTCCAGCTCGGTGCCGAGCCTGCGGTGGTCGCGGCGCTCGGCCTCGGCCAGCAGTTCGAGGTAGCTGTCGAGCGCCTCCTGCGACTCCCACGCGGTGCCGTAGACCCGCTGGAGCTGCTGGTTGTTCTGGTCGCCCCGCCAGTACGCGGCGGCCACCCGGGTGAGCTTGAAGGCCGGGATGTGCTTGGTGGTGGGCAGGTGCGGGCCGCGGCAGAGGTCGCCCCAGATCTGCTCGCCGCTGCGCGGGTCGAGGTTGTCGTAGATGGTCAGCTCGCCGCCGCCGACCTCCATCACCTCGGGATCGTCCACATCGCTCTTGATGTCGACCAGCTCCAGCTTGAACGGCTCCGCCGCCAACTCGACCTTGGCCGCCTCCACCGACTCCACGACCCGGCGGGAGAACCGCTGCGCGCCCTTGACGATCTGCTTCATGCGCTTCTCCAGCGCCTGCAGGTCCTCCGGGGTGAACGGCCGGTCGACGGCGAAGTCGTAGTAGAAGCCGTCGCGCACCGGCGGGCCGATGCCGAGCTTGGCCTCCGGGAACTGCTGCTGCACCGCCTGGGCGAGCACGTGCGCGCACGAGTGCCGGATGACCGCGCGGCCGTCGTCGGTGTTCGCCGCGACCGCCTCCACCTCGACGTCGACCTCGGGCGCCCAGGACAGGTCGCGCAGCCTGCCCTCCGGGTCGCGCACGACGACCACGGCGTCCGGCCCCTTGCCGGGCAGCCCCGCCTCGCGGACGGCGGCGCCCGCGGTAGTGCCCGCGGCCACCACCACGCGCTCGGCGGGTAGGACAGCGGCGGACAGTGGCTGGACCACGGTGACTCCTGAGGTTTCGGGTGGGCCACACGGGTGGTGACCTCGACACCTGAGGATGCTAGCGAGCGGCCGTCAACCCCCGCTCCCCGGTTTGCACAGGCCTGTGGACAACTCGGCGAACCCGCAGGTCAGGGCTACACACCGAGCATGGTGCGCATCCGGCGGATCTCGTCGGACTGCTCGGCGACGATGTTGTCCGCCATCTCCTGCACCCGCACGTCGATGCCGTCCTGCTGCACCCCGTTGGCCATCGCGATGGCGCCCTCGTGGTGGCGGATCATGAGTTGCAAGAAGAGCTTGTCGAAGTCGGCGCCGGTGGCCGCGCGCAGCTGGTCCATCTGCTCCGGCGTGGCCATCCCGGGCATGGCGGCGTGGTGGCCCGCGTGCGCGGAGTGGTGCGGGTCGACGCGCGGCTTGCCGTTGCGCTCGAGCCAGGCGTTCATGGCGCCGATCTCGGGTTCCTGGGTGTCGCCGATGCGCGCGGCCAAGCCCTTCACCGACGCGTCCTGCGCGCGGGTCTCGGCCAGCGCGGTCATGTCCACGGCCTGCTGGTGGTGGTTGATCATGTTCTCGGCGTAGCCGAAGTCGGCGGCGTTGGGCGGCACCGCGGGCACACCGGAGGAGATCTCGTCCGGGGAGAGGGTTCTATTGGCCTCACCGGGTTTCCCGGGTTGGACCACCGGGTTCGGCGGCGGTCCCGGGTCCTCGGTACACGCGGCGAGACCGCAGGTGAGCGCCGCCGCGAGCAAGCCGAGCACAATCCGCCGCACCGCCATCGGTCGCCTCCCCGTCGCCGCCGTCCGATCCCCGAACCTACCTGTCCACAGGGGGTGGCAACAGATCCACTCCAAATGGTGAAAACACCCAACAGGCGGATCTGGTAGAGGTCCGACCAACCGGCCATACTGCGAATTCCCGACTCCACGAGAGGGGTGCGCAGCGTGCCTTCATCCCGACGCGGCAGGCGTGCCACGGCTTGGCTCGCGGTCCTGGGCACCACAGCCCTGACCGCCACCGGACTCCTGGGTGTGCCCTCGGCGGCGGCGCAGTCCCAGTTCCCGGCCCCGGACCAGATCGTCACCAGCCCGAACGTCAAACACGTAGCCAACATCCCCGCGACCGCGCCCTTGAAGGGCACCGGTTCGACCGGCACCGACATCGCCTTCACCGGCGACTACGCCATCGCGGGCAACTACCTCGGTTTCACCATCTACGACATCAAGAACCCGCGGCAGCCCAAGATCGCCAGCCAGGTGCTCTGCCCCGGTTCGCAGAACGACGTGTCGGTGAGCGGCAACCTGCTGTTCCTGTCCACCGACTCGCGGCGCAGCGACAACTCCTGCTCCTCGGTCGCCCAGAACGACGGCACCAAGGCGTACTGGGAGGGCATGAAGATCTTCGACATCAGCGACAAGCGCAACCCGCGCTACCTCAAGGCGATCGAGACCGATTGCGGCTCGCACACGCACACGCTGGTGCCGGACAAGCGCGGCAAGGACGTCTACATCTACGTCTCGTCGTACGCGCCCGCGCCGACGATCAGCAAGTGCCTGCCGCCGCACGACAAGATCTCCATCATCAAGGTGCCGCTGAAGAACCCGGCCGCGGCCGAGCTCATCGCGACGCCGAACCTGTTCCCGGACGGCGGGAACCCCGGTAGCGGCACCCCCGGCAACCTGGAACTGGGCTACACCAGCGCCACCAGCGGCTGCCACGACATCACGGTGTTCCCGTCGAAGGACCTGGCTGCGGGCGCCTGCATGGGCGACGGCGTGCTGATGGACATCTCCGACCGGGAGAAGCCGCGGGTGATCAACCGCGTGCAGGACGACGCGCACTTCGCGTTCTGGCACTCGGCCACGTTCAACAACGCGGGCACCAAGGTGATCTTCACCGACGAGCTCGGCGGTGGCGGCGGCGCGACCTGCAACGCCAAGATCGGCCAGACCCGCGGCGCCGACGGCGTGTACGACATCACCGGCCGCGGCGATGCGCGGAAGCTGGAGTTCCGCAGCTTCTTCAAGATCAGCCGCTACCAGACCGACGGCGAGAACTGCGTGGCGCACAACGGTTCCCTGCTGCCGATCCCGGGCCGCGACGTGATGGTCCAGGCCTGGTACATGGGCGGCGTGCAGGTCGTCGACTTCACCAACTCGATGATCCCGCGCGAGGTCGGCTACTTCGAGCGCGGCCCGGCCGCCGACGCGGCCGAGAGCGGCGGCGTGTGGTCGGCGTACTACTACAACGGGTTCATCTACTCGTCGGACCTGGGCAAGGGCTTCGACGTGCTGGAGATCAACGACCCGTTGACCGACCAGGCGAAGAACTACCGCTGGACCGAGCTGAACGTCCAGACGCAGCAGACGTACAAGTAAGGCACAGCAAGGGGCCCTGCCGGTTTCCGACAGGGCCCCTTGTCGCGTTTAGACAGTGGTGATGACCTGGTCGTAGTCCAGGCGCGGGTTGCGGCCGAACCAGGCGTCCGCACCGGGGTTGCCGATGTTGACCACGATCAGCGTGCGCAGCCTGCCGTCACCGAAGAACTCCGCGTCGATGCCCGCGGCGTCGAACCCGCTCATCGGACCGGCGGCCAAGCCGATCGCGCGGACCCCGAGGATGAAGTACCCGGCCTGCAACGTGGCGTTGAGGCGGGCCGCGCCCTCGCGACCGGGGTCGGCGGCGTAGTAGTCCTTGGCGCCGGGGAAGTTCGGGAAGACCGTCGGCAGGTGCTCGTGGAACTCGGTGTCGGCGGCCAGGATCGCGGTCAGCGGCGCGGTCCTGGTCTTGGCCTTGTTGCCCTCGCCGAGGTGCGAGACCAGGCGCTCCCGCGCCTCGGGGGTGCGCACGAGCACAACCCGCAGCGGCTGCGAGTTCATCCCGGTCGGGCCCCACTTGACCAGCTCGTAGATGGCGCGCACCTGCTCGTCGGACACCGGGGCGTCGGAGAAGGTGTTGGCGGTGCGGGCCGCGCGGAACAGCAGGTCCTGCCCCTCCGACCCGAGGACGGAGAGCTGGGGTTCCTGAACTGCGGTCATGGGTGACGCTCCTGGCTGGGTGGGTGGTGCTTCCTCGGGATCCAACCTAGTTGAGAGCTTGACTATTCCCCCGGTCCGGTGAGCGTGCTCACAGCCGTCAGCCCGACCCCCGGGACCGTCAGACCAGGACGACGTACTTGCCCACCGTGTGCCCCCGGACGAAGTCGACGCAGGCCCGGTCGGCCTCCGCCAGCGGGTAGCGGCGGGTGATCAGCGCCGACAGGTCGCCGCGGACCGCCGCCGCGCCGACGTCGCGCATGGTGGCGAGGCGTGCCTCCATGTCCAGGACCGGCCGGGAGTCGATGGGCGGGTCGAACTCCGGCGGCGGGAACGTGATGGTCACCAACCGGCCGCCTGCGCGGAGCGCGTCGGGGGTCCAGGACAGTTCGGCGGCGGGTAGGGCCAGGTTGACGATGGCGTCCACGTCGACCGGGTATTCCCCGTACGGGACGGTTTCGGCGGCGCCGAGACCGCGCAGCAGCGCCACGTCCTCGGGGCGGGCCGTCGCGGTCACATGGGCTCCGGCGGCGGCCAGCAGGGGCAGGACGGCGGTACCGACCCCACCCGCGCCGCCGATGAGCAGGACTGTCTCGCCCGGCTGGATCGCCGCGGTCTTCATGATGCCCAGCGCCGTGAAGCCCACGGTCGCGACGGCCGCCGCCTGGTCCGGGGCCAACGCGGCCGGTCGGTGCGCGATCAGGGCCGTGTCGGCCTCGACCACCACGTACTCCGCCAGCGCCCCGGTGCTCAGCGACGGTCGGGCGCCGGTGAGCGACCGCAGCGCGCGGGGAATGGCCAGGCCGAACACCTCCTCCCCCAGCCGGTACTCGCGCACACCCGCGCCGACCTCGGTCACCGTGCCCGCGAAGTCGTTGCCGGGCACGAACGGGAACTCCAGGTCCACGTCGAACTCGCCGGAGGACACCCGCAGGTCCCCCGGGTTCAGCGACGCCGCGGCCACTCGGACCTGGATCTGCCCCGGTCCGGGCAGCGGGACCGGCACCTCGCCCACCGCGTAGTCCTCCGGTGGGCCGTACGCGCCCACCACCACAGCCTGCATCTCCACCCCTTAAACGGACCGCTCGGTCATCTTAAGCCTGAGGTTAGCGACAACCGGACCGCGCGGTCAACTTGCTAGTCTGGTCCGGTGACCGGGACCCGCCCGCTGCGCGCCGACGCCGCGCGCAACCGGGAGCTGCTGCTGACCGCCGCCGCCACCGAGTTCGCCGAGCGCGGGCTGGACGCGTCGGTGGCCGACATCGCGCGCCGGGCCGGGGTCGGGAAGGGGACGGTCTTCCGGCACTTCCCGACCAAGGAGGACCTGATCGCGGCGATCGTGCGCGACCGCATCGCCGCCCTCACCGGGGTCGGCGAGGAGCTGCTGCGCGCCGCCGACGCGGGGGCCGCGCTGCTGGCGTTCCTGACCGCCGCCGCGCACCAGCGCCAGCAGCTCGACCTGTCGTACCTGCAGACCGCCACCACCCTGCCCGCGGACGTGGAAGCGTTGCGGGAGCGCATGTTCCGGGTGATCCACGACCTCGTCGACCGGGCCCGCGCGCACGGCGCCATCCGCGACGACGTCACCGGGGCCGACGTGGCGCTGCTGATGTGCGCGCCGAACTACGTCACCGGCTACCTCAGCGACGCCCCGCCCGACCTGTGGCAGCGCTACCTGGCGCTGATCTTCGACGGGCTGCGGCCCGAGGGCGCGCACCCGCTGCCGCACCCGCCGCCCACGCTCGTCTGACCGCCCGCGCGGGGTGATCCGCCGACCTCCGTCCGCCGTCGAGGCTGGTGCGACGACGAGTGGAGGGCGGCGAGAGCGTGGTCGATGCGGAACGCGGGCGACAGGCGGAGGCCGACGACTGGCGGCGGTGGGGTCCGTACCTCAGCGAACGGCAGTGGGGCACCGTGCGCGAGGACTACGGCGGCGGGGACGCGTGGGAGTCGTTCCCCCACGACCAGGCCCGGTCGCGGGCCTACCGGTGGGGCGAGGACGGGCTGGCGGGGTTCAGCGACGACCGCCAACTGCTGTGCCTGGCTTTGGCGCTGTGGAACGGGAAGGACCCGATCCTCAAGGAGCGGCTGTTCGGGTTGACCAACGCGGAGGGCAACCACGGCGAAGACGTCAAGGAGTGCTACTTCTACCTCGACGCCACCCCGACCTCCTCCTACGCGAAGATGCTCTACAAGTACCCGCAAGGGGAATTCCCCTACGCGGACCTGGTGGACACCAACGCGGCGCGGGACCGGGCCGCGCCGGAGTACGAGCTGATCGATACCGGCGCCTTCGCGGACGACCGGTACTTCGACGTCGAGGTGGAGTACGCGAAGTCCACTCCGGACGATGTCCTCATGCGGGTCACAGCGCACAACCGGGGGCCTGAGGACGCCGTGCTGCACGTGTTGCCGACACTGTGGTTCCGGCACACCTGGTCGTGGGCGGGCGAGGACGAGAAGCCGTCGCTGCGCGCCACCTCGGACGTGCGGGGCGCGGCGGTCGTGCGGGCGGAGCACCGGGAGCTGGGGGTGCGGTGGCTCTACGCGGACCGGCCCGCGCCCGTGCTGGTGACCGGCAACGAGACGAACAACGAGCGGGTTTTCGGTTCCCCCAACGAAACCCCGTACGTCAAGGACGGCATCGGGCGGGCGGTCGTCGACGGCGAGCTGACGGCGGTCGACCCCAGCGGCGTCGGCACGAAAGCGGCCGTGCACCACGCTCTCGTCGTGCCCGCGGGCCGGAGCGCGACGATCCGGATGCGGTTGACCGACCGCGAGCACGTCCCGTCCCGGCACCCGTTCGACGACTTCGACGCGGTGTTCGAGCGCCGGAAGGCCGAGGCGGACGACTTCTACGCCGCCACGCTGGCGGGCGATCTCGGGGACGAGGAGCGCCGGGTCGCGCGGCAGGCGTTGGCGGGCATGCTGTGGTCGAAGCAGTACTACGCGCTCGACGTCGAGCGGTGGCTGGCCGAGCGCGGCGCGGACCCGCTCGACGCGGACCCCGGTCTGCGCAACCACGGCTGGCGCCACCTGGTGGCCAACGACCTCATCGCGATGCCGGACACCTGGGAGTACCCGTGGTTCGCCGCCTGGGACCTGGCCTTCCACGCGGTCGCGCTGGCGGTGGTGGACATGCCGTTCGCCAAGGCGCAGCTGGAGTTGTTGCTGGACCACCGGTACCTGCACCCGAACGGCCAGCTCCCCGCCTACGAGTGGGACTTCGGTGACGTCAACCCGCCGGTGCACGCGTGGGCGACGTGGTTCGTGTACGAGCTGGACAAAGCCGCGACCGGCGTGGGCGACCGCGAGTTCCTGGAGAACGCCTTCCTGCGCCTGACCCGCAACGTCGACTGGTGGTTCAACCGCAAGGACGCCGACGGCCGCAACGTCTTCCAGGGCGGGTTCCTCGGCCTGGACAACATCGGTGTCTTCGACCGCAGCGCGCCGCTGCCCACGGGCGGGCGGCTCGACCAGGCGGACGGCACGGCGTGGATGGCGCTGTTCTGCCAGAACATGGCCCAGATAGCGGTCGAGCTGGCCGTCGACAACGCCGTCTACCTCGAACACGCCCAGTCGCTGTTCGAGAACTTCGCGTGGATCGCCGCCGCGACCAACCACGTCGGCGCGGACGGGGTCTGCCTCTGGGACGAGCGGGACGGCTTCTTCTTCGACGTCCTGCGCCAACCGGACGGGAGCGCGGTGCCGCTACGGGTGCACTCGGCGGTCGGGTTGATCCCGCTGGCGGCGGCGACCGTGATCGACGGGTCGGTTCGGGACCGGTTCCCCGAGCTGGTGTCCGGTATCGCGGCGTTCCTCGAACGGCACCCGGCCGTGCGGTTGGCGTTGTGGGGGCACGGGAAGCAGGCGGACGCGACCGGGCCCGCGCTGTTCGCCCTGTTCGACGAGCACCGGCTGCGGCGGATCCTGTCCCGGATGCTGTCGGAGGGCGAGTTCCTGGGGCCGCACGGGATCCGGTCGCTGTCGCGGCTGCACGCCGAGCACCCGTACGTGTTCACCGTGGACGGTCGGGAGAACCGGGTCGAATACCAGCCCGCCGAGTCGTCCATCGCCATGTTCGGCGGCAACTCGAACTGGCGCGGACCGGTGTGGTTCCCGATCAACGTCATGGTCATCCGGGCGCTGCTGCACCTGCACGCGTACTTCGGCGACGGGTTCACCGTCGAGTGCCCGACGGGGTCCGGCAGGCACCTGACGCTCGTCGAGGTCGCGGGGGAGATCGGCGACCGGCTGATCGGCACCTTCCTGCCCGGCCCCGACGGCAGGCGCCCGGTGCACGGTGGTCTGGACCGCTACCGCGACGACCCGCACTGGCGCGACCTCGTGCTGTTCTACGAGTACTTCCACGGCGACAACGGCGCGGGCATCGGCGCCGCGCACCAGACCGGCTGGACCGGCACCGTCGCCCTGTTGTCCCTGCTGCTACGTGGAAAGGGCTTCTGATGGCGAGTTGGCCAGAGCACCCGGTCATCCACGAGGTGAACACCGCGGTCTGGCTCACCGACCTGTCCCGCGCGGCGGGCAGGCCAGTCGCGCTGGGCGACGTGACGGACGCCGAGTGGGACGCGATCACCCCGACCGGGGTGGACGCGGTGTGGCTGATGGGGGTGTGGGAGCGGAGTCCGCTGGGGTTGGCGCTGGCGGCGCAGGACCCGGGTTTGTGGGCGGGGTTGAAGGAAGCGTTACCGGACCTGGGCGCGGCGGACGTGATCGGTTCGCCGTATTGCGTGCGCCGGTACGTGGTGGACGCGCGGTTCGGAGGACCCGAGGGTTTGGCGTTGGCGCGGGCGGCGCTGGCCGTGCGGGGTGTGCGGTTGATCCTCGACTACGTGCCCAACCACGTGGCGCCGGACCACCCGTGGGTGGCCGAGGAGCCGTCGGCGCTGGTCGGGGGGACGGTGGAGAACCTGATCGCGGACCCGGCGTCCTGGCTCGACCTTGATGGCCGGGTGGTCGCTCGGGGTCGGGATCCGTACTTCCCGGCGTGGCCGGACGTAGTCCAGGTCGACGCGTTCTCCCCCGTGCTGCGTGGCTTGGCGGCCTCGACGCTCGTCGACATCGCTTCGCAGTGCGACGGGATTCGGTGCGATATGGCCATGTTGGTCACCAACGAGACATTCGCGCGCACGTGGGGTGGGGAGGCGCCGAGTGCGGAGTTCTGGCCGTCGGTGATCGCCGAGGTGCGGGCCGCGCACCCGGAGACGGTGCTGATCGCGGAGGCGTACTGGGACCAGGAATGGGCGCTGCAGCAGCAGGGTTTCGCGTTCTGCTACGACAAGCGCCTGTACGACCGGCTGCTGGGGGTGGACGCGGGCGCGGTCGCCGACCACCTGCTCGCCGACTTCAGCTACCAGTCGAAACTGGTCCGCTTCCTGGAGAACCACGACGAACCCCGGGTGGCGAGCAGGCTCGGGCGGGACGCGGAGAAGGCGGCGGCGGTCGTCGTGGCGACCCTGCCGGGCGCGACGCTGTGGTACGAGGGCCAGTTCGAGGGTCGGCGGGTGCGGCCGCCGGTGTTCGTGAACCGGCGAGCGCCGGAGCCGCCGGACCACGACCTGGCGCACTGGTACCGGAGGCTGCTGGCGGCCGTCGCGGACCACCGCGTGCGTCAGGGGACCTGGCGGTTGCTGGACCCGGGCGACCGGCAGGTGCTGGCCTGGTCGTGGACGGCGGAGGAGGCGACGCACCTGGTGATCGTCAACCTGTCGGCGTCCCGGGTCCAGGCCGACATCCCGCTGGACTGGCCGGGGTTGCCGAGCACCACGTGGCAGCTGTCGGACCTGCTGGAAGGGACCTCCCACGCGGCGCTCGGGGCGGGGTTGAGCAACCCGGGGCTCGCGGTGGACCTGTTCCCCTGGCAGTCCCACATCCTGGCGGTCACGCCGCGCACCTAGCCCGCAACCGCGCGCACGCCCGGGACACGGCGCCCGGGGCGTGCGCGCGGTCCGGGTCAGTCCCGGATGGTGAACGGGGTGTGCCCTCCGGCAACGGGGTCGACCACGAGGTCGGCGAAGACGAGCGTGATCACCTGTGTGTTGCTCTCGACCACGGCTTCGTGGAACGGGATGCCGATGCGGACCCTCCAGTACTCCGCCCGCGCCGAGTTCGCCACCAGCTTGAGCCCGGGGTGCATCTCCTGCCACCGCACGCCCCAGACGAACCCGTCGTCCGGGGCGTTGTCGAGGTCCTCGGTGGTGAAGGCGTCGTCCAGGGACCTGCTCCAGAGCTCCCCGGTGAGTTGGGTTCGCACCTCGGCGCTCACGCAGTGGACGAAGCGGTAGCGGAAGTACTCGCGCCCCATGGTGAAGACGTAGAGGTCGTAGTCCCGCAGGTAGTCGGCGAAGGCGTGGAAGACCAGCGCCCCGTCGAACGCCGCCTCGAAGGCTCGGGTGATCTCGGCGGCGTCCACAGTGTCATTGTGGACGCCGCCGCCCCGGGGGACTACCCCAACGTGGCGACCAGGACCGCCTTGATGGTGTGCAGGCGGTTCTCCGCCTGGTCGAAGACGATGCTGGCCGACGAGTCGAAGACCTCCCCCGTCACCTCCAGCCCCGTCCGCATCCCCGTGTGCTCCATGATCTCCCGCCCCACCTCCGTGCCGGCGTCGTGGTACGCGGGCAGGCAGTGCATGAACCGCACCGCCGGGTTGCCCGTGCCCTGCAACAACCCCCCGTTCACCTGGTACGGCTTCAGCAGCCGCACCCGCGCGTCCCACACCTCCTTGCTCTCCCCCATCGATACCCACACGTCCGTGTGCACGAAATCCACCCCCCGGACCGCCGCCACCGGGTCGTCCGTGATCGTCAGCCGCGCGCCCGTGCGCCCCGCGATCTCCGCCGCCAGCTCGACCACGTCCTGGGGCGGGTGCAGCTCGCCAGGACCCGCCAGTCGCACGTCGGCGCCCATCAGCGCGCCCATCACCAGCAGCGAGCGGCCCATGTTGAACCGGCAGTCCCCCAGGAACGCGTACGACAACCCGTGGTACGGCTTGCCCGACGCCTCGTGCATGGTCAGGAAGTCGGCGAGCATCTGGGTGGGGTGCCACTCGTCGGTAAGTCCGTTGTAGACGGGTACTCCCGCGTGCGCCGACAGCTCCTCCACATCGGACTGGCGGGTGCCCCGGTACTCGATCGCGTCGTACATCCGGCCCAGCACCGACGCCGTGTCCGCGGTGGATTCCTTGTGGCCCAGCTGCGATCCTGACGGGTCCAGGTACGTCACGTGCGCGCCCTGGTCGTAGGCCGCCACCTCGAACGCCGACCGGGTCCGCGTCGAGGTCTTCTCGAAGATCAGCGCGATCTCCCGGCCCACCAGCCGCGGTCGCTCGGTGCCCGCGTACCTGGCCGACTTGAGCGCCTCCGCCAGGCGCAGGAGGTGCCGTAGCTCGGCCGGGGTGAAGTCGATCTCCTTGACGAACGAGCGGTTGCGCAGGTTGTACGCCATGCTTCCTCCAGGCTCAGAACGCGGGCTCGCGCTCGATCGGACAGGTCATGCAGTGCGAGCCGCCGCGGCCGCGCCCCAGTTCGAAGCCCTCGATGGTGATCACCTCGACCCCGGCCTTGCGCAGCGCCGTGTTCGTGGCGACGTTGCGCTCGTAGGCGATGACGACCCCGGGTTCCAGCGCCACGACGTTGTTGCCGTCGTCCCACTGCTCGCGCTCCGCCGCGAACGCGTCCCCGCCGGTCTCCACAACCCGCATCCTGGCCACGCCCAAGGCCTTCGCCATCAACTCCGGCAGCGGCGCGTCCCGGCGCTCCACCACCAGGTCCTCGGCGGAGTCGCCCGGCCGGATGGACCACGTCCGCGCGCCGCCGACGACGTGCGGGAACAGCGTCACCACGTCCCGGTCGCACATCGTGATCACCGTGTCGAGGTGCATGTACGTCCGCGACTTCGGCAGGTGCACGGCCAGCACCTCACGCGCCGAGCCCGCGCGGAACAGCTCGCGCGCGATCCACTGCACCGCTTGCGGTGTGGTGCGCTCCCCCATGCCGATCATCACCGCGCCGTTGCCGATCGGTTGCACGTCGCCGCCCTCGACGTGCGCGCGGCCCCAGTGCTCGTCGGTCCCGCCGAGCCACACCTCCGCCGGTTCGGCGGCGAAGATCGGGTGGAACCGGTAGATGGCCTCCATGATCGCCGTCTCCGGCTCGCGGGCCGGTTTGGTCATCGGGTTCACCGTGTAGCCGTCGTAGATCCAGCAGGACGGATCGCGCTGGAACAAGAAGTTCGGCAGCGGTGGCAGCAGCAGGCCGGAGCGGTCCAGCGACTCCCACTCCAGGCCGATGTCCCTGGCCACGTCCGCCTTGGTGACACCGCCGATCAGGAACTCCGCCACCACCGTCGGGTCCGCGCCGCGCACCCACTCCGCCGCGGGTCCGGCGGCGGCGACGCCGACCTGCCGCTCCCCCAGGACGTGGTCGGCGACCCAGTCCCGGGCCTCGGGCTTGACCAGCGCCTCGGCGAAGAGCAGCTCCGCGTACAGCACGTCCACCCCGCGCTCGCGCAGCACCTCGCAGAACGCGTCGTGCTCCGCCTTGGCCCTGGTCACCCACAGCACGTCGTCGAAGAGCAGGTCCGCCGCGTTGGACGGGGTGAGCCGGGTCTGCTCCAGACCAGGCCGGTGGACCACCACCCGACGCAGCTTGCCGACTTCCGAGTGCACGCCCAGTGCCATCCCGTCTCCTCCGCTGAGCCATTCCCCGAGGTCGGTCCCCGGGTCGTCCCCCAGCCGCCATGCAACACGCGGCGCGCGCGGGGCGGGCCACCCCGAGCGGGCGATGTGCCCGGCGGCGGCGCGCCCCGAGACTTCGTGGCGAGCAACCGCCAACCCAGCAGCGAGCGAGGTGGGATGTCCACACAAGACAACCGGTTCGGCCTGACGACGGCGACCGCGTTGATCGTCGGCAGCATCATCGGCGTCGGGGTGTTCAACCTGCCCACGTCGCTCGCCGCGTACGGGCCGATCAGCCTGGTCTCGATGGCGCTCACCACGGTGGGCGCGCTCGCCCTGGCGCTGCTGTTCGCCGCCCTGTCGCGGCGGATGCCCGCGGGCGGCGGACCGTACGCCTACACCAGGGTGGCGTTCGGGAACCGGCTAGGCTTCGCGAACGCCTGGTCGTACTGGATCACGGCGTGGGCGGGCAACGCGGCGATCGCGGTCGGGTGGGTGCTCTACGTGGAGCACTTCGTGAACACCGGTCACAACAAGGTGTTCTCCGTCGTGTTGGTGCTCGTCGGGCTCTGGCTCCCGGCCGCGGTGAACCTGACCGGGGTGCGGAACATGGGCTGGGTCCAGGTGGTGACGACCGCGTTGAAGTTCGCGGCGCTGGCGTTCATGTCGGTGGTGGGCCTGTTCTTCGTCAAGGCGGCCAACTTCACGCCCGCGAACGTCAGCGGTGAGACCACCTGGACCGCGATCGGCGGCGGCATGGCCATCGCGCTGTTCAGCTACCTCGGCGTCGAGACGGCGGCCGTGGCGGCGGGCAAGGTGCGCGACCCGGATCGCAACATCCCGCGCGCCACCGTGATCGCGACCGTCGCCACGGCCGTGGTGTACCTGCTCTCGCTGGTCGCGGTGTTCGGGATCCTGCCCAACGAACGACTCCAGGGCGCGAACGCGCCGTTCTCGGACGCGGCCAACGAGATCTTCGGCGGTACGTGGGCCGGGCACGTGATGGCGGCGGCGGTGGTCGTGTCCGGGTTCGGCGCGCTCACCGGGTGGACCATGATCTGCGCGGAGATGCCGTTGGCGGCGGCGAAGGACGGCCTGTTCCCGGCTCGGTTCGCGCGGATGTCGCCGAAGGGCGTGCCCGCGTTCGGGATCGTGTCCTCGACCGTGCTCGCGTCGGTGGCGGTGGTGGTGAACTACCTCGGGTCCGCCGGTGAAACCGTGTTCACGACGCTGGTGCTGATGACCGGCATCACCGCCGCGATCCCGTACGCCTTCTCGGCGCTGGCGCAGATCAAGTGGCGCCTGCGCGATCGGCAGCGGCACCAGACGCGGCGGCTCGCGCTGGACCTCGCGGTCGCGGTGCCGGCACTCGTGTTCTCCTTCCTGTTCATCTGGTACTCGCGCAACACCGGCCAACCGCCGCTCGTGTACTGGGCGCCGTTCCTGCTGGCCGGGATCACCCTGGTGATCGGCATCCCCGTCTACACCGCGCAGCGCCACCGCCTGACCCGCCCCGACCCGGTGCCGGACCACCGGTGAAGAATCCACAGAGGAGAGACATGCGGATAGTGATCGCGTTGGGCGGCAACGCCCTGCTGCGCCGTGGTGAGCCGATGACCACCGCGGCGCAGCGCCGCAACACCCGGATCGCGGCGGCGGCCATCGCGCCGCTGGCCGCCCGGCACAGCGTCGTCGTGGTGCACGGCAACGGACCGCAGGTCGGGCTGTTGTCCCTGCAGTCCGAGGCGTACCAGGGCGCCGAGCCGTACCCGCTGGACGTGCTCGACGCGGGCACCCAGGGCATGATCGGGTACCTGGTGCAGCAGGAGCTGCGCGGGCTGCTGCCGGCCGACAAGCAGGTGGCCACGCTGCTGACGATGGTCACCGTCGACCCCGCCGACCCGGCGTTCGCCAAGCCGACCAAGTTCGTCGGCCCCGGTTACGACCGCGCCACCGCCGACTCCCTGACCACCGACAAGGGCTGGACCTTCGCCCGCGACGGCGAGTCGTGGCGGCGGGTCGTGCCGTCGCCCCGGCCGCAGCGGATCCTGGAGATCCAGCCGATCACCTGGCTGCTGGAGCACCACGCGGTGGTGATCTGCGCGGGCGGCGGCGGAATCCCGACCACGCACCCGGCCTCGGGGTCGCGGGCGCTGGAAGGGGTGGAGGCGGTCATCGACAAGGACCTCGCGGCGGACCTGCTGGCCGAGCAGGTGGGGGCCGACCTGCTCGTCATGGCGACCGATGTGGACGGTGTGTACCTGGACTGGGACAAGCCGACCCGCGAGCGGCTCGACCACGTCACACCGGGCGAGCTGGCGAAGCACTCGTTCGCGGCGGGCTCGATGGGGCCGAAGGTCGACGCGGCCGTCGGGTTCGTGGCCAGGACGGGCAAGCGCGCGGCGATCGGGTCGCTCGACGACCTGGCCGGGATCGTGGCGGGCACCGCGGGCACGACCGTCACCGCGTTGGAGGGCCGATGACCGACACCCTGACACCCCTCTGGCACACCCTCACCCCGGAGCAGGCGCTGCGGTCGCAGAACGTCAACGCCCGCTCCGGCCTGAGTTCCGCGGACGTGGCCGAGCGCACCCGACAACACGGCCCGAACACCCTCGGCGAGGGCAAGGCGGAGCCCCGGTGGCGCGCTTTCCTGCGCCAGTACGCCGATCCGATGCAGATCGTGCTGCTGGTCGCGGGCGCGGTGAGCGTGTACCCGTTGTCGCAGGGCGGAACCGGGCTCCTGCTGATCCTGCTGACGCTGCTCAACGCCGTGCTCGGCCTGCGCCAGGAGGGCAAGGCCGCGGCGGCCGTCGCGGCCTTGCAGAAGATGATGATCGTCAAGGCGGCCGTGCGGCGGGACGGGATCCTGTCGGAGGTGCCCGCGGCGGAGCTGGTGCCGGGTGACGTGGTGAGCGTCGAGGCCGGCGACGTTATCCCGGCCGACGGGCGGCTGCTGCGCGCGGCGACGCTGGAGGTGGCGGAGTCCGCGCTGACCGGGGAGTCGTTGCCGGTCGCCAAGGGCACCGACCCGGTCAGCGGGCCGGACACGCCGCTGGGCGACCGGGTCGACATGGTGTACATGAACACCAACGTCACCCGCGGGTCCGGGGAGTTCGTGGTCACCTCGACCGGGCAGTCGACCGAGGTGGGCCACATCTCGACCATGCTGCGCGCAGGCGCGGCGGCCAAGACGCCGCTGACCCGGCAGCTGGACCGGTTGACCGGGCAGATCCTGTGGATCGCGGCGGCGGCGCTGGTGGTGTCGATGGTGCTGAACCTGGCCCGGGGCAACACGTTCACCGCCGTGTTCAACGCCGCCGTCGCGTTCTCCATCTCCGCGATCCCGACCGGCCTCCCGGCCGTGGTGACCACGATCCTGGCGTGGGGCACCGAACGGCTGGCCAAGGCAGGCGCGATCATGAAGCAGCTGCGCTCGACCGAGACGCTCGGCTCGACGTCGGCGATCAACTCGGACAAGACGGGAACGCTGACGCTGAACCAGATGACCGCCGTACAGCTGGTCGTCCTGGGCCGGAAGTACACAGTGGAGGGTTCGGGCTACGAGGCGCACGGGCGGATCACCCGCGTGGCGGGCAAGCCCGAGGTGCCGCTGGACCAGTTCCTGATGCCGATGGTCCTGGCCTCCGACGCGGTGATCACCGACGGCGAGCTGGTCGGCGACCCGACCGAGGGCGCGCTGGTGGCGTTGGCGGCCAAGGGCGGGGTGGACGCCGCGCGGACGCGGGAGGAGTACCCGAGGGTCGCGGAGCTGCCGTTCGACGCCGCGTACAAGCTCATGGCCACCTTCCACCGCATGCGTGACGAGTGGGGCCGGGAGGTGATCCGGTGCTTCGTGAAGGGCGCCCCGGACAAGCTGCTGGCCCGCGCGGCCACCGTGCTCGACGCCGATTCCGGCCCGGTACCCGCCGATGACGAGTTCACCCAGCGCTACCTGGCGGAGAACCAGGCGTTGGGCGAGCAGGGTCTGCGGGTGCTGGCGACCGCGCGCAAGGACTTCGACCCGAACCGCTTCGACGCGGGTGGGGACCTGCTGGGCCTGCTCGACGGGCTGGAGATGCTGGCGCTCGTCGGCATCGTCGACCCGCCGCGCCCCACGGCCAAGGCGTCGATCGAGGCGGCGAAGGCGGCGGGCATCCGGGTCCGGATGATCACCGGCGACCACGCCGCCACCGCCACCGCCATCGCCTCCCGCCTCGGCATCGACGGCGACGTGACCACCGGCGCCGAGTTCGACGCGATGGACGACGACGAGGCCCTGAACCGCGTCGACGACATCGGCGTGCTGGCCCGCGTGACCCCGGAGAACAAGGTACGACTCGTAGAACTGTTGCGCCGCAAGGGCCACATCGTCGCGATGACCGGCGACGGCGTGAACGACGCCCCCGCGTTGAAGAAGGCGGACATCGGCGTGGCGATGGGCATCACCGGCACCGAGGTGACGAAGGAAGCCGCGGTCATGGTCCTGACCGACGACAACTTCTCGACCATCGTCCGAGCCGTCGAACTGGGCCGCGGCCTCTACGACAACCTGGTGCGCTACCTGCGCTACCAGATGGGCACGCTGTTCGGCTTCATCTTCTCGTTCCTCGGCGCCAGCGTGGTAGGCGTCCTCGGCGGCGTCCCCTTCCTGCCCCTGCAAACCCTCTGGGTCAACTTCACCACCGGCGTCTTCCAGTCCATCGGCCTCGGCTACGGCACCCCCGCCCCGGACCTGATGCGCCGCCGCCCCCGTCCACCCGACGAACCGATCCTCCCGCGCCCCTTGCTGACCCGACTCGTCGGAGTGGGCCTGATCATGGCCATCGGCACCCTCGCCGTCATCGCCTGGACCCCGGTCCCCGACGACGTGGCCCGCACGATGGGCCTGGTGACGTTCTCGCTGTTCAACCTGTTCTTCTCGATGACCACCAAGGACGAGACCCGCACGGTCTTCACCCTGGACACCTTCGCCGACAAACCCTTCGCCATCGCCACCGCCGCCTCGTTCGCCAGCCTGGTCCTGGCCACGGTGTTCAACCCCCTCCAAGCATTTCTGCGAACCGCCCAACTCACCCTCCCCCAATGGCTCCTCTGCACGGCGGTGGCGCTGTCGGTCGTGGTCCTGTCGGAGATCCGGAAGGCCTTCGCCCGCCGCTCAGCACCGGCGCGGTGAGCCGGTGGAAGACACGTCTGTCCACAGCGAGCGCGACGAGGACGGACACCACCTGCGCCCCGGCCCACCCCAACGCGACCGCGGTCAAGCCGTGGTGCGCGGTCAAGACGACGGCGACCACGACCAGCAGCGCGTTGACCCCGTTCACCGCCACGAAGGCGACCTTGCGGTTCTGGGCGATCAGAGCGGCGTCGATGACGTACGCGGTGGCGCTGACCAGCGCGCCAACCGCCAGCACGCGGGTCGCCGTGGTCGCGGCCACGTACTCCGGGCCGAAGACGGACAGCAGCACCGGCGCGATCGCGACCAGCACCACGACACCGGGCGTCAACAGGGCGAACACCGCCTTCATGGCCTTGCGGCGCCGAGCCGCGAGGCCGCCCGGGTCCCGCGCGGCGTGGGCGAACAGCGCCTGGCTGACCGCCGACGGGATGAAGTTGAGGAAGCCGACCAGCAGGAAGGCCATGGACAGCCACGCGGTCGTCTGGGCCCCGAGCACGCCCAGCACGAGGATGGGCACGACGGTCGAGGGGATGACGCCGAAGACGTTGCCCAGGTAGCTCGCGCTGGAGAACGACAGGTGTTCACGCCGCAGTCGCACGTCGCGCCAGCGCGTCCGCTCGCCCGGGAGGAGCCGCCACAACCGCACCAGGGCCAGCGCCGCCGCGACCGCCGCCCCCAGTGCGTAGGAGGCGGTCAACCCGACCACTCCGAGCCCCGCGACGGCGACCAGCGCGACGAGCTTGACCAGTCCCCCCGCGATGCTCTTGGTCAGGACCTTGGCGGCGGCTTTCCTGGCGAGCAGTCCGCTGTCCAGCACCGCACTGACCGCGGAGACGACCACCAGCCCCAGCACCGCCGCCGCGAGCGCCGGGGACTCGACCAGCCCGCCGAGGAACAGCACACCACCGCCCACCGCCCCGCCGACGACCAGCACGGCGAGCACCATGGCCAGCAGCAACTCCCGGCGGTGCCGCGCCGCGGGCAGGAACCGGGCGATCGCGTACGGCAGTCCCAGCGTGGCGAAGGCCGTCAGCAGGGTGGCCGAAGCGACCGCTGCCGAGAACCGGCCCACGTCGGCGCTCGGGTAGAGCCGCGCCGCCAACGTCCAGAACGCGAAGCCGAACAGCGACAGCGCGACCGTGTTGGCGAACAGGTGCGCCGAGTCGCGCAGCATGCCGTCGCGCGGCGGGAGTTCGCCCAGCGCCGCGATGGTGCGCGCGGCGATCTCGGGCCAGCCGGTGCCGTGCGCGGCCGCCGCGGCGGACATCCCGGCGACGGCCGACGGGTCGAGGCGGGCGAAGCGGGCGAGCGCGGCGGCGAGCCCGGGGCGCGACCCGGCCGGGTAGCGCAGCACGGCCCCGTCGGG
The DNA here is from genome assembly GCF_041897805.1 of Actinokineospora auranticolor. Classification (GTDB taxonomy): domain Bacteria; phylum Actinomycetota; class Actinomycetes; order Mycobacteriales; family Pseudonocardiaceae; genus Actinokineospora; species Actinokineospora auranticolor. The sequence goes on from NZ_CP154825.1 coordinate 6,488,203, forward strand.
CAGGTCCGCCAGCGCGGGAAGGTCCGGGACGATCAGCGGTTTGCCGTACCCGAGGGACAGCAACGCGCTCCCGCTGGTGGTGACCCGCCGGAACGGCAGCACCACCGCGTCGGCGGCGGCCATCAACTCGGCCACCTCGTCGTCGGGAACGCGGGCCAACCGCAGCCGCGTGCCCGGTCCGGCCGCGGCCTCGACGCGGGCCCGCAGCGCGGGGTCCACGCACTCCCCCGCCACCACCACGTCGACGTCGCGGAGCCCGGACGCCACTGCGAGCAGGTCCTCCACGCCCTTGTACTCGGAGACGGCACCGAAGAACAGCAGGGTCCGCCGGTCCCGGGTCGCGTCCGGCGCGGCGGCGGGCGCTCCCAGGTCGAACGGCCCGTGTGGGATGACGGTCGACCGGCGCGGCGTGATCCCGAGGTCGGCCAAGGCCGCGATCGTGGCTTCGTTGTGGGCGATCACGAGGTCGCACGAGCGCACGAGCGCGGCTCTCGCGGCGGCGTCGTCGAGGAACACCGGCTCGTGCGGCAGCACGTTGTGCGCCGTCCACACCAGACGCGTGCCGAGCAGTCGGGCCAGCCCCAAGCACAGCCGGAACCACGCCTCGCACAACCGCCGGGCCCACCCGCGGTCGCCGACGACCGGCAGCCGGAACGGGTACACCCAGTGCAGGTGCACCACCCGAACCCCACGCAGCCTGCCGACGAGGAGGTCAAGCGGCAGCAACAGGAGGTTCAGGGTGTGCGACGGAGTCCGTTGTCCCGCGTAGGAAACGGACACCCCGTGGTCGGCCATGGCGCCGTACAGCAGCGATTGGTAGGGGTTGCGGTCGCGGGGGAAGGCGAGGACCTTCACCGCTTCCTCCCCACCTCGGCGAGCACACCGAGGCCGTAGAGCACGTGTCCGGCGAGCAGCAGGTGCAGCGGGATCGGCGCGGACCGGTTGCGCCAGGCCGGGATCAGCAGCAGCGCCGGGTACCAGCGGAACCGCAGGGCCAGCGGGAGACCCAGCAGGAACAGCGGCCACAGCAGGGCGACCGGGTCGTTGCGCAGCAGGCCGCGGCGGCGGGCGCGGTGCTTGCGGTAGAGCCGGGCGCGCGCCTTGCCGTAGAGGTACGAGCGGCGCAGTTGGCGGCGGGTGGTGCCCCAGTCGTGCTCGACCACGGCGTCGGGGGCGTACCGGATGCGGCGGCCCGCGTCCCGCACCCGCCAGGAGAAGTCCACGTCCGAGCCGTACTCGAACGCCTCGTCGAACCCGCCGATCTCGTCGAACACCTCGCGGCGGAAGGCGAGGTTGATGGTCGGGCACTCGTCGAGGTAGCGGGGTTTCGCGTCCGCGTGCGGGTAGTAGTCGACGGTGTCGCTCGGCGCGGTGGCCACACCCGCGACTACGGCCTCGGCGCCGGACAGGATCGGGTCGACCAGGGTTGCCAACCAGCCCGCTCGCGGGCGGCAGCCGGAGTCGGTGAACACCACGGTGTCCCCCGTCGCCGCGCGCACCCCGGCGTTGCGCTGGTGCGGGATGGACACGCGGACGCCGTCGGGGCGGGTGAAGGGCACCCAGCGCACGCCCGTGTGGGCGTCGCGGATGTCGTCGAGCCGACCCGCGGAGGCGTCGACGACGACCACCTCGCAGGGCTGGTCGACGGTGTCGATCTCGGCGCGCAGGTCGCCGAGGGTGTCGTCGAGCGCCCGCTCGTCCTTGCTGATCACGACGATGGAGATCACCGGTGGAACACCTCCGAGGACCCGTTGGAATAAACGGTGTTGAAGTGGTCGTTGAGGAACGCCGCGGGGAAGCCGTAGCAGGCGTAGTAGCCCTCGGCGACGCCCCGCGCGCGTCCGGTGAGGGTGTTGGTGGCGCTCGCGTAGACCCAGGCGTCGCGGTCGACGGTGCGCGGCGTGACGTCGAGCATCAGTCCGCGCACACCGCCACCGTGCACGGCGAGCAGGCGCAGTTGGGCGTAGCGGTCGGCGTAGACGAGATCGTCCCGACCGCGGTTGGCGTTGACCCAGGCCGCGGCGGCCAGTTCCGGAGTGGTCATGGCGAACCGCTCGACGTCCTCACCGCGCGCGGTGGTGTTGGCCTGCCGCGGTCCACCCAGGACGATCGCGGACAAGCCGCTGTTGGTGAACGCCAGAAGCGCCACCGCCGCGAGGGTGAGGGCGGAGGGCGTCCGCCGCCAACGCCCGCTGAGGCGCTGTCCCACCCAGGCGAGCGGGACCGCGACCACGGCAAGCGCTTGCAGCAGGGCCCGTTCCTGGTTGTAGGCCTGCGCGGCGGTTCCGCTGAAGCGGACCGCGACGAGCACGACCAGCAGTGCCACCGCGAGCGCCGCCAGCGTCCGCGTCCCGTCCGCGTCCCGCCGCCACAACAGCAGGAGCGCGCCGATCCCCGCCACGATGTTGACCGCCTGCTGCACGAGCAACCGGCCCAGCGACGCCACGCCGGTGAGCGCGGAGGCCCCGGGAGCGGTGGGCGCGGAGTCGACGAGGGTGTAGGTCGGGTCGTCGGCCGCGGCCAGCGGTCGCACGTAGGGCCGGTCGTCGCGGTACCGCTCGGCCGCGAGGTCGCCGTACGTCCGGGCGTCGACCGCCTTGGGCCCGCTGCCGCGCAGGTAGGCGGAGACCAGGCTCTCGCCGTCAGTGCGGCCGGGGAGCACGTCGAGGCCCTCGCGCCCGATGGAGTCGCCGAAGCGCAGCAGGTTGTCCCCGGAGTGGGTGATCGGCCCGTACCAGAGGGCCGCCGCGACACCGGTCGCGACGAACGCCACGACCACGGCGGCGGTGTACCGGGGTCCGCCGCGCAGCCGGGAAACGAGCCACTGCACGGCGATCGCCAAGCCGGTCGCGGTGACGACCAGGTACGCGGTCGAGTAGTGGGACACCACCACCGCGGGCCCGCACAACGACACCACGGCGAGCCGCGGGCCGCGGGGCAAGTCGTGGTCCAAGACCGCCGCGACCAGCACGACGAAAACCAGCAGCGCGATCTCCTGGCGTCCCAGCGCGGGCATCTGCTGGGCGAAGTTCTGCTGCGCCACCACGAGCGCGGCGGCGCAGAACGCCCAGCGGCGGGTGAGGAAGCGCCGGGCGACGGCGAACACGGCGACCGGGAACAACGCGAACAGCGCCGGGTAGACGACGGAGAGCACCGCGGCAGGCGGCAGGCCGGTCAGGTTGTGCAGCAGGGCCGGGAGCACCGACGTGCTCAGCATCGCCCCGTAGGCGTCGCCCCGGTGGTCCAGGTGCCACACGCCGTTGCGCAGCACCGAGTCCGCGATGCCGTACTCGCCCGCGATGTCGAACCCGTAGACGAGGTCACCGCGCAGGGCGAAGGCCAGCATGCTCGCCAGGGCGACCGCGTAGAGCGCGGCAGCGAGCCGCGCTCCGGTCCACCGAGCGGACATGACCACACCGACGAGCACCAGTGCCACCACGGCGACGACGCCGAGGACCGCCACCGCGTCACCGCGGCCGTGGTCCAGGCGCAGCGCCCCGGCCACCGCGACCAGCACGACGGCGAGGAAGCCGAGTTCCGCCCAGCCTGGGAGCAGCGGTCGCCAGTCCCAGGAGTCCGCGGGGGCGCGGCGCAGGTCGACCCCCACCAGCGCCAGGCAGACGAGGGTGAGCGCGACCGCGACCGGTACCGGCCGCAGGGGCTGGTCCACACCGATCAGCGGACCGAGCAGGTTGACCGGCAGTCCGGCGCCGTACAGCACGACCAACGACGCGACCGGCACGTAGACCGGCAACCGGGACACCGCGGCGGACGGCAGCCGGATCGCGCGCAGCAGCAGAACCCCGGGCACCACCAGCACGAGCACGACGACCAGCAGCCGCGCGGGCCACAGCCCCCGCAGCGCGACCAGCACGTCCATCGCCGCGATCCAGGCCAGTGGTGTGCGGGCGGTCGGGCGGAGCGCGGCCACCGGTGTCGTAGCCGCGATGGGCGCGGTCCGGGTGCTCATATCGGCCGCCCGGTGACCCAGGCCCGCCACAGCCCGGAGAGCAGCCCGACGTTCTCGGCGGTCTCCTGCGCCACACGCACGTACGGATCCGCCAGCGACTCGAGCGCGCCGGTCTCGACCGCGTCACGCACACCCCTGGGGTGCAGCAGTTGCGGCACCAGCAGTGCACAGGCCGCGGCGGCCGGGATGCCGCGCCGGGCGGCCACCGCGACCGCGGCCAAGAGGAGCACCGGCCCGGGGAACACCGTCGGCAGACCGGAACGCCACTTGTCGAACATGCGCGCCGAGCCCCAGCCGTAGGCGCGGCTGCGGCGCAGCACGTCGTGCAGTTCGGTGACGAAGCGGTGGTCGACGACCGGGTGCTCGCTGACCGCGATGCGCCCGCCCGCGGCCCGCAGTCGCATGCACAGGTCGACTTCCTCACCGCCGAAGCGGAACGCCTCGTCGAAGCCGTGCACCGCGGCCACCGCGTCGGCGCGGAACGACATGTTGGCCCCGACCAGGGAGAACACCCGGCGCAGTTCGGTCGGTTCGGCGCGCCGCCACTGCCGCTGGGCGTAGAGGCGCAGGCGGTGCGCGAAACCGTCCCCGAGCGCCAGCGCCTCGTCGAGCGGTTCGAGGGGGTTGTGCCTGCGGTGGAAGCCGAGCAGGTAGCCCGGCTCGCCCGTGGGCCGGACCCGGCCGCCGACGCCGACGACGTCGTCGTCCACTTCGGACCAGACCTGGGCGATCCCGGCCAGCCAGGTGGGGTGCGGTTCGCAGTCGTCGTCGACGAACGCGATGATCGAGCCGGTGCTGGCCGCGATGCCGCTGTTGCGCGCCGCGGCCACACCGCGGTTGACCGGGTGCCGGACCAGTCCGACCCCGTGCGCGCGGGCGACGTCGCCCGTGCTATCGGTGGAGCCGTCGTCGACCACGGTGATCTGCGCGGGGCGCGCGGTCTGGGCGGCGAGGGCGGTCAGGCAGCGGTCCACGCCCTCGGCGCCGTTGAGCGAGCAGAGCACGACGGAGATGTCAGGCCGCACAGCCGCTCCCGGTGCGCGCGGGCGCCGAGGCGCGGTACACAGCGAGGGTCCGCGCGACGACGTCGGCCAGGCAGGGCCCTTCGCCCGCGCGGGTCCGACCGACGTGGGGGTCGGTGGTGCCCAGGAAGCGGACGAGCACGTCCGCCATGGCCCCGGGGTCGCGCGGCGGGAACAGCCACGGCGAGCCGGTGAACTGCTCGGCCAGCCCGCCGACGTCGGAGGCCAGTACCGGGGTGCCGAACGCGTCGGCCAGCCCGGCGACACCGCTCTGCTCGATGCGGCGGTAGGGCAGCAGAACCGCCGCGGCCACCCGGAACCAGCCCGCGACATCGGCGTCCGGCACGTAGTCGGTGAACACGACCCGGTCGTCCAAGCCCGCGCGGGTGATGGCCGCGCGGACGCGGAGCAGGTGCAGGTGGTCGCGGGCCTCCAGCACCCGGAAGGCGCCCCGGCGCGGGCGGACCCGGCCCGCGACGACGAGCCGGACACCGCGGAGGGCAGCCGGGTCGGCGCGGTGCGCGGCGGCTAGTGCCCGGACGGTGTCGTCGAGCCCCTTGTCCACGTGGATGAACCCGAAAGCCAGCAGGACGCGGTCCGCGCCGAGGCCGAACCGCGCCCGCAGGTCGGCCGGGGAGGTGACCTCGGCGGGCCGGTGCACGGGGTGGCGGACCAGCGTGCCGCCCAGGTGGTCGAGCGCGGACAGTCGGCGCAGCGCGGCCGCCGTGTGGACGATGACCTGGTCGGCGGCGCGCAGGACCCGCCGGTAGAGCGACCTCCCGAGCGGGCCGAGGGTCGCGGTGTCCCGGGTGACCTCGTGCAGCGTCACCACGAGCTTGGCGGGCAACGCGCGCAGCGCGGGCAGGACCCGCAGCAGCGCGGGGATCCGGGTGCCGAAGGCGGCGACCGCGAACTGGACGTGCACCACATCGGGGGCCCAGGCGCGGGCGGCGGACAGCGCGGCGCGGACCGAGTCCAGCGTGCCGAATACCTCGCCGGGCAGCACGGGTCCGTCACCCCGGACCGCGAGCACGCGGACCTCGTGCCCGGCCCGGACGAACTCCCCCGCGAGCGCCTGGGCGTAGTCACCGATGCCGTCCTTGGCGGGCGGGTACGGACCAACCAGCAGGATCTTCACGCCAGCACCGCCTTCGCCGCCACATCGGCCGTCGCGTCCCACCCGAACTGCTCGACCCAGTCCTCCACGACCCCGGTGCGCGGCTCGGCCAACGCCGCCGCGATGGCGTCGGCGAACGCGCCCGGGGTCGCCGCGCACACCCGACCGCGAGCCGAGCGGCGCACCAGGTGCCTGGCCAGGTTGTCCGGCGCGTCCGTGGTCACCACGGGCATGCCGCAGGCCAGCGCCTCCAGCACGGCCACCCCGAAGCCCTCGCGGGCCGACGGCGCGGCGAACACCTTGGCGCCCTTCATCAACCCGTACAGCTGTTCCTGCCCGGCGACGTCGTGGCGGAACCGGACCGCGGACCCCAGGCCCAGTTCCCGGGCCTTGGCGGCCAGGTTCTCCCGCTCCGGACCGTCACCGATCACCAGGCAGGTCACGGCCCGGCCGCGGTCGCGCAGCCGGGCGACGGCGTCGAGCAGCAGGTCGACCCGCTTGTGCTCCATCAACCGGCCGACGACGACGATGTCGGCGCGGGTCGCGGCGGGGGACGCGGCGCGGACCAGGTCCAGGTCGATCCCGTTCGGCGCCACCACCACGTCCGCCCCGGCCCCCAGGACCGCCCGCAGCCGGTCGGCGGTATGCGCGGAGGCGGCCAGGATCGTGTCGGGCAGCCGCATCGCCAACCGCTCGACGCACCAGGCGACGGTGCCCAGCCGCCCGAGGTAGGCCCGCCAGTAGTCGTCGCCCCACACCTCGTGCCACGTGACGACCAGCCGGGTGCGGCGCAGCGCGGCCACCACCTTGCAGGCGAACACCGGCAGGTACGGCATGTGGTCGGCCTCGATGACGTCGAACCGGTGCCGCAGCAGGCCAAGGCACGCGAAGGCGAACACCAGCGCTTGGCGGATCGAGCGCCGGGCGCCCTTGTACATCGGGATGGTGCGGCACAGCGCGTGGTAGGTGACGCCGTCGCGGCGGATGGTCGGGGGCCCGTCCCACCAGTGCATGGTGAACACGTGGACGTCGCCGCGGGCGGCCAGCCGCTTGGCCAGCTCGTGGTACCGGATCTCCTTGCCACCGCGGCTGTAGGGGTGGATCGCGTCGGTCACCAGCGCGATGACCTTCTTGCCGCTCATCGTTCCCCCTGCGGGCACGGGGCGAGGAAGTCGATGGACCGCGCCGGGACGGCGACGCGGACCTCGACGCGGGCGTGCGACGGGCAGGTGAGCGCGACCGAGACCGGCACGGTGACCCCGGTCCCGGCGGGCACCGTGCGCTCGCCGTCCGCGATGACCTCGACGCGCTCGCCGTCGCGCAGGACGACCGACCACGGGTAGGTGGTGTCGGTGCCCTCGTGGTTGTGGATGGCGAAGGTGGAGTCGACCAGGCCCCCGGTGGCCGCGAGCCGCGTGCCGAGCCGGTCCGGGTCGACGAAGGCGAGTTCGGTGTAGGCGGGCTCGTCCGCGACCAGTCCCGCGGCGCGCAGCAGCGGACCCGCGATCCCGCCCTGCGCGGCCGCGGCCAGCAGCACGACGACGGCGGCGCCGGAGACCAGCGGGACCACTCCGCGCCTGGGCCGGGTGGTGCTCGTGCGCGGGCCGCTCATCCGGTCACCCGCACGGCGCGAACGACGTCCTTGTCGTGCCGACCACCGCGGACAGGCAGGTCGACGACCGACTCCGGGTACCGGTGCGCGGTGACGACCGGGCGCGGGGCGACGCGCACGCGGGCGAGGATGCGCAGGCACGCGACGCCGTCCCGCCAGTCGATCTTCTTGCCCTGGGCGTGCGAGCGGCTGTGGTAGCTGATCGGCACCTCGAACGGGCGCAGGCCGAGGCGGAGCAGGCGGGCGGTCAGTTCGGTGTCGAGCCCGAAGCCCGTCTCCGAGAGGTCGAGTTGGCGCACCAGCGACAGCGGCACCAGCTTGAAGCAGGTGTGCAGGTCGCTGACCGACGAGTCGAACAGGACGTTGGCGGCCAGGGTGAGCAGCCGGTTGCCCAGCGCGTAGCGGTAGGACTGGTAGACGGTGTTGACGCCGAAAAGCCTTGTGCCGTAGACGATGTCGCACCGGTCCGCGAGCACGGGCTCGAGCAGCCGGGGGATGTCGGTCGGCGAGTACTCGTGGTCGGCGTCGAACGGCAGCACGTGGGTGCCGGTGGCCACCGCGACCGCGGACATCAGCGCCGCGCCCTTGCCGAGGTTGCGGGGGTGCCGGAGCACGGTCAGCCGCGGGTCGTCGATGTCGGCCAGCCGCCGCGCGGTCTCGTCGGTGCTGCCGTCGTCCACCGCGATCACCTCGACCGGGCAGGGGAAGTCGGCGGCCAGCAGCCCGGACACCACGTGCGCCGCGGTGCGTTCCTCGTTGTACGCGGGCACCAGGATCGAGAGGCGCACCGGCTCGTCCCCGGAGAACACCCGACCACCCGCGGAGAAGTCGCCTGCGGGCGGCCGCTCGGGGTTCACCGAGGTGGCGAACGGCTCCGACCGGGTCGACGGCACACCGACGACAGGGCGCATCACAACCATTGTTCCAGACCTTTCGGTGCACATTTCCGGCATGAGCCGAAACCCACCTCGGGGTCGCCACGCCTGTGCGGAGGCGGCCCGACCGGCCGCCCTGACGCGAGCTACATCGCCACCCCCGCACCGCCCGTTTCGCGGTCGTTTCTAACGAAGTGTCATGCGCGAGCACGAAGCGTGATCACTTGACCGCCCATTGCCGCGCCCGACTGGGCCGAACGAGCTAATCCACTTGCATCCATCCAGGGGAACGTTGGCGATTCACCATGCGAATTCGTGTTGATCACCGTCGGGCGGTTAACGAACACACCGCACGGCTCGATGGGTAATCCCCGCAGCCACAGATGATCCACAAAAGTGATTCGGACTACACCCCGAAGAATCGAACGAGGTTCACCTCCGTGCGAGGCGGAAGAGGTGAAGCGGTTTCGACAATTGCCCGATCGCCCCTTCAGAATCGTTCGAAGCGGAACGGCGCCAGGGTCGCGGTGTGGTCTTGGCCGAGGAGTTCGTCGGCCACCAGGGTGGCGGCGTGCAGGCTCAGGGTGGCGCCGCTGTGGGATACGGCGAAGTGGAAGTTCGGTAGGGCGCGGGCCCGGCCGAGGACGGGGAGGCCGTCGCCCGGGATGGGGCGCTCGCCGACCCTGGTGCTCTCCACGGTGGCCGACTTGAGCGCCGGGTAGAGGGCGCGGCCCGCCGCCAGGACGGCGGCGAGGGTGTCTTCGTCCAGGTCGCGGCGGGCGTGGGTGTGGCCGGGGCCGGTGTCGAGGTCGCGGGCGGCGGCGTCGAGGGACCGGGTGTGCAGCAGGAGCCGACCGGCGCCGTCGGGGCGGAGGTGGATGTCGGGCGCGTGGATGACCCGCGAGACGGCGACCGCGACGGGGGAGGTGTAGACGAGCGCGCCGAGCGTGTTGCGCATGGCCAGCTTCAGGCCCGCCAACTCCGCGACCCGCGCGGCGCTCGGGCCCGCGCAGTTGACCACGGCGTCCACGGGAACGCGGCGGCCGGAGGTGAGCAGCACGGTGGTGATGGCGTCGCCCTCGACGCCGAACCCGGCCGCCGCGTCGTCGCGGACGAGTTCGGCGCCGCGGGAGATGGCGGTGGACAGCAGGTACCCGACCAGGCGGGTGGGTTCGATCCAGCCCTCGCGGGGGAAGTAGGCGATCTCGTCGTCCGGGAGCCGGTCGGGGTTGAGGTCGGGTTCGAGGCGCAGGACCTCGACGCGGTCGAGCCAGCGGGCCTCGTAGCCGAAGTCGAGCACCTCGGCGACCTTGCGCCGCAGCGCCGCGCGGCCCGGCTCGTCGGCGGCCCACTCCAGGTTGCCCCCTTCGTGGTACCAGTCGCTGTGCGGGACGTCGGCGGCCAGGCGCCGGTGCGCGGCCATCCCGGCGACGCTGAGGTCGTGGTACGACCTCGGTTTCTTGCCGCAGGAGTTGGTCCACGAGAAGGTCGCGCCGGACGTGCCGCCCGCGGGGGCGCCCGCCTCGACGACCGTCGTGCCCACCCCGCGCACCGCCAGTTCGGCGGCCACGGCGGCACCGTAGACCCCCGCCCCGACGACGACCACTCGCCTCGCCATGTGCGTCCTCCCTACCGTTGTCCCGCAAGCACATCGCGCCCACCAGCCCGGCACCATCACCCGAACGTGGGACAGCGGAAGGAAAAACGGGCGACCACGCCCCACCCGTGTGCCTAAGGTGGCTGACGTGCCTACGGAGCAGACCTGGGACCACGCCGAGTTCGTCTACTCGATGCGACAGGAGGAGATCTGGAGCCACGAGACCGCGCACCGCTACGACACCCCGGGCACCGGGATGTTCGCCCCGGAAGTGCTGGGCCCGACGGTCGACCGGCTGGTGCGGCTGGCCGACGGCGGACCGGCCCTGGAGCTGGCCATCGGCACCGGCCGCGTCGCCATCCCGCTGGCCGAGCGGGGTGTGCCGGTCACCGGCATCGAGCTGTCCGCCGGGATGATCGCCCGGCTGCGGGAGAAGGTCGACGAGACGGTGATCCCGGTGGTGCGCGGCGACATGGCCACGACCACGGCGCCGGGCCGGTTCTCCCTGGTGTACCTGGTGTTCAACACGATCGGGAACCTGCTCACCCAGCCCGAGCAGGTGGCCTGCTTCCGCAACGCGGCCAGGCACCTGCTGCCGGGCGGGCGGTTCGTCATCGAACTGGGCGTGCCGGACCTGCGGCTGCTGCCGCCGGGGCAGCGGGCGGTGGTGTGGAAGTGCGAGCCGGACTACCTCGGCGTCGACACCTACGACGTGGTGCGCCAGCACCTGATCTCGCACCACCACACCGACGGGCGGATCGCCCGCAGCCCGCACCGCTACGTCTGGCCCGCGGAGCTGGACCTGATGGCCGAGCTGGCCGGGATGCGGCTGGAGTCGCGGTCGGCTGACTGGACCGGTGCGGAATTCACGGAGGACTCCGGCTCCCACGTCTCGGTCTACCGCCTGCCCGCCTGATGTCCGGCAGGTTGTGCACAGGCTTGATCGTCTTCGGCCGGAACTGTCGGTGCGCGCCGGTAGAATGGATAGTGGGGGCCCGAGGCATCGGTTTGATCATCGCCGGGTCACGGTGGTAGTTGAGGCGGCCTGATCGGGGTGCCGTGAACACGCCTTCCCCGTTGTCCACAGGCATGATCGTCTTCGGTCGGGACTGTCGGTGCTCGTCGCTAGGCTGGATAGTGGGGGCCGGAGGCGTGCGTTGATCATCTTGTGGCCCGCGGGGTGCCGGTTGGCGGCGTGGTTGGGTTGATCGGTCCGGCTGTTCGCGGAAAAGATGCGCGGCCTCGTTTGGGCGAACTTGCTTTGCGCGGGGCCCCTACGAGCCTGCGGTGGGGAAGAGCGGTGGGAATGGGCAAGCCCACCCCACCCGCAGGACAGCTTGGCAGGCCCGTCCCCCCACGCAAAGCAAGTCCACCCAATCAAGGCGTGTGGCAGGGGCGCGTTGCGTTCGGAGGGGGTTGGGATCCTGCGGCGGTTTCGAGGCGGGTCCGGTGCGGCCACGTTGCGGTGTGCGGGGCCTGGGATCCCGCGGCGGTTTCGGGGTGGGTCCGGTAGGGCCGTCTTGGGTTGGGTGGGGGCTGGGATCCTGCGGCGGTTTCGAGGTGGCTGGAGGCGTCCCCCGACACCTCTTCAGGAAGGCAGGGTGTCGGTCCACTCGCCGGTGATGGTGAAGTCGTGTTCCCGGTCCGTGCTCATGATCGCCCCGTTGGCGGTGACGAACACCGAGGTCCGGTTCACCCGTCCCGTGGTGGGCCGACCACCGGCCGCCGGTTGTCAGGGAGGGGGCCCTGCCTGCCGTTGACGGGGCCCAGCTACCGCACGTCCGTCAGCGCCTCGAAGGCGGCGGCGCGGACACCCGGCTTTGCGCGAAGGAAACCCACGACCCGCTCCAGCCGCGCCACCCGGTCGGGCCCCGCCGCCTCCGCGGTGCGCTTGGCGGTCAACACCTTGAGGTCGACCCCGAACTCGGCCTTGCGCTTGCCCCCGTAGCCCGGACTGGGGTGCCTCGAAGTCTCCGGACAGCGGCTAAACAACGGTCGGTATCGCTGACTTTCGAGCGTGGTATGCGTGGTGCACTTCTCGTGGCGTGCGGTATCCGAGTGCGGAGTGTCTCCGTCGCGAATTGTAGCGGAGTTCGATATAGCGGGCAATGTCTCGGCGGGCGTGTTCGCGGGTCGGGTATCGGGTGCGGTGAACGAGTTCGTTCTTGAGAGTGGCGAAGAACGATTCCGCCGGTGCGTTGTCGTAGCAGATACCGGTGCGGCCCACGGACTGTCGGATGTGTAGGGACGCGAGAGTGGCGGCGAAGGTGGCGGAGGTGTAGTTGCTGCCGCGATCGGAGTGGAATATCGCGTTGTCGGTGAGATGGCCGTTCCGAACGGCGCGATGGATGGCCGTCTCGATCAACGGTGTCTTGTAGTTGTCGTCCATCGCCCACCCGGTGACCGCCTTGGTGTGACAGTCGATCACGGTCGCGAGGTAGAGCCATCCCTCATCCGTCGGAATATAGGTGATGTCACCCACCGCTTTTCGACCGGGTTCGGCGGCGGTGAAATCGCGGCGGACGAGGTCGGGGACGTCATGGACCTGGCCGTCGCCGGCGGTGAGGACGAACCGCCACGGCCGGGGCTGACACGGACGCAGCCCCAGCTCACGCATGACCTGACGCACCAACTCCGGCCCGCACTCCACGCCCTGGGCGACGAGATCGGCGTGGATCCGCCGATACCCGTACGTGCCGTCGGACGCCTCGAAAAACCCGACAACCAACCGTGACAGCTCACCCCGCCGCGCCGCGGTGCCCGACATCGGGCGAGTCCTCCATTCGTAGAACCCCGATCGGGAGACATCGAGAATCCGGCACATCCGTGTCACCGGCAACGATGTCGAGACGTCCACGTCCTTATCTGCGGCAGCGTGCTGTGCGTCGATGAACTCGAACCGGTCGCTCACCGATGATCCTTGGCAAAGTACGCGGCAGCTTTTTTCAGGAACTCGTTCTCCAACCGCAGATCACGCGCTTCCCGCTCCAACTCACGCAGCCTCGCCCGCTCCGACACATCCAACGGCGACTCGTCGCCGCCCTGCGCCGCCCGATAATCCTTGACCCACTTCCCTAGACTCACCTCACCGACACCAAGTTCCTTCGCCACCTGAGCGATCGGACGCCCGGTCTCGATCACCAACTTCGCCGCTTCCTCCCGATACTCCCGAGAGAAACTCCTCCTTGATCCCGCCAAAACCGTCTCCTTCCAGAGAACCCAATTCTACTTGGTCCACTGTCCGGAAACTTCGAAGCACCTCAGACTGACCTGCGACAACAGCATGTCGACCTTGCTGTCGCTGATGTACAGGTAGTAACTGAACGACATCGCGCCCCCTTCGACGGGCCAATCGTACGCACCGGGTGAAGCCACCACCGATGTGTTGGTGTCTATGGTCGAAAGGGTGACGACCCCTGTCGCCTTCCACGCCGCCGACGGCTGTCCGCTGCACGCCGCGGTCTTGGGCAGCGGCCCGCCCGTCGTCCTGATGCACGGCGGCGGACCTGACCACGAGAGCCTGATCCCCTTGGCCCGGGCCCTGGCGGACGCCTACACGGTCGTCCTGCCCGATGTGCGCGGCTACGGGAGATCCGTCTGCGTCGACCCGACGCGCCACACCTGGAACACCTACGCCGACGACGTCGTCGCGCTGCTCGACCACCTCGACCTCGCCACGGCCGTGGTCGGCGGCACCGGACTCGGCTCCAGCATCACCCTGCGCACCTGCGCCCGCCACCCGTCCAGGGTCCGCGCCGCGCTCCTGCTCAGCGTGGAGAACGTCGAGGACGACAAGACGAAGGCCGCCGAGATCGCGTACCTCGACGCCTTCGCCGCCCGCGTCCGGCTCTCCGGCATCGAGGCCGCGTGGGCGTCGCTCCGCCCCCACCTGGCACCCGTCATCACGACCCTCGTCACCGAGGCGATCCCCCGTTCCACGCCCGCCAGCATCGCCGCCGCGGCCGCCATCGGCCACGACCGGCTGCTCACCAGCATCGACGAACTGGCGGCCGTCGACACGCCCGCGCTGATCGTCCCGGGCATCGACCACCGCCACCCGCCCTCGGTGGCCCGGGCCATGGCCGCCGCCCTCCCCCGCTCGACCCTGGCCGACGCGCTGACGACGACCGTGCGCACCGCGGCGGACCTGGCCACCGCCTTCGCCCCGCCCATCAAGGCTTTCCTCGCCGAGGTACCGACCCCATGACCGATATCCACGACCTCCCGGTGTCCCGTTGGGGGCACATGAGCGCGGAGGGGACGGTGGTGGAGGTGCGGGTCGTGTGCGCCCACCACTTCGGTCTCGGCGTCCAACTGACCACCAACGGCGCCTACGGGCACATCGACGTCCCTCGCGTCTCGGATGGCCGAGTCACGACCGAGGACCTGATCGACCACATCGGACAGATCAGGCGCGCCCTCGTGCTGATGGTGGACCCGGGTAGGCAACCGAAGCTGACGATCCGCCGGTCCGATGTGCCGGAAACCTCCTAGGCCCCTTCGGAATCAGGCTGGCGCCGGGCGGCGGCGGTGTGGTGTCATCTCGGGGTTCGACGCTGGGGATGGGGGCTGGTATGTCCGTTTCGACCTTGCTCACGTGGACGCTCATCGCCGCGCTCGGGGTGATCACGCCGGGGATCGACACCATGCTGGTGCTGCGGCACACGCTGCTCGGCGGTCGCGCCGCGGGCCTGGCGACCGTCGGCGGGATCGCGGCCGGGTGCGTGGTGTGGGGTGCCGCGAGCCTGGCCGGGCTCACCGCGCTGCTGGCGGCCTCCCGCGCGGCCTACGACGCGGTCCGGATCGCGGGCGCGGTGTACCTGGTCTGGTTGGGTGGTCGGGCGATCTGGAGTTCGTTGCCGCGCAACCGAAAGCCGGGTACCGATCTTCCCGCCCCCAGGTCCACCCGTCCCCTCGCCGCGCTGCGGGCGGGCATGGTCACCAACCTGCTCAACCCCAAGGTCGGTGTCTTCTACATCAGCATCCTCCCCCAGTTCCTCCCCACCGGCCCCGCCTCCGCCGCGTGGGGCGCCCTGCTGGTCGCCATCCACATCGGCGTCTCGTTCGTCTGGTTCCCGGTGCTGATCCTGCTGGCCACCAAGGCGAGGGCGCTCCTGCTCCGCGACCGCGTCCGCGCGTGGCTGGACCGCGTCACCGCGACCGTCCTCATCGGAGTGGGAGTCAAGCTCGCGACCGACGCCTGATGCCGGTCGTCCGCTACAACGCCCTCGCCCGCGAAGCCCTCGGTGACCACATCGAGGTCCCCCTGTCCCCAGCGCTCCGGCGACGCCTTCGGGAAGGGGTCGTCCACCTCGGCGACACCACCGTCCTCACCCGCCACCACGGGACTGCCGCCCCGGACCCGGACGACTTGACCGGCTGGGAGTGCTCCGCCAACAGCTTCCACCTCGAGGACCACGTCCCCGTCGAGGTCAGGCGCACCGAGCACTACGAACCCCGGATCTCCGAGGCGGACCAGCTCACCCTCCTCCGCCAGGGCCTGACCTTCGCCATCGAACTCACCCGGCTCATCCACGCCCGGCCGGATCCACCCCCCACCCGGTGCGTCGTCAGCACCAACCACACCTGCGGCACCTTCCGCCTCCACCGGCTCCGCCCACACAACCCGTGGCTGGCCGACGACCTCGATACCTACGTCGAGGAGCGGCTCGTTGTCGTCGACGAGGCCCGGTAGCGGGACAGGTGTGAAACCAGGGCGACAAGGGTGCTGACCAGCACTTTCACCTCCACACCGAGCCACCATGGGCACATGACGACGAACGCCGTGGCAGTCGAGGAGTGGACGATGTTCGACGACGACCTGATGTCGACCCTGTACGACGTCTACGACAACGCCGTGTCGTTCCAGTCGGGGTTCCGCTGGAACAGCCCCGACGGCCGCCCCGTGGGCGACCTCCCCGGCTGGCAGTCGGCCGCCCTCGGCACCCTCCTCGACCGCGGCCTGGTCGCCGTCGAGCCCGGTGACCACCTCGTCCGCCTCACCGACCGGGGCGTCGTCGCCCTCTACAACTCCCCCGAGGTCCCGCTCGCCGCGTGAATCCGGTTGGCGGGGTCTCGCCGGTGCGTGACAATCCTGGGCAGGGCCACCCGGGTGAGGAGCGCCGTGCGGAACGCCGAGGAGCCACCGGTACCGACCGTGGTCAACCAGGTCACCGCCACCACGATCGGGTCGCTCGTCCAGGCCGGTGTCATCACCACCGGTGACGTCCACCTGCACCTGTCCGCCCCCACCCCGCTCCCCCGGCAGCTCCCCTCGAACCCGCGCCAGTTCACCGGCCGCGCCGACGAGCTGGCCCAGCTCGACGCGGCCATGACCGCCGGGACCGGCACCGTCGTGATCTCCGCGCTGGCCGGCGCGGGCGGGATCGGCAAGACCTGGCTCGCCCTGCGCTGGGCGCACCGCAACCTCGACCGGTTCCCCGACGGCCAGCTCTTCGTCGACCTGCGCGGCTTCAGCCCCGACGGCGACGCCATGCCACCCGCCGTCGCGATCCGGGGGTTCATCGACGCCTTCGGGGCCGACGCCGAGCGCGTGCCGATCCACCCGCACGCGCAAGCCGCCCTCTACCGCAGCCTGGTCGCGGGCAAGCGGCTTCTCGTGGTGCTGGACAACGCCGTCGACACCGCCCAGGTCGTCCCGCTGCTGCCGGGCGACGCCTCCTGCACCGTCCTGGTGACCAGCCGGAACCGGCTCCCCGGCCTGGTCGTCGGGCACGGTGCCGCGCACGTCGCGGTCGACGTCATGCCGCCGGACGACGCCCGCGCCCTGCTCGTGTCCCGGATCGGGCCGGGCCGCGCGCACGCGGAGCCCGCCGCCGTCGACGACCTGCTCGGCAGCTGCGGCGGCTACCCGCTGGCGCTGAGCGTCGTCGCGGGCCGCGCCTGCCTGGAGCCGAAGCGGACGCTGACCGGGCTCGCGGCCGAGCTGCGGGAGGCGCGGCTGGACGGCCTCGACGAGGAGGACGCCGCCGCGAGCCTGCCCGCCGTCCTGTCGTGGTCCTACGCCGCGCTGACCACCGAGCAGGCCCGCCTGTTCGCGTTGCTGGGTGTCGCGCCGGGCCCGGACATCGGGCTGCGCGCCGCCGCGAGCCTCGCCGGTACCCCGGTCGCGCGGACCCGGTGGCTGCTGCGCGGGCTGGCTCGCGCGTCGCTGCTCGACGACGGCGGCGACCAGTACCGGATGCACGACCTGGTCCGCCACTACGCGGGCGACCAGGCCTCGCCGTCCGACCGCGAGGACGCGCTCCGTCGCGTGATCGACCACTACCTGCACACGGCAGCCGCGGGTGACCACATCCTCAACCCGCTGCGGCGCCGGATCAGCCTCGCCGCACCGGATCCCGCGTCCTGCGCGGCCCCGCTGGTCGACCCCGCCGAAACGCGCACCTGGTTCGACCGCAACAGGTTCAACCTGTCCGCCGCGCAGGAGTCCGCGGCGGACCTCGGTCTGGACCGCGCCGCGTGGCAGTTGGCGCGGGCGGTGGACACGTTCCACCAGATCCGGGGTCACATGGGCGACAACATCGCGGTCTGGACCGTCGGTCTGGCCGCCGCGACGCGCCTCGGCGACCTCGCCACCCAGGCCAGGGCGCACCGCTCGATCGGCCGGTCGTACTCGGTCTTCGGCGAGCACCGCCCCGCCCTCGACCACCTCCAGCAGGCGTTGCGGATGGCGTATGCGGCAGACGACACGGTCGGCGCCGCCAACACCCACTACCTGCTCGGCGGCGCCTGGATGCGCCTGTCCGACCACGACCGCGCCGCCGGTGAGGTCACCGCGGCACTGGGGATCTACCGCGAGACCGGTGCCGAGTCCGGTATCGCCAACGCCCTGGGCACCCTCGGCCTGATCCACACCAGACGCGGCGACCACGACCAGGCCGAGCGGTTCTGCGCGGCGGCCCTTCCCCTGCACCAGGCCCAGGACCAGAAGGACGGCGAAGCCGATGTCCTCGACTGTCTCGCGCTGATCGCCCACCGCACCGGCGACCACCGCACTGCGATCACCCGGTACGACGAGGCACTGGCGCTGTACCGGTCACTCGACCACACCGTCAGCATCGCGTCCACACTGGACGGAATCGGCCATCCCCACCTGGCGCTGGGCCACCACGACCAAGCCCGCGAAGCCTGGACGGAGTCTCTGCGGACCTACCAACTCCTGAACCGCGCCGCCGACGCCACCCGCGTCGAACTCCAACTGGCCGCCCTGCCCGAGTAGCGGGTCATTCCCGAGCGCGTGGTGGAGCGAGGCTCAGCAGTCCGCACCCGTAGGACTTGGCGCGACCGACCCCCGCCACCACGGCCTCGGCGAACGCCGTCGCGTCGGTCACCACCAGGTGCCCGTCGAACCGCACCGGCTGAACGGTGATCCGCCGCGCCGACTTCCGGCCGACCAGCAGCGGCACGGCGACCGCGACCACGTCCGGATCGCCGTTCCCCGTCACGGGGATGACGAACCCGTGCCGCGCGCCCTGGGCCGCCAGCCACGCGACCGGCTCGCGGTGCGGGACGCGTTTGCGCGCGCCGCGGTCGGCGACGGGCCGGACGCAGCGGGTCGGGTTGGCCAGCAGCCGGAAGGCGAACCGCCTGCCGGGCGCGATCGACTCCAGCACCGGGTCCAACGGCCGGACCTGGGCGGGCGCCAGCAGGTGCCCGTCCGGCAACCCGGTCCATTCCGGACGGGTGCGGCTCTGTACATATTGGACTACCCCGGTCCGGCCTGCCTCCAGCCGCCACAGCACGCCGTGGGACTGCCGGTAGGTCTCCGTCTCGGGCAGCTCCGGGTAGGCAGACATCACGGTGCGGTGCATGTTGTGCACGTCCGCGGCGTCGCGGCGGAACGCCGTCGAGCGCGGGTCGATGGTGAGCTTGGTCAGGAACACGGCTTGCCTCCGGTGATCATGTCGTCGGTCAGCGGCACCGAGCCGACGCGCACGGTCCGCGGGGCGAACCGCCGGTCGCCGTGGGCGAAGCTGATCGGGTGGTCGTGCCGGGTCTCCGCGTTCGGGTCCCCGGGCGGGCACTCGACCACCGTGCGCAGCTCCGCGGGCGCGAGCCGGGTCCGGGACTCCAGCCACCGGTGGTCGGCCAGGACCTCGGCCGCGGCGCGGTCGACGGGCCCGGTGTCGATCAGCAGCGGACTGGCCGGGACGTAGGCGCGGCGGCCGAAGAACAGCGGCCAGCGCGGCTCCTCGACCGCGGCGGCGACCCGGTCCAGCACCGCGGCCCGGCCCTCCAGCACCACCAGGAACAGCGCGTCGGCGAGGTAGTAGCGCTCGCTGACCACCGTCCGGCGACCGGTCCCCTGGGTCGTCGGCACGTTCCCCGCGGTGTGGTAGTCGCGTTCGAGCACGCCTTCGCGGTCGACCCGGACGGCCAGCGCCAGCCGGGCCAGTTCGGCGATGCGCTCGCGGTCGTCGCGCTCGTAGCCGAGCGCCGCGGCCAGCACACCGACCACACCGGACTTGGTGGGCTCCGCGGTGGTGTCCCGGATGATCCCGCGCGAGCGGACACCCCAGGACTGCATCGGCGCGTCGAAGCGCAGCGCCAGCGCCGCCGTGCGCTCGGCCACGCCTCACACCCCCGCGCCCGCGAGCACGGTCGAGGTGAACTCGTCGATCGACGTCACGACCCGGACGCCCGCGGGCTCCCCGAGGTCACCGGACACGGACGCGGCGGTCGCCGAGCGGATCTGGCCCGCGCCGTAGAAACCGCGCAGCTTGCCGAAGTGCTCGACCAACCGCGCGGTCGACGCGGCCATGACGTCGTGGTCCGCCACCGGCCGCAGGAACGCGTTGGCCAGGTTCCACGCGCCGCGCTCGCGCACGACGCCCAGCAGCGTGTCGGGCATCGTGCGGGCGGCCGTGGAGTTCTGCTTCCCACTGGGCACGGCGTTGACGAACGCCGACAACCACGCGGCGGCGGCCCGGCCCGCCAGGTCGACGTCGTCGCCGAGGTTCTCGGTGAGCCGCTTCAGGTCGACGTTGGCGTAGCGGTAGTAGCAGGCGGCGTTGAAGTCGACCGTGCCGATCATGTCCGCCCCCGACTCGCCCCGCGGCTTCAGGTCGTCGACGGCGGTGTAGAAGTCGAACTCGTTGACCACGACGTGCGTGGAGATCGCGTGCGCCACCTGGGATGCGGCGTCGACGTTGAGGTCTTTGATGTCGGCGATCATCCGCCCGAACAACGCGATGTCCGCGGCCCGGGTCGCGTCCAGGATCCGCTGCGTCTCGGCCTGCCCCGCTCTGTCCAGTTTGGCCTTGGTCGATTTACCGGCCCCCTTGGTGGCACCGAGCGCCTTGAGGGCGTCCCAGTTCTCCCGGCAGTACGCGGTGAGGTGCCCGATCGCGGCCTGGCTGACGAACAGCAGGTACTGGGTCAGCCCCTTCTCGTCGACCCCGAACCCGAGCTGCGACAGCGCGGTCCGCACCACGGCCTTGGCCTCGTCCTCGTCCCGTTGCTCGCGGACCAAGGCGTCGGTTGTCTTGTCCAACAAGCGTTTGGTGCGCACCGCCGTCTCCGAGCGGTCAAGCCCGTACTCGGTGAACAGGTCCCGCGCCGCGCGCTTGATGCTCTGGCTCGACACCCGCCCGCGCAGGTGGCCGCCGAACGTGGCGGTCTTGGGCTGACCGGTGTCGTCGCGGTTCAGGTTGCTGACCGGGAACGACTGGAGCAGGTGCAACTCGATGATCACTGGGTGGTCTCCGGGGTGTCGGTGGTCGGTGCCACGTGGTACTCGCGGGCCCACCGCAACCGGATGGCACCCGCCCGGTCGCCGAGGTGGTCCCGACCGAGCAGCACGGTGAGGTCGTCGAGCAGGCGGTGGTAGTTGACCGGGGTGCTGTGCGCGGAAAGCAGCCGAACGGCCTGGCGCAGGTGGTGCGGCAACCCGGCCCGGTCACGGGCGAGGAGCTGAGCGAACCGCCTGCCGACGGACGACCCATCGCCGATCTTCTTGGCCAACTGGCCCATCGAGGCGCCGAGCGTCCCGCGCGCCCCCTTGGTGAGCGGGTGCAGGGCGTACAGAGCACCTACCAGCAACCACACCTCCTGCTCCACCTCGTCATCGGGCGCACCGTTGCGGAACACGATCTCATAGGCCGCGAACTGCCTGCCCGGCACGAAACTGTTGCGCAACAAGGCCAAGTCCCGACGCGACCGCGCGACCAACGTCGAGTTCCGCGATGTCAGACAGTTGCCGAGGCCGTACAGGTGGTTGACGTAACTCTCGCGGGGCTTGGTCACCGCTCCTCCCCTTCGCCTTTGATGAACGCCGCGGCGTCGGCCCGGAACCGCTGCTTCGCGGCGGTGAGGCGGTCGCGGAACTGCTTGTCGTGCCTGCCGAGCACCACCAGCTTCGTCGGCTCGGTCTGCGTTCCCCGCAACCAGCGGTCTGCCGTCTCGGTCGCGGCTTCGGTGACCACGTGGACCCATTGATCGGCCACGGGCGTGTCCGCGCGGCGGTTCACCTCGGCTTCGGCGAGGCCTCGGAGGAAGGTGTCGAACGGTCGGCCCAGGCGCGGCCAGAACGACAGGTCGATCGGGTTCGCCTGGCTGCCACGCAGCTCGCTGCGGAACTCGGACTGCAACGCGCGCAACGCGGAACCGGCGTCGTCGGCCACCATGATGGCCGCCCCCATGAACCCGCTGAACCGCTCGCTTCGCGTCGCGCGCATGAGGGCGACGGGCGCTGACACCTCGTCCTCCAGCCACGCCTCCACGACTGACGCCTTCGAGTCGAGCCGCTGTCCGAAGACCCGCAGGGTGTAGACGGCGCTCCGGTAGATCGCCCCCCGCTCGACCAGAGTGTCGATCTGGTCGAGCGCGGGCGGCCGTTGCCTGCTACGACCTTCCTGCCAGTTGTCCACGGTGAAGAGTTCGACGCTGTGCCGCCAGATCCGGCGCACCGCGTCCAACCGAACCGCGTACATCGGCGCGTCCTGTTTGGGCTTTCCCCTGGGGCCGCGCGGCTTCCGGTACGCCGCCATCTTCTCCTCGTCGGGCCCGCTCGCGGAGAGCCGCGTTCCGGGCGTGAGGACCACGCCATCCACCTTCAACTCCCCGTCAACGCGTGTGGTGGAGAGCAGGACTCTTCGCGACGGCCAAGTGAGCAGGTCCGTCCAGCCTCGTGGTGTGCGTCGGTCGGGGGTCGGTGCCGGGCCAGTCGCCGATTCCCAGACCGGGTGGTCCTCAGCGGTGGTCATCGGTGGAAGCTCGTCAAGGGGCCGGTAGACGATGGCGTTGAGCAGCAACGTCTCCTTCAGCGTCGCCCCTTCCACGAGTACCACACCGAACCCGTTGCAGGGCGCCCGCTCCGACGACTTGTCCTTCTCGTACGGGGTCTTCATCCCCCCGGGGTCGAACGCCTGGGTCGTGACGAGCCACCGCGCGGCTTCCGCCGGTGTGAGCAGCAAGCGGTCGGTGGCCGTTGTGTGGTCGAAGAGCGTCACGTTGTTGCCGACGGCACGGTAGGGGACGAGTTTTCCCGGCGTGGCGGGAGGGAGGCTCGCGAGCGCCGCACACTGCATGAAGGGCAGCTTCGGGTGGAACAGGTCGAACTCGTGCCGCCGCAGGTAATCCCGCACCGGCTCCTCCGCGAACGCGTCGGCGGACCACAGCTCAGCCCACGCGTTCTCGCTCGGCGGCCCGTAGACCCGGTGGAACACGGCGAGGATCAGCCGGTGGAGCGCGGCCGTCATCGTCGGGGCCTCGGCGGCGATCCGGCGGAGTTCGTGCGCGCGAAGGATGACGTCCTCGATGCCGACGAACTCTTGGTCACCGTCGACGGTGACCACCGGGATCCACGGTTCACGCCCCAGGTCGAATCCGGGTTCACTCTCCGGCTCCGCCCCGACTTCCACCACGCGGATCCCGGACACGGGGTCGTAGACCAGCACATGCCCATCGACCGCACACCGGCCGTCCCGCAGAACCAGCACCTTGTGCCGGTGCAGCCACGGAGATCGGCGGAACAACTCCGGCGTCGGGCTGTCCTCGATCGCCCAGACCACCTCGTCCGGCAAATCCACATCGGACACCAACCGCACGGCCGCGGCCAGCAGCTCGGCGACGATGGTGGCATCGGGCGGCCCGGGGTCGGTGAGCACGACCTCGGCGGCCCCACCCACGGGTGTCGCCCAGCCGTCGCGCCCCGTTCGCACCAGCACGACGTCGACGTGCGGATCGGAGTCGTCTCCGCTGCCGGAGTTCATGACTTCCTACCGTTCTCCCTGGTGCGGCTCGTGCTCTTGCTGTTCTTGGTCAGCTCGCTGAGGTGGTTCACGGCATGCGGGAGCGGCAGGTACATCAGTCTTCCGCTGTGCTTTGACCTATCCCGTGCCCGCACCAGCCGCGCCTCGGCCTCCCGCCAGCGCTCCTCCCACCCGACAGGGCACGCGACCGCGTCGTCGTCCCCGTAGAGCGCGTCGACCAGTGCGGGCACCTCGCCGGGCAGGGACAGCGATTCGCGTTCCCGCAGCAACGCCCAGGTGCGCATCATGACCATGGGCTCGTAGACACCGCCGAGGTAGCTGGGGAACCGCGGCCCGTCCGCGGTGTCCTCCACCCCGGCGACGGCCAGCTCGGGCACCCCGCGCACGGCGTGGCGGTGCAGGCGCCCCGCGCGCTGGATGATCCAGTCGATCGGGGCGAGGTCGGTCAGCATCGCGTCGAAGTCCAGATCAAGGCCCTGTTCGAGCACCTGGGTGCCGATCACGATCGCCCGTGGCCTGGTGCCATCCGCACCGAACTTGGCCTTCAACTCGTCCTCAACCACCCGGCGCGCACCCGCGGGGAGCCGCCCGGTGATCACGATCAGCTCCGGCCTCTCGCCCGCGGGCATCGCCTTGACCCGCTCGGCCAACGCGTCGCACGTCTGCTCGACCCGACGGACCAGGTTGTGCACCACCACGGCGCTTCCCCCGTCGGCGACACGGTCCAACGCCCAGTCCACGACCTCGTCGTCCGCCACCCGCTTGAGCTTGATCGTCCGGCCGCTGTTCAGCGCCGACACGCCACTGCCCCGCGACACCACCGCGACCCGGTCCACACGGGTGACGCGCGGGGAGTCGCCACCGTCCGGGATCGGCGGAACTTCGGCGGGTAGGCACCGCGACAACCCGGCCTGCCAAGCCGCTACCAGATCGCGTCGCCGCCCCGCGGGCAAGGTGGCCGACTGGACCACAACCGAGACCCCCAGTCTGCCCAACCAGATCAGCAGCCGATCGAGCAAAGTGGACATATAGGTGTCGTAGGCGTGGGCTTCATCGATCACCACGACCTTGTTGGTCAACGCGGCCAGCCGCACGAACACGTGCCCGGACCGAATGGCCCCCTTCAGCGCCTGGTCAATGGTGCCGACTCCGATCGTCGTCAGCAGGTTCCGCTTCCGGGTGAACCACTCCAGCGCCGCCAGGTCGCCGTCTCCGGGTTCGTCCACACCGACGCCCCTGGGCTCGGTCATGAGTTCGGCGAGGACTTCCTCGGCCCCCGAGTGCGCCAACTGGACGGGGACCGGCCCGGCCAACTCCGCCACTTCCTCCCAGGTCTGCTTGCTGGTCGCCTTGGTCGGCAGGGCGACGTAGATGCCCGAGAGCGCCAACCTCCGCACCATCGCGGCCGCGGCCTGCAACCCGGCTCTGGTCTTGCCCTCGCCGGTGGGTGCCTCGATGAGCAGCATGGTGGGACCGTCGACAGCCCGGGTCAGTTCCTCGACCACCGCCTGCACCGGCCGCGGCTTCGGCGCCCCGGGGAACAGTTCGGCGAAGGTCACCGGTGGCCGCCACGCGGTCAGCCCGAGCCGTTCCACCGTCTTGGCCGCCAACGCCCCGGTGGAGTCGGCGTAGGTCTGGATGTCCGTGGTGTCGTTGTACGGGAAGTTCGAAACATCGGACGCGATCCAGTCGCTGATCGTCGTCACCGCGGCGAGCACCACGGCCGCCACCGGCGAGACACGGACATCCCGCCACGGCACCGTTTCCGGGTGGGGGAGACCGCGCAACCGCACGACATCCCGGACGAGCCCGTCACGCCAGCCCCGCCAAGTCGACTCGCCGTGGTTGTTCACCTCCCTGCGGGCTTGCCGCACGGCCGCGGCGTCCGGGAAGTACCCGTGATGCCCGCCGAGTGCCACCGCGATGTAGTCGGCGGTGCCGAAGTCGGCACCCCACTCGATCAGCGACTCCCGCACCGCCATCGCCGTCACCAACCCGTGCGGCGTATCCCGCCGAGCGACCCCCTTCTGCTTGGCCACCCGCCGAAGATCTTTCTCCGCACCCGCACCGAACCGCGCACCAGCGAGATCCGCGTTGACCGCCTGGAACGCGGGCGAGTACTTGCCGATGTCGTGCAGCCCGCACAGGAGAGCCACCCACCCCTCGGCGTCGCCCAACGGCGCGAACGTGGCGAGCAGTTCATTGCGCGCCTGCGGACCGAGGACGTGAACGAGCACCGCCCCCGCGACGGCCGCCGTATCAAGGACGTGGCAGACAAGAGGATGACACTTCCCAGCGCCCGCTTTACCCCACGCCACCCACACCGGTGGACACCCAGTCATCCGACATTCTCCCGAAACAAGCTCGCATTTCCTCAACCCCGCGTGCGCGGGGAAGACAACCGGCGCCCACGTACCAGCGATAGCGGACCAACTCCGCCCAAGTCGGAGAGCCTTCGAGCCAATCGAGCCGAAACGTAGCGTGTACCGATCAGTTGTGGCAAGGTTCGCTACGAACTAGCGATAGTTTGAAGGAAACACCAAAGAAGCGAGGTCGCCGACGGTGAGTGGACACCCGAAGAGGCCCATGTCGCAGCGGCCCGCGGTGGCGGCCGAGGCGCCTCTACGAAAATCCGTCGAACCGCAGTCAGAACCGCCGAAGGCCGAGAAAAACGACAGCCCTGAGCGCAAACGCT
This sequence comes from Actinokineospora auranticolor, assembly GCF_041897805.1. Lineage (GTDB taxonomy): Bacteria > Actinomycetota > Actinomycetes > Mycobacteriales > Pseudonocardiaceae > Actinokineospora > Actinokineospora auranticolor. The sequence goes on from NZ_CP154825.1 coordinate 6,514,326, forward strand.
TCGTGCCTTGGGCACTGGTCGGGTTCGGCGTGATGGCACTCGTACTCGCGGGCCGTCATTTCGACACCCTGGTCCGCGAGCCGCTTGGGCTGTGGAGCCGCTGGTTGACGGGCGAGCAGTTGGGCGGTGAGCGGCTGTGGGGCTGGCCGTTGCTCGCTTGGGGACGAACGGGGAAGGCGCTCCAGTTCGTGGCGGGTCTGACCGTCGTACTCGACCTGGTCGGCCCCGACCGCTTGCGCGCGTTCGGCGCCGAGCTGCGCGGGCAGTCGTGGCGGCGGCTCGCCGACAAGCTCGAGGTGCCGGTCATGATGGTCACCGCGGTGACCCTGGTGATGTACTACCTGCTGGTCTTCCTGACCATCTTCGCCCGCGAGGCCATGGCCGGTATCGGTGTCACCCCCGCGCTGCTGTCGGGCCCCGTCGGTGCCGTCCTGGCGTTGCTGGTCGTGCTCGGGGTGGGGTTCCTGCTCTTGAGAGTCGTTCGCAAGCAGGGCGGACAGACCCGCCGCGGCATCATGGCGCACGCCGAGAGGTTGCCCCTGTACCTGGTCGGCGCGGCCCCCATAGCCCTCTGGATCACCGCGACCCGATTCCTGCTGCTGCCTGCCGTCAACGGCCTGGCCAGGGCGTTCGACCGCACCCACCCCGGCTACCCGCTCCGCTGGGCCGCGTTCGCGTTGTTCGTCGTCGGCTTCCAGTTCGATCTGCTCGCGTCGTGAACAACACCCGCCAGGACCTGGTGCGCGAGGATGGCGGGAACACCGGACCCGAGGAGACCACCGTGGCGATCCAGCGGATGGACAACGTGCTCATCGTCGTGGACGACCTGGACGCGGTGGTCTCGTTCTTCGTCGACCTCGGCATGGAGCTGCTGGGCAAGGGCCCGATCGAGGGCCGCTGGGCGGAGCGCGTCATCGGGCTCGACGACGTCCGCCAAGACGTCGCCATGCTGCGCACCCCCGACGGCCACGGCCGCATCGAGCTGGCCAAGTTCCACACCCCGACCGCGATCGCCCCCGAGCCGCGCGTCGCCCCGACGAACACCCTGGGCATCCGGCGCGTCATGTTCGCCGTCGACGACGTCGAGGACACCGTGGCCCGGCTCCGCGCGCACGGCGCCGAGCTCGTCGGGGAGTTGGTGCGGTTCGAGGACAGTTTCCTGCTCTGCTACGTCCGCGGCCCCGAGGGCATCGTCGTCGGACTCGCCGAAGAGCTCGGCTGAGCGGGCGGCACCCGACCCGATCAGCCAATTCGCCACCGACCGGATACGGATACCGCGGGCGCGCGAACTCCGCCGGTCAACGGAAGATCGAAATCTCGCTACCCGCGATCGTGGAGTTCCGCGAACCCAAAACTGAAACCCGCTCACTTCACGCAAGGTCGCGGGAGTCTCGACAACCCCCATCGCAGGTCAGGCACCGACAATGGGTACAGACCATTGGGTAGGCCGCTTTGTTCCCACACCCCATGGAAAGTGGCGACCGCACGGTACTGAATGTTTGTCACGTTGTCACTCTTTTGGCAACTTTCCACTCGAAGGACAACCTCTATAACGATCCGCGCCGTTGTTCGTCACTTTGTCGGGATGACGCCCCACGGTTGTAACGATGGACGCCGAACGGACGATCTTCGCGGTACTCGGTGCTCGGACAAGGGGGCATCCGGTTCTGATGTCAACACCGGAGTGTGGATTGGCGCGGCCCATGTCATCTCGCGAAAACAGGACACGACGACCGATCCGGTGGCTGCTCGCGGTGCTCGTCGCGACCGCGGTCCCGTTGGTCTCCGCCGCGGGCACCGCGGCGCAGGAACCACCGGCCACCGTGCCGGATCTCCGGGTCATCGTCCTGGTCGACGAGTCGGGCAGCATCGGGGACGCGGACCTGGTCGCGGAGCAGGAGGCGGCGCGCACCATCGCGGCCAGCGCGCTGTCGCCGGGGTCGGTCGTCTCGGTCGTCGGGTTCGGCAGTTCCGAGAAGCCGGGGCAGAGCGCGGTGGACGTGGTGTGCCCGCCGACCAAGGTGGATTCGGGCCAGAACCGCGACCTGCTCGCGAAATGCGTGTCGGGGCTGCGCAAGCGCGCCGACTCCGAGGGGGACGGGACCGACCACGTCGCCGCGCTGCAGCAGGCGCTCGACTTCGTGCGCGCCGACGGCCCGGAGAAGAAGGTCGTGTTCCTGCTGACCGACGGGAAGCTGGACGTCTCGTCCAGCCCGTCCTGGGGCAACACCCCGGAGCGGCGCAACCGCGCCGCCGCGGACAAGGTGGGCGACGTGCTCAGCGAGCTCGACCGGGCCGGGGCGCAGGTGTGGCCGCTCGGCTTCGGTTCGGTCGACCTCGGCGCGCTGGCCGGGTTCGCCAAGGGCAAGAGCTGCGCGCCCGCGGTGCCCGACCCGAGGGAACAGGTCGTGTCCGGCCCCGAGGCGATCCAGTCGGCGATCAAGCAGGCGTTCTCGTCGGCCACCTGCGGCAAGTACAACACCTCCGAACGCGGTGACGTGCCCAAGGGCGGCAGCCTCGACCTCACCGTGGACATCCCCGCCGTCGCCAGCGACGCGTCGATCATCGTCTCCAAGCGCGACGCCCGCGTGCAGGTCGAGTACTGGGCGCCCGGCGCGGGCAAACCCGCGCCGCAGGAGGGCGCGGCCAACTTCGTCTTCTCCGGTCAGAGCACCGAAACCGAGTCCGTGCAGATCACCGACCCGAAGCCGGGGCGCTGGACGATCCGGCTGTCCTCGGCCGAGGTCGACGCCCGGGACGTCGTCGCGGCGGTGTTCTTCCAGGCCGCGGTGAAGGCCTACCTCACGGTCACTCCCACCCAGCCCACGGCGGGGCAGACCGTCGAGGCCACGATGCAGGTGCGGGCCCGCGAGGCGGCCATCAACGACCCCGAGGTGTTGCGCGGCCTGGCTTTCGTCGTCACCCTCACCGGGCACGGCTTCCAGCCCGCGCAGATCGCCCTGTCCGACCCCGACGGTGACGGGGCCTTCACGGGGAAGCTCGACGTGCCCGCCGGGGCGGACGGCGAACTCACCTACACCGGCCAGGTCTCCGGCGTCGGCGTCGGCGGCGACACGCGGACGCTGTCCACGAGGGTCCGCGCGGAAGCGGCCCCCGTGCAGGCGCAGATCCTCTACGACGACAACCGCGCCACGGTCGTCCCCGGCGGATCGGTCACCGGGTCCGTCTCGGTCGCCAACAACTCCGGCAAGGTGGCCCAGCTGCGGCTCGAGGTCGTCGACGTCACCGCGGGCACCACGCTCACCGTCGACCCGGCGCAGGTGCGGGCCGACCCGGGCGCAGGCAGGACCGCGTTCACCCTGCGCTTCGGGGCCGACAGCCCGCTCGGCGGCGCCGGTGCCAAGCTGCGCCTGGTCGACACCGCCGACGGCACGGTCGTCACCGAGCGGCTGTTCAGCGCCGAGATCACGCCGGAACCCAGCGCGTTCGAGGAGTTCTTCTGGATCTGGATCCTGCTCGCCGCGCTCGCGCTCGCCGGTCTGGTGTGGGTGTTGCTGCGGCTGCGGGCCAGGGCGGAGGCGAACAGGGTCACCGGTCTGCGGGCGCAACTGCACAAGAACGACTTCCTCGCCGCGGAACTGCCCGCGCCCGACGGCGCAGGCCGCGACTTCGGGTTCATCGTGCACGACGACTTCACCGGGCCGCAGCTGCAACCCGCGGGCCCCGACGAGGCCAACGCGTACTGGGTCCGCCGCGTGGGCGACCGGCTGGAGCTGCGCGGGCCCACCCTGCCCCCGGCGGTGATCCCCGCCGGTGTGCCGCGGCACATCACCCAGGACACGGCCATCGTCATCCTCGACGACCGCGCCGCCGCGGTCATCGCGGCCCCGCCCGCCGACCCGTTCGGCTCCCCCGCGACGGCGTCGTTCGGCGCCCCCGCCGGGTTCACCGGCCCGCCCGCGGACCCGTTCGCCCAGACCGCGACCGTCGCCGCCCCCACGGCCCAGTACCCGACCGCCCCCAGCACGACCAACCCGGACCCGTTCGGCGACCCCTTCGGCACGCCTTCCTACCCGTCCGGTCCCGGCCCCCAACCGGGCCCGGCCGCCGCGCCCGAGCGCGGCCCGCAGATCGACCCGTACAACCCGTTCGCCTGACGGGAAAGGCCCAGTCCGATGGGAGGACCCCGACGAGTGCACCGGTTCGGCCGCACCGATCGCGCGAGTTCGTCGGACGAGATCGGCAACATCCCGCACCAGCGAGACCTGCGCCGTTCGGCGCACCTGTTCGGTGTGGTGACGTCCGTGGTCGTCACGGCCTCGGTGGTGTTCGGGAACCGGATCTCCCCGATCTGGCTGGTGCTCGTCCTGATCGGCTGCTCGGCGATGATCGTTCTCGCGAACCGGCTGGTCGTCGACGGGCTCGACCACACCGACGGGCCGCCCGCGATGCCGATGCCGCGCAGGCTGTTGAGCGTGGTGCTGGGGGCGGTCGTGGCCTACTCGGTGCTGTTCTGGGTGTTCGGTTCCCGCGTCGACGCCGTGCGCTACGACCCGGCCCCGGACCGCTGGGGTGTCGAACAGCACCGTCTGGACGTCGAACAGGCCGAGCAAGAGGAGATCTCGCGGACCCCCGAGACCGCGCCGGAGATGGACCCGGAAGTCCTGCGACTGCGCAAGCAACTGGACGACACGGCCGCGGCCGAGCGCAAGGCGACGGAGACGGCGTTGTGCGAGTTCGACGGAACCTGCGGCACGCGCCACAAGGGCGACGGCGACGCCTACCGGATGCGGGTGGCGGACCGCGACGAGCTGACGCGGAAGGTGGCCGCCATCACCGCCCAACTCGACCAGGCGAAGGCCGCGGCCCGCAGCCGCGCGGACAACCTCGCCCAGGCCAAGAAGAGCGCCAGGTCCCGTCTCGCGGCGATCGACCGGGAACGGCGCGAACTCGGACCACGGCCCGCCAATCCGACCACGTGGTGGTCGGCGGTGATCGCCGTCGGGTCGCGCTACTGGGGCGGTGTCAGCGCGGTGTCGGTCGGCGCGCTCCTCGGCTACCTCGCCGTGGATTGGTGGGCGTTCCTGTGCCACCTGCGCCGGATCTGCAAAGGGGAGTGACGACCGTGGCGAGTGGTGTGGACGTCGACCTGGTCACGGTCAAGGACGCCGCCCGGAAGCTCAATTCCCGGGTGGAGTCGGAGTGGCGGCTCGCGCGCGGCAAGGCGGTGCAGTCCACCTGCGACGTCGTCAAGCTGGTCGCCGACTTCCTCGACCGTTCCCTCACCGACGGCAAGTCCGCGGAGCTCGTCCGCTTCCTCCGGCAGGACAAGGCCTACACCGAGTTGGCCGCGGACGTCGGCGACACGCTCGACACCATCGACAACTGCCTGAACGCCTTGGACCGGGGTGGGTCTGCGACCTCTCTCGCCAAGCTGCTGGGCGACTTCGCCAACCAGCTCTGCGATCTGGTCGAGCAGGCCATCAGCGCGTACCTGGAGGTGGCCAAGAAAGCGGTCGCCGACGACATCAGGTTGGCGGAGGCCAGGGACCACGCCACCGTCATCGCGGGTGCGGCCAGGAAGGCGATCTACACCTGGCGCCTGATGGCCGAACCGCCCCCGACACGCGCCGCCGACAAGGCGGCCCGCGAGATCAGCCACTACTACGACGACCACGCCAAGCGGGAGACCAGCCACGCCAATCGGTTGCGGTTCATCGCGGGCAGCCTGCTGGCGCTCATCGCGGTAGGCGCCCTGGTGATCACGCTGTGGTTGGACGGCAGCCCGCTGGGCGAGGAGCTGGTGCGGCTCTCGGCCACCGTCCCCATCGCCGTGCTCGCGGGCTACCTGGCCAGGGAATCGGCGCGGCACCGGGCGTCGGCGCGGTGGGCCGGTGAGTTGGCGATCGCCATGTCCACCCTCGCCGACTACACCGAACCCCTGGGCGAGCAGGGCATCGAACTCCGTCGCGTGCTCGGCATGCGCATGTTCGGCCAGACCGAGCCGGAGCGAAGACCGGACGGCCTCTACGACGACGTGACCGCCCTGGTCGACCGGCTCAACGAGGCGCTGCGAACCCTGCTCGACTCCCTGGACCGGCTGCGCAAGTGACACCCCAACTCCCTGCCCGTGAGGACGTGCCGCGATGAGGATCTACCAACCGATGTTGTTCGTCGGGCTCGGCGGCACCGGCTGCAAGGTCGGTGCCGAGCTGGAGAAGCGGCTGCGCGAGGAGTTGTGCGGCCCCGACGGGACCCGGCTGCTCGGTGACATCCAGAACCCGAACTTCCTGCCCTACCAGCTCCCGTCGTGCCTGCAATTCGTCTACGCGGACCTGAGCACGACCGAGCTGCACCGGGTGCGCCGCGAGGTCGTGCCCGGCCGCGAGCACGAGCAGGCCGCGCAGCGGACCATGCACCAGATCGCGGACCTGGTGCCCGCCAAGCTCGCCAACTCCGCCGACGTGGCGCAGAGCCTGCGGATCAACACCGACGAGGACACCATCCAGTGGCTGCCCGGCCGGGAGAGCGACCCGCGGATCGGGCCGCTGGTGCGCGGGGCGGGCCAGCTGCCGACGGTCGGGCGCGCGGTGCTCTTCGAAACCCTGCGGCGCAACCGGGACACCGCCCTGCTGGGGGTGAAGAAGGCGCTGGCCGACATCAACGAGTCCGCGGGCGAGCTGCTCGTGGTCAGCGGCAAGCGCACCCAGCGGGTCGACCCGGTGATCGTGTTCGTGGTGTTCTCCGTGGCGGGCGGCACCGGCAGCGGCATCTTCTACGACTACCTGCACCTGATCGGCGACCTGATGCGCGAGGGCGGCAAGGTGGCGGAGATCTACCCGCTGGTCCTGATGCCCTCGGCGTTCGACGACGGTCAGGGCGGCGGCAGGCCCGCCGAGCTCAACGCCGGTTCGGCGCTGGTCGACCTGTTCCGGCTCATAGACGACCAGAACGCCCAGGGGTCCCCGGACGCGCTCGACGCCAGGGGCACGCACGGCGCCGTGTCGGTGCGCTACCCCGGCCTCGGGCAGGTGCAGCTGCAGCCGAACGTGGTGCAGACGGCGTTCCTGTTCGGCAGGCCGGTCGGCGGCGTGCGGCGCGACGACCTCAACCGCTCCATGGTGTCGCTGATGGTGTCCCTGATCGGTGCGGGCCCCACGGACCAGGACGACGACGAGGGCCGGGCGACCCGGCCGTACCAGTCGTTCGCGGACGGGTTCATCAACAGCAAGGTCGACCGGCACGCCACCGCGGACACCGGCGTCGGTCGACGCGGCGTCACCACGAGCGCCGTCGCCGCGCTGACCACCCCGCTGCTCGAACTCACCGACGTGGTCTCCTCCCACCTGCTCGCCAACGCCGTGAACGAGCTCCTGGTCCCGCCGGGCGCGATGGAGACCAACAAGCAGTACATCCGCCAGTTCGTCACCGCCGCGGGCCTGGACCGGCTGCTGGAGGCCACACCGGGTCGGATCCCGCCCCAGGGCAGCCCGGTCGGGTACGGACCGGTCGTGGCGGCGCTGACCGAACGCGCGAACGCCATGGGCACCGCCATCGACCGCGGCCAGGAGGCACTCGCGGCACCGGTCGCCGCGCTCGCGCAGAACTTCGACCCGACGGCGGCGGCGGGCGCCGTGCTGCGGCACATCGACCTGTTCCAGTTGTGGCGCACGGTGTTCGGCCACCGCGACCTGGTCGACCCCCTGGACGTGGGCGGTTTCCGGGCGCTGCTGGAGGGGTGGCGCTCCCCGCCGCCCGCGCCGCCGGGGCTCAACGCCGCCGTCCCGCCCATGCCGACGAACCTGCCCAAGCGCCTCATGCAGCGGATGCGGATGGCCGACGAGCCGGTGCGGGCCGTGCTGCGCGCGCAGGACACCTGGTACCACTGGCAGACCAGGCGGATCTGGAACGCGGCGTGGAACGACAGCCACCGGCTGTGGAGCAGGCCGTGGCACGCCTTCCTCGAGGAGTTCAAGGCGATCCACGACCAGTTCGTCGCGCACGCCCACAACGACCCGCACCAGTTCGACCAGCGCTCCAAGGACCTCTACAAGTCCCGGGTCGGCGTCACCTACCTGCTGCCGCCCGAGGACCGCGGCCTGGAGGGCTTCTACCAGGGGGTGCTCGCCCGGCTGAAGCAGGACTACTCCCAGCACCTGGGGCCCAACGCGCACGAGGGGCACCTGCTGAACCTGCTGCTCGGCCAGGAGGGCTGGGTCGCGGCGTTCACCAAGGGGCGCAAGGACCCGGAGGCCGCGGTCGCCGACGTGCGGCAGCGGATCAAGGAGGCGGTCACCGAGCGCGTCCGCCCCGGCGACCGGGGCAAGCCCGCGCTGGTGCCGAGGATGGACGACCTGCTGGCCAACGCCGTGCAGCGGCGCGACAACAGCGTCACCGACGTGGACCTCAACCGGTTCCGGCAGAAGCTCGCCGAGCTGGTGCCCGGCGGGTTCGCACCGGACGGTCACGCGCCGCTGAAGGTGCTGTTCACCTACCCGGCCGCGCAGGAGGACGTCGAGGTCGAGCGGTTCCTGCGGCACGAGGTCTCGCTCCCGGTCGACATGGTCGGCGAACCGGAGTTCCGCGCGGTGCAGGCCGACTCGATGGTCGTGGTGCTCAACCGCAGCTCGATGGGCATCACCGAGGTGCCGGAACTGCGCCGGGTGGTCAAGCAGTGGGCGAGCGCGCAGCGGGACCCGCAACCGATGGACACCCTGCCGTGGCGGCGCAGGCTCGGCCAGGAGGGCAACTACCTGCTGATGGACGAACGCGACCGGGTGCAGGTGCTGCACCGGCTGCTCTGCGCCGCCTGGGACGGCAAGATCACCGTCGTCGGGTCCCCCGCCAGCCCGGACCGGATCACCGTCGCGCTCGGCAGCCGCGAGGCCGTGTGGATGGAGCTGGACCTGGAGCCGCTGGGCGCGCTGTCGTCGTGGGCCAGCGCCCTGCAGTCCTACGAGCGGTGGATCCTCACCGACGACAGCCAGACCCGCCGCAGCCTGGCCGCGCGGCTGATGTCGGCCGTCCCGGCCCGGGCCGACCGCTCGCCGTCGCTGCCCGCCAAGGAGTACACCGTCCTGGTCGACCTGGCCGAGCACGAGCTGGCCAAGGTCGCCGAGGCCGAGCGCAACCGCGTGCTCAGCACCGACCCGCAGCTCGGTGTGTGCCGGGAGTTCTGGTCGCGCGCGCTGCCGAGCGCGCTGGCCCAGCCGGTCGGCGCGACCGCCAAGAACCTGGTCGACCTGCGCGAGCAGGCCGAGGCGGCGCGCGGGCTCGGTGGTGAGGACCTGGCATGAGCACTTCCGACGTGGTCGTGGTCGACCTGCGCGGCGGCGGCGTGGCCCCCGCGGACCCGGCGGGCGGGGTGGTGGTGGTCGACGACGCCGCCGACCTGGTCGCGCACGCCGAGACGTACATGTCCCTGGTGGGCGCGGACATGGTCACCGCGGTGGTGTGCCTCGCGGTGGGGGAAGCCGCCACCGGCGACCCGCTCGACGGTGTCGTCCTCACCCTCCCACCCGCGTTGCGGCACGCCACCGTGCTGTGGATCGGCAACCCGACCGGGGTCGAGTGGGCCCCGGACAGCGCGGCGCCGAGACCCGCGGCGCACCGGGGCGACACGCTCGACTCGCTCGTCGCGGCCCTGCGCGACCCGCACCTGTTCGACCGCGTCATCGCCGCCGCCGAGGAACTCCCGGCGTCGGCGGCCAACCCCGGCGTCCGGCTGGTCTCGCACTCGGCCGACCTCGCCGAGCTGGCCGAGGCGCGGGCGGCGGCCGTCCGCTCGCTGTGCGCGGGCGACCAGCCCGCCACGCACGACCTGTCGGCGGGGCTCGGCCGCACGCCGCTGCTCAGCGGTCAGATCGGGGTGGTGCTGTCCGGCCCGGTGCAGGCGGCCCGCGCGGACGCGGTGCGCAGGCTCGCCGAGGTCGAGCGGCTGGCTGGGGTGCTCGGCACGGTCAAGGCCCTGCTGGGCACGGCCCGGTCGACGGCGGGCCTGTCGGACCAGGTGGTCTGGGCCGGGCAGGCGGCGGAGAACTACCGCGCGGGCGTGGTCGAGTTGCTGAACCGGGTGGACGGGCACCTGCAGGTGGGCGACCCGTCGGTGGAGTCGGTGCGGGAGATGGGGGTGCCCGCTCCGCGCGAAGCCGATCCGGCCGAGGTCACCCGGCACCTGCGGACGGTCGTCGACGAGCGGCTCCGCGCGGGCGCCGCGTTGCCGGCGGTGGCCCGCGAACTGCGGCAGTTGGTGGCCACGAGCCGCCCCCAGGGCTGCATGGCCGCCCTCGACGAGGCCCGGGCGATCGGGCCGCTTTCCCTGACCGCGCCGGGGTTCCGCCGCTGGCCGCTCGGTCTGGGGGCGCTGCCGGTCGTCTTCCTCAGCTGCGCGGCGATGGTGTACCTGCTCGGGCCGGGGTGGTCCGGCTGGCTCGCGGGTGTCCTGCTCGCCGCGGCGTGGACCGGCGCGGGGTGGCTGCTGCTCGCCCGCAGGCCCGGCGTGGACAGCTTCTCCGCGACGGCCCCGCCCGCGTTCGGCGTCTACGGGTCGACCGCGCTCGGTGGGGCGGTCCTGGCCGGGATCGGTCTGGTCTTCACCACGCCGAAGCGGATGCCACCGCTGGTGGCGGACATCGTCGCGGTGGCGCTGGTGCTGGTCTGCTTCGCCGTGGTCGCCACGAGCTGGAAGGCCGCCGCGCGCCGGTGGCAGGCCGCGCTGCGGGTCGCGCCGGTGCGGGACGCGATCTCGCAGCTGACCCGGATCGCCGAGGACACCGCGAGCCAGGCGTGGCTGCCCGTCGAGCGCAAGCGCGCCATCGCCGCCGCGGCCACGGCCGTCGCCGACGGGGTCCACGAGGTCGCGAACGCCCTCGCCGACGCGGGCAACCGGCTGTTCCTCGCCCCCGACACCGCCTCCGGTGGCGGTGCGGAGCAGATGGCCCGCCCGGTGCCGCGCGAGCTGTACACCGTGGTGCGCGGCGACCTGCTCGACGTGTGCCGCGCCGCGCTCGACCCGGCGTGGCCCGCCGCCGAGGCCGCGACGCGCACCGCGGCGGGCGTCTACGCGCAACGGCTGGAACGGCTGCTCGGCGAATACGGCGCCGAGGTCCGCGGCCGGGGCCTGCTGTCCGCGACCGGCTTCAGCAGCGACCAGGCCACCCGCGACGAGCTGCTCGTCCGCACCTGGCAGGAGTCACCCGCGGCGCTGGCCGCCCTGCGCACCCGCGTCGACGACGACATGACGCAGCTGTGCGCGGGCGGCCACCTGCGCTACCTCAACCGGACGGCGAGTCCCCAACTGGTCCGGTTCGCCCCGGCCCGGCTGCGCGTCGCGCTCGGCCGCGACAGTGTCCACAGTGGAGTGTCCAATGACCCCGGCATCGCCTGGAGCGGCGCCGGGGAGTTCGTCGGCGCGTTGCGGCTGCTGCCGCTGCGGTCGGAGTCGGTGCGGCACGCACCGGGTGGGAGCGACAAGTGAACCCAGGCCCGCAGACCGTGCGCTGCCGGACCGTGGCAGGCGTGTGGCAGCAGATCGTCGTGGAGCACGTGAACGAGTTCCAGACGCCCGGCTCGGCGCTGCCGCAGGCCCTCGTCCGGGTCAACAACCAGCTCTACGTGCGCAAGTGCGTGCCGCCGCAGCGCGGTGCGCGGTCGCCGGGGCTCTACGACCTGCTGGACAACGAGATCCGGGCGGGGTGCAGGCTCGGCCAGGTCTACGGCGCCCGGTTCCCGCAGGAGCTGGCGAACCTGGTCGGCTACGACATCGACGCGGAGGAGCCGTTCGCGCTGCTGCGCGCCTACCGCGGCGAACCGGTCGGCTCGAACCCGCGCTTCGAGGAGGCCGACGCGTGGCGGTTCCAGCACGGTGTGCTGCGGGCGCTGCAGCTGACCTCCGCCGCCGGGGTCGTGCACGGCGACGTCACCGCCCGGGCCCTGCGCTGGGACCACAGCCAGGTCCAGCTGGTCGACTTCGAGTCCGCCGAGCGCGTCGGCGACCGGCGCCGCCGCGGCACCGCGGCCACCCGCTCCCCGGAGCAGGCCGCGGGCACCGGCACCGTCGACCCCCGCGACGACGTGTGGGCCGCGAGCCAGCTCATCCGGGCGACGCAGTTGCAGGTCCCGTTCGACGAACAGCTGCCCGACCACAAGCTCGACCCGGACGGCCTGCGCGCGCTGCTCGCGCCGGTATTCGGCAACGCCGTGGAGCAGCGCCCGACGCCCACCGACCTCCTGGGCCGCATGCGCGGCAGCGCCACCCCGCTCGTCCCGGACGACCCCGACCGGCACCTCGCGGTGGGCCACGAGATGTTCGAACAGGCCAGCCGGGCCAAACGCGGTACCCCCGTCAGCCCAGCCGCCAACGGCGGCAAACCGGCCCGCCGGGGCAAGCGCGCCTTCCCCTTCCTCGGCACCACGCTGCTGGTCGCCGGGATGATCATCGGAACGGTGGTGGCCCTGTGACCGACCCCAACCCGTCTCCCCCCCGCCGCGTGCGCTGCCCCATCTGCGCCGACGACATCCCGTGGGCCGAGGAGCGCTTCATCTCGGTCTACAACGCGGGGAAGAACCAGTACGAGCACATCGACGTGTCGAGGATGCCGGAGTCGAAACGGGCCGACCTGGCGCGCAACGGGTTCCGGCAGTGCCCCAACCCGTCGGAGGACACCAGCAGGCACTTCCTGCCCGCCACCTACGGCGACTACGGCAGCCCGCTGGTGGTCGGCCTGATCGGCGCCCCGGACTGCGGCAAGACGCACCTGCTGACGGCCATGATCCGCGAGGCGTACCTCAACGGGCTCGCACCGTACGGGATCACCGTGAAGGCACTGGACTTCGTGCGGCACGAGAAGTTCCACAAGGACTTCATCCAGCGGTTGGAGAAGGGGGAGGCGCTACCCGGTACCGAGACCGGCATCGCCGACGCCGCCGACATCCTCCTGCTGCGCGGACCGGCGGGCACCCGCCCGGTGACCTTCTTCGACGTCGCGGGCGAGGACTGGCAGAACACCGACGCGCGCAACCGATCCACCCGATTCCTCGTCGGCGCCACGGCCGCGATCTTCGTGCACGCCAGCGAGGACCCACCGGACGCGGGCAAACCCCCGTTGACCGGGGAGAACCGCTCCTTCGACCTGGCCGTCGAACGCCTGCGCGCCGCCCGCCTGCCCGCCGTGGTCGCGGTGACCAAAGCCGACCGCCTGCGGTACCTCTCCCCCGTCGACCGCTGGCTGAGCCGCGGCAACGAGACCACGGTGGACCCGACCCGGATCCGCCAGGAGAGCAAGGACGTCTACGCGCACCTGCACAACACCGGCGCGGTGGGTTCCCTGGAGCCCTACCACGCCTTCCCCCGGTGCGCACTGCACTTCGTCTCGGCCAGCGGCGGCGACGCGGTCGGGAGACGCCCCGACGGCAGCGGCAAAGCCCACTTCCCGCGCGGGTTCCGACCCACCAGGGTCCTGGAGCCCCTGGTTTCGCTGCTCGCCATGACCGGCATGATCAACACTCCCGAGGCCGCCCAGGTAGGTGCACCGTGACCGAAGAAGGCGCCCACCAGGTGTACTTCGGGTTCTCGCTCGACAGCAACAGCAACAAGCACACCATGATCGCCAGGTCGTTCGAAGGCACCAACGCGGCGGACTCCTGGGAGGAGAACCTGCGTGACCACGTGCGGCTCATGGGGATGGGACACCTGACCGCGCCGAAATCGGCGTTGTCCTACCTGCGATTCGACGGCGGGTTGGCCGCGATCCTCCGCCGGTTCAGCACGGGGTACAGCGAGGGCAGGAACAACGTGCACGCCTTGGTGGGCAACGAACGCGTGCTCACTCCGACGGTCGCCGTCGGACTCGCGGACTGGCCGAAGTGGAGCACGCAGGCGCCGAGCACCCGCCTGCGCCCCATCACCGCGGGCCAACTCAACAGCGCTGTCCGGCTACCCAGTCCCGATCTGCTCCAACACGCCCGGAACGAGATCCTGACCGTGCTCACCGCGATGCTCGCGGAGCCCGCGGACAGGCCGGTCAGCGTGCTCGGCTGTCCGGAGAACTCGAAGTTGCTCCTGCAGTGGGGTTTGTACCTGGCCGCGCGGGAGTTGATGCCGGAGCGGCTGTGGTCGTTCTCCACCTACGAGCACCGCCACGTCGATGGCATCCCCAACCTGCCGGAGGTCGTGTTCCTCCCGATGAACCCGAGTTCCGGAATCGCGACTCGCACGATCGTGGACCTCACCGCACCCGCGCCGCACCCGCACCAAACCGCTGTCGACTGCGTCGACGCGATCTTGGACGACCGGCGGCGGCGCCCGACCCCCCGGCCCTCCGCACAAGGCCATGAGAACCAGCCGGTCAAAGCCCGGGAACCGCGGGTGAACCAAGGCCTCCGCACCGAGCGGCTCGACTCCGTCGAGGCCCTGCTCCGGGCGCGCACCGCGACCGAGCTGTCCAACGCGCTCGACGCGGCCGCCAGGGAACCGGACCGCGAACGGCTGCGCAGAGAGCTCGGTCCGACCGAGGTGGACCAGGTCAGCGCCAGTGTGGAGATCTACGTCCGGCATGAACTACTGGCCAAGCTCTGCCAGGCCAGGTACGGGCCGGACCTGGCCGACCTCGCCCACCCCGACGTGCTGACGGAGGCCGCCAAGCTCATCGAGCAGTGCCAGTCCGAACAGCTGGGCAGGCTGCTGGTCAGATCACGCCCTTCGGAATTGGCGTGGGCGATGGCGAACCGCTGGCCCACACCCGCGCCCGCACCGCGGGTCGAGCCCGCACCGCAAGCGGCTCCCACGCCGGTCGCGCAGGTCGCGCAGGTCGTGCCGGCTGTCCGAGTGGTCCGGTGGAACGGCTGGGTGCGCAGACTGGCCCCCACCGTGGCCGTCCTGGCGGTGTTGAGCGTTGTCTTCCTGCTCGGAGTCCTGGTGGGTCGACCCGAGGCGGCCTCAGGCGCGTCGTCCCCCACGGCGACTTCCACACCTCCCCCACCGACCACAACTCCCACGACACCAACTCAGTCCGCGACCCAGCAGGCGAATCCTCGGCCGGAGACCCCCGATCCGAAGACCGCGAACGGCATCGCCACCGCTGTGGTCCCCCAGGGATTCGTCCTCTTCGGATTCGTGAGGACCGAGCGCGGCTACTATCCCCAGGCGGCCTGCGACCTCGACTCTCCCCCGAACGGATGGGTCTGCACCCGCGAGATCCAGGTCGAAGGGAAATACAGCGCGGAGGACAAGTTCGTGGGTCACCTCGTCCCGCTGGAGGAGGTGAACACCCTGGTGATACCGAACGCGCCCGATCCGCTGCCATTGGCCAAGTTGCCGAAACCCATCCCGCTGGCCAAGGCATAACGGTGACAGGCGATGCGAAGACGGTCAGTTCCGCAGAACCCGCCCTGGTGGCCATCGCCTTCTTCCTGTTGCCCACCATGGTGGACGACTCAGGCGACACCCACAGCGGGGCGTGGGTCGCCTCCTCCGGCGGGTGGCTGACGCTGCTGTGGCTGGTACCCGTCGCCGCGATAGCCATGTGCGTACTCCGGACCAGAACCGTCGTCGTGGGTTCGATCGCCGCCGCCTGCGCCCTCGGCTACATCGCGGGACTCGAAGGGATCACCCACCCCTCCGGCACACTGACCCTCCTCGACGAAGGGATACCCCCATCAGCGGGAATCGGCTGGGGCCTCCCGCTGATCGTGGGTTGCCTCGTAGTCACACTCGCGCGATGCGCACTCAGGTTCGGCAGCCCCTACCGGAGCGGCACCCTCGCCGGTGTCGCCCTGGGCACCGCCGTCTCGTTGGTACTGCTAGTAGTCACCTACGAGGACGGTCGAGGCCGAGCCATCCTCCTGCCCTCGGAACCGGGCCTGCCGAGCTTCCAGCGAGGCACCTCGATCCCCGGTGACACCCAGTCCCTCTACCTCGTCCCCGCGAAGTGCGACCTGACCCAACCCACCATGACACCCGTTGCCCTGCGCACCGACACCAGAGTCACCGCCGCCAGCTCCTACCAGGCCGTCCTGCAAGCGGGCACCCCCGTCCTGGTCGACCGCCGCGGCATCCCCCGGTTCCGCTGCTCCGACGGCCTCTCCCTCGAACCCCCTCGCGGAGAGACCAAGGGATACGTGACCACACCGTGGGCGGACCTCACCGCGGTGGAGGTCACGCCCGCCGAGCAGGACATCGCCGCGTTCCTCCTGATGGGCAACGGAAACCTCGTCCGCAGAACCGCCGGGACCTCCGACAGCTTCCCCCTGGTCCGCGGAACCGCGATCCCCCAGGGGAACTACCGAACCGTCGGCGCGATAAGCACCTGCATAGCCGCCAACTGCGCCAAGTCCCAAATAGCGATCTTCACCCTCGCCACGACCGGCTGCCCGAACACCTGCCGGATCCAGGTGATCGACTGGACCGAGGGCTCCCGCCTCCGGAAGACAGGAGACACCTGGTCCTCAACCGACCCTCTCATAAGACCACCGGTCTGCAACGGCACCCCCATGACGGCGACCCTGACGACAACGGTCAACGTCAACACCGGCACACTCGTCGCCAACACCTGGGCAGCCAACGACGTGGAGGGCGACATCACGCTCGACGCGCGCGGCGCCAACTGCGACGACATGAAGGTCACCTGGCACTACACGGGCAACCTCAAGCCGTAGACCGCACCGACCAGCCCGTAGAAGCGGACCGCGCTATCGGAAACCCCAAGCACGCGGTGGGTCCAGCCGCCCGCACACCCGGATGCGCCAACCGACACGCTTCTGGAGGCCACCTCCCGGTCTGGCGCGGTGGGTGCATCCCGTGCCACCGAATGGATCACTCACGGTAATTGGACACCGCAGTGGCCAGGACCACACTCGAACGCGGCGCGTAGCCGAGATATCCCTTACTCCATTGGAGATCATCGCACGCCGGAACCGGCGGCCAGGACAGCGCGCGTCGATCGAGGTAACGGAGCGTGTGTGCCGGCTACCGGCAAACAGTCCATTTGGGTCTTCGGCCACCGGTTAACGTCGGAGACGCCACACGGCAACACAGGCATGCTCGTGGCACGAAGCCCTCGCGACCTCGAAGACTGGAGAACACCATGT
Source organism: Actinokineospora auranticolor (assembly GCF_041897805.1). Taxonomy (GTDB): domain Bacteria; phylum Actinomycetota; class Actinomycetes; order Mycobacteriales; family Pseudonocardiaceae; genus Actinokineospora; species Actinokineospora auranticolor. The sequence goes on from NZ_CP154825.1 coordinate 6,531,372, forward strand.
CCGCAGGTACTCGCATGTCGACAGCGTCCCGAATCGCCCTCACCGCCACTGCGGGTATCGCCGCCGCGCTCGTGCTGGCCACCCCCGCCTCCGCCACCCCCACCACCTACATCACCACCTTCCCGACGCTGACCCAGTGCACGGCCGTGGGCGACCAGGCCGTGGCGGAGCACGTCTTCACCTCCTACACCTGCCGCAACGGTGTCGCCGGGTACGACCTGCTCGGCGAGCCCAGCGCCGCCACCTTCACCGACGTCTACATCGCCACCTTCGGCACCCAGGCCGCCTGCGACACCGCGGGCACCAACGGTGAGACCTCCCCCGCCGCGTGGACCAGCCACAAGTGCCGGTCCGGCTTCACCGGCTGGGACCTGCTCGTCACCAAGTAACCCCACGCCGAGGGCGGCACCGCGCCGCCCTCGGCAGCCCGCCCTATGTCCACATAGGACCAGAACCGCGTGCTCACTCGCCGGTCACGGCCCCGTGGACGCGGTCGACCACCACTCGATACCCTTCCCGGACAGCGCCAAGCGCTGATCGCCGCACCCCGCTTGACGCGGCGACAGCGCTAGCAGGGACGCTGAGTCACGCGCGGAGGGGACGAAGTGACCACCGGGGACCAGGCGCCGCACCACCCACGGGAAGACAACGCCCCGGCCGCCGTCGAAGACAAGGTCGGCGCGAAGGCCAAAGCGCTGCTGGACAACGCCCGCGAGTTCGCCGAGCGGGCCACCGCCCTGCTGGCCGCTCCGGAAGCGCTGCGGGAGAGCGCGCGCCTGCAGATCGACGTACTCGCGGATCAGGAGACCCAAGCGGCGCTGGCCGCCCGCCCGATCACCGACCTGCGCCGCCTCGCGGGCAAGGGCGCTCGACTGGGCGCCCTCGCCGACGCGGGTTACCGCACGGTCGCGCACGTCGTCGGCACGACTCCGACCAGCTTGCAGGCCGTGCCGGGCATTGGCCCGCAGTCGGCCCAGCAGATCTCCGCCGCCGCGCACCGGCTCGCGCGCGATGTCCGGCAGGAGATCCGCGTCCGGTTCGACCCCGACCAGCGGCGCACGGGCGAGACGCAACTCCTCGCCACCCTCGCCGCCGCCCGAAACGCCGACAGCGTCCGAGGTTCTCTGCAAGAAGAGCTGCGGCAGTTCACCGCACATGCCGGGCACCTGGTCCGGGAAGCGCGACCGACCGCGGGCCGTATCCGCATGTGGTTCACGTTCGGCAAGCGGAAGCGGTCCGCGCTCGCCGCCCTTGCCCAACTCGACGCACTGCTGGCGGCTCCCCGAACCTCGGGATTGCGCCACACCGTCGACGAGCAGGAGCGGGCGGTCGACCCGGCCTCCCACCCGCCCGAGCAGCTGTGGCGGGAGTACTCCCAGGACGCCGCGGACTTCAACGCGCTGCTCTCCACGCTCGGCGGGCACGGCGACAGCGACGACGGCGAGGCGGCGCAGGGGTTCCTCCCCGAGGAGCTGCGGCAGCAGATCACCGCCGTCCCGCTGGACACCGGCCTGCTCAAGGCGACCCTGCGCGGCTACCAGGTGTTCGGGGCGCAGTACGCGATCCACCGGGAGCACTCGATCCTCGGCGACGAGATGGGGCTCGGCAAGACCGTCCAGGCCCTCGCCGCGATGACGCACCTGGCGACGATGGGACAGGCCCGCTTCCTCGTGGTCTGCCCCGCGAGCGTGCAGATCAACTGGCTCAACGAGATCCGCAAGCACACGGCGCTCACCGGGCACAGCCTGCACGGCGCGGACCGCGCGACCGCCGCGGACCGCTGGCGGCGCACCGGGGGTGTCGCGGTCACCACCTTCACCACCCTCGGCCGCCTCGACCGCGTCGCCGACGCCGGGATCGCGCTGCTCGTGGTGGACGAGGCCCACTACGTGAAGAACCCAGAAGCGCAACGCTCGCAGCACGTCGCCGCGATCGTGGCCAAGGCGCAGCGGGCGTTGTTCCTCACCGGAACCCCGATGGAGAACCGGGTCGAGGAGTTCCGCACCCTCGTCCACTACCTGCAGCCCCGGGTCGCCCGCGGCCTGGACGCCGCCGACGCCGTGGCCGGGGCGAAGCGGTTCCGCCGCGCGGTCGCCCCGGTCTACCTGCGCCGCAACCAGGAGGACGTGCTCACCGAACTGCCCGACAAGATCGAGGTCGAGGACTGGGTGCGCTTCTCGCAGGCCGACGCCACCGCCTACGCCACGGCCGTGCGCGCCAAGAACCTCATGCGGATGCGCCAAGCGGCGTTCCACTCCCCCGACTCCGCCAAACTCGGACGCCTCGCCGAGATCGTCGACGAGGCCCGCGAGGACGGTCGCAAGGTCGTGGTGTTCTCGAACTTCCTCGACGTGCTCCAGACAATCCACAACAGACTCGGCAAGTCCGTGACCGGTGCCCTGACCGGCTCGGTCCAGCCCGAGGCCCGCCAACGACTCGTGGACACCTTCTCCCGGCACGAGGGCCACGCCGTGCTGCTCAGCCAGATCGAGGCGGGCGGGGTAGGGCTGAACATCCAGGCGGCGTCCGTGGTCGTGATCGCCGAACCGCAGTGGAAGCCCAGCACCGAGGAGCAGGCCATCGCCCGCGCCCACCGGATGGGCCAGGTCCGCAAGGTCCAGGTCCACCGACTGCTGGCCAAGGACAGCGTCGACGAGCGCCTCCGCGAGGTCCAGGAGCGCAAGAGCCTGCTGTTCGCCGAGTTCGCCCGCAAGAGCGACGCCAAGGACGCGGACCGCCGATCGGTCGACACCGGCGAACACCGACCGGACTTCCTCGACGACGACGCCATCCCGGTGCCGCAACGCATCATCCGCGCCGAGCAACTCCGCCTCGGCATCGATTCCTGAGGGGACAACGAGAAAGCACATGGTTCTGGCCAAGGAGACGAAGCTCCAAGAGTTGCTCGAGGGGTCGAAGCAGTACCAGGTCCCGCTCTACCAGCGGACGTACTCGTGGTCGACGGACCAGCTCAAGCAGCTGTGGGAGGACATCACCCAGCTGGCCGAGGACCGCGTCGACGACCACCGGGCCACACACTTCATCGGCTCGGTGGTGCTCACGCCCAGCCCGGCCAACGGGCCGACCGGGGTCCAGGAGTTCCTGCTGATCGATGGCCAGCAGCGGCTCACCAGCCTGTCCATCCTGCTGTGCGCCATCCGCGAGCACCGGGCCGCGCGGGACGGCGCGCTGCACCGCGAGCGGATCAACGAGCAGTACCTGATCAACAAGTGGGAGTCCGGGCGGCAGCGCCTGAAGCTCGTGCCGACGCAGGCCGACCGGGCCGCGTACCTCGCCTGCCTGGACTCCACCCCGCAGGCGGGTGGTGTCGACCGGGTCGGCGCCGCCTACCGGTTCTTCTCGGCCCGGCTCGCCGCCGCGGACGACCCCGACGACCCGCGCGACATCGCGCGGATCGAGGACGCGGTGATCTCGGGCCTCGCCCTGGTCTCGGTCATCTCGCAGCAGGGCGACAACCCGCACCGCATCTTCGAGTCGCTCAACAACACCGGTCTGCGCCTGACCCAGGCCGACCTGCTGCGCAACTACCTGTTCATGCGGCTGCCCACCCGCGGCGACGTCGTCTACGAGTCGCGGTGGCTGCCGCTGCAGCAGGCGCTGGACCGCGACCAGTTGGAACTGCTGTTCTGGCTCGACCTGGTGCAGCGCGATCCGCGGGTCAAGCAGGCCGACATCTACACCGGACAGCAGCGCCGCCTGGAGCGGATGCGCACGGAGGACGACATCGAGGCCGAGGTCGCCCGGTTGGGCGGGCTCGGGCAGCTCCTGCGGACGATCCTCGACCCGTCCCGCGAGCCGGATCAGGCGGTGCGCCACCGCCTGACCCGGCTCGGCGCGTGGGGCACCACGACCGTCTACCCGGTTCTGCTGCACCTGCTGGAGCGGCGGGCGAACGGCACAGCGGACTCCGCCGAGATCGCCTCGGCGATGCTGTACCTGGAGAGCTACTTCGTCCGGCGCCTGCTCATCGGTCGCGCCACCGCGGGCATCAACCGGACGTTGCTGTCGATCGTGACCGAGATCGACGCCACCGCGCCCGCCGACGAGGCCATCCGGCGCTACCTGTCGACCGGCCGCAAGTACTTCGCGGGCGACCGCGAGATCCGCGCGGCGGCGCGGTCGGTGCCGTACTACCTCAACGGCCGCCCGCACCAGCGAACCCTGGTGCTGCGCTGGTTGGAGGAGACCTACGGCAGCAAGGAGCCGGTCGACCCGACCTCCCTGACGATCGAGCACGTACTGCCCCAAACACCGACCCCGGCCTGGCGGGAATCGCTGACCGCGGACCTGGCGGCGGACGAGGAGTTCGGGCAGGCGCACGAGGCGCTGGTGCACACCCTCGGCAACCTGACCCTCACCGGGTACAACTCGACGCTGAGCAACAGCCCGTTCCCGATCAAGCGCCCGCAGTTGGCGGGCAGCGGCGTACTCATGAACCAGGAGATCGCCCAGCAGGAGCGCTGGGGTCGGCCGCAGATCCACGAGCGCGCGGACGCGCTCGCCGAGCGGATGATCGCCGAGTGGCCGGGCCCGGCCGACCGCGACCAGGCCACGGCGCCGGGAACGGCGTGGGAGGTGATGAACCAGGCCCTCGCCGAACTGCCGCCCGGGTCGTGGACGACCTACGGCGACCTCGCCGCGCTGATCGGCAGCCACGCCCAGGCCATCGGGCAACGCCTCGCCACCACGCCCGCCCCGAACGCGCACCGCGTGCTGCAGTCCCAGGGCACGGTCTCACCGAACTTCGCCTGGCTCGACCCGACGCGGACCGACGACCCGCGGACCCTGCTCGCGGCGGAGGGAGTCGTGTTCGACCACCTCGGCCGGGCCGACCAGACCCAGCGCGTCACCACGGAAGGGCTCGCCCTCCTGCTCGGCGCCGACGTCCCGGACCTGCGCCCCGCACCCGAACCGGGCCAGGACCCGGGTTCGGACGCGCGGTTCCTCGGCCAGCTCGCGGAACGGCAGGGCCACGACATCGCCGAGGCCGTGGTCGCGGTGACCTTGGCGTGGACCGCGATCGGCGGCTACGTCGCCCACGGCAGCGGGCAGGAGACGTCCCGATTCCTGCTGTCCCGCGAGAAGTCCCACCCGGCGGGTCGGATCTGGCCCGTGGTCATCTACCCGAGCGGCACCGTCGAGGTCGTGTTCCAGCACCTGCGCGGGCGCCCCCCGTTCGACGACCCAGCCCGGCGCGAGGAGTTCCGCACGCGGCTCAACGGTGTGGACGGGATCCACCTGCCCGCGGGGAAGATCGACCTACGCCCCGGCTTCGACCTCGGTGTGCTGCTCGACGCGTCGGCGCGGGAGAAGTTCGTCCAGGCCCTCGACTGGTTCCACGCGGTCGTCCGCGACAACGAACCACCCGGAAGCGACGTTCCATGACGGTGGGACACGGTCCAGCGCAGTTTCCTGTCGCTCCCGAGGAGCATCGAATCATCCCAGGAGATCGACGAGAAGACCCGGCAGCGCGAGCGCGGCCGCATGGCGCCGAGCCGGTGGGGGCACGCCGCCGGTCAATCCACTGTGGACTTAACCCAGCCTGTGCCCGTCCAAGGGGACGACCCCCATGCGGCACGGCGCGCCGTGGTGGCTGCTGCCCTGCTCGTGCTGCTGGTGCTCGCGTGGCGGCTGGTGCGCGCACGGCGGCGGTGAGGTCAGAACAGCCAGGCGGCACCGAAGGAGAAGCGCGGTACGAGGTTCGTGAAGCCGAGGTGCACCTCGCCCGCGGGGTCGATGTCGAGGGGGTCGCGGGGCGAGGTGAGGTCGTCGACCTCGTTCGGGAACAGGCCGTCGATCCGCCACACCCCACGGGGAACGCGACCGGCGCCGAAGCGGACGTGCAGGTCGAATCGCGCGCACGGGTACCGGGGCGTGCAGAGGTAGTAGGGCGACATGGTGACGCGGTCGGCGAAGGTGAACCGCAGCTTGTACTCGTGTTCGGTGTTGGGGGCGAGCTCCTTCGGCAGGACCAGCCGGTAGCCCACGCGGGACCGGGAGTGCCGCAGGTAGGTGCGCAGGGTGCCGCCGAACAACACCTCGACGACCGGGTTGTCCGGCGACGGGCCGGGACCGGTGCCGCCGATGGGCACCGAGTACTCGAGGTCGAGCCCGGTCGCCGGGGCCCCGGTGACCGCCACCCGCCGTGTCTCGTACACCTGCGGTGTCGGCTGGTCCATGACCACGGCGCAGGACAACGCCGTGGTGCGCCAAGGGGTCCCGGCCCGCTCGTCGTCCGGCACCGGCCGCCACCGGGCGATCGCGGCCTCGGCGATGAGCAGCAACCCCTCGTCCACGCGCCGGACAACCGTGCGGGTGTCCCGCTCTAGTTCCCGCTCCACCAGGTCGAGGCGCTCCTTGAGGGTGGGCAGCCTGGTGTGCTCGGTCAGCGCGTAGGCGGCGAGCACGGCCAGCCGGAGGTCGGGCGGGAGGTGCGCGGCGAGTTCGCGCAGCCGGTCGGCCAGCTCCACGGCGGCGCCGCTTTCCCCGTCCAGCGCGAAGACCACGCGGACCTGCGCGGTGATCTGCGCCGCGGCGCGCGGGCCATCGAGACCGCGCCCCTTGCGCAGCGGCTTCAGGTCTCTGACGAGGTCTTCCGCAGTGGTCATCGCGCCGGTCCTTCCCGGGCGCCAGCCGGGAACTGGCGGCGCCCCGCGGACCATCCTGGCCCGCACGCGGTACAGGACCATGCCGTTCGCGGGGGCGTGTCACGACTGGGCGACCACACTTCACCCGACCGCCGCAGCGCCGTTCACACGACCGGACCTACCCGGGCCTGCGGAAGCGGAGGACCCCGAGGGCCAGGAACCTCGGCATGGCGCGGATGGCGTTGTGCAGCACCGTCATCTCCAGCGCCTGCTCGGCGATCCACCCAAGGCTCTCGCGCCACGGCACCGGTCGGGGGTGCCCGCCTCCGCCGTGTGCCCAAGCCGTACGCGGCGAGACCGAGACCGAACCGGGTCGTGCGGCACTTCCAGCGCCCGGTGCGGCTGCCTGGTCATCAACCGGGTCCTGGTGTGCCGCACGTGCGGCTCGCGGGTCCGCGGGTCGTCCTGTCCGAACCAGGCATCGGACTCGGCGGCGAGCACGTCCAGGCGGTCTTCCGCGGTGCTGCACACGCCCACATCTCGCGGTAGCGACCATGAACCACTCGGGCCGCGACACCTCGGAGGTGGGCCTGGCCCGTCCACCTCGGCGACCAACTCGGCCGTGATCCGATCCCCTTGCTCGAGGTCAACGTCCCGGAACACCCGAACCCCCGACCCGCCCGGTGAACAACGCGTCGGACTCGGTATCGCGGACGCGCGCCACTGACCTCCCAGAGCCACGTGGTGCCCCAACTCCAGCCCCGGCGACCCGGACCTGCTGCCCGGCAGCCACCACGACGCGTTCGCCACTCCCGAAGGACACCCATGGCGACGGCCGAACTGCCGGCAGCGGTTCTGGCGACGGCCCCGGGATGACGTGAACCCCGATGCGCCCACCGCGGCGGATCCCATCCCGGCGATCCTGCCGTGGTTCACCCTCCACCAAAGCCGCCACGGCTGACCGAGGACGGCGCCCCAGAGGTCACCCGTCGGACGCGATCGAGGCAGAGGATGAAGGGGATCGGCCGCACCTACGACCATATGACCGAGGCCACGCACAAGCAGATCCTCGAAGAATCCCGCCGTCTCCCAATCACTGAAGCCCCGCCCCCTCATGAGGGGGCGGGGCTTGTGACCAGTGTAGATAACTGGTGGGCGATACTGGGATTGAACCAGTGACCCCTACCGTGTCAAGGTAGTGCTCTCCCACTGAGCTAATCGCCCGAGGCGGAGGCGGGAATCGAACCCGCGTACAGGGCTTTGCAGGCCCTTGCCTAAGCCACTCGGCCACTCCGCCGGAACCCGAAGGCTGGGCCCACGGGGGGCCGGCACTGTGGCCGAACCGCTTCCGAGCGGACGACGGGATTCGAACCCGCGACCCTCACCTTGGCAAGGTGATGCGCTACCAGCTGCGCTACGTCCGCAAGCCACTGGATCTTGGCTCACAGGGGATAGTATCCGGGATTGCCGGACTTTCCCACCGCGTTCCGTTCTCCGTGGTGCGAGTGGAACTCTATCCGACGCCCGTTCGTGGTTCCAAATCGGGGGTCGGATGTCGGTGTTTGCTCAGGTCAGGTCGGTGGAGATCAAGTGGGTGAGCGCCTCGTCGACGTCGACCCACAGGTGCTCGTTGCCGGGGACGACCACGTCGTAGGTGCGGTCGAGGAAGTCGGCGAGTTCCTGGGCGGAGGCCTCGAACACCGCGTGCCCGGACGGGGAGCTGAGCTCGATCACCACGACCTCGGGGTCGTCGACGGCGGGGCGGATGCGGACGTCGCCATCCCCCGCCTCGGCGATCAGGCCGTCGGCGAGCAGGTCGCGGGCGAACACCCACTCGACCCACCCGGCGCGGCCGGTGCGGAACGCCGCGACCACCGCGTACGGGTCACGCGTGTCGTAGCGCAGCTCGACCTTCACCGGGACCGCGGGGGTCCTCGGCGCAAGCAGGTCGAACACCGCGGTCGACCGCAGCGTGACGTGATCGTTTCGCATCGTCGCTACCCTTCTGCTCCCCTCCCAGCCAAACGACTGAGTCCCTTCTATGTGACGCCACCACGCCGGGTCCGGGACGCGGAACCGGGGGACATCACCCGTCCGGTCCACTCCCCGTAGCGCAGGGCAGTCACGCCGCTTCGCAGAGTGACGAACCTGCTAGCGACTTCTCCATACTGGCTGGTTTTCGGCCGGGGTGGTAGCGGCATGAGCACGAATGTTCGTTCCCGGTTTTCCTCATCGGCGGGCGATGCCGCGCTGACCTGGGAAGGCAGCTCCCGGCTGTGGCAGGAGCCACCTTCCCGCAGGTCACAGCTGGGTTAAGGCCGTTGGCCGTGCCGCACCCGAGCGGGCGCAGCACAATGGAGGAAGACCCACGGGGAGGGTGGTGCGCAGGTGGCCGGAGAGACGTACGAGAAAGGCGCGATGCGTCCGGCGTGGGCCAACCGGAACAACGCGACCCGCACCGTCTGGCGCGTCGGCGTTGGACTGGTCGGTGGACTGGTCCTGGTCGGCGGGATAGTGATGATCCCCTACCCAGGCCCCGGCTGGGTCGTGGTCTTCCTGGGCCTGGCCATCCTCGCCGTCGAGTTCGCCTGGGCCCACCGAGCCCTCACCTACGCCCGCGGCAAATACGACGCGTGGACGGAGTGGCTCAAGCGGCAGAGCCTCGCCGTCCGCCTCTTGGTCTTCGCCCTGACGGGCCTCATCGTCGTCGCCACCATCTGGATCCTCAACGGATTCGCCCTGGTCGGAGGCTGGTTCGGCATCCACTGGCCCTGGCTGACCTCCCCCCTTTTCACCTAACCAAGACCATCCTGCTAAGCTTCCCCACGTCGCTGCGGCACCAGCCGCAACGGGCGATTAGCTCAGCGGGAGAGCACTTCGTTCACACCGAAGGGGTCACTGGTTCGATCCCAGTATCGCCCACTGGTTATACATGCAGGTCAACGCCCTGCCAACGGATCACGTTGGTGGGGCGTTGATCGTTTCGGGGAGCACGTGGGGAGCAGCGTGATCTGACCCCAATCGCCATACCGAAGGGGTCAGGCCGTTTTCGTTGGCACAGCGTCGTTTTCAGGCCGATCCGGCTTCACGCTCTGCTCCCCGAGAATGATCACGCTCCTGACCAGCGTTTTCTCGACCTGTTGCGGGTGGGATGGACGTGGTTGGTGTCGCCCTCGACAGCTGGTGAGGCACTCGCAGGACACAGGGTGGCCTATGACGCATGTCACTGAAGTGAACGCGCGTCGCCAAACAACTGCGCCGGCGCAAGTACTGGGGCGGGTGTCACATCGTGTCCACCTTCTAAGGTTGCCGTTTACAGGACCAACTCGATAGCTTCGCCGACCGCCTCGGCGTGACCGGGCCCGAGTCCGACCGATTGGTCGAGACCGGGGCGTTCGCGCAACAGATCACGCGCAACCTCACCGCGGCCGAGAACGACCCCGCGCTGCGACGGACGGATCAACAAGGCAGCCGCTTCGGCACACCCACCGTGGTGGTGAACGGCAAGGTGGTCGACTGGCAACAACCGGGCTGGCTCGACAGCGCCTTCGCGAAGACCTGAGCACCTGGACACGTCCGAACCACGTGGTGCGGCAGTGTTGCAGGACACTGCCGCACCACGCTCGCCCCGGACGGTGACCACGTGGTCCGCGAACCACGTGCCATCGAGTGTGCGGACTCTGTGTTGCGGCGGGTCGCGCGGTCGCATTGCGTTCGGATGACGGTGGTGAACACCTTCACACCACCGGCCTGTAACGGCATCCACGCGCCGACCAGGGTCAGTGTTCCCGACCGCGGTGCAGCAGGGACACGAGCCCGCGGACGTGTTCCGGCCGACCGCGGACCACCATGGTGTGCTCGCGCAGCGCCGCGCGCATCGTGGTGTGGCCGAGCCAGACCCCGACGAGCGCGGTCACCGTCGTGGTAAGGCGGACACCGGTGTCCGCCCTCGGTTCTCCCTTGTGCGCGAAGGCTTTCCCCCGCTCGGGGCCGATCGACCAATGCCTGTGCTCGCCTGCGTCCACGATGTCGATCCACAGCGGGACATCGATGTCGTTCCCCGGCGCGCCTTGGGCGATCTCGTGGATCAGCGCGGTCACCTCCACCTGCGCGGAGGTGGGCCTGGGCAACCAGCGCCTGCCCCAAGCGCCGAGACCTTCGACCAGCGGGCGCAGCTCCTCACCGGACGCGGTCAGCCGGTACTGGTCGCGAGATCGTGACCGTTCCACGACTCCGGCTTGGAGCAGCGCCCGCAGTCGCTTCCTCACAACGGCTTTCGACAGGTAGGGGAAACATCCAACCAGCTGCGCACTGCTCGTCCTGCCGCGGAACAGTTCCCGCAGGATCGCCAGGGTCCACCTCTCGCCCAGCAGGGTACCCGCGCGATGGCGGCGTCGTGGTGTCCGTTCGTCGCGCCCAAGGCACCGTCCGATCCTCTGCGGATTCACGCCTGCGGGAGGGACTCGTCGTCGGAGGACTCGGCCGCCGACGCACTCGTGCCCGCCGTGCGCGCGCGGTGCTCGCGGATGCGCTCGTCGAGCTCTCGGGCCCTGTCCATCAGTTCGTTCAACGACCGCAGCAGGTGGTCGTCGGCTTCTGTCGGCGGTGGTCCGTCGTCGGCGGAGGTCATCAGAGGAATTCCCTGGGTTGTTCAGGCAGCGTGGGACTCGTGGGACCGCGGATCACCCGTGGTCCTCGCGGTGGCGACCAGCGTCGACCAGATGTCGGCGACGGAGAGGTAGGTGCGGTCGGGGAGCAGGCCGAGGGCGGCGAACACCTCGGTGGAGGCGCCGAGTTCGTGCGCGGCGTCGACCAGGGTGTCGCGGGGGACGGGTGTGCCGGTGAAGGCGTTCTGCACGGCCGAGGCGACTTCGGCGCGGCGGATGGTGAAGCGGACGAAGGGCCGTCTCATCTCCATCACGCCTCCTTGTCTCCGCCAGCGCGGCCGTCGGTCCGGGCGAGGCTCGACCAGACGTCGGCGAGGCTGGTGTAGCGCCGTTCCGGCAGCCGGTTGATGGTGGCGAACACCTCCGGGCGGGCGGCGCACCCGAGGGCGGCGTTGAGCATGTCGGACTTGGTCGCCGGGCGGTGCAGGAAGACGTCACCCACGCAGTCGCGCAGTTCGGCGAGGGTGGGTTCCGCGCAGTGGTCGCGCCGGTGCGGGATCGAGGGCGCGCTCCGCGGGGTGGGCACCGTGTGGGGTTCGCCGAGGATGTTGTTCACCTGTTCCTCCACTGGTCGGCGCCGCGGGGTCGAGTGCTCGTCCTCGGGCCGCCTGGCTTGCGGTCAGCGCCATCCTCGGGGGCCGTTGTTGCGCTCGTCCGGGACACTGTTTTGCGATCGTGTGACGATCGACCGCGAAATCGCCGTGCTCACCGTTGCTCCGGGTGTGGAAGGCAGCACCGCAGCCGCGCGACGTGGAAGACGGGCGAGCAGGCGGATGAGTCTCATCCGGTCAGACCGGGCGTTCGACGGCTGCTATGCCCACACAGCCTCGCCCAAGGTCTGTGAAGTAACGCCGACCGACCGACCGACCGGACTTCGAGGGCTGCGCGCGCCTCATCCGCCTGCCACCGGGAGTTTTATCGGATGACCGGACCAGATCACCAGCCCGAAGCAGGATGTGCCGGCTTTTGTCATCAACTCGTCAAGTTGTCGACGGGGGCACCGCCTCGGTTCTTTACGTTTTCGCGAAGGGTCTTCGGTGCGGCCCGAACGGGCCGCGATCGCGTTTATCGTCAAGTCACGGAATCGAGTCGCCCAGCGGAGGTGTGGAGTGGATATCGACACGGGCGCTGCGGCGGCCATCCGGACGCTGACCGATGCCGCGGGGGTCGGTCAGCGTGGCGGTCTTCGGATCACGTGGCGGGGACCCGCGCGTCCCAAGTACGACATGGCCGTGGTGGACGAACCGTCGGCGGACGACCTGGTCGTCCTGGGCCGCGACGGTGTCCGGGTCTTCCTGGACGCCGAGTCCGCCCAGGAGTTGGACGGGAAGGTTCTGGACGTGATCGACACGGGTACGCATTTCCGGTTCGGGGCCCGTCCGCCGCGGTGACCCGGCGCTGAGGCGACCGGTTGCGCCCGGGGTGGGTATGGGGCAGATTGCTCGGTGGAGCGCCGGGAAGTCTGGTCGGCACGCCCGGCACGCCGTGTCGGGCGGTTCGCCGTGCGATGGGGTGATTCGTGGCGCTGGTGCTGGCCTTCGGCTTGGTCCTGCTGCTGAGTGTGTCGTTGTCCGGGCTCGCGGCGCGCACGGTGCTGTCCACGGCGCTGATGTTCCTGGTGGCGGGAGCGCTGCTGGGCAGCGGTGGTTTCGGCGTGGTGAACATCCCCTCCGACGGCGGGTTCGTGACCGCCTTGGCCGATGTCGCGCTGTTCACGGTGCTGTTCACCGACGGGCAGCGCGCGAGCCTGCCCGCCCTGCGCGACGGGTGGCGGGTGTCTGGTCGAGCCTTGGGCCTGGGCATGCCGTTGACCATGATCGGCATCGCCGTTCCCGCGCACTTCCTCGCCGGTCTGGACTGGCCGACCGCGTTGCTGGTGGGTGCGATCCTGTCACCGACCGACCCGGTGTTCGCCTCCGCGATCGTCGGCCGCGACGACGTCCCGGTGCGGCTGCGGCGACTGCTCAACGTCGAGTCCGGGCTCAACGACGGACTCGCCCTGCCGTTCGTGCTGATCTTCCTCGCCACCGCCTCCGGGAACGAGTCGCACCTGGGCGTCGTGGCCCTGGAGTTGGTCGGCGGACTGGCGGTGGGGGTGGTGATCCCGGCCGCGATCGCGCTGGCGTGGCGGACCCGGCTGCTCACCGCCGAGCCCCGGTTGCAGGCGCTGGGGCCGTTGGCGATCGCCGTGGTGCTCTACGCGACCTGCCACCTCACCCACGCCAACCCCTACCTGGCCGCGTTCGCCGCCGGGTCCACCCTGGCCACACTCGATCCCCAGGTGGCCCAACGGTTCGAGCACTTCGGTGACCTGGTTTTTAGGCCGCAGCGGGCTCGTACTCGTTGATCAATCCTTCGAGTACCGGTCGGCGGCGTATCGAGGTCGTGCCAGGTATGGATACCGAGCGGTCTGGTCGTGGTGGAGCGAGTAGGAGCCCTTGGTGGGGACGTCGGTGGTTGTAGTGCCGGGCGTAGCGGTTCAACACTGATCTCAGGTGGCGTTCGTTGACGATCAGGAGTCTGTCGGTGAGTTCTCGCCGGATGGTGCCGACGAACCGCTCGGCGTGACCGTTCGCCCGGGGGCAGCGGGGTGGGATCTTCAGGACTTCGATGCCAGGGTCGGCGAGGACGGTGTCGAAGGCCGCGGTGAATTGCCCGCCGCGGTCGCGGATCAGGAATCGAAAAGCCTCGGATTTCCCACCGAGTTCCATGAGCAGATTTCGGGCTTGCTGGGTTGTCCACGGCCCGTCGGGGTTGGTGGTCGTACCGAGGATGTGGACATAGCGGGTACCGACTTCGAGTACGAAGAACACGTAGATCCGCTTCAGTGTGACGGCGCAGTCGATGTGGAAGAAGTCACACGCCAACAGGCTCCCCGCTTGAGCGCGTAAAAACCTCCGCCAGGACAGGTCGTCGACGCGCCTGGGTGCGGGCGGTATCCGCAGTCGCTTGAGCACTCGGCGGATGGTCGACGCCGCGACGCGATGCCCCAGCTTGAGCAACTCACCCTGGATCCGGCGATAGCCCCAGCCCGCGTTCTCCCGCGCCATCCGCTCGATCAACCCCACAACCGCTTCGTCCGCACGCGGGCGGCCCGTCCCGCGTGTTTGGGTCCACTTCGTGGCCACCAGGCGCCGATGCCATCGCAGCAACGTCCCAGGCGTCACCAACCGACACTCACGCAGAGACCGCGGCAACCAGCGAGTCAACGCGGCGAACACAGCACGATCCGTCCAACTCAACCGAGGCCGCGGAACCGCCCTGCGCAACACGGCAACCTCGTGGCGCAGCACCAGCAGCTCCACGTCCTTCGACGCCGACGATCGCCCCATCAGGACCAGCCACCCCACCAAGCCGAAGAAACACCACATACACCAACCGAAACATCACGACCCGAGATCCTGCCCGACGACCGCCAACGGGCGGCCACCGCCGCTCAGCAACTCCGCGCGACCTCTGGCACCTCGTAGGCCCAGGAGCCGTACGGTCGGTGAGCACCTAGTTGTCCACCTTGGTCTCAACCGCTTCGGCCAGCCCCATGGCCAGCGATCATGCCGTGCCGCCATATGTCATCGTCGCAGGTCAGATGCGTGGGCCGACTTCTGGAACCCCACAGGGTGTCACCCGGCCCGTAGCGCTCCGCCACCCAGCTGGAAAACTGGCCAGATGAGCCGATCGAAACGGGCGACGATCGATGCCCTGATCGCCGAGGCGACCGTCGACTGCTACAACGACAGTGAGTGCGTCACCGGCTTCTACACGATGTTGGAGAACAAGCTGATGGTGCCGTTCCACACCGAAGTTCTGGGTGTGGACGTCGCTGTCACCGGCGTCGTTCTAGGTGAAGACGACCAGGTCACCGCTGTCTGCACGCGCGGCCGGGCGAAACAGCGCATCCCGATTCTCGATCTGCCGCTGCCCACACCGCCGCCGGAGGGCGCGGAGTGTATCGACGCCTACCGCTACTGGCTACGAGGTGCATGAATGCAGAACAACGACAAACCCCAGGAATGGCCGACCGAGCAGGAAGCGTTGGCCAATCTCCAGGCGGTGCTCGAATTGTGCGCCGCCGGCCAGGTGAAGTGCAGCGAGAAGACCCACCGCCCGTCGGCGGCGACCATCCGCACCGTCACCGCGCACCTCGCGCACGGCGACTTCTATCCCGACGAACCCATCGCGGCGTTCGCTTGGCCTCTGCTGCTCCAGGCCGGCGGGCTCGCCGGCCTGGACGGCACCCGCCTTCGGTTGACCCCGAAGGGCCGGGCCGCGCTCGGCAACCCACCGGCCGAGACCATCCGCGGACTGTGGCAGCGCTGGCTCACCCACGCGGTGATCGACGAGTTCAGCCGGATCGACCAGATCAAGGGCCAGGGCATCCGCAACGTGCTCACCGCGGCCAAACCCCGTCGTCAGACGGTCGCCAAGGCGCTGGCGACCTGCCCGCCCGGCGAGTGGATCGAGATCGACACCCTGTTCACGATCATGCGCCGCGGCAACATGAGCCCCACCATCGCCCGCACCGACAGAGCGCTGTGGCGGCTCTGCCTCCAAGACCCGGAGTACGGCAGCCTCGGCTATGACGGCTTCCACGACTGGACGCTCCTGGAAGGCCGCTACACCCTCGCCGTGCTGTTCGAGTACGCCGGCACCCTCGGACTGATCGATCTGGACTTCGTCCACCCCGACGGCGCGCGCGACGACTTCCGCGACAACTGGGGCGGCGACGACCTGGACGCGCTCAGCCGCTATGACGGTCTGCTGGCGATCCGGCTCAACGCGCTGGGCACCTACGCCCTCGGACTGACCGACACCTACCACCCGACCGCTCCGGCCGCGGCCGGAGCTCCACCGTTGAAGGTGCTGCCCAACCTCGACGTCGTCGCCACCGGCGAACTCCCCGCCGCCGACCGGCTACTGCTGTCCGCCTACGCCGAGCAGACCGCCGACCGCGTCTGGACCGTCTCCTCGACGACCCTGCTCACCGCCATCGGCACCGGCCGCGACCTCACCGAGTTCACCACCTTCCTGACCCAACGGGCCGAACACGACCTGCCCGGCACGCTGACCACCCTGGTCAAGGACGTCCGTCGACGCGCCGCACAGCTCACCGACCTCGGCCGCTTGCGCGTGATCGAGTGCGCCGATCCGGCGCTGGCCGCGCTCATTACCCACGATCGCGGTCTGCGCGCGCTGTGCCGCCCCATCGGCGACCGACACCTGGCCATCGCACCCGGCCAGGAGCCGAAATTCCGCAAAACCCTGCTCCGGCTCGGCTACGTGCTGCCGTCCTAGACTCGACCGGCGGACTCGACCCGCCCCACATCGATCAGGAAGCCGCCACCGTTGATGGATTTCGAGGGCCTCGACCATCTGCGTCGCAACGAGCCGGCGTGGCGGTTGTTGCGCGCCGACAACGCGCCGCTCGTGCTCGGTTTTCTTGGCAAGGTCTTCGTCGACGACAACGTCCGGTCGATCTCGGCCACCGAGTTGATCAGCAGGCTGGACGACGAGTTG
Organism: Actinokineospora auranticolor; assembly: GCF_041897805.1. GTDB lineage: Bacteria > Actinomycetota > Actinomycetes > Mycobacteriales > Pseudonocardiaceae > Actinokineospora > Actinokineospora auranticolor. The sequence goes on from NZ_CP154825.1 coordinate 6,548,161, forward strand.
TACGCCCTCAACGAGCGGCTCGGCGACGGCTCCTTCCCCAAGTCCGCGAAGGCCTACCTCGACGACTGGGCGGCACCGGCGAACGGCTGGCTGCGCAAGTACTATCCGGCCGGCTCCGACGAGGTGCACTTCGACGCGACCGTGGCCGTGGAGAAGGCCCTGACCTGGGTGGACTCGCTTCGGGAACGCTCGTTCGTGGGCACCGAGTCGCGCCTGAACACGATCTTCGAGCTGCTGCGGCAGATGGCGTACGGCGCCGAGACCGACCCGGACACGCGACTGGCCGAACTGCGCCGGCGACGGTCCGAGATCGACGCGGAGATCAACCGGGTCGCGGGCGGGGAGTTCGCCGTCCTCGACGTCTCGGCCCAGCGGGATCGCTACCAGCAGTTCGCCGCGACCGCCCGCGAACTGCTGGCCGACTTCCGCGAGGTCGAGGCCAACTTCCGCGGCCTGGACCGGGCGCTTCGCGAGCGCATAGCCGGCTGGCAGGGCAGCAAGGGCCAGCTGCTCGACGAGGTGGTCGGCAACCGCACCACCATCGCCGACTCCGACCAGGGCCGCAGCTTCCAGGCGTTCTACGACTTCCTCCTCTCCCACGAGCGCCAGCTGGAGCTCGCCGAGCTGCTCGCGAAGGTGCAGTCTCTGGAGGCCGTCGGCGAGCCCGACCCCCGCATGCGCCATGTCCACCACGACTGGCTCGACGCGGCTGAACGCACCCAGGCGACGGTGCGGCTGCTGTCGGAGCAACTGCGGCGATTCCTCGACGACCAGGTGTGGCTGGAGAACCGCCGGGTGATGGACATCCTGCATAGCATCGAGTCCTCCGCGCTCAAACTGCGTGAACACCCGACGCCGACGATCACCTGTGACCTCGACGGCACGGCCCCGACCGTGGCGCTGCCCATGGAACGGCCGCTCTACACGCCCAAGGTGAAGGTTCCCCTGGACAGCGGGGGCATCACCGCGGCCGACGAGGACCTCGACGCCTCGCCGCTGTTCGAACAGGTCTACGTGGACCGTGAGCGGCTGTCCGGGATCGTGCGCGGCGAGCTGCGGGAACGTGCCCAGGTCGGGCTGGGCGAGGTGCTGGCGCGCCGGCCGCTGGAGCAGGGCATGGCCGAGCTGGTCGGCTACCTCTCGCTGGGTGACCCGGCGTTCCAGGTCGTCTTCGACGAGACCGCGCGCGAGCAGGTGGAATGGGTCGACGAGACCGGTACGGCCCGGGTCGCCACCATTCCCCGGGTGACCTTCACGCGGGTCGCCGGCCGCGGTCTTGTCGGTGGTGCTGCCTAGCATGGGGGCGTGACCACGTCGATACGCCGGGACGAACTCGACCTGCCGCTGGTCGTCACCCACCTGATGAAGGGGGTGGTCTACGCGGACAGCCACGAGAAGGTGTGGCGCCATCTGCTGCCGCTCCAGGCCCAGGTGCGTGACTACGTCGGAGTCATGGGGCTGACCGTTGTGATCGACGAGGCCGAGGGTTACGCCTTCCTGCGGTCGAAGTTGGACGACGAGGAGGACGGGCCGCTGCCGCGGCTGATCCCACGACGTGCTCTGTCCTTCCACGTGAGCCTGGTGTTGGCGCTGCTGCGTAAGAAGCTGGCGGAGTTCGACGCCTCCGGCGCGGAGACACGACTGGTCCTCACCCGGGAGCAGCTGGTCGAGATGGTGCGCATGTTCCTGCCCGAGAGCAGCAACGAGGCGCGGCTGGTCGATCAGATCGACACCCACCTCACCAAGATCGTCGAGCTCGGGTTCCTGCGGCGGATCACCGGGCAGGAGGTCGCGTACGAGGTGCGGCGCATCCTCAAGGCGTTCGTCGACGGACAGTGGCTGTCCGAGTTCGACCAGCGGCTCGCCGACTACACCGCACTGCTAGACGGGGAGGGCGAGGACTGATGGCGGGTCCGTCCACTGTGCCCAGTCTCGACGCCGAGGGGGCCGACCTCGCCGGCTATCGCCTCGACCGCTTGGAGGTGTACAACTGGGGCACCTTCGACCAGCGGGTGTGGACATTCCACCCGGAGGGCCGCAACAGCCTGCTGACGGGCGACATCGGCTCCGGCAAGTCCACCATCGTGGACGCGATCACCACGCTGCTGCTGCCCGCCCACCGCATCTCCTACAACAAGGCAGCCGGCGCCGAGGCGAAGGAGCGACACCTGCGGTCCTACGTCCTGGGCTACTACAAGGCCGAGCGCAACGAGGCGACCGGCGCCTCCCGGCCGGTCGGACTGCGGGACCGGCGTGCGTTCTCGGTTGTCCTCGGCGTCTTTGTCAATCGCGGCTACGACTCGACGGTGACGCTGGCGCAGGTGTTCTGGTTCCGCGACGCCTCCGTCGGCCAGCCCGACCGCTTCTTCGCCACCGCGGAGCGCGGCCTCACCATCGCGGGTGACTTCACCGAGTTCGGCGGGGACATCGCGGCGCTCAAGCGCAGGCTGCGTAAGCAGGGCGTCCGCGTCCACGACCATTTCCCCGCCTACAGCAAGGACTTCTGCCGGCGGCTGGGCGTCGACTCCGAGCAGGCGATGGAGCTGTTCCACCAGACGGTGTCGATGAAGTCGGTCGGCAACCTCAACGACTTCGTCCGCTCGCACATGCTGGAGCCGTTCGACGCCGCCGACTGGACCGACCGGCTGGTCCGCCACTTCGAGGACCTGACCCGAGCGCACGAGGCGGTGCTCAAGGCCCGTACCCAGCTCACCCAGCTCGAACCGCTGCTCGCCGACTGCGACGCATACGACGAGTTCGACCGGCGGATCGGGGCGGTCAAGGCCGAACGCGACGCACTGCGGTTCTACTGCGCCGACCGGAAGGCGACGTTGCTCGACGCCCGGGTCGCCGCGCTCACCATCGAGATCGGCGCACATCAGACCGAACTGGATTCGACGAAAGGCGAACTCGATCGGTTGCGCCGTAAGGAAACGGACCTCACCGTGCGACGCGCGGGCTCCGGTGGCGACCGCATCGCCCAACTCGAAGCCGACATCGCGACCGAGGAGCAGGAACGCGACCGCCGGCAGGTACGGCACGCCCGTTACCACGAGTTGCTGGCGTCGGCGGCGTTGCCCGCCGTGACCGAGCCCGCCCAGTTCACCGCCCGGCAGCGCGACATCGCGGACCTGGCAGGCTCCCTGGACCAGGCGCAGGCCGAGCTCCAGAACCAGCTCACCGATCTCACGGTCGAGCGGAGGGAACTCGACGGTGAGACCAGGGAGCTGGACGCGGAGCTGCTCAGCCTGCGCGAACGGCGCAGCAACATCCCCAAACGCAGTCTGGACGTGCGGGAGATGCTGTGCGCGGAGCTGAACGTCGACCCGGCCGCGCTCCCGTTCACCGGCGAGCTCATCCAGGTGCGCGCCGACTGCGCGGAGTGGGAAGGCGCGGCCGAGCGGCTGCTGCACGGCTTCGGCCTGTCCATGCTGGTGGGCAGCGATCACTACGACGCGGTGTCCGACTGGATTAACGACCGCCACCTCGGCATCAAACTCGTCTACTACCGGGTGCCCCGACGTCAGGGCCCGACCGCGCCCTCCCCGCTGACCGAGCGGTCCCTGCGCACCAAGCTGGAGATCAAGGAGTCGCCGTTCTCGGACTGGCTGGACCGCGAACTGGCCCACCGCGCCGACTACGAGTGCGTGGACACCATGCTTGAGTTCCGGCGCGCCCCGAAGGCGATCACCAAAGCCGGGCAGATCAAAGGCGCTCGCGGCCGGCACGAGAAGGACGACGCCCGTCGCATCGACGACCGCCGTCACTACGTGCTCGGCTGGGACAACCAGGCCAAGATGGACACGCTGCTCGACCAGGCCAACCGGCTGCAACTCCGGTGGCGTGAGCTGGACGGGCTGGCGGCCAGGGTCGGCAAGGACCTCGAGAGCAGGCGCCGGCTCGCCACCACGCTCACCCTGCTGGCCGAGTTCGGCTCCTTCACCGAGATCGACTGGCAGTCCTCGGTGAACCGCATCGCCGAGCTCGACGGCGAGAAGCGCGGCCTCGAACAGCAGTCGGACGAGCTGAAACAGCTCACCCAGGAGCTGGCGGCCGTCGGCGCACAGATCAAGAAGGCGGAAACCGCCCAGAGTGCGGCGCAGACGCGGCTCGGGAAGCTCAGTGGCCAGCGCGAAGACGCCGAGAGGCAACTGCGCGACACACAGACCATCTTAGACGAACCCGCGTGCGAGTCCGCACGGGCGTCTTTTCCCTTGGTGGACAAGCGAGTCGCAGCCAGAAGCCTGGCCACCCCGGAGGACTGCGACACCTGCCGCGTCGACGTGAACGAGGACATCACCACGGAGATCGATCGACTCACCGGACGGCAGAACAAGGTCGCGAACCGGGCGACCGGAAAGATGAGCGACTTCCGCAAGGCGTATCCGCTGGAGACCGAGGACTTCGACAACTCCGTGCAGTCCGCGGGTGAGTACCGGGCCCTGCACGACCGGATCGCCTCGGATGACCTGCCCCGGTTCGAATCCGAGTTCAAGACCTACCTCAACACCAACACCATCCGCGACATCGCCGGGTTCCACTCCCAGCTGACCAAGCAGGCCGACCTGATCAAGCAGCGGATCGAGACCATCAATGACTCGCTGGTGGACATCGACTACAACCCGGGCCGGTTCATCCGGCTCGAACCGCATCCCACGGTCAGCGTCGAGATCCGCGACTTCCGCAAGGAACTGCGGGATTGCACCAGCGGATCCCTGCACGGCGACGAGTCGGACCAGTACTCCGAGCAGAAGTTCCTCCAGGTCAAGGCGCTCATCGAGCGGTTTCGGGGCCGGGAGGGCCAGACCGAGCCCGACCGGCTGTGGACCCGCCGGGTCACCGACGTGCGCAACTGGTTCACCTTCGCCGCGTCCGAGCGGTGGCGGGCTGACGACACCGAGCACGAGAACTACACCGATTCCGGCGGCAAGTCGGGCGGCCAGAAGGAGAAGCTGGCCTATACGATCCTGGCCGCGTCGCTGGCCTACCAGTTCAAGCTCGACTGGGGCGCGCCGAAGTCGAAGACGTTCCGGTTCGTGGTGATCGACGAGGCGTTCGGCCGGGGCTCGGACGAGTCGACGCGGTTCGCCCTCGACCTGTTCCGGCGCCTCGGCCTGCAACTGCTCATCGTCACGCCGTTGCAGAAGATCCACGTCATCGAGCCCTATGTCGCGGCGGTCGGATTCGTGGACAACCAGACCGGTGACTGCTCACGGGTGCAGACCCTGACTATTGAGGAGTACCAGCGCCGCCAGCTCGCGCACGCCCTCGGGTCCACGTCGGCACGGGGTGACTGATGGCGGCAGCCTCCGCCTGGACCGTGCCCGGTGACGTCGTGAGCAGGCTGCGGCGACGTTGGGACCGGGGCGAGTTGCTGTCCCGGCTCGCGTCGGGTGCCCCGTGGGAGCCGCTGGCAGTCGGCCTGCGCGGGCCGAGCGCACAGGACACCGCCGCGCGCTTCGACGAGGCGCGAGCCTGGATCGACCAGTGGCGCAGGGTCCGGCATCTCCGGGTCGAGACGCGCACGGTCGGCGGCCGTGTCCTGGGCGCGAACGAGCTACCCGCTCGGGCCTGGGTCGACTCCTACGAGCAGTTGTGGGCCGCGCTTGGCGTCCACGCCGAGGTTCGGACCTTCATGGGCCTGCTGGACACGACCCGGCGACGGGCGCCGGCGATCGCCGACTGGATGGTCGTCAAGCCGATGGATGTGCTCGGCCACCAGGGCGGGTGGACCCGACTGGTCGACACCGTGCGGTGGATCGACGCGCACGCCCGTCCCGACATGTATCTGCGGCAGGTCGACGTGCCCGGCGTCGACACCAAGTTCATCGAGCGCCATCGCACGATCCTGGCCGCGTTGCTGGACCGGCAACTCCCGGAGCGCCGGGTCGACCGCACCAGGCCACCGTCCGACTTCGCCGGGCGGTACCAGTTTCGCACCAAACCCGCGTATGTCCGGTTCCGCCGGCTGTCGGACGGCGACGGCTTCAGCGAACTCGCCGTCAGAGTGCCCGAACTGGCCGACCGGCCGCCCACGGCGCGCACCGTGTTCGTCGTCGAGAACGAGGTCAGCTACCTGGCCTTCCCGCCCGTGCCGGACGCTGTCGTGATCTTCGGCGAGGGCTACGCCGCCTCCCGGCTGGAACCATTGCGGTGGCTGGTCGGCAAGAACCTCGTCTACTGGGGCGACATCGACACCCACGGCTTCGCGATCCTCAACCGGGTGCGCCAGATCTTCGGCCACTGCCGGTCGATGCTGATGGACCGGGCCACGCTCCTCGCGCATGAAAGCCACTGGGTCGACGAGCCCAGCCCGGTCAGCGGCTACCTGGACGCGCTGTGGCTGGACGAAGCCGCGCTCTACAACGACCTGGTCGAAGACGTCCTCGGCCGTGCGGTGCGACTCGAACAGGAACGCGTGTCCTACGCCGCCGTCGAACACGCCGCGGCAGCGTACGGCTCCACGCAGGACAGTCCCAAGCGGCCATAGTCGGCACGTGACAACCGCGGTCGGGGAGCAGCGCGGGAGCAAATGGGGAGCAGACTAGCGCGCTCAGCGGCCCTGAACTGCATCCAACGACTCTGAACGGAGCCACGCCGACCTGCGGAAGTTGTGTTTCCGCAGGTCAGCGCACCATGCCGTCCTTGGTTCACACATAAGGGCTCTCTGAGCAGCGCAACGACCTGCAACTGCGTCCAACCGCAGGTCAACGGCACCGTAAGACTGCCGCCCCTGCCCACTCCAACGCCTCGCCCTGGCGAACAAGGTTGAGTCTACAAACTCAACTCTTGGCGCAACCGTGTTCCCCCACTGACCGGAGCAGCACCGACTGGTGGTTTACGGCCATGGTGGAGTCGCCCTGTAACGGTCCGTGCGCAGACTCGATCACTAGTCAAACCGAGAGGAGTCTGCGTTGCGCGTGGGGTTGGTGGCGGGTGCGGACACCGATGAGCTGTGGACGTGGTTTGAGCGGGAGCGGGACCTGCGGCCGCACGTCCGGCTGGATCGCCCGCCCGTGCCCGGCGACGGCATGGGGCCGGAGTACGTCATCGCCGCGGCGGTGCCCGCCCTGGCCATGATCGCGCGGTCGGTGTGCAACTACCTGGCGGTGCGGACGGCGAACCGGGGGGCGAAGCTGATTCTGCGGGTGACATCGGAGACCGGGGCCGTGACGGAGGTCGAGGTCGAGCGAACCACCGACGAGGTGCGGCTCGCGCGGCTGCTGCTGGCCGCGGCCGGGGAGCGCGATGCGCCTGCCGAACGCTGAGCGCTCCCAGGTGGTGTTGATCGGCACGTCATCCTTCGGCGGGGACCTGCACGACCTGCCCGCGGTGGCCAACAACGTCACCGACCTGGTGGACGTCCTCACCGACTCCGAGATCGGCGGGTTCGACCGGTCGAACTGCACGGTCCTGCTCGACGAGCAGGACGCGGACAAGATCCTGGACACCCTGGCCGAGGCCGCCGGGCAGGCGGGCGACGTGCTGCTGGTCTACATCGCCACGCACGCGCTGCCGAAGAAGCCCGCGAGCGGTGAGCTGATGCTGCTCCTGCCCGGCACCGACATGCAGGCGAGCTGGTGGTGGCGCAAGGCGCTGTCCTTCGACGACATCCGCGAGGTAGTGCGGGACAGCCCGGCGCAGAACCGCATCGTCATCGTCGACTGCTGCCACGCGGGCCTGGCCCTGCCCGAGGGGGTGATGGGACCCACAGACGAGCAGTTCGACATCGGCGGCGCCTACACCCTGGCCGCGGCGGACCCGAACAGCCGGGCGGTGGCCAAGCCCGGGGAGCGCAACACGGCGTTCACCGGTGCACTGCTGGAGTTGCTCGACCGGGGCGTCGCGGGGTACGGGGAGCTGCTCTCGCTTTCCCGGGTCTTCCCCCTGCTCAAGCGCAGGCTGGAGGCGGACGGCCTGCCGAGGCCGAGCCACAACCTCAGCGACACCATCGACGGCCTCGCCGTGGTGCGAAACCGGGTGAAGGAACCGCACACGGCCATCTCGGACGACGTGTTGGCGCTGATGGCCAGCTCCACCAACACCGAGCGCTTGGAGGCGTTGCGCAGGTTGGCGGCGCTGCACCACACCGGTGGCCAGGTCGTGCACGACCAGGTCCGGTTCCACGTGAGCAAGCTCGCCACCGACGACAGCAAGATCGTGTCCGAGGAAGCCCTGCGCCTGCTGAAGCTCTTCCAGGGGACGGGGACGGGCGGCAACACGATCGCACCGAAGCGACCGCGCAGGGACTTCCCGTGGGCCGATCGGTGGTGGTGGACCGCCGCCGCGGTGATACTCGTGGCCGGGACGCTCGTGCTGTGGTCGACCGGGTCACCGCTCTGGGAAGCGGCGGCGACCGCGCTCCCCAGTTCCGTCCTGGGCTACCTCACAGCGGTGACGACCGCGCGGTGGGCCCGGTGAAGCGCCTCCTCCCGCTGCTGGCCGCGGCGGCCGTGGGCGCGGGTTCCCTCGTGGCGGTGACGCAGGTGGTCGACTCGCCCGCGCGCTACCTGTCCGGCACCGTCGTGATCGGCATCAACGGCACCCTGCCCGGGTGGAGCGAACCCAAGGACCACCCGACCGGTTTCGACGCCGCCTTGGCGACCTTCCTCGCCGAGAAGTACCACTTCGACATCTCCTGGTACCCACTGGCACCGAACGAGCGCGAAAACGCCCTCGTCGACGGGGTGGTGGACCTGGTCATCGCCAACTTCTCGATGTCCGGTGAGAGCGCGCGGAACCCGGGCCAGCAGCGCGACCAGACCATCGACTTCGCAGGCCCCTACTTCCGGGACCGCTCTGGCGTACTCGTAGACAGCACCAAGCGCGCCAAGGTCACCGGGGGAAAACCGGGCATCCCGGCGGAGAACCTGTGCGTGGGCAGCGGCACGACCGGAGAGGAGAACTCCAACCACCAGGCCCGGCGGATGCCGCAGGCGGAGTGCTTCGCCGCCTTCTCCGACGTGAACACCGACACCATCGGCGTGATGACGGACCAGGGCATCCTCACCGAGTACGCGGCCGCGCGCTCCGGCGGCAAGGTGGTCCCCGCGTTCTGGGAGGACGACGATCACCCGATCAACGACAAGGAGTTCTACGGCATCGGCATCCCCGACGGCAGCACCGCCCTGTGCCAGGAACTCACCCGGGCCATCAACGAATTCTTGACGAACGGGAGGTGGGGCAGCGCCTTCTCCACACACCTCACGCACTTGGGTGAGAAGGACTTCCACAAGCCCGACGAGTCAGACCCCTCCCGCTGCGTGTGACGGGCGAACCGGTCATGGGCTCCCCTCCCGCGAACGGGTCGGAGCGGGCGGCGGGGCGTGCCGGGAGGTCCCGCCACGTCGACCGTGAACGGCCAGTCGGTGCGCGGCATGCGGTCGGCCGCGGTGAGGTCCTGCGGCCGCAACGCGTAGCCGCGGCGGTTGTCCCTGCCCGGACCGTACGCCATCGAGTCGGTCAACGCCCGCATCCGTCGAGCGGTCAAGGCCCTGTGGGGTTCCAAAACCCGACTCGATGACTCTGACCCGCGAAATGAGTCGCAGCGTGCTCGTACTCGGTGATCAATCCTCCTAGTACTGGTCGGCGGCGAATCGAGGTCGTGCCAGGCATCGATACCGAGCCGTCTGGTCGTGGCGGAGCGAGTAGGAGCCCCTGGGGGCTCCAGAACGCGACTGAACGGCCCAAACTGCGGTTTGGGTCACAGCGGAGTTCGTTGACGATTAGGAGCGGTCGGGGAGTGCCCGCTGGATAATGCCGACAAACGGCTCGACGCGACCATTCGCTGGCGTGCAGTGCGGTGGATTCTTGCGACCCGATACTGGAGTCGGGGAGGACGGCGTCGAACGCCGCGGTATCGAAACCCGGCTCAACCCCGCAGCGCTCTCGGCCGTCAAGAGACACGGCCGACAGTTGCACCGTACTCGCACCAGGGAGCACTGCGGGGAGCAAACGGGGAGCAGAACTGCTTCCCGAACAGCTCCGAACTGCATTGAACGTCTCTAAATAAGCAGGCGTTGACCTGCGGAGATTCTATTTCCGCAGGTCAACGCGATATGCCGTACATAGTTCACACCGAAGGGGTCACTGGTTCGATCCCAGTATCGCCCACTGGTTATACTTGCAGGTCAGCGCCCTGCCAGCGGATCACGTTGGTGGGGCGTTGATCGTTTCGGGGTGCACGTGGGGAGCAGCGTGATCCGACCCCAATCGCCATGCCGAAGGGGTCGGGCTGTTTTCGTTGGTACAGCGCCGTTTCCGGGCCAGGTCTTGGTCGCACCTCGCTCCCAGTGATGATCACGTGCACGACCAGCGTTTTCTCGATCCAGCGACCATGACATCGGTCAGCCGGATCGTGACGCCGGTCATGGACTTCGTAGGACTTCGGCTCGTCGTGACCACTCAGGTGGTCGTACTCGGTGCCGCGGGTGTCGATGATCCGGTCGAACGTGTGGGCCGGGGGCAGCTACTGGGGCTGGTACGCGGCCTGCACGGCGAGCAGGGGGTCGACTAAGGCGCGGGATGCAATCGGGGCTGTGGCCGTTGTCCATGTGATCTCGCTCGGCCCGTCTGCACCGTGGTGGCGCTCAGGGCGTGGCGGTCGATGCGGTCAGTGTCATGCCAGTCTAGGCAGAGGACCTCGATTCGGCGCTCGTTCTTACGGGCAGAGCGCCGACTCCTTCGGCTCCGCGCCCAGCCTGCCCGGGCATGGGACGTGGAAGTCCGCGGACGACGCCGGGAATGCTCCCGGTCCTTATCGAAAGACCGCTGATCACCCGGAAACCCGCGCCCGCCGCGCGGCGGGCACCACGGGCAGATAGCTCATCGGGTCTGAGGCGTCTCCCCATGGCGGGACGGTCGTCAAGCCTCGTACCAGGTTCCGCGACTGATAGCGAGAAGTGCGTCGCCGAGCACGGCCAAGGCTGGTGTGTCGCGTTGACCGCCGTTGTCGATTTGGCAGGCGGTCGAACGACTGGCGGTGTCGCCAGGTGAACCAGGGGTTGCCGTCGAGATCGAGGAAGATCATGTGGACGCGGTCGTCGTCGACGATGAGGACGACCTCCGCGTCCGGATCATCACCCGCACCGCGGACGAAGGTCACCTCGATTCCCCGTTGCCGGCCTCGTGATCACCATTTGCTTCCGGGACCGCAGCAGGTCCGTGTACTCGGCCCACGCGCGCCGTTGGCTTGCCCATCGTTGGCGCAAGTGCTTTTGTACCAACCGAATCCCGGTTGATCTCTCCGTCCTAATCAGGCGGACAACTCTCCTGGGGTCCTGACCGTCTCCAACCTCGCCGGTCGTGGTGGGCGGCCGGAGGTGGTGTCTGCGTGACGACCCCTGCCGACGCCGGCGCACTGTTCGCCATGCGCGCCGAGGTCCACCGCACCCGTCAGGGGGACACCCCGCGTTTGCGGCGAGCGTGGCGGGGGTATCTGCACACGTGTTCGAGACGAGAGGAGCAACGCCGTGACGGAGCGCACCCCGGAGAAGGACCCTGCCGACTGGACGACCGGCGACGAGCCGATGACCGGTCCGCAGGAGTCCTACCTGAACACCCTCGCCTAGGAAGCCGGGGTTGAGGTGGCCGAGGAGTTGACCAAGGCCGAGGCGTCCCGGCTGATCGATGAGCTGCAGGAGCGCACCGGCCGCGGTGTGTGACCGGGCACGGTGTCCGCTCACGGTGCATCGGGTCTGGAACCTCACGCGGTCACCCCGAACGCGGACGACGGCGTGCACCCAGTGACCGCCACGGCCACCTGCGTGCTGGAGGTGCGCTGATCGGTCTGGCGTAGCTGAGCACGGGCCGCGTGTGCGCCACGGCGGGAACGAACCGTTCTGGGACGTCCACCACTGCGGCGAGCGCCTCGTGGGCCTCGTCCGGCCTCATCTCCGACGGGTAGGTCACGTGCAGGGGAACGCAGTCGTGGAGTTCGGCGCGGAAGGCGTACTTGTACTCCTCGTCTCCCGCGTAGACCAACGCGATGCGGGCCGTCCAGTCGATGCGGTGACGGCCGTCCGGCTGGCGGGTGACGACGAAGCGGTGGTCCGCGCAGGTGTCGTGGCCGAGCAGTTGCAATTGGAACGCGTGCCGGGTATTCGGCGGCTCGGGCAGGGGGTCGAGCGTCAGCACGCGGGGTTCGGCGGCCGTGAGGCTGAACGGCGAGCCGGGGGTGGCAACGGGGAAGCCGTGGTAGTCCAAGGGCTCCATCAGACAGCCCACGTAGCCCGACCACAACTCCGGTGAGTCCCATTCCCGTTTGTCGTCGCTGTCCGGCGGTTCCGGCGGCATCCGCTCCGCGTCGTAGTTCCTGGTGATCAGGAGCGGATCGAACCAGAGGGCACCCTGTTCGTCCAGTCCCCAGACCCACTCGAAAGTCCTGATGCGATGGCCCTCCGACCACGGGTTGCCCTCAAACCACATGCGTCCGTGCACCGAGCCACTCTATACCCGATGATCACACCCGGCGTCGAGAATGGCCGCTACGTCCCCGTTCTCGGCCATCGCGAGTAGATCCGGATTCCCGACGTGGTGCGCTGCCCGAGTTCCACGTCGGGTTGCGGTGTTGATCTGTTCGAGTGATCGGGGGAACGCCGCAGCGACAACGGTGTCCCCAGTGCCGTCGGTCCCGGTCGGGACGTCCGGGTCGAGGGCGGGTTGGTCCTGGTCAAGAGCAAGCCGCTCGGCGCACCTGTCCCCGACCTCGTCCTGGACCCGCCGACGGCCGTCAACTCTGGGTGAGCCCGGGGACCACCACCAAGCGGGTCCGACTCGTCGACGACGTCGTGCTGATCTCCCACGACTCCGAGACCGTCGTGCTGGAGCGGAAAACCGGCGCCGAGCTGTGGCGGACCCATCACGAGTTCGGATGTCGATGTGCTGGTTGTGCTGTGCCCCAACGGCCCTGGCCGCAGGGCCGCCTACAGGCAGAAGCCGATCATTTCGTCGGTCGGGGCAACCTCGCGGCGCACTGGTGCGTGCCGTTGGTGGGCGGATCGCAGACTGTCCACGCGGTGGACGGCTCTTCCGCCATCGGGGTCCGGCATGGGGGGAACCGGCTTTCGGGTCCTCTGCTGTCGCCCGCTCACGACCGGAGGTATTCGTGCGAAGGCGCACGCATGTGGTCATCGCCAGCACCGCGGTGACACTCTTGTCCACGGGCCTGCCCGCCGCCTCGGCACCCGCGGTGGCGGTGGGTGGCTCGTCCGACCTGGCTCACACCGTGACTCTCCTCAGCGGTGACCAGGTACAACTGTCCGCTCCCGGCGCGCGGCCGGTGGTGCGGGCCGCCGCCGGGCGCGAAGGCGTCGCGTTCCGGGTCTTCACCGAGAACGGTCACCTGCACGTCATCCCGGCGGACGCGCAGGGGCTGCTGTCGGCGGGCAGGCTCGACCCGCGGCTGTTCGACGTCACCGGCCTGCTCGACCAGGGCTACGACAACCGGCGCGGCGACCTGCCGCTGATCGCGACCGGACCGGCGCCTCGCGCCGCGATGGCGGGGGTGCGCGCCACACGTGACCTACCCGCCGTGGGTGCCCGCGCGCTCAGCGCGGAGAAGTCCGCCCTCGCGGGTTCCTGGCACGCGCTGGCCTCGACCGGGAAGGTGTGGCTGGACGGCAAGGTGACCGCGGGCCTCGACCGCAGCGCCGCGCAGATCGGCGCACCACAGGCGTGGCAGGCGGGGGTGACCGGGCGGGGCGTGACGGTCGCGGTCCTCGACACCGGCGTCGACCAGACCCACCCCGACCTGGCGGGCCAGGAGATCGGCGAGCACAACTTCACCGACAGCGCGGACAACGTCGACCGGGTCGGGCACGGCACGCACGTCGCCTCGATCATCGCGGGCACCGGCGCCAAGTACCGGGGCATCGCGTCCGGGGCGCGGATCCTCGACGGCAAGGTCCTCGACGACCACGGCTACGGCTTGCAGTCCTGGATCGTGGCGGGCATGGAGTGGGCCACGGCGCAGGGCGCGGACGTGGTCAACCTGAGCCTCGGCGGCGCGGACACCCCGGGGATCGACCCGGTGGAGGAGGCCGTCAACCGGCTCTCGGCCAGTACCGGCAAGCTCTTCGTCGTCGCCGCGGGCAACAACGGCGCGGCGCGGACGATCGACTCCCCCGGCAGCGCCGACGCCGCACTGACCGTCGGCTCGGTGGGCCGTGAGGACAAGCTCTCGTCGTTCTCCAGCCGCGGGCCCCGCATCGACGGTGCCCTCAAGCCGGACATCACCGCGCCCGGCGAGAACATCGTCGCGGCCAAGGCCGCCCAGGCGACCATCGGCGACCCGGCCGAAGACGGCTACATCGCCCTGTCCGGCACCTCGATGGCCACACCGCACGTGACCGGGTCGGCCGCCCTGCTCAAGCAGCGGCACCCGGACTGGACCGGTCAGCAGCTCAAGGCGGCGCTGACCGCCTCCGCCCGGCCCGCCCCGGGCCTGGACGGGTTCGCCCAGGGCGCAGGCCGCGTCGACGTGTCCGCGGCGCTGGCGGCGACCGTCACCACCGAGCCCGCCTCGGTCAGCGTGCCGACCGCCCGGTGGCCGCACACCGACGACACCCCGGTCGCCCGGGCGATCACCTACTGCAACAGCGGGACCGCGCCGGTCACCCTGACCCTGACCGCGGACGTCCTCGGCCCGGACGGCAAGCCCGCCCCGGCGGGCCTGTTCACGGTCAGCCCGGCGCGGCTCACCGTTCCCCCGGGCGGCACGGCGGCGGCCACGGCCACCGTCGACACGCGGGTCGGCACGGCTGACGGGCTCTTCGGCGGCGCGATCGTCGCCACCGGCGGCGGTCAGACCACCCGGACCGCGATCGGCGTCGACCGCGAAGTCGAGAGCTACTCGGTGAAGGTGACCCTGATCGGCCTCGACGGCAAGCCGACCGCCAACGCGGGAGCGAACCTGTTCAACTACGACGGCGTGGGCGTCTACAGCGGCGGCGACCCGACCGGCGTGTTCACCCTGCGCCTGCCCAGGGGCAAGTACGAGTTCGACGCGTTCCTGGTCGACTCACCGACCAACACCGTGCAGACGGTCGTGTACCCGGCGCTCGACCTCACCGCCGACACCGAGATCGTCGCCGACAGCCGCACCGCCAAGCCGATCGACGTTCGGCCGCCCGACGCGGGCGCGACCCAGGTCGGGGGCACGGTCGGGCTGACCGGGAAGACGGCACGCGGCGACTACGGCACGTACACGACGGTCGACGACTTCAGCAGGATCCGCACCGCCAGGATCGGCCCGAACCCCCAGAACCCCCCGGCGGCCTCGTTCGTCGAGGGCACGTACACCTCGGACAAGGGCTTCTACGACCTGTTCTACGCCTTCCCCGGCGACTACCCGACCGGGCTGACCAGGCACCCCCGCGCGACGGACATCGCCACGGTGAAGACCACGTTCGCGAACGCGGCCCCGGACTCCTCCCCTTCCGTCAGTCCGTACGCCTCGGTCCCCGGCGTCGTGTCGTCCGGGGTCCAGACCGTCGTCCCCGCCGCGGTCACCGGGACCACGCAGTTCGCCAACACCGACGGTGGCGTGCTGTGGGCGACCTACGCCTACCTCGGTGGTCGGCTGCCGAGGGAGTACTGGACACCGCTGCTCAAGCTGACGCCGGGCACGACCACCCAGCGTCGGATGAACGCGGGGATCGTCGGCCCGACCGCGCAATCCGGTCCCCGGTTCGGGATCACCCGGTCCCAGGGCACCCTCCTGGTGTACCCCGGGCTTTTCGGCGACGGTGCGGGCAACTGGGGGTCCAGCGACTACACGGGCGCGACAACGCTGTCGAAGGACGGCACGCGCATCGGTGAGAACCCCGGGGGTGGCCTGAGCCGGTTCCCCGTCGGCGACGGCTCCGGCACCTACACGGTGGCCGCGACCGCCGACCGCGACCGGGGCTACGACCTGGCCACGCACGTCGACGCCACCTGGACGTTCAGGTCCGGTCCGGACAACGAGGCCGTCCCGGTCTCCGCGGTCCGCTTCAAGGGCGTGCTCGACGCGGCGGACACGGCTCCGGCTGGCCGCTACTACCTGCCGGTCACGCTGGAGAAGGAGACCGGCCAGGTCGAGCTCCCCAGGACCCTGACCGTCGAGGTCTCCTACGACGAGGGCAAGACCTGGGCCGCGGCCCCGGTCGTCGCCAAATCGCTCGTGGTCCTCGACCACCCGAAGGGCGCCGGTTCGGTGTCGCTGCGGGCCGCCGCGGAGGACTCCCGGGGCAGCACGGTGAAGCAGACGGTCATCCGGGCCTACAAGCTGCGGTAGCGCACCGACACCGATCGGTGCGGGGCTCGCCGACCTGACCCACCGGTCGCGACCACGGCGAGAGCCGAAGCGAACCGGGGACGGCAGCGGTCCGGGCGTGGGAGGACGCCCGGACCGCGCTGAACCCGGCCGAACCGGCTGCGGGAGGCCATCCCCGCACGCCGCGTTGGCGGCCACGCGGACAAGGATCGGCCTCCGGCGGCCAGGCGAGTGTGGGGGTCGCCTGGCCGCCGCTCCGCGCGGGTCGGGTCACCCAGGCGGACGAGGGTGTGGACAGCGAAATCGCGGCAGCACGGCCAGGCTGCCGGTGGGGCGTCGAAGAGTGCCGGCATGTGGAATGGTTCCCATCGGACGAGGCCGTGAGTCGCCACCGGCGCGACTGACCGCTACTTGGGCAAAGTTCGCCAAGCAGCGGTCGTGGCCTCAGCGGGTCCGACGTGATCCGCGCTCGGGTTCGGGCCAGCGCCCGTGGACGCGTTCTTGCCCCGGGACGGGTTCGTGGACGTTGCCCGGTGACGCCTGCCGCCCCTCTCGCGTCAGGGCCGCCAGGCGGAACAGCGGGTTGACCAGGAGGTCGAAGAGGAACGGCAGGAAGCGGAAGCCCGCGATGATGAGCGGGTTGGCAGGCCCGACCGCCGCCGAGACGTGCTTGCGCGGCTTGTCCGCCAGTTTGACGACGGCCGAGGCCACCCGCTCCGGGGAGAGGACGGGCCACGGCGGACGTGCTTCCCGTCCGGTGTAGTTCGCGCCTTGGTAGTAGACGGGGGTGTTGGTGCTGCCCGGACTGACGATGCAGACGTTCACCCGGGGCGCGTCGCGCGTCTCCTGCTGGAGGGTGCGCAACACGGCGCGCTGGCCCCATTTCGCGGTCGAATAGGCACCCATGCCGGGCACGGTGACGGAGCCGAGCAACGAGTTGACGCCGATGAACGTGCCCTTTCCCGCGCGCCGCATGACGGGCAGAACCGCACGCGCCAGATACAGGGTGCCATGCACGGCGGTGTCGACGATGGTGGTGAAGACGTCCGCGGGCATCGTCTCCACGGTGCCGTAACCCATCACCGTCGCGGTGTGCACGACGACGTCCAAGCGCCCGTGGCGTTCAAGCACTCGGGCGACGATTCGACCGGCAGCGCCCGGGTCGGCGATGTCGTCGGGGACGGCGTCCACGTGGGCTGCACCCGCGTCCCGGCAAGCGGCCGTGGCGACGGTGAGGGCGTCGGCGCTGCGCGAGACCAACACCAGGTGATCACCGCCCTCGGCGAAGGCGACGGCCGAGGCCAAACCGATGCCGCTGCTGGCACCGACGACGAGCACGACCCGGGCGGTCACGGTGCCAATACCACTTTCACGCAGCCGTCGCGCTTGTCGCGGAACATCTCGTAACCCGCCACCGCGTCGTCCAGCGGCAGGCGGTGCGTGGTGAGGTCGAGGGTGCCCAGTGGATCGGCGGGGTCGAGGACCAAGGGCAGGATCTCGTCGGTCCACCTGCGCACGTGCGCTTGGCCCATCCGCAACTGGATGCCCCGGTCGAACATCTCCATCACCGGCAACGGGTCGACCTCGCCACCGTACACACCGGACACGGACACGGTGCCGGCGCGCCGCACGCCCTTGAGGGCAGCGCGCAGGGCATCGAGCCGGTCCACGGCCACCCTGTCGGTGACCTTCTGGGCGATGGCGTCCGGGAGCAACCCGGTGGCCTTCTGCGCCAGCGCCACCAGTCGACCACCGTGCGCCTCCATACCCACGGCGTCGATGGTCGCGTCCGGACCGCGCCCGTCCACCATCTCGATCAGGGCGGCGGCGACGTCGTCCACCTCGTCGAGGTCCACCGTCTCGGCGCCGTGCCTGGCGGCCAGGGCCAGTCGCTCCGGCACGCGGTCGACCCCGATGACGCGGGACGCCCCGAGGTGCTTGGCGATGCGGGCCGCGAACTGCCCGACGGGACCGAGGCCCAGCACGGCAACCGATCCACCATCGGGCACGTCGGCGTAGCGCACGGCCTGCCACGCGGTGGGCAGGATGTCGGACAGGAAGAGGAACTGCTCATCGGGTGTGCCGTGGGGGATCTTGATCGGCCCGAACTGGGCCTGCGGCACCCGAAGGTACTCCGCCTGTCCACCGGGGACGGACCCGTAGAGGGAGGTGTACCCGAACAGGCTCGCTCCCTTGCCCTCCACGCGCACCTGGGTGGTCTCGCACTGCGCGAACAAACCCCGACCGCACATCCAGCAGTGCCCGCAGGAGATGTTGAACGGCACCACGACCCGGTCCCCGAACGACAGGTGCCCGGCCGCTTCCGGACCGACCTCTTCGACAACGCCCATGGCCTCGTGCCCCAGCACGTCCCCGGGAGAGAGGTAAGGGCCGAGGACCCCGTAGAGGTGCAGGTCGGAGCCGCAGATGGCGGTGGAGGTCACGCGGATGATGGCGTCGTTGGGCTGCTCGATGCGCGGGTCGGGGACCTCGGTGACCTCGACCTTCTCGTTGCCCTGCCAGGTCAGTGCTTTGATGTCGACTCCTCGATCGCCGGTGTGGGACGCGCCCCCGGGCCGTGGCCCGGGGGTGAGCGGGGTGGTCGGGACACAGCGCGGCCGCTCACGGCCGACGTCGGACCACCCATGTCCTCTGGTACCCGGCCTCCGCAGGCGGAAACCGAACTCCCCCGGACAGATGGCCGCACCCGCCTGAACTCGCTGGGAAACGGGTCAGCGCCCAGCAGCGGCGGAGCCGGTACCCGGACTTCGTCGAAAGCCACATTGGACAGACCGGAACCGCCGGTCGCGCGGAAGCGCTCGGTGGTCCCGGCCGAGGAGGACCTCGTCGAGCGGTGCGGTCACCGCCCCCGAGTCGCGCGCTGGTAGCCGAACGCGGCGAGCCCGGTCAGGACGCCGCCGACGAACCAGTACGGCTCGTAGCCGAAGAAGCTGAACCGCTCCGGAGCGGTCAGGGTGTCCGCGTCGCCGCTGACGAGCAGGAGCGCGGCCTGCAGCACGGCGGGCACCGAGTGCACCAGGCACAGCACGCTCATCCCCCAGGCGCCCACCAGCAGCGGTTTGCGGGCCAGTCGAGCCCCGAACGGGCGGACCAGCGCCAGCGCCAGGACCCCGCCCGCCACGCACATCGGCACCGCGATGACGTCGATCACAAACAGCGGGGTGTTGCCCCGCACCGATAACCCGGGTGGCAGCCCCAGGGACCCGCCCACCGCCCAGTACACGTGGACCGCGGCGAATGCGAACGCCCACGCCGCGGTGGCGTAGGCGAAGAACGTGGTGCGGCCGGTGGTGGCCAAGCTTCGCGGCATCGAGGTCCCCTTAGTCTCGTACCGGTGCGACACGGTCGGTGTCGCCCTGGGACAATTCGTTGTCGCCCCATGACAATAGGACGGCGAGCCCGGCGACGGTCGTACGCCTTCCAGCCACCGCAAAGCGCGGGCTACCCGCCGTCGGTGATGGCCAGTTGAGACTGAGCGGAGAGCACGGGCTCTCGACCACCATATCCGCCGAGCGGAAAGACCCGTCCGTGCTCCACGCAGGCGTCCGGAACCGGGGCTTGTCGGCAGACGCGGAACGCACACCGATGAGGTTTGCGCGCCGCGGCCGTCTGTACGGGTGAGATCGACTAACTGGAGGCGGGCACGATGCGGAAACTGATCTTCGGCATGAACGCGACCCTGGACGGCTACATCGCCGCGACCGGCGACGACATCGGCTGGAGCGTGCCGAGCGACGAACTGTTCCAGTGGTGGCTCGACCAGGAGTTGGGGATCGACACGATGCTCTACGGGCGGAAGCTGTGGGCGGCGATGAGCTCCTACTGGCCGACCGCCGACCAGCAGCCCGACGCCACTGCGGCGCGGCGCGAGTTCGCGCGGAACTGGCTGGACACGCCGAAGGTGGTCTTCTCATCGACCATCGACGGGGTCGGGTGGAACGCTCGTCTGGTCACCGGCGACGCGGTCGCGGAGATCACCCGGCTCAAGGCCGGGGACGGCGGGCCGATGAGGGTCGGTGGCGCGACGCTCGCCGAGGCGGCCGTGCGTGCCGGACTGGTCGACGAGTACGAGATCGTCACCCATCCGGTCCTGGTGGGCGGCGGTACGCCGTTGTTCACCGCGCTGGACAGCTGGGTGAACCTGAACCTCGTGGAAACCCGGACGTTCCCCGGCGGCGCGGTGCTGACCCGGTACGAAACGAAGCGATGAGCACGCGCCGCGTTCCGAGCGAGCCGTCGACCGGCTCGCTCGGAAGCAGGACGACGGCGTCGTCGTTCGCGCGCCCTGTGTGGTCACAGCGTCGGGGGCAGGTCCAGCCAGGGTTTGTCCGTGGCGTCGAACCCGGTCAGCTCGGCGATCTTCCCGTCGACGACGCGCAGGGCCGCGATGGCGAACAGCCGGTACTCCGGGGCGTCGGAGGTGCGCAGGTACAGCGCGGCGGCGGGCATGTGGTTGACCATGGTGGCGACACCGCGCCAGTCGTCGTGACCGCGCTGGAAGAGCCCACCGGAGACCCAACCGTCCACCGCGTCCCGGGCCGTCGTGGTCAGGGTGCCCGCCTCGGGCAGCATCGCGAAGCGCAGGTCGTCGCGCAGCAGGGACGTCAGCGCGTCGAGGTCGTTGCGCTGATGGGCGTCGATGTACGACTTCACCGCACCGCGCTCGTCGTTCGACAGCTCGTGGACGGCGGGTCGGCGCCAGTCGAGGCGGCGATCGGGCAGTTGCTCGCGCATCGTCACCCGCGCCCGCTGCAGTGCACTGGTCACCGATGCGGTGGTCAGCCCGAGGGCGTCGGCGGCCTTCGACGCAGGCCAGCCGAGGACGTCGCGCAGGATGAACACCGCCCGCTGCCGCGGCGGCAGGTGCTGGACGGCGACGACGAACGCCAGCTCGATCGTCTCCCGCACCACCACCGATTCCTGCGGATCCTCGGGGAGCATCCGGTCCGGGTACGGCTGCAGGTACAGCACCTCGAACCCGGCGTCCGGCAGCTCCGCGGGCACGGGTACGCGGTCTTCCCGCTTGTCCAGGAAGTCCAGGCAGGCGTTCGTCGCGATCCGGTACAGCCAGGTCCGCAGCGCGGCATCGCCCCTGAACGACTCCCGCTTGTTCCACGCCCGCAAGAAGGTCTCCTGCGTCAGGTCCTGGGCATCTTCGTAGTTCGCCAGCATCCGGTAGCAGTGCACCCGCAGCTCACGCCGGTAGCGCTCCGTGATGAGCGCGAACCGCGACGCGTCGCCCGAGCGCGCCGCCGCGATGAACGTGGCCTCGTCGGCGCCCAGCGGCCTGGCTTCGGTCATGGTCGTCAATCCTTCCACCGGTAAGAGGGGGTACGAGAACTGACGACGTGACGGGGGATTCCTGATCGGTGAAGCTGGTCACGGGTCCGTTCACCACACTGGACCGAGGTCGATCCAGGGAACGCGCAGCGGGTCCAGTGCCCGTCACCGGTCGGTTGGAGCCGTGATGCCTGCGGAACGCAGCAAGGCGGCGAAGGTCGCGTAGGTGCGGTCGAGGTCGACGGCTTCGGGGGCGACGCGCCACTGCTGGTGGATGCCGATCACGACCCCGAGCAGGACGGTGCCCAACTCCTCGGCGCCGACACCGTCGGGTAGCGGGAGTCAGGTGACGCAGGCGCGGACTTGGGCGCGGATGGCTGTGCTGGTCGAAAATGCTGTCACTGGCTGTGAGCTGCGGGTTCAGGCGGCTTACTGGTAGTGGTTGAGCAGTCCCGCGAGTCGTTGTGTGCGTCTGATCCGGTTGGTCGGGGTGGGCCAGGTGATCACTTTCGGGTCGTCGTCGGGTGGTCATAGTTTCATGCCGTGGCCTTGGTGGCTGCGGTTGGCGTTGTGGTGCTCGACGCAGGCGTCCAGTACGCACTTGAGTGTGATCGTGTCGACGTGGAAGAAGTCGATCGCGAGAAGGCCGTCGGCCTAGGCACGCAGGAATGCGCGCCATGCGTCACCGCGGCCCGAAGGCGGCGGAACACGACGAGTGCGCAGGATCCGACGGATGGTCGAGGCGCGAGACGATGCCCGAGTCGCCGCAGTTCGCCCTGGATTCGGACCACGCCCCAGGTCGAGTTCTCCCTCGCCAAGCGGACGACCAGCGTGATGATCTCGTCGCTGATCGGCGGACGGCCCGACGGTTTCGGTTGGCGCCATTTCCTGGTCAGTAGCCTGCGGTGCCACCGGAGCAAGGGCGCGGGCGTGACGAGCCGACGGGCCCGCAAGGACCTCGGCAGCAGCCGAGACGGGGCGGCGAGCACCGTCCGATCGACCCAGTCCAGCCGCAGGCGGGGGTTGGTACGACGCAGAACCGCCACCTCGTGGCGTAGCGCGAGTATCTCCGCGTGCTTGGAAACGGAGTCCCGACACAACAACGTCAGCCGGCGCAATACCTGGACCACGAGCCCGTACAACGGGCGTGGTCCTGCCGCGGGCACTCGCCACCGATGCCGAACACGAGTACCTGGTGCGCTTCACCTTCACCGACCGCGTCACCATGTCGCCGTACTACTTCTGCACGCCCCGGTACCCGTGCGCGCGGTTCGACCTGCACGTCCGGTTCGACCGCGACCGCCTTCCCGGCAAGGTGTGGCGGATCGATGGCGGGTACCCGATCGAGGTGGACGATGTCACCTCGCCGCGCCACCCGCTCGACGTCGACCCGGCGGGTGAGGTGCACCTCGCCTTCACCAACCTCATCCCGCGCCTGTCCTTCGGCGCCGCCTGGCAGGACTGAGTTCACCGCAGCCGACCTGCGGGGCCCAAGAGCGCGTTTGAGATCTTCACGTGGTGAGTGGGCGTGGTCCGGGGCGGGTGGCGGCGTGTCCGCGGGTGATGCGTCAGGTCATGGTGGTGATGGCGGCCCAGCGGATGATGGCCTCGGAGGTGGCGGGGTGGCGTTCCTGGTCACGGGCGAGGCGTCGGTGAACTATACGCGCGTTGACCTGTCGAAACCGCATTTCGACAGGTCAACGCAATATGCCGTACATAGTTCACGCCGGGTGGAACTCGGTCGTGTGTCTGCTCGACCGTGTCCGCATACCCGAGGACTCTTCCGTCTGGCCTCGCTGGTCCTGCGCGGCCGGACGGCCGGGGTGCTTCGGTCTCGGTCGTGTGCCGGGAGCAGGCTCGGAAGGGTGGGCGTGGTGGAACTCTTTGGGGTGGTGCCGGATATTTCCTCACGTGAGCAACGACGTGCAGGCCGGGCTTGGCTCGGACGCGGACCTGTGGGTGAGGGTCCGTGATGGCGACATGGTGGCGTTTCGGGCTGTCCACGATCGCCATGCTTCCAGGGTTTACCGGCACTGCTATGCCCGCCTCGGCGATCACGCCGAGGCTGAGGAGGCCGTGAACCAGGTGTTCTTGGCGGCGTGGTTGCGCAGGCACAGGATCACTGTCGGACCGGCTGGGTTGCTGCCGTGGTTGGTGGTCGCGGCGGGTAACACCGCGCGGAACCATCTTCGGTCGCTGCGCCGTCGTAGGGCCTTGGTCGACCGGGTGAACGCTGAGGCGGGCCGGGGTGATGGGGGTGATGGGGGTAACGCGGCGGTGCGGGGGGCGTTGGACAAGCTGAATGCCGCGGGCCGCGCGGTGGTCGGGTTGTGCCTTATTGAGGGCTACACCTATGAGGAGGCGGCGCGGGTGTTGGACGTTCCGGTGGGGACGGTTCGGTCGCGGTTGAGCCGTGCCAAGGATCGGCTGCGTGGCGAGTTGAAGAAGATGGGTATCGACTACCGGGACGGGAGTTTCTGATGCGGTCGCTGTTTCAAGGGGCACAGGAGTTCGATACCGCCAAGTCCTGGCGCGAGACGCAGGTCGCTATTGCCAAGCACCGACACACGTTGCGGTGGAGGAAGGTCGCGGTGGCGGTGGGAGCGGCGATCGCGGTGGTCGGCGGTGGTGCGGCCGCGGTGGTTTCCACGCTTCCCGTGACCGATTCATCGGGCGTGGAGTGCCGGGCTGTCGCCGACGACGGGGCGGCCATCCCGGGGACGTTCGGCTCGCAGGCCACGCCTTCCGACGGCGCCGCCGAACCGGTCACCCCCGTGGAGTTCTGCACGACGCTGTGGCGGACGGGGCTGCTGCGCCCCGGCGTCGAGGGTGTGGTGAGTCCCGAGCCCGGCAGCGATCCCAACACCGCGGGCCCGTACCCGGTCCCGTCCCTGGTGGCTTGCGTCGACCAGGCGGACGGCCACTCGGTCGTGGTGGTCGGGACCAGTCCGGCGGCCTGCGCGTCGGCCGGTCTGGCCGGTTTGGCGAGGTGAGTGATGGGGCGGGGCCGGTGCGGCGGCCCCGCCCCATCACCGGAACGCCGGGGAACTAATAGCTGAATTCGATCGAAGAGATCTCTTCGTCCAGGAGCCCGTAGCCGGACGTGCCATAGGTCCACCCGTAGTTCGCGCCCCAGTAGTACGCGTCCTCCCAGACCTTGTGCTTGCAACTGGAGAAGCTCTTACCGGAAGCGATGTCGTCGTTGGCGTAATCGCCGACGTAGCTCGTTCCGAAACCCAAGGTCGGCGAGCAGCCCGTCGAGGTGGTGATGGTGAGGATGGTGCCTCCACCGTAGTTGTTCGAGTCGTAGAACAGGCCGATGACCACGGCCAGGGCCCCAGCTCCGGTTTTGCCCTCCGCGGCCTCGACCAGCGCGCCTGCCTTGGCGGGCGTGTCGACGCCTGCCGCGGACTCGGCACTGATCGCGCCGCCGGTCGCGTAGACCAGCCCCGCGCCGATGGTGTCGAAGCACACCGGCTTGTGCGGGACCTTCGGGCCCTCCACCGGGACGCCGTTGACACTGACCACGTCGGCCTGGACAACGCAGTTCCGCACCTGGCGTTTTCCGGTGTCGGCCGACGCACTCGGCGCGAAAACAACGGCAACCAACGAAAACAGTGCGACAGAAACCGCCGCTCTGCGCAGGTATTTCATTTCTTGCCCCCAGTGACATTCCGCCTCCACGTGGGCGGGCAGTTCAGAACCTACCTGCATGATCACCTTCACATGCACCGGCAATCGAGTGAAATCCCCAGATTTCGGACTGCCCAATAATTCAATGACACCCCGGACCGGACCGCGCTCACACGGGGACCCACAAGCGCTCATTGTGGCGGCACCCATTGAGACGATTGGACGCATAAGCTGAACCGTGCGCGAAGTCGACAACGGACTGGGCCGTTGGCCGCTTGGTTCAGCGCCTGCCACTCCGCCACGCGTCCCCGCAGATGCGAGCCGCGGGCCCCGGAACTGGTCCGGGGCCCGCGGTGGTCATCGGGGGGTCAGGTGGACATGCTCTCGATGAACGTGTCCAGTACGCCGTCGCCGAGGCGGACGGGGCCCGGCAGGTTCAGCTGGCCCGGTGGCACCTGGATCGCGCGGGCCTGGGCGACGAGCTGGTTGGCTTCGGCGAAGTGGGCCTGCGCGGTCGTCTCGTCGCCGTCGACTTGGGCGGCTTCGCCGACCAGGGCGGTCTCGAGCGCGTCGGCCCACAGGGACAGGGCGTCGAGCCAGGCGTCGGAGCCCGCGTCCGTGGTGCCGGTTCGGATGAGTTGGGGTGCCGTGCGCGGGATCTCCGCGTAGTCCCACATGGTGTCGATCGCCTGGTGCGGGTCGGTCTGGAACGTCTGGCGGTACTGGGCCACCCGGACGGCGAGACCGGGAGTCTGCGGCAGCCACGGGTCGGCCGGGATGTCCTCGCCGGTGTTCGGGTCCTCCTGGTTGTCGGCTACCGGGGCGAGGTTGTTGAGGTCGAAGAACGCGAGCAGGGCCTGGGTGACCGCACCGTCGGGGCCGTCGCCGAGCCACTCGGCGAACTGGCGGGTGGCGCGGTCTGGCTCGTAGGCGTTCTCGTTCCAGGTGAAGTCGGCCATGCCGAACAGCACGACCTTGCTCGCCGAGGGCAGGTTCATCGGGTTGGCGGTGATCCCGGACAGGTGCGCGCTGATGCCCGCCTTGCGCTCGTCGTACTGACCCATCAGCAGCCTGCCGGTGGCCTGCTCGTAGTCGTTGGTCGGGTAGTTGTCCCACACCAGCGGTTTGCGGCCCCAGATCGCCTCGGCTGCGGCGGCCTCGGAGACCTCGATGGAGGTCGGGGTGACGCCGTACCCGGTCCACATCACCTGGACGCGGCTGTCCAGTTCGGCGCGGTAGGTGGACTTGTACGGCGAGTCGTCGATGTCGCAGTAGTCGGTGGGGACGGTGATCAGCGGGGCGGTGCCTGGCGACGTGTCCAGGAAGGAGCGCTGCACCTTGTTGAGCAGCTCGACCTGGGCGTGGGCCATGTGCGCCTTGGTCGGCGCGCCGTAGTGCTGCTGGTCGGCCGCGCACTGCCGGACGTAGTCGTTGTCGTCGTCGACCTCGATGTCGTCCACCGGCAGGGCGAACGAGCGGACACCGATGTCGTAGAGCTGTTGCAGCTTGGCGGTGATCGCGGTGTAGTCGGCGGCGTTCGAGTAGCAGACGCTGAGTCCGGGGGCGAGGGCATAGGTGAACCTGATGTGGTTCGCCTTCGCCTTCCGCACCAGCTCGGCCAGCTCGGCGCGGCGGCCCGCCGGGTAGAGCTGGCGCCAGTTGTCGCGGTGGTACGGGTCGCCCTTGGGCACGTAGATGAAGGAGTTGTACTTCACCCGGGCGCCGAACTCGATCTGATCCAACTCCTCCCCATGTGTCTACTGTGGACGGTAGGAGCCCTCGACGACGCCGCGGACCGGGAACGAGGGGTAGTCGGTGACGGTGACGGGAGCGATCTTGCCCGGCTGCATGAGCTGCCAGAACGTCTGCGTGGCGTGGAAGGTGCCGTCGGCGTCGGCGCCTGCCAGCACGATCTCGCCCGGCCGGGCGGTGAGGTAGTAGCCCTCGGCGGGCAGCGACGCGGGCAGGGTGACCGCGGCGGCGTGGATGTTCGCGCCGCTGAGCGCGCCGACCCGGACCTTGAGCGGGGAGGCGTGCTCGTGGCCGTACTCGACGACCTCGACGGTGCCCACTCCCCCGTCCCCCAGCACGTCTTCGACACCGTCGCGAGTGGACTGGTCGGTCCCCGCGTCGACGACCACCAGGGCGCTGGCCGGGAGCACGACGTCCGCACCGGAGCGGGTGATCTGGTGCGGCAGCGGCCACACCTCGGGCGGGGGCAGGCTGTCCCCGGCGTTGGCGGGCACCGCGAGCAACGGGAACAGGACGGCGACACCGGCGAGCAAGGCGTGAGTACGCATGGTTCTTCCCCTCTGGGTGACGACCCGGGGCGGGCAGGCCGCCCCGGGTCGGTGGCACGCGGTGGGCAGGCGACGTGGACGGGCTTGCCGAGGTCGGCGCCGATCTGGAAGGCGGTCACCGAGTCCGGGTCGACGGTGACCCAGCCCATGTCCTGCGGTTCGGCGATGTCGCCCTCGGCGACGTAGAGCTCGTCCTCGTACAGCACCGCGGTCCGGTCGCCGTCGATCTGGAAGCGGTGCGCGTTGTACGCGACCAGCTCCTGCGGACCGTCGATGGCCCCCGCGCGGACGAACAGGTCGGTGCCCTTGGTGAAAGCGATCCGGTCGCCGTCGAGTTGGAAGGCGTTGACCGAGTTCGGGCTCACGGTCAGCCAGCCCGGGCCGAGGTCGCCCGCCTTGACCTTCAGCGCGCCGTCGGTGGTCCGGACCGCGACGCGGTCACCGGAGAGCTGTGGACAGTGTGGAGACGATCGTGCTGAACGCCGCCCGATCACTCCTGGAATGAGCGGCCCCGGATGACGCCACCCGGACTTTCCTGTCGGGTACGACTTCCGCTGTTCGCCGCGGCGTCGACGGAGCACTCCGGGCAGGGGGCGGCGAGTTCGTCGAGCAGAAGACCGACCGCGCCGCGAGAGTGCGGCGGGATCGATCGCGGGCGGATTCGGGTGCGCGGCAGCGCGGCAACTCATCGTGGGCCATCTGGTGAGTCCTGCGTGCATTAATTCGATTCTCGAAATCATGTCTCATCGATGCCGACCCCCAAATAAATGTCGTTGCTTGATGATCGTCGCGTCGACTTGAGCATGACCGGAAAGTTCTACCTCATGCGCCGTGAACTGCGCCGACCCGGCTTCACTCGATACAGCTTTCCTACCAACTCCATTGCCGCCCGCGTTGTACCACGTTCACCCGGACGGTGGTTTCTGGGCAACCATGCGCTCACTAGTCTTGTGAAAGTCACACTGGGGTTGACGCGAGAATGTTCGTCCCGATTTCGTCGGGACGGGCCGATTTCGCGTTCGTCATCCGGAGTTCACGGATCAGGTTCACCATTTCCGACGCCGCGCGACGATTCGGGGATCGGCGCGCGTCCACGGCACGAGGAGCGCAATGAGTGGTACCGAGAGACGGTGGGTCCTTGCTTTCGACGCGTCCTGCGGGAAGTGTCGCAGGGTCTCGGCGGCCGTCGAGCGGGCGTGCGAGGGCAAGTTGGAGGTCCTCCCGCTGACCCACCCGGACGTCGCGCGGTGGCGGGAGCGGGCGTTCACCGACGCGCCGTGGGAGCCGACGCTGCTGCGGGTCGACGCGGCGGGGGTCAAGGGGTGGCACGGGCGGGGTATGACCGTGCCGCTCGTGCGCATGCTGGGCGTGCGGTCGAGCCTCAGGATCGTCAACGCGCTGGGCGAGCTGCGCTACGGCGCGGAGGAGGCGCGGGAGTCCGGCGACGTCGGGCGCCAGCGGTTCCTGCGGCTCGGCGCGGGCGTCGCGATCGCGACCGGCCTGGTCGCCACCGGCAACGTGCCCGCGTTCGCCAGTTCGGACGATGCCAAGGCCAGGGCCTGGGTGGCGGCCAACCGGGCCGCCCTGCCCACCACCTACGACGCGGTCGTCGCCCACCCGCTCGCCCACCGCAGGGCGATCGTGCAGGCGCTGCCCGCGAAGGTCCGCAGCGAGCTGTGGGTCGAGCAGCTCGACCGGTACCTGCGGTCCCGGTCGAACCTGTCGGCCGAGCAGGTCGCCTACGTCCGCGAGGCGCGGGCCGTCGCGGCCCGGGAGAGCACCTTCGCGGGAGTGGCCGCCGAGGGGTCCGCGCTCGCCGGGCGGCTCCAGCACCTGCACGACGAGGGCGTCCGCGTGCTCGGGCACCAGGAGGCCGCGCGGTTGATCGCCATCCTCGGACCCTCCGACCACGCGGGTATCGCCGCGGGCGTGGCCGGGGGCGGCTGCACCTGCAACCAGACGGACGACTGGTGCACCTGGGGCTACCACTGCCGCTCCGCCGACTGCAACTACGCCTCGACCGGGTGCGGTTCGTTCAACAACCAGGCGTGCAACGGGCTCTGCTTCGACTGATACTCAAGAACGAGCACACTTACTGGTCGGGCCGGGGGGTACACCTCGACCCGACCAGTAAGTGTGTCACGGGTCACACTGGATGTGAGAACCTGCGGGCGGTGACCGTTCGACTACAGGACATGCGGGTGGCGAGATGAGCGGTTGCGACGAGGCGGAGCTGATCCGGCGTGCCGCGCGGGGTGACAGGGGGGCTTTCGAGCGCTTCTACCGCGCGACGGCGCCGTGGTTGCTCGTGCGGCTGCGGCGGCGCTGCCAGGACGAGCAGCTGGTCGCCGACGTGATGCAGGAGACCTACCTGACCGTGTGGCGGTCGGCGGCCCGGTTCCACGACGTCGTCGAGGACGGGTCGGGGAACGCGCTGCTGTGGACCATCGCCATCAGGCGGTTGGTGGACGGGTTCCGGTGGCAGGCCAGGCAGGCCCGCCCCGTACCCGCCGACGCGGTCGCGGCGCTCTCCGCCGAGGACGAGCTGTTCGACCGGATCCTCGACGGCGACGTGGGCGCGGCCATGGCGGCCCTGCCCACCGAGCTGCGGGCGGTGTTGCACGCCCTGGTGCTGGAGGGGCTGTCCGTGCGGGAGACCGCGCGGGTGCTGGACCTGCCGGAGGGCACGGTGAAGACGCGGGCCCGGCGGGCGCGCCTGGCGATGGGGAAGGCGCTCTCGTGAGCCACGTTCCGTTCGACCACCTCCAGCGCTACGCCGACAACGTCACCACCGACGTGGAGACGGCGGTCATCGAGGCCCACCTGGCGGGCTGCGCCGACTGCCGCTCGGCGCTCGGGGCGGTGGCACCGCGGGTCGAGGACCTGTGGGTCGCCATGGCCCCGGCGCTGGCGATCGCGCGCAGGCGCCCGTCACCGCTGGTGCGGGCCGCCGCGTGGGCGTCCCCGGCGATGGTGCCGTGGGTGCTGATGACGTTCGCGGTGGCCGCCCTCGCCGTGGTGACCGACCTGCTCGGCACCGAACTGCCGTCGCTGGTGCTGCTGCTGGCCCCGATCGCCCCGGTGGCCGGGGTGGCGGCGGCGTGGTCGTCGGGCATGGACCCCGCCCACGAGATCGTCGCGTGCACCCCGCGCGCGGGGCTGTACCTGGTGCTGCGCCGCACGGTCGCCGTGCTCGGCGTGGTGCTGCCGGTGCTGCTGCCGCTGGGGTGGCTGGTGGGGGCCTCGCCCGCGCGGTGGCTGCTGCCGTGCCTGGCGTTCACCGCGACCACGCTGGCGCTGGGGACCCTGGTCGGGGTCCGGCGCGCCGCGCTCGGACTGGTCTCGGTGTGGGTGCTGCTCGTGGTCGGTCCGAGCCTGGTGACCGCCACGGTGCCCGCGCTGCTGAGCCCGGCGATGGCGGTGCTGTGGCTCGCCGCCGCCGCGGTGGCCTCGGTGCTCGCCGTGGCCCGCGCGTCCCTGTTCACCCGCTTGACCGGTGACCGCTGACAAGAGATGAGAACCGACATGGACAACTCCGCGCACGTGCGCGCGGCGGGTCTGCGCGTGCGCGCGGGCCGCAGGATGGCCGTCGACGGGGTCGACCTGGTGCTGGGGATCGGGGTGCACGGCGTGCTCGGGCCCAACGGTGCGGGCAAGACGACGTTGATGCGCGCCCTCGCGACCGTGCTGCGCCCGGCATCGGGTGACCTCAGGGTGCTCGGCTCAACCCTCGCCGACGGGGAGTCGCTGCGCCGGGTCCGCGAGCGGATCGGTTACCTGCCGCAGAAGTTCGGCTACTACCCGCGGTTCACCGTGCGCGAGTTCGTCGAGTACATGGCGTGGCTCAAGCAGGTCCCCGCCAAGGACATCCCCGCCGCCGTCGACCGGGCCGTGCACCGGGTCGGGTTGTCCGACCGCGCCGACGACCGGATGCGCACGCTGTCCGGCGGCATGGTGCGACGGGTGGGCATCGCCCAGGCCGTCGTCAACGACCCGGCGGTGCTGCTGCTCGACGAGCCGACCGTCGGCCTCGACCCGGCGGAGCGGATGCGGTTCCGGACGCTGCTGCGCGAGCTCGCCCGGACCTCGTGCGTGGTGGTGTCCACGCACCTGGTGGAGGACGTCGCGGCGGGCTGCGACGAGGTGCTGCTCGTCGACCGGGGGCGGGTGCTGTTCCAGGGCGGCACCGATGAACTCGCCGCGGCCGGGGCCACCTCGGACGTCGGCGACAGCCCGCTGGAGCGCGGCTACTCCGCGCTGCTGGAACAGGCGGCCCCCCGGTGACCGGTCCGCTGCGCCTGCAGCTGCGGCGATCGGCGGCCATCGCGGTCGGTGTCGGCCTCGCCGTGCTGCTGCTGGCCATGGCGCACCTGATGTCCGGGCCGTGGACCAAGGGCGACGCCGCGTGGAGCCGTGACTGGACCGGGCTCGCGGAGTGGTCGCGCTACCTGCTGCTGTTCGCCTGGCCGCTGGTGCTGGGCGCGGGGGCCTGGCAGGGCGCGCGCGACTCGCGGTCCGGAGTGGACGAACTGCTGTCGACAGTCCCGGTAGGACAGTGGAGGCGGGCGGTCCCGGTGGCGGGCGCGCTCGCGCTCGGTGTCGTCGCGGGCTACCTCGGTCTCGTCGTCGTCGGCGTGGTCAGGGTGCTCGCGGGCGGCGCCGACTTCCGCGCCGACTGGCTCGTGGTGGCGTTGGTTGGCGCGTTGGGCCTGATCGCGGTCGCGCTGCTCGGGTTGGGCATCGGTCGGGTGTTCCCGTCCGCGATGACCCCGCCGATCGCGGCCGTCGCGGGCTTGGCCGCGCAGGTGGCGATGGTGTGGCAGAGCAGCACGTCGGGTGCGGCGCTGGTGTTCTCCCCGGCGGCGGGCGGTGGCGGGGTCAGCGTGTTCACCCAGGTCGCCGCCCGGGTATCGGTGGCGCAGGTGGTGTGGTTCTCGATGGTGGCGCTCAGCGGTCTGCTGCTGTTCGCGCTGGCGTCGCGGTCGCGGCTGCTCGCGGTCGTCCCGGTGGCCGTCGGCGTGCTCTCGGTCGTCCTCGTCGCGCCGCCGGGGTCGGCCGTGCACGTCGCCGACACCCGCGCGCTCGCGGTGACGTGTTCCGACGACACACCCAGGCTGTGCCTCACCGAGGCGCACGAGGACAGGCGCGCGGCGCTGACCGAACCGGCGCGCCGGGCGGTCGCGGCGCTGGCGGTGCTGCCGGGCGCGCCGACCTCCGTGGTCGAGCACCCGACCGCGCTGGACCTGCCGCGCCGACCCGTCGCCCCCGACGCGGTCGCCGTCGACCTCAGCGACCCCGCCTTCCGGGACGGCACCCCCGAGGACCTGTTCACCGCGATGATCGCGGGCGCGGGAACACCCGTCTGCTCCACTGTGGACACCCCGTACGACCGGGTGCGGCGGGAGGTGGCGGCGCGAACGGTCACGGTGGGCTGGTTCACCGGGGAGCTCGGCCCGCTGCCGGGGTACGACTACCTGTGGAAGGACTCCCGCCCGCTCGTCGACAAGGCGTGGGGACAGCTGTCCGCGCTGCCGCGCGAGCGGCAGGTCGAGCAGGTGGCGGCGGTCCGCGCCGCCGCGCTGCGCTGCGACAGCGACCTGCTGGCAGTGTTGGAGGAGCGGTGATGCGAGCACTCGAACTGTACTGCCGGGAGAGAGGCGTACCCGCCGCCGTCGCGGTGATGGTCGCGGCGGTCGTCGCGCTCGCGCCCGTGGGCAGGCTCACCGGGTCGATGGGCATGTCGTTGGCCATGTCGGTGCTCGCGACCGCGGTCGCGGTCGGGGCGGCGTGCGCGGGCCTGGCGGGCGCCGACCCGGACCTGGCGCGGACCGCCGCGATCGCCTGGCCACCCCGCCGAGCCGCCCACCTGGTCGCCATCGCGGCGCTCGCCCTGGCGCTGGCGTTCGTCGTGGAACAGGTCAGCCCCAGCGGAATCCCCACCGAGGTGCTGCTGCGCAACGTCATCGGCCTCGCGGGCCTCGGCGCGCTGGGGGTGGCGGTGCTGGGGTCGAGCCGGGGCTGGGTGTTCCCCCTCGTCGTCGCCTCGGCGGCCATGACGGCGCTGCTGTCGGGAGCACCCACCGGGCCCGCGTTGGCCTTCTCCTGGCCGGTGCAGCCCGCCGACCTGGCGACCACCTGGTACATCGCGGGCGCTTTCGCCGCGATCGGGTCGGTCACCTACGTCATCCGGGGCTGAGCGAGACCGCACGGGAGGCGGCCGGGCCGAGCCCGGCCGCCTCCCGTGCGCGGGCCCTGGCTGGGACGAACTGCTCGGTAGGCGCGTGGTCGGCTGGTCGGTCGGCGCGGTGATCACCGCGCAGGCAGCGGGATCGCTTGGCACGCCCACCGGTCCTCGAAAATCACCTCACTGGTCAGCCTTCACAACAGCACGATCACCACATTGCCCAACTGCAGGCACACCCGCACAGCCGAGGGGCGGCCCGGGGAGCAGGCGGACCGAGCGGGTGTAACGCGGAGTAGTGATCACCCGACTTCCCGTTCGCCTGGTCGGAGTGGAGGGGCTGGTGCGCGCAATGTCTTCCCGTGCTGTTCTGATCGGGGTTTCGTCCTACCACGACGAAAGGTTGCCCGGTATCCCGGTTGTGCCGCGGTGCCTGAACGACCTGGCCCGGGTCTTCGCCGACCTGGCTCCGTCCGTGTTGCTCGACCAGCCTGATCTGTCGGCGCTCAGTGCCGGGCTCACGGCGGCGATGGCCGGGGTCGAGGACGTGTTGCTGGTGTACTACATCGGCCACGGGATCGTTGGGCGCAAACATGAGCTGTACCTCGGTATGCCCGGTACCGACTTCGACCACCCGGTGTTCGGGTCGTTGCCTTATGAGGCCCTGCGGGAGCGGGTGTTGGACAGTCCGGCCGCGACGAAGATCGTGATTTTGGACTGTTGCTTTTCCGGTCGCGCGCTCGGTGAGCCGCTGGCCGATCCGGCCGGTGCGGTTGTGGGGCAGCTCGCCATCGATGGGACCTACCTGTTGACCTCCACCGAGAGCAACCGGGTGTCGCTGATCCTCCCCGGGGAGTCGCATACGGCGTTCACCGGGCGGTTGTTGCGGATTCTCGACAGCGGTATCCCCGCGGCGGGCGACTACCTGACCATTGACGAGGTCTACCGCCAGTTGTTGGCTTCCATGATCAGCGAGGGGCTTCCCCGGCCGCAAAAACGCGGTACCCGCACCGCGGACCGCTATCCCATCGCGCTCAACCGGGCTGCCACCGCCGATACGGTTGAGGCCCTTCGCGATCGGTTGACCGGGGCCTTGGCCCATGCCCGTGCCGCTGGTTGGCCCGCCGCGGTGAGCGACCTCCAGGACATCTACACGCGGCAGTCCCGCCTCTTGGCCGCCGGGGACCTGGAGTTGCTGCGCACCCGCGCGCACCTGCTCTTCGCCCAAGCCGCCACCGGTGACCGCGAGGAGTACGGCGGTCTCATCAACGACCTCAGCAGCGTCCAGCAAGGTGTCCTCGGCGAGTACAAGCACCCGGATCTGCTGATCACCTACCTCTACATGTCCGTCTGCCTCGCCACGGTCGAAGACGGCCGCGACGAAGCTGTCCAACTCCTCCACGTCACCGTCCCCGCCTTCCGCCGCCTGTACGGCTACGGCACACCCCCCCACCAACCGCGCCCACCACATCCTGGCCCGCTGCCTCGCGCTCACGCCCGACGAGGACGGCGCCAACCTCCAAGAAGCGATCAGCCTGCTCGAGGAAGTGGTGGACATCCGCGCCGCCACCCTCTCCTCCACCGACCCCCTGCTCGTCCAAACCCGGGATGACCTGAAAGCCCTGGAGGCCGCCGAGTCGGCCACCACCCAGCCCACGTTCACCAGCGACCTCTGGGCCATCTCGTGAACGGCCGCCCGGCCGGGATCACGTCCTGACCGGCGCGACCGCGGCGGAAGCCGCACGGGAATCGCACTGGCGGACCACGTCCACATGAGACAGCATGTCCCCTGGGTTTACTGGGACTGAGGGGAAACATGCGAACTTCACGTGCGCTCGGTCGCGCCTTGCGACTGGGTGTTGCCACGCTGTGCGCGGTGGCCGGGACCGCGGTGGTGACAAATCCGGCACAAGCGACGAATCCACGGCAGCCCACGCTGGGCGGTCTGGTGCCCATCGGTTGGCTCAGCACCGACTCCCGGACGCCGCGATCGGCGATCACCACCGGGGACGCGCGGGTGGGCGCCTGGCTGGACGAGCAGGGGCGCAAGCACCTGAGCAAGTCCTACTTCGCCTTCGACATCTCGAACTTCCGCACCGCGACGGTGTTCTCGGCGCGGGCGGTGTTCCCGGAGGTGGCGGCGAACGACTGCGCCAAGCGGCGGCAGACCGAGGTGTGGGAGCTCGTCCCGCACGACCACACCACCAGTTGGGCGGACCAGCCGCAGGAGCTCAACATCCTGCCGTCGGTCAAGAACACCCAGTGCCTGGCCTCGATCACCTACGACGCCACCGACGCGGTCAAGCGGGCGATCCGCCGCGGGGACAAGACGATCACCCTCGCGGTGCGCATCGCCGAGGACCAGCAGGGGAACGTCGCGTTCGGGCGGACCTACAGCTCGTGGCGGCAGTCGGTGGGCGTGGAGTACAACACGCCGCCGAACACGCCGACCGGGCTCGGGTTGCAGCAGACCTACCCGGCCGCGTGCCCGGACTACGTCTCCGGGTCCGCGGTGACCTTCACCGCGTCCACTTCGGACCCGGACGGACACCAGGGGTACCGGGCGGCCCGGTGGGCGTTCTGGCCGGTCGACCGGCCCGCCCAACGGGTCGAGCAGGTGTACGAGGGGTCCGGGACGGTCCTCGGCACCGTGCCGCAGGGACTGCTGGTGTCCGGGACGAGACTGGCCGTGGCGGTCCGCGACGAGGACGGCTACACGGCGTCGGCGTGGACCGCACCGTGCGTGTTCACCTACGACAACCAGGCGCCCGCCGTGGCGCCCGGGGTGAGTTCCACCGTCTACCCCGAGGGGGCGGACTGGTCGGGTGGCGAGAACGTCCCCGGCGAGTTCGTCTTCACCGCGGGCGGGGTCGACGACGTCGTGTCGTACCAGTACGAGGGTTCGGGCGTCCGGGGCTCCGTGGCCGCCAACGGTCTCGGCGGGTCGGCGACGATCACCGTCACGCCGGAGTTCTGGGGCTTCCAGTACCTGGACGTGACCGGCGTCGACCGGGCAGGCAACCGCTCGCCCACGCGCCACTACACGTACATGGTGCGGCCGACCTCGCCGACGTTCGAGAACCGGGGCGTGAAGGCGGGTGAGCCGACCACGTTCACCCTGACGGCCCGGCAGCCGGGTGCGGTGTCCGCGACCTACCGCCTGGAGAACGGGCCCGAGACCACCGTGCCGCTGGACGCGAACGGCACCGCCCCGATGACGGTGACCGTGCCGACCCTGCAGCCGGTGCTCCGCGAACTCGTGGTGTGGACCACCGACGCGAGTGGGCACCGGTCGCGCACCATCCGGTCGACGCTGTTCGTGGACCAGGCGTTGCCCCAGGTCGAGGTGACCCCGGTCGACGCCGAGGCGGGGGCGGAGCGCGTGATCGGCTTCACCGCGGCCCGTGCGGACGTGGTGTCGTTCAGCTACCGGGTCAAGTCGTCGTTCCCCTATGACGAGTTCGTGGCGGTTCCGGCGGTGGACGGCAAGGCCACCGCCAAGGTGACCCCCGCGTTCGGGGGCTACTACGAGGTCGAGGCGTACAGCACGCTCGCCTCGGGTGAGCGGACCGGTGCCACGACGACCCAGTTCTACGTCACGTCGCCCGCGCCCACGGTGACCAGCGCGGAGTACCCGGAGAACGCCACGTCGGGTGCTCCCGGTCAGCCGGGCGCGTTCCGGATGTCCCTGCCCGGGGCGATGGACTTCGTGATCGTGTTCGAGGGCCGGTACTACTACCCCCAGGCCGACGCCGACGGCGCGGCGACGGTGGAGCTGACCCCGACCAACCCCGGCCCCACGTCGGTGTCGGTGACGGCGATGCTCGCGACGTGGGAGCAGTCACCCACGAAGGAGTACGCGTTCACGGTGGGCAACGGGTCGTAGCGCCCGGTTGTCCCGGGGGTGGCCTTCCCTTGTGGGAGGCCACCCCTTTCGCGTTGGTGGCGCTGAACTCCTGAGCCGGCGATCGCGCGGGACCGGCCTTGGTACCTTGACGGCGGTCGGATGGGTATCTGGAGAGGCATGGTCGTGGCGCAACTCGGTGTGGCTGTTCTGGTGTCCCACGGGGGATCCAACTTTCGGGCGCTCCACGAGGCGTCGCTGGTGCCCGGGGCCGGGTTCGCGGTTTCCTTCGCGGTCAGCAACAACAGCGGTTCCCAGGCGCTCGCCTACGCGCGCGAGCGGGGAATCCCGAGCAGGCACTTGTCGTCGCGCACGCACGGCTCGGTGGACGAGTTGGACGCGGTTCTGTTGGGGGAGTTGACGGATCGCGGGGTCGGGTTGGTGGTGACGGCCGGGTACATGAAGAAGGTCGGGCCGCGGACGTTGGCGGCGTACGAGGGGCGGATCATCAACGTGCACCCTTCCCTGCTGCCGCGCCACGGGGGGCAGGGGATGTACGGGATGGCCGTCCACGAGGCGGTGCTCGCGTCCGGGGACCAGGTCACCGGGCCGTCCGTCCACCACGTGACGGCCGAGTACGACACGGGGCCGGTGATCGCGCGGCAGGAGGTGCCGGTGCTGCCCGACGACACCGCCGAGAGCCTGGCGGCGCGGGTGTTGGCGGCCGAGCACCGGCTGCTGCCGGAGGTCGTCGCGCGCATCGCCCGAGGGGACTGAGCTTCGGCGGCCGACCGTGTTCACCTGCCGGGGTCGCGCAGGATCCGGCGTTCCCGCGCCACGGTGCGGTCGTCGACCCCGAGCTTGGTGAAGACCCGCACGAGGTGGGTTTCACCGTGGCCTCGCCGATTCCCGGGCCGCGGGCGATCCGCGAGTTGGTCGAGCCGCGCGCACCAGGGCGAGGACCGCGATCTCGCGTGCGATCAGGCGGTCCGGCGCGGGGCGCGCATGCGGGTCACCAGCCGCCCGGTGAGCTAGGTCAGGGCGCGTTCCCGACCGCCGAGCCCGACGGCGTCGATCACCTCGTCCGGGTCGCGCGAATCAGGGTGGTAGGTCGAGAAGTGCCGCAGGACCTCCTGGACGGTCAGGTCGGCGTGGTCCCCGGACTCCCGCAGCACGATGCCGGCGCGACCGCGCCAGGCCAGGTCTGCACCGAGGACCGAGACCGCACCGGAGTCGCGGTCGCGGCGCCCTTCGAGGATCTCGGTTGTCGTCGCCTTCCCTGTCGTCGGCATTCGTGGGCGAGGGCGGGAGCCTTCGGTTCGGCGCGGACTTCCACATCGCGGGTGGGGCCGGTGAGCGCGCGGGCCGAGGTCGCGATGGTCGACGCGGCGAGGGGGTTCGCCGTTGGTCGGGTTAGCTTCGTGGTGGAGTCGTCGGTGTTGTCTGGGGCGTTGTTGGCCGCGGTGGCCGAGGGTGGGGCTCGGGTGGTGGCGACCCGGATGTCACGGCGGTCGAGGCGGCTGCGGTCAGGGCGATCGGGATGAGTCCTGAGTAGACAAAAGGCCCGCGCATCCGGTGGATGCGCGGGCCCGGTTCAAGACAGTCAGGACAGGCGGACCGGGAGGGACTTGAGGCCGCGGATGGTGGTGCTGTGGGCCCAGCGGAGGTCGCTGGGGTCTACCGCGAGGGTGATGTCCGGGAAGCGGGTCAGGAGGGCGCGTAGGGCGACTTCGCCTTCCATGCGGGCCAAGGGGGCGCCTACGCAGTAGTGGACGCCGTGGCCGAAGGCGATGTGGCCCGCGGTGTCGCGGGTGACGTCGAGCTGGTCGGGGTCGGGGAACTTGCCCGGGTCGCGGTTGGCGGCGCACAGCGGCGCCAGCACCAGGTCGCCCGCCTCGATGGTGACCCCGGCCAGTTCGATCGGGGCCGTGGTGTGCCGCACGGTCGGCACGTTGACCGGCGACTCGAGGCGCAGGAACTCCTCGATGGCGCGGGGCATGAGACTCGGGTCGGCGGCCAGCTTCGCCAGCTGGTCGGGGGCCTGCATGAGCGCGAGCATGCCGCTGGCGATCAGGTTGACCGTGGTCTCGTGGCCCGCGAGCAGCAGCAGGAACACCATCGACACCAGTTCGCGGTCGTTGAGCCGGTCGCCGTCCTCGCTCGCCTCGATCAGCGACGTCACCAGGTCCTCGGCGGGCTCCGCGCGCTTGGCCGCGACCAGGCTCGCCATGTACTGGCCCATGTTGCTCCGCGCCTCGGCGATCACGTCCGGCGGGCTCGCGGACAGGATCGTCGAACCCCAGTCCCGGAACGCCTCCCGGTCGGTGTCGGGCACGCCCAGCAGCTCGCAGATCACCGTGATCGGCAGGGGGAACGCGAAGTCGCCGATCAGGTCGACCGTGCCGTCGCCGTCGGCGGCGCGCTGGGCCAGGTCGTCGAGGAGGGCCGCGGCGATGCCCTCGGTGCGGGGGCGCATGTGGGTGATGCCGCGCGCGGTGAACGCCTTGACCACCAGCTTGCGCAGCCGGGTGTGGGCGGGCGGGTCGGAGTTGAGCATGTGCGACGACAGCGCCGGGTCCCACTTCACCGGCGGCTTGTCGGGGTCGCGGTTGCGCTCGAACGCCTCACGGCCCGCGCCGACGTCGTTGCTCAGGTGGGTCTCGGCGAGCGCGGTGCGCACGTCGGCGTAGTGGGTGACCATCCACGCGTGCGTGCCCTGGGGCAGGCTCACCCGCTGGATCCGGCCCGCTTCGCGCAGCGCCGTGTAGGTGGCGTAGGGGTCTTGGAAGAACTGCTCGTCCAGCCGCACCGGGCACTGCGCTCCGCTTGGACTGTCCACAGTGGTCGAATCGGGCTGGCTGGTCTCGGCGTCCGGTACGGACATGGTCTCCCCCGGGGAGGCGTCGAGTGGACCGCGGTCGCGGCAGACCGTAGCCACGGGTGCCCGAAATCGCCCAATGAGACCCAGGTCACCAAACGCCGTGTTGGTCGGGGGATGACCTAGGATCGCCGACCGGTGCTCGGGCCCCGGTCCGCCACGCCGCCCGAGACCATTCCCCCACCGTGCTGAACTGCTTGAACACGAGCGTGACCGGTGGCGGGGAGGCCACACCGGACCGCACCCGCGCGGCGCCTCGGACACCGCCTTCGGAGACCGCGGCGATAGCGGTCTCCGATTAGGCGGTGACCAGGTGCTCAACGCCGCGGCCTCAGTCGGCCGTCCACGTGACCGGGAGTTCGTGGACGCCGTAGATGTTCATGTCGGCGCGCAGCCGCACGTCCTCGGCGGGGATGGCGAGGCGCAGCGTGGGGAACCGGCGGAGCAAGGCTTGGAAGCCGGTGCGCAGTTCGACGCGGGCCAGCTGCTGCCCCAGGCACTGGTGGACGCCGTGGCCGAAGGAGAGGTGCCCGCGGGCCTTGCGGTGGATGTCGAGGCCGCCGTCGAAGCGCTCGGGGTCGTGGTTGGCGGCGAGCAGGGACAGCACGACGGTGGAGCCCTTGGGGATCGTCTCCCCCGCCAGCTCCAGGTCCTCGGTGGCGTAGCGGTAGAAGATGTCGGCGATGGCGAGGTAGCGCAGGAGTTCCTCGACGGCGTTGGGCACCAGCTCCGGGTCGGCCCGCAGCTCGGCGAGCTGGTCGGGGTGTTCGAGCAACGCGAAGGTGCCCAGGGCGAGCATGTTGGCGGTG
Organism: Actinokineospora auranticolor; assembly: GCF_041897805.1. Lineage (GTDB taxonomy): Bacteria > Actinomycetota > Actinomycetes > Mycobacteriales > Pseudonocardiaceae > Actinokineospora > Actinokineospora auranticolor. The sequence continues at coordinate 6,589,362 of NZ_CP154825.1, forward strand.
GTCTCGTGGCCGGCGAGCAGCAGCAGGAACGCGACGCCGGTCAGCTCCTCGACGGTCAGGTCCTCGTGGGCCGCCAGGTCGGACAGGATGTCGTCCTCGGGCTCCGCCCGCTTGCGGATCACCAGCTCGGCGAGGTAGCCGGTCAGCGCGCCCAGCGCGGCCATCTTCTCCGCCAGGTCCTGGTCCCGGACCAGGAACTTGGCCGAGTTGGCCTGGAAGGTCTCCCGGTCGGCGTACGGGACGCCGAGCAGCTCGCAGATCACCAGGGACGGCACCGGCAGCGCGAACTCGGCGACCAGGTCGACCGGCGGGGCCAGACCCGCCAGGTGGTCCAGCTGCCGCTCGGTGATCTCGGCGACGCGTTCCTCCAGCACCCTCATCCGCCGGACGGTGAAGGCTCCGGTCAACCGCTTGCGCAGCCGGGTGTGGTCCGGCGGGTCCATGGCGATGAAGACGCCGGGCATCGGCGGGGACGGTTCGGTGGCGGCGGGGATGCCGGGGGTCTCGTACGGCACGTGCACGACGTCGAGGTCCAGCCGCGAGCTGAACCGGGTGTCGGCCAGGACCTGGCGGGCCGCGTCGTAGCCGGTGACCAGCCAGCCGCGGTGGCCGTCGGGGAACACCAGGGGGCTGACCGGCCGGGACTCGCGCAGCCGGGTGATCGCGGGGGGCGGGTCGAACGGGCCGGCGTCGCGGGTGGTGGGCAGGCCGTGCGGGCTCATCGCGGTTCCTCTCGTGGTGGCTGTCGACGACCACGTTCGCGAATCGGGCTGACACCCGGCTGACACGACCCGGACACCGCCCGTCATGGACAACACCGCAGGTCAGCGGCCAGGGGTGGCGTGGCAAAATCCACCGGGTGCGGATCGGGCTGCTGGGGACGTTCGAGGTGCGCGCGGACGACGGCCGCCCGGTCGACGTGCCGGGCGCCCGGCTGCGGGCGCTGCTGGTCGCCCTCGCGCTCGAACCGGGGCGCGTGGTCCCGAAGACGGCGCTGGTCGACTGGATCTGGGGCGAGCGGCCACCGGCCGAGGCGGCGAACGCCCTGCAACGCCTGGTTTCCCGGCTCCGCAAGGCGCTGCCGGCGGGGTCCGTCGAGGGACACCCGAACGGCTACCTGCTGACGGTCGCGCCCGACGCCGTCGACGCCGTGCGGTTCGAACGCCTCGTCGGCCAAGCGCGGGAGGACGGCGATCCGCGACAACTGCGCGAAGCGCTCGCGCTCTGGCGCGGCGCCCCGATGCAGGACGTCGGACTCCAGGAGAGCGCCGCGTTCGACGCGGCGGTCACCCGGCTGGAGGCGCTGCGGCTGACCGCGTTGGAGGACCGGTTCGACGCCGAGGCGGCCAGCGGGCAGGCGGTCACCGAACTCACCGACCTGGTGGCCGCCCACCCGGTGCGGGAGCGGCTGGTCGCCGCGCTGATGCGGGCCCTCGTCGCGACCGGCCGTGACACCGAGGCGCTGCTCGTCTACGAGCGCACCCGGGAGGCCCTCGCCGACACGCTCGGCGTCGACCCGTCGCCCGAGCTGTCCGACCTGCACGTCGCGCTGCTGCGCGGCGAACTGGCGCGGCCGCGCGAGGAACCCCGGCGGACCAACCTGCGCGCCGAGCTGACCAGCTACGTCGGCAAGGACGACGACGTCGCCGCGGTCTCCGCGCTGATCACCGGGCACCGCCTCACCACCCTCGTCGGACCGGGCGGCAGCGGCAAGACCCGGCTCGCCACCGAGACCGCCCGCGCGCTCCTCGACGACCTGCCCGACGGCGCCCGGCTCGTCGAGCTCGCCGCCATCGGCGCCGACGGCGACCCGGACGCGAACAAGGTCGCGCAGGCGACGCTGGCCGCGCTCGGCCACCGGGACGCGCTGCTCGGCGGCGCGCCGGACGCGGAGCCGACGGAGCGGTTCGTCGCCGCGGTCCGCGACCGCGAGACGCTGCTGGTCCTGGACAACTGCGAGCACGTGATCGCCTCGGCGGCGGCCTTCGCGCACCGGGTGCTCGGCGAGTGCGGGCGGCTGCGGATCCTCGCGACCAGCCGGGAGCCGCTCGGCATCACCGGTGAGGCGCTCTGGCCGGTCGCGCCCCTGGCCCTGCCCGCGCCGACCGCCACCGCCGAGGAGATCGGGTCGTCGCCCGCCGTGCGGCTGCTGCGCGACCGGGCCGCCGCGGTGCGCACGGACCTGGGCTCGGACGCGGGGACCCTGTCCACCATGGCGCGCGTCTGCCGGGCGCTGGACGGCATGCCGCTGGCCATCGAGCTCGCCGCGGCCCGGCTGCGCACCATGACCCTCGACCAGCTCGCCGCCCGGCTCGACGACCTGTTCCGGCTGCTCACCGGCGGCAGCCGCACCGCGCTCCCCCGCCACCGGACGCTGCGCGCGGTGGTCGACTGGAGCTGGGAGCTGCTCACCGACGACGAGCGGCGGCTGCTGCGCGGGCTCTCGGTGTTCTCCGGCGGCGCGAGCCTGGAGGCCGCCGAGCACGTGCACGGCGGCGCGGACACCCTCGACCTGCTGACCGCGCTCACCGAGAAGTCGCTGCTCGTGGCGAGCGGCCACGGCGCGCCGCGCTGGCGGATGCTCGGCGTGATCAAGGAGTACGCCGCCCAGCGGCTCGCCGAGGCGGGCGAGGCGGACCGGGCCCGGCGCGCGCACCTGGCGTACTTCACCGGTCTCGCCGCGGCGGCGGACCCGCACCTGCGCCGCGCCGAGCAGCTGGAGTGGCTCGCCGGGTTGGCCGCCGAGCACGACAACATCAGCGCGGCGATGCGCGGCGCGATCGCGGCGGGCGAGGCCGACGGCGCGATGCGGCTGGCGGCGGCCGCGGGCTGGTACTGGTGGTTCGCCGGGCACAAGGCCGAGGGCAACGAGCTGGTCATGGCGGCCACCGCGGTGCCGGGCGAGGTGCCCGCCGAGGTCCGGGCGGTGGTGTACGCGTTCGTCGTGATGTTCGTGGTCTCCGGGCGCAGCGACCAGTACGAGGCGGCGGAGTGGATCCACCGGGCGTACGAGGTGAGCCGGGGCGTGCCGAGCGGGCTGCACCCGGCGGTGGGGTTCGCCGAGCCGCTGGAGCGGATGCTCGTGGCACCGGACGCGTACCTGCCCGCTTACGAACCGCTGCTGTCCGACGCGGACCCCTGGGTGCGCGCCCTGGCTCGGCTGAACCTGGGCAAGCTGCGGGGGATGCTCGGCGACGGGAGCCGGGAGGTGGACGAGCACCTGGCGGCGGCGCTGGCCGAGTTCCGCGCGATCGGCGACCGGTGGGGGATCTCGTTCGCCCTCACCGAGTTGGCGGACCGCATCGCCGCGCGCGGCGACTTCGCGGGCGCCGGCGCGCACTACGCGGACGCGATCGCCGTCGCCACCGAGGTCGGGGCGCTGGAAGACGTGGTGCGGATGTTGCCGCGTCGGGGCCAGCTGCGCTGGTTGGCGGGCGAGGAGGACGCCGCCGCCGAGGCGATGGCGCGGGCCCGGCGGCTGGCGGACCGCGTCGCCTGGCCGGAGGCGCTGGTCGAGCTGGCGCTGGTGGACGCGGAGCTGGCGCGGTGGCGCGGGGACACCGAGCGGGCGGGCGAGCAGCTGGACGCCGCGACCGCGATGCTCGGCGCGCACGCGGAGCGGGCCGGGATGCGCGCGGTGATCAACGACCAGCGCGGCTACCTAGCCGCCGACCTGGCCGCGTCCCGCGCGTACCGGGCCGCGGCGGTCGAGGCGGTGGCGGCGCGGGCCGCGGCGCCGATGGTCGCGCAGGTGCTGGTCGGCGTCGCGGATCTGGCGCTGCGCCAAGGGGAGCACGCGCAGGCGGCCCGGTTGCTGGCGGCGAGCGCGGCGGTGCGCGGCCTGCCGGACCGGTCCCAGCCGGACGTCGCGCGGATCGAGCGGGAAGCGCGGCGTCGCCTCGGTGACGCGGGGTTCACCGAGGCGACGCGGGCGGGGGCGGACTGGCGGGAGCTGGTGGCGGTCACCCTCGCTTGGTGAACTTGGCCAGCGCCCAGGCGTAGCCGACCACGCCGATCCCGACGCACCACCCGATCGCGGCGAGCGTGGACCCGGTGGACGGCGTGCCGTTGAAGAGACCGCGCACGGTCTCGATGATCGGCGTGAAGGGCTGGTACTCGGCGAACTGCCGGATGCCCGGGCCCATCTTGTCCGCCGGGATGATCGCGCTGCTGAAGAACGGCAGCATGATCAGCGGCACGGCGAAGAACCCGGCCGACTCCGGCGACTTGGCGGCGAGCCCGAACGCGATGGTCAGCCAGGTGACCGCGAGTACCGTCAGGACCAGGATCCCGACCGCGGCGAACCACTGGCCGAGGTTCGCGGACGGGCTGAACCCCATGGCGAAGGCCACGCCGACGATCGCGGCCATGCCGAGCACGGTTCGGACCACAGTGGACACCACGTGTCCGGTCAGCACCGCGGCGCGGGAGATGTTCATGACCCGGAAGCGGTTGATGATGCCCTTGGTCATGTCGGAGTTCACCGCGGTCGCGGTGCTGCCCATGCCGTAGCAGAGGGCGAGCATGACCATGCCCGGCGCGGCGTAGTCGACGTAGGCGCCACCACCGACGTCGAAGCCGTCGCCGAGGACGTAGACGAACATGAACATCATGACGATGGGGAACAGGATGGCGTTGAACAGCACGACCGGGTCGCGCAGGCTGTGCTTGGCGTTGCGGCGCAGCATGGTCAGGGAATCGGCGATGGCGCTCATGCGGTCTGGGCCTCCGTGCTCTGGTGTCCGGTGATGGCGAGGAAGACGTCGTCGAGGTCCGGCGTGTGCACGGAGAACTCCTCGACCTCGACGGCGTACTCGTCGAGGCGGTCCAGCAGGGACCGCAGGGATTTCACGCCGCCGTCGCTCGGCACGCGGAGGGTCAGCGCGTCCGGGTCCGGGGTGGCGCCGGGGAGGACCCGAGCGGCGGCGTCGAGGCGGGCGGCGTCGGCGAGGCGGAGGCGGACGTGCGTGCCGGGGACCTGGCGCTTGAGTTCGCCGGGGGTGCCCTCGGCGACCAGGCGGCCCCGGTCGAGCACCGCGACCCGGTCGGCGAGCTGGTCGGCCTCCTCCAGGTACTGGGTGGTGAGGAAGATCGTCATGCCGTCCGCGACCAGCTCGCGGACGATGTCCCACATGGTCCGCCTGCTGCGCGGGTCCAGACCGGTGGTGGGCTCGTCCAGGAAGATGATCTCCGGCCTGCCGACCAGGGTCATCGCCAGGTCCAGCTTGCGGCGCATCCCGCCGGAGTAGGTCGCGGCCTGCTTGCCCGCCGACTCCGCCAGGTCGAACCGCGCCAGCAGGTCGTCGACGACCCGCGTGCCCTCGCGCTTGCCGAGGTGGTGCAGGTCGGCCATCAGCCGGAGGTTCTCCGCGCCGGTGAGCAGGTCGTCGACGGAGGCGAACTGGCCGGTGACCCCGATCGCGGCCCGCACGGCCCTGGTCTCGGACGCGGTGTCGTACCCGGCGACGCGGGCCGAACCGGCGTCGGGGGCGAGGAGGGTGGTCAGGATGTGCACGGTGGTGGTCTTGCCCGCGCCGTTGGGGCCGAGGAGGGCGAAGACCGAACCCGCCCGGACGTCGAGGTCGACCCCGGCGAGCACGGTCTTGTGCCCCCGGGCCTTGTCCCCGTAGGCCTTCCGCAGGCCCGTGGCGGTGATCGCTGAACTCGTCATGGGAGCACTGTCACGGCCCACGCTGACACGGCCCCGCCCTCGCGCTGACACGGCTCCTGACACAGCCGTGCGCGGTGGGTACCGGCCGGTAAACGGGGTGGTCGGACGAGCGGCGGCGGGCCCGGAAGAAGGGCAAAGTCCGACAACGTCCCCGGAGCGGTTTCCGCGAACCGTTCGGCGCGGTGGGGAAGCTGTGGTTCCGCGCCGGTATCGCCGCGCCCTCGCCATTGGCCTGGTCACCGAATCGCGCCACCGCGCTGACGCTCGGGATCGTTTGCGCGTCACTGGTCGGGATCGCCGTATTCCTGGCGTCGCGCGTCACCGAGTCGGTCGCCGAGTGGCAGGCGATGTTCGCCGATCGCGCCGAGTCGGCCACCTCCGCCCACAGGTCCGTCCACGACGGGATCACGGAGGGGCGATTCCCGGTTGGGACGACTCAGAGCAGGCGGCGGCACAACGGTATCGGCGGCGTCGAAAACCGGACCATCCTGCGCGACGGCCACTACCGGACCGAGATTTCCGTATCCGCCTACGGCAACCGCCGCTATCTCGGCTGGGCGAGTGGCGGACCCCGCGCGGCGCGCGCCTGGTGTCCCGCCTCCGGTTCAACGGCCCGGAGCGCGGGCGGGCCGACCGCGCCGCGTCGGCGGCAGGTGGTCCAAGAAGCTGTCAAGGCGGTCGTCGCCGGTGTCGGGGTGCCCACGGGTTGCGGATTCCCGCAGGGGCTGCCCCCGCTCGAAGACACCCGGAGGGCACGCGGGGAATCCGATCTCCACGACTCCGGTCGGATCCGGTAGTCTCCGTGTCGGATTTGTACGAATCCGCCGAATGGGATCAATTGCCCGTACCTCGGACGCGAGTGCCGTGTTACCGGCCGGGGTCGCCGAAGTGAATGGCGCTCATCCTGTCGCGTTCCGGCCGACCGTTCCCGGCCGATTGGTGGCATATCACCGGCCGCACCCCGTTCGTACGCTTACATAACAGATTTCGCCAGTCCGGAATCCGCACCATGTTGTCCGGGGCATTTACCTGGCACTACGGCGGAATCGACGGCCGTGGCGCCGTTGCGCCGACTTGCCTGATGTTGACAAACAGCCATTCCCACCACGGATTCCGTTGACTGCCGACCGGCCGCGTCTCGATGCTTGGTCGCGCTCGGTGACGTGCGTACACCTCTGCGTCGCCAGTGTGAGCTGGCCGTAGGGGGCGGGTCGCCCACGAGGCGGCGGGCGGCACCGGGCGCGCAACCCTGCCCATGAGGAGCATGTATGAAGCGCACAACGATGACGGCCGGGGTAGCCCTCGCCGTGCTGGCCAGCGGTGTGGTCGCGTTGACCTCGTCGCCGGTGTTCGCCAGTCAGGGCCAGGAGCAGGCCCCCGACCGCCAGGCCCTCGCGGTCTCGGCCGCCGACCGCGCCGCGGTCGCCGGCCTGGACGCGCTGGCCAAGGGGCCGGACGAGGTCTACGAGCGGGGCATGGTCACGCCGTACCTCAACGACCTGTACTCGGTCAGCTACCAGCGCACCTGGCGCGGGATCCCGGTCGTCGGCGGCGACGCGACCGTGCTGGCCGACGGCCAGGGCCAGGTCCGGGCGACCGTCGCGGGCACCTCGGCGAAGGTGGCCGTCCCGTCCACCGGCGCCCGGGTGAGCAAGGCCGCCGCCGAGGCGACCGCCAAGGGCCTGCAGGGCGCGACCGCGAAGGTCGAGACCGGCAGGCTCGTCGTCAAGGTCACCGAGGACAAGCCCGCGCTCGCGTGGGAGCACCTGCTGATCGGCACGAAGAAGAACGGTGGCCCCAGCCACCTGACCGTGTGGGTCGACGCCACCACCGGCGCCGTGCTGGACAAGGTCGAGGACGCCGCCGACGGCTCGCTCAACAGCGAGTGGAACGGCAACGTCACCATCAACACCAGCGGGTCCAGCGGCAGCTACCGCATGGTCGACACCACCCGCCCGGGTCTGCAGTGCTCGGACTACAACGGCGGTGTCTTCACCAAGTCCACGGACTCCTGGGGCACGGGTAGCGCCTCGAGCAAGGAGACCGGCTGCGGCGACCTGCTCTACGCGGCGCAGCAGGAGTGGAACATGCTCAAGGACTGGATGGGCCGCAACGGCCACAACGGTTCCGGGCGCTCGTGGCCGGGCAAGGTCGGCCTGAACCAGCTCAACGCGTACTGGGACGGCTCGACCATCACCATCGGCCACAACCAGGGCAACAAGTGGATCGCGTCGATGGACGTCGTCGGCCACGAGTACGGCCACGGCCTCGACCAGAACACCCCGGGCGGCACGTCCCGCGAGGCCGGGCTGGGTGAGGGCACCGGTGACATCTTCGGCGCCCTGACCGAGGCCTACGCCAACAACCCCAAGGACAAGCCGGACTACACCGTGGGTGAGACGGTCAACCTCACCGGCTCCGGCCCGATCCGCAACATGTACAACCCGTCGCTGGTGAGCAACGACCCGAACTGCTACAGCTCCTCGATCCCCAACACCGAGGTGCACAAGGCCGCGGGCCCGCTCAACCACTGGTTCTACCTGCTCGCCGAGGGCTCCGCCCCCGGCGGCGGCAAGCCGAACAGCCCCACCTGCAACAACTCCACGGTGACCGGCGTCGGCATCAAGGACGCGGGCCGGATCTTCTACGGCGGCATGCTGCTCAAGACCAGCGGCATGACGTACAAGAAGTACCGGGTCACGACCCTGACCGCGGCCAAGAACCTGGACAAGACCTGCAACCTGTACAACAAGACCAAGGCCGCCTGGAACGCGATCTCGCTGCCCGCGCAGTCGGGTGAGCCGACCAGCTGCACGCCCGCCTGACGGGCCGCACTGACAGCTGAAAGCTGAAACCGGGTGGGGTGGGACATTGTCCCACCCCACCCGGTTCGCGTTCCCGGACACCGGCCCGCGGCGGCTGTCCACTCGGAACATCCCGGAGGGGTCCGGATTCGGGCGTGCTTGAAGCCGCCGTTCCCGCGGGTAGTCGGGTTCGAATGGGTGCCTACTACCCGAATTCCAGACCTCAGGAGAACCGGTTTCACGCGTGGACAAAAGGGTTCCGCATCCAGCGCAGTCGATTGCAATCCGCCGAAATTCCCGGTTATCCTCTGCGATGTCGCGCCACTGGGTTGCGCGGCGACCATCCACAACGGACTGCTCGGCCGCGCGGATTCGCCTCCGCCCCGGGCGTTGTGGTCGGTCTTCGGCGAACAATCCATCGTGAAGGGGAAATCTGTGCGCATGTTCGCGCGGGCGGCGGCTGCCGTCGCGGTACTCGCCGGGGGAATGCTGGCCGGGACCGGTACGTCCGGTGCCGCCGAGGCGGCACCGGCACCCGTTGTGGCGGCGCCCGCTGCCGTCGCGGACGATCCGTGTGGCTACTGGCGGGCCGGGAACTGGCTCTCCGGGTACACCTACTGGTACCGGCACTGCGGTTCGACCTACGTGTGGGTCCACATCTCCTACTACGACAACACCTACGACAGTTCCTGCTTCTCTCCCTGGGAGAAGCGGCAGCTGTCGTGGCGGACGACCAACGCCTACTACACGGGCCTCTGCTGACGCCGTGGGCGGCCACACCACCTCGGTGTGGCCGCCCGCCGCTGCTGAGAGCGGATCCGCTCACGGCGGAGTGGCGGGCGGATCCCGGTGTGCGCCCGGCATCGTGGGGACATGGCTAACGACGACAGGCCGCCGCTGTTCGGGCACCGGCTGCGGGAGCGGTTCTACGACCAGCGGGTGCTGGTGCTGGACGGTGTGCTCGACGACGACAACGGGACGGTGCTGGCCACCCAGCTGCTGTCGCTGGCGGGCGAGGACCCGAGGAAGGACATCGCGTTGTGGATCCACTCGCCGGGTGGGTCGGTGCCGTCCATGTTGGCCATTCGGGACGTGATGCGGCTCGTGCCGTGCGACGTGGCCACGGTGGCGCTGGGGTTGGCGTGCAGCGCGGGGCAGTTCCTGCTGTCGGCGGGGACGCGCGGGAAGCGGTTCGCGTTGCCGCACGCGCGGATCCTGATGCACCAGGGTTCGGCGGGGATCGGCGGGTCGGCGGTCGAGGTGGAGGTGCAGGCGGACGACCTGCGGCACACCCGTGACACCGTGCTCGGGATCATCGCGGAGGACACCGGGCAGCCGGTGGACCGGATCTTCGCCGACTCGCTGCACGACCGGTGGTTCACCACCGCGCAGGCCCGCGAGTACGGCTTCATCGACCACGTGGTGGCCGACCTCGACCAGGTCATGCCCGTGCGCGCCCACGACATCGGCCTGCACTCGACCCCGGGAGCCCCCGCGTGAGCACCTACACCATCCCCAACGTCATCACCCGCGGCCCCGGCGGCGAGCGGATCATGGACGTCTACTCGCACCTGCTGGCCGAGCGGATCGTCTACCTCGGCACCGGGATCGACTCCGGCGTGGCCAACGCGCTGATCGCGCAGCTGCTGCACCTGGAGGCGGACAGCCCGGAGCTGGAGATCAACCTGTACATCAACTGCGAGGGCGGCGACCCGTCGGCGATGCTCGCGCTGTACGACACCATCCGCTACATCAAGGCGCCGGTCGCCACGACCTGCGTCGGCCAGGCGGTGGCGGCCGGGGCGGTGCTGCTGGCGGCGGGCGCGGCCGGTCGCCGGGCGGTGCTGCCGCACACCCGGGTCGTGCTGCACCAGCCTGCGGCTCAGGGGCGGGGCACCATCCCGGACCTCATCCTGCAGGCGGACGAGGTGGTGCGGGTGCGGACGCAGCTGGAGGAGATCCTGTCCCGGCACACCGGGCGGGCCACCGCGGACCTGCGGCACGACACCGACCGCGACCGCGTGTTCGACGCGGCGGGCGCCGTCGCCTACGGCCTGGCCGACCGCGTACTCGACCACCGCGACTGAGGTGACCCGTGCCGGTGCGACTCGTGTCCCCGGACCGCGTCGCGCACCGCCGCGGTCCGGGCCGCGACGTCGAGCGGACCGCGCGGGCGGGCGCCGCCCGCCGGAACCGCCACGCGATTGTGGACACCGCCACCTGCCAACCGGTTGGCGGGACGACCGAATCGGGGCACCAGGCCAACGGGGAGTGCGAACCGGGGGCGTTGTCGGTCTTGTGCCGGGTCTCAGGCGGCCCGCAGCACGGGGCCCGCGGGTGCTTGGCGGATCTCGCCCGCGACGCCGATGAGCAGGTCGGCCAGGTCGACGCCGAGCGCGCCGGTCACCGCGGCGATCATCTCGCTGGACGGTTCCTTGCGACCGCGTTCGATCTCGGAGAGGTACTGGGGGGAGATGCCCGCCCGTTCGGCGGTGTCGACCAGGCGGTCGCCCCGTTCCTCCCGGGTGGCGCGCAGCCGCCGTCCCAGGGCCTCGCGCCACAGGGGTTCAGGGGTGCGGGCGCGGTGGAGGTAGAGGATGTCCGCCATACCGTCATCGTGGCACCGCGCGCGCCTCCGGGGGTGGCGATTCCGCTGCGGGCGGACACACCGGGTCCGCTTGTGTAGCATCACTGCCTATGCGGGCGGAGGAGTTGAAGGGCAACCTCGACGGGATGCTGCTCGCCGTCCTCAGCTCCGGCCCGCGGCACGGGTACTCGGTCATCGAGGCCCTGCGGGAGCGCAGCGGGGGCAAGGTGAACCTGCCGTCGGGCACGATCTACCCGGCGCTGCACCGCCTGGAGGCGGGCGGCCTGGTGCGCAGCGGCTGGGAACTGGTCGGCGGCAGGCGCAGGCGCGTGTACGAGATCACCAGCGCCGGCGAGCAGGCCCTCACCGCCACCCGCGCGAACTGGCGGGACATCATCGCCACGATCCGCGCCGTCGTGCTGAACGAGGGCTAGGCGCGGCGCAGCAGGTGGCGGGCGTGGGTGGCGACGCCGACCACCAGGGTGACGGTCAAGGCGGCCGACGCGACGGCGGCGGGCCAGAAGAGGTGACCACCCGCGGCCTCGATGCGGTTGACCAGCAGGACGGCCACGCACACCACGCCCACCCCGACACCGACGCACGCGGACACCACACCCGCGTTGGTCGGCCCGCCGCGGCGGATCAACTGGAGCGCCCCGATGAACGCGGCGGCGGTGGCCGCGAACAACACGGGCGCGACCCAGTGGACGACCGCGGGTTCCTGCGGCCACGGGTCGGGGCTCAGCGCCACGACCAGCGCCCAGCCGACGATCAGGAGCGGGAGCCGGACGAGCACGTGCTTCGCCAGCCGCCGGGCCCGAAAGACCTGCCCCGACTCGGCGAACCCGGCCGCCACCAACGACACCGGCCCCCAGGCCTCGATGGCAGCGGACTCCGAACCGAGCGCCTCAGCCTCACAGCGCAGTCCGTCCTCGACCTCGGCGAGCACCCGCCCCCGCCAGTCACACGGCCCGCGCAGAGCCGGGTCGAGAGCACGCAGGTACTCCACGATGGTCTGCGGCTCGCCGATGTGACGTGCGGTCATGGCACCCCCTTGGCCGAACGCGATCCTATCCGTTCCGGTCCACCGCCACGCCGCTCGCGCCGCGATCCACCCGGAGCACCCGGCTTGACCGGGTGCTCGCCGATGGCGGAGAGCAGCGCGCGGCGGCACGACCTACCGAGGCCGAGCGAAGACCACACCGTGCTGCCATCGCGCCATCGAGCGCCGCGGGTGTCTGGCCGCTGGTCGCGACCGCGGTGAACAAGGTGTGGCGACACGACACACCAACGCCGAGCGAAGATCGCGTCGTCCGCCACCACTGACCGGCGCCTCGCCGCGTTGGCCGCGTTGGCCGCGTTGGCCGCGTTGGCCGCGTTGGCCGCGTTGGCCGCGTTGGCCGCGTTGGCCGCGTTGGCCGCGTTGGCCGCGTTGGCCGCGTTGGCCGCGTTGGCCGCGTTGGCCGCGTTGGCCGCGTTGGCCGCGTTGGCCGCGAGCAGGATCCACGTATCGGCACGACCGCCACCAGGGTCAGTGGAGACCTCCTTGTCTTGCCGCTCCTGCCTCGGGGCACCGCGCTGGTCGGGGTGGTGCCCCGATTCGGGGGTCGGCGGCTCGACGTGACCCGATCGGCTGGGTGTGGGTCGCGATGTCAGGTCAACGGTCGCGAGTCGTGAGGGTCGAGTTCGGCGAGGTAGTGGTCGCGGTAGTGGCCGGGGGTGGCGAGTAGGTCGTGGTGGGTGCCGGATTGCGCTATCCGGCCTGCCTGGAGGACCACGATCCGGTCGACCTGTTCCAGGCCGCGCAGGCGGTGGCTGACCAGGAGGGTCGTGTGGTGCCGGGTGGCGTTGAGGGTGTCGGTGAGGACGGCGTCGGCGGTGGTGGGGTCCAGCGATTCGACCGGTTCGTCCAGTACCAGCAGGTCCGGGGTGGCGAGCAGAGCCGTGGCCAGGGCCAGGCGTTGGCGTTCGCCGCCGGAGATCGTGCTGTCGGTGATCGGGGTGTCCAGGCCGTTCGGGAGGTCGCGGACCCAGTCGTGGGCGCCGACCCTGGTGAGGGCGTGCCAGAGGTCGGGGGTGTCGGCCTGGTGGTTGCCGAGTTCGAGGTTGGCGCGGACGGTGCCGGCGAAGACGGCCGGGTCTTGGGGTAGACCGCTGACCAGGCGCGGGCGGAGGGGCGCGGTGATGTTCGCTCCTCCCAGTTCCACGTGGCCGTGGTCGGGGTGCGTCAGGCCCAGCGCCAGGGCCAGCAGGGTGCTCTTGCCCGAGCCGCTGGGGCCGACGATCGCGACTCGGGTGCCCGCGGGGACCTCCAGGTCGATGTCGACGAGTGCGGGGCGGTCGGCGCCCGGATGGGTGTAGCCGACTCCCCGGAAGCGGAGGGATACAGGGGGTTTGGGGGCCGTGGTGGGTGGGGCCGGTCGCGTTGGGGTGCGGAGGATCGCGCGGACTCGGGTGAGTGCGTTGAGTGCACTGCCGAGGCGTTCCCCTCCCAATCGCAGTGGGAGGGTCACCTCCATGACCGCGAGGCTGCCGAGGAGGACTACCGCGGAGGCGGCATGGGTCTGCCACGCCACCACGGCGCAGGTCGCGAGTTGGGTGAGTACGGCCCCACAGGCAAGGGCGGCACGCGTGGCCGCTCGGCGTCGTTCCAGTCGGGCCACCGCGGTCGCCGCTGTCTGCTCTCGTTGGGCGGCAAGGGCTTCCGAGCCGTGAACGAGTAGGTCTTCCATGCCCTCGACCAGGTCGATGGCGCGGGCGGTCAGGTCGGCGCGTGCCGCGGCCAAGGGCGCGTCGGCGCGGTGGGCCGAGAGGGCGGCGGCGGTTGGCAGGAGCAGCGTGGTGATCAACAGGCCCGCGGCGAGGGTGAGCGCGGCGGCGGGAGCGAGGGTGGCCAGCCAGGCGACCGCGATACCGCCGACCGAGATCGCCGCGACGGTGGGGAGCGCGACCCGCAGCAGCAGGTCCTGCACGCACTCCACATCAGACACCAGGCGTCCGAGGAGGTCACCTCGCCGGTACTCGCCACCCGCGCGTGGGATCAGGGCGTCGAAGAAGCGGCCACGGATGGTCGCCATGGTCCGCAGGACCGCGTCGTGCCCCAGGATCCGCTCGGCGTAGCGGAACCCGCCCCGCCCGACGGCGAGTCCGCGCACCAGCACGACGGCCACGACCAACGCCGACAGCGGTGGTTGCCGCGCGGCTCGGCAGACCAGCCACACCGCCGCCCCGGTGAGACCGACCCCGGCCGCCTCGCACGCGACACCGGCCAGTGCCGCGACCACCAGCCTCACCACGGCTGCCACCACGGGACAACCACCCGAACACCAGCGACGACAACCACCATTTCCGCTCCGGCCTCGACATGCGGGCGGCGAGTCACCACCAGCCTCAGCACGGCTGCCACCGCGAGACGGCTGCCTGGCCGTCGGCAATGGTGATCACGGTGTCCGCGCGGGCCGCGACACGGGGGCGGTGGGTGACGACCAGGACGGTGGCGGGGAGGCGGTCGACGGCGTCGAGGATGGCGGTTTCGGTGGTGACGTCCAGGCGGGCGGTGGGCTCGTCGAGGAGTAGGACCGCCGGGGTGCGGATCAGGGCTCTGGCGAGGGCGAGGCGTTGGCGTTCGCCCGCGGACAGGCGGAGGGCTCGGTCGCCGAGTGGCGTGTCGGGGCCGGCGGGCAGGGCGCGGACGAAGTCGGCGGCGCCCGCTTGGTCCAGCGCGTGCCACAGTCGGTCGGGGGCGGCGTCGGGAAGTCCGATGTAGATGTTCTCGGCGACGGTACCCGAGAACAGGTGCGGACGTTGCGGAACCACGCCGAGGTGGCGGTTCCACGCACGTGGGTCGATGGCGCCCAAAGGCGTATCGCCCAGGCGGATCTCGCCGGCGAGTGGCGGCAGGAGTCCCGCGATGGTGCGCAGCAGCGTCGTCTTGCCACTGCCGCTCGGGCCGACGAGCGCGTACCGACCGCCTGGCTCCAACTCGAAGCGGATACCGGTGACCACCGGCTTGTCGAATCCGACCGCCAAGTCCCGCACCGAAATCGGGCCGGGAGTCAGGGGAGGCGCGGGAAGCCGGTCCTGGACGCGCACTGCCGAGCCTGTCGAGGAGAGGGCGGCGAGCACTGCGCGAATGTCCTCCGCAGCATGGAAACCCGCGCCCAGCGCACGTAGTGGGCGGAATGCTTCCGGGACGAGCACCAGTACCGCGAGACCGACGGCGAGGGTCAGGCTCCCTTCGAGCAGGCGGAAACCGACAGGGACGGCGATGAGCGCGACCGAGAGGCAAGTGATCGTTTCCAGTACCAGTGACGAGAGGAACGCCCAGCGCAGGGTTCGCACCGTCGCGACCCGGTGCGCGTCGGCGACTTCGCGGACCCGTTGCGCGGTATGGTTTTCCCTGCCGAGAACCCGCAGTGTGATCAGGCCGCTGACCGCCTCCAGGAACTGGGAGCCGAGTCGCAGGAGTTCGGCGAGTTGGTGGGCCGAGCGGTCCCGCGTGTAGGTGCCGACCAAGGCCAGCAGCAACACGACGAGCGGGACTGTCACCACCACGACCAAGGCGGACGGCCAGTCCAGCGCGAATAGCGCCCCAAGGACAGCCACAGGGGTGACCACCGCGTCCGGCAGCGCGGCCAGTGGTCCGGTGACGTAGTTCTCCGCCGCGTCGATTCCCTTGGTGAGCAACGTCCCCACCGAGCCCGCCCCGGCCGAGCCCCGCAACCCGCGCGCCCGCAAGCCCGCGACCGCCTCCACGCGCAGGATGTGTTTCCACTCCCCCGCAGCGGCTTCGGCGCTCCACCGGTCCCACCACGCCAACGCGACCCGTGCGACGGCAACGGCACCGAGCAGCACCAGCGTGCCATTGGTAGGTGTGGTGAGAACTTGGGCGAGGCCCACGGCTTGGGTGATCGTCGCTGCGGCACCGGCCGACGCGGCCAGTCCGCGCGCGATCAGGAACCGCCGCAGAAGCGGGTAGCGCTTCAGGAGGTCCCGGTCGAGGCCGCCCATCAGTAGAAGATCGGGGATTGGCGGGTGACCCGGCCGCGGAACACCCACCAGACCCAGCCCTGCACCGCGATCACCAGCAGCAGCAACGGAATCGCGGTCCACGTCACCAGGGCCAGCCCGGCGGGGTCAGCCGCGAGGTCCGCCAACGATGGCGACGTCCCCGGCGGGTCGGCGGTGATCGGTGTCGGGTACTTGGCCGCGAACACCGACAACGGCACGAAGGCGACCGCGACGACAGATGCCCCGGCCCAACGGCGCCAAAGTCCGGCGAGGCCGAGCAAAGCGACCAGCGACAAAGCCGACCCGAGCGCCGGATTGCGCACGCCGTCCAACTCGCCGCTCGCCCACCCGGTCGCCACGGTGAGGATCAACAAGGCCCCGGTCGGGAGCACCAACGTGACCACAGCGCGCCGAGCCCGTTCCGCTACGGCGCCTGTGGTGCGCGCGGCGAGGAACGCCCCGCCGCGCACCGCCAGCAGTGACACCATCGTCAACCCGCCCAGGATCGCGAAGAGGCTGACCGATGTTCCCGTGACGTGCCCGGACGCGTCCAACGGCAGCCCGCCCGCGAGCGAGGTGAGCACCGCGCCCCAACCGAAAGCGGCCAACGCCCCACCCAGGAATACCAGCGTGTCCCAGGATCCGCCCGCACCGCGACCTCGCAAGTGGACGGACACGATGAACACGATCGCGCCCACCACGGCGATCAGCGCCAGCGGCAACGCGCCCACGAGCAGTCGGGACTCCAATCCCGGCAGTGTGCCGATCAGGATCCCGATCGACACCACCAGCCAGACCTCGTTGCCCAGCAGGAAAGGGCTGATCGCGTTGAGCGCCAGTCTGCGCTCGCTCTCGGTGCGCGCCACGCGTGGTAGCAGTACCGCCACCCCGTAGTCGATCCCGGCCAGCGCCAGGTATCCGGTGAACAGCAACCCGAACGCCACCAGCCACAGCGTCGCCATCGTCCCCTCCTCAGACCAGGACCGCGTCGGCGGACGTCCACAGGTCGTTCGGCGCGTCCGGTCCGCGCCGGGCCAGGCGGGCCAGCAGCCACCAGTCCAGCACCAGCAGCACCAGCACGACGCCCGCCAGCGCGACCAGCGACACCGTGAGGTCGGCGGTGGTCAGCGACGGCGTGAGCGCCTGCCGGGTGCTCAGCAGCTCGTAGACCGTGTACGGCTGCCTGCCGACCTCGCGGAACACCCAGCCCGCGGTGTTCGCCAGGAACGGCAGGGCGAGGAACGGCACCAGCAGCGCGGGGAGCACACGCGCGGAGAGGATCCGGTCACGCCGGGTCGCCAGCAGCGCCCACACGCCCACGACCAGTGCCACCACGCCGATGACCATCATGGCCAGCGCGCAGCCGCGGACCAGTCCGGCGGGCGGCAGGTCCACCTGCCCGAACCTCGCCGCCAGCGCCGCGGCGTACTCGTCCAGTTTCTCGGCGGATCCGGTGAACGCGGCGAACTTGACCGGTTGCGCCTTCACCACCGCCTCCAGTTGCAGCGCGCCGACCGCCGCGGTGACGACGGCTCCCCAGCAGGCCGCGTGCGCGCCGATGCGGAACGAGCGGCGCTGGAACTCGCGGTCGACGCGGTCGCGGCGCTTGAGCACCGCCGTCACGCCGAGCACGAAGAAGCCGCCCGTGGTGATGGCGGCGCCCGCGATGTGCCCGATGGCGATCCAGGCGTTGGGGTTGGTGAGCAGCGCGCCGACGTCGGTGAGTTCGAGGACGTCACCGCGCCGCGCGTAGCCGACGGGGTGGTTGAGGAATCCGTTGGCGAACAACGCCCAGATCGCGGACAGGTACGCCGCCGCGACGACCACCCAGACGCACGCCAGGTGCAGGCGCTGCGGCAGCGCGCGCCACCCGAAGATCCACAGCGCCAGGAAGGTGGACTCGACGAAGAACGCGACCACGGTCTCGACGGCCAGCGGCGCGCCGAAGACGCCGGACGTGGCGTTCTCCAGTCCCGCCCAGTTCATCCCGAGCTGGAACTCCATGGCCAGGCCCGCGCCGATGCCGACCGCGTAGTTGACCAGGTACAGCAGGCCCCAGAACCTGGTCATCCGCTCGTAGACGGGGTCGCCGGTGCGCACCCAGCGGGTGTGCGCGACCGCGACCAGCACCACCAGGCCCAGCGTCAGCGCGACCAGCAGGTAGTGGAACACCACCGTGATCGCGAACTCCAAGCGGGCCAAGTCGACCGCTGCCACGCTTCCCCCCGAATCATATGCAGGACCGCTACACAAGCTGTAGGTAGGATGCTTACATGTCGGATGGCTACACGTCAATCGCGTCGAGTGGTGGTGACCTTTGAGTCCATTTGGTACGGTTGGGCGTGGGGACCTCCGAGCGGGCGATCGCGGCCGCGTACGACCAGGTCGTGGGCGACCGGATCGCGCGGCCCAACCGCGGGCCCGCCGCGTGGACCGCCGCGGGCATCGCGGTCGTGGTGCACGCGTTCGTGCTGGCGCTGGTCGTCGTCGGGGTGTGGCTGCTCACGCTGCCCGGCGGCGGACCGGGCATGGTGATCGCCGCCGTCGGGTGCGCGGCGCTGCTGTCACTGGCGGTGTTGATGCGACCCCGACTGGGCAGGCTCGGGCGGGACGAGGTGGTGCTGGACCGCGACAGCGCGCCGACGCTGTTCGCCGTGGCCGACCGGGTGTCCGAGGGGCTCGGGGCGCGGCGGCTGTGGCGGATCGTGGTCACCGCGGACATCAACGCGTCCTTTTCGGACATCGGCCTCCGCGGGCGCCCGCTGTTGCGGATCGGTTACCCGCTGTGGGCGGTGCTCAGCGACGCCGAGCGGATCGCGATCCTCGGGCACGAGCTCGGCCACGACGTCAACGGCGACTCCCGGCACGGCCTGCTGGTCGGGTCGTCGCTGCGCAGCCTGTACGAGCTGCACGGCGCGCTGAGCTCCGAGAACGGGATGGAGGACTCGGTCACGGGGGCCGTCAGCCGGGTGCTGATGGTGATCGCGGCGTCCCCGGTGCTCGGCCTCGCGTACCTGCAGAACCGCCTGCTCACCCGCAACGGCCACCGCGCCGAGTACTACGCCGACCACCTCGCCGCGACGATCGCGGGTGGCGGGGCGACGCGGTCCGCCCTGGCGAAGCTCACCCACGGCGAGACCATCACCCGCACCGCTCGTACCGCGCGCCTGCGCCGCGACCCGGACATGTGGGCCGCCGCCCGCGAATGGCTCGCCGCCAACCCGGCGCCCGCCGACGAGGAGCACTCCCCGGACTCCACCCACCCGCCGACCGGGCGGCGCATCGCGGCCATCGCCGGCCGCGGTTACTCGGGCGCCAAGGTCACCATGACCCCGCGGGAGAGCGCGGCGATCGAGGAAGAACTCCGCCCCGGCCTGCCCGCGGTCCACGACGCGTTCCGCTGGTAATTCGGCCCCGTCCCGTGGGCGTCGTACGTAGCCTTCGCGGGTGACGTGTCCGCATGGTTGGTTGAGTCCCGAGGTCGAGGTCGTGATCCGGTGTGCGCGAGAGTCGTCGACCGTGCGGTTCGCGGAGCGGCACGCCGCCTCGACTTCCGCGGGTGGGAAACTCTTGGCATGTCGGAAGATGCCTGGGCTCCGCTCGCCGATGCTTTCGTGGAGGGCGCGTACGCGACCGTCAAGGGGCGGGTGCGTACCTACGTCCTGCACCGGCAACTGCTCCGGTACCTCCCCGAACCGCCCGCCACCGTGCTCGACGTCGGTGGTGGGGCGGCGCACCAGTCGTTGCCGTTGGCCAGGTTGGGGTACGAGGTGACGCTCGTCGATCCGTCGCCCGCCATGCTCGCCAAGGCCGAGCAGCGGCTGGGGGCCGAGCCCGAGGCCGTGCGGCGCCGCGTGCGCCTGCTGCGGTCAGACGGCGAGAACGCGCCCGAGGCCGTCGGTGGAGAGGTCTTCGACGCCGTTCTGTGCCACGGCGTGCTCATGTACCTCCCGCGGCCGGAACCCCTGGTCGACGCGCTCTGCCGTTGCGTCGCCCCCGGCGGCCTACTGTCGATCATGGCGCTCAACGCGCACACCCTGGCGGTTCGGCCCGCCCTCGAACAGCGTTGGGGTGACGCCCTCGCGGCCTTCGACGCCACGACCGAGACCGGTGTACTCGGCACCCCCACCCGGGCCGACACCGTGGAGAACCTGTCCGACCTCTTGCGCGCCAACGACTTGCCCCCCACGACGTGGCACGGCGTCTGGCTCTTCACCGACTGGCTCGACCTCGACGACACCGCCGAACTCGACGCCATCGCCGCCGTCGAGTTCGAGTCGAGCCTGCGCGACCCCTACCGCGCCATGAGCCGCGTCTTCCACCTCATCGGCCACCGGCGGTAGATTGGTCCACTTTGGACTATTTCAGGCGAGCACGTCATGCCCGGCGCGCGGTTGTTGTCCGGGCTGTGCGCCCAGGCCACGAATCGCTTCCGCAGCCGGGGTTCCACCTCGGCGGGCGTCAGCTCACCGTTGCGCAGCGCCCAGGCGACGGCCAGTGCCATCTGTGTGTCGTCGGTGACGACAGCGGGGTCACCGTCCAGTTCGTCTGGTCCGACGGGTCCGTACCGGTCGTCGATCTTAGCCACGGAGAGGAACTCGGTCGGTTTGGCCGGCGCGTCGCCGAAGGCGGGACCGTAGAACGATGCGGCGGCGCGGTTCACGGTCCCACTCCAGGCGGGCGGGAGTTGCTTCAGGTCCCCGACAACCGGGCGCGGAGGGCGGCGAGTTCGGTGGTGGACAGGCCGTTGTCGAGGAGGTAGTCGGGCATGGTGAGGGAGTGGACGGTGGTGGTGACCCGTTCCGGGTGCTCGGCGAGCATCGCCGGGTAGTAGAGCGGGGAGGCCAGGCCGTCGATCGGCTGCCAGTGTTCGAGGAACGGTGTGCCGACGGGTTCGAGGGGTGTTCGCACGGTCGTGATGCCGGTGGGGCGTGGTGTCAGGTCGGGTTCGCCCTCGTCGACCTCACGCAGGTCCACGACGGTGCGCACCCCGTGCGCCCATACGGCCGCCCACCCCTTGGCGGTCAGGTGCGTCGGTGCTTCGAGGCGAACGACCGCGCCCGGTCGCGTGTTCCCAAGCCGCCTAGGTCGCGGGCGTTTACGCATCCGTCCCAGGAGAGGTCCCTTGCCGTCATATGCGGGAGACGCGCCACCGGGGTCGCGGGTTGGGTGGGTGCGTACTTGCCCTGGAATGCCAGCGAGCCCTCCCGGTGGGGAGGGCTCGCAAGGGCTGTGGTGGGGATGTGGGCCGGGGGGTTAGTTGGTGGTGGTGGTGAGGGTTTTGAGGCCGGCGTAGTCGCCTGCGCCGAGGAGGCGGCGGGTGGTGTCGCAGGGGCCGGAGGCGGGGGTCATGGTCTGGGTGGCGTTGGCGGTCTGGTCGACGTGGCCGAGGCCGGCGGTGTGGAGGCGTTCGTGGGTGAGGGTGGTCTGCAGGTCGTACTGGGCGCCGGTGCAGTTGGCGGGCAGGGTGGTGAACCAGGTGTAGCCGGTGTTGGCGATCAACGTGTCGCTGGAGACGACGACGCCGCGGGAGTTGAAGTAGGTGCAGGTGTAGGCGAGGACCTTGGCGGGGAGGGTGCCCCAGCCGGTGACGGACTTGCCGTCGTTGCCGGTGCAGGTGGCCTGGGGGGTGACCTGGGGGGCGACGGTGGTGGTGCCGCCGTAGGTGTAGGTGGAGGCGGTGATGGGGGCCAGGCCGCAGCGGTTGGCGCCCTTGGCGACGGTGTCGGTGGAGGCGGTGATCGACGCGAGCGCGGTGGAGGCGATGTTCGCGGGGGCGCCGGCGGGGTTGTAGACCCAGTTGAGGGTGCCGACCTTCCACGACTTGAGCGCGTAGGTGGTGTCGGAGCAGGCGGTGGTGGCCGCGGTGGTGGTGGCGGTGGCGGTGACGGCGTCGCCCTCGTCGAAGGTGAACGCCTCGGCGACCAGCGTCAGCTGCTCCGAGTCGGCGGCCTGGGCGGTGGTGGTGGTGCCGGTGGTGGGCTGGCCGGCGACGATCACCGCGACGGCGGCCAGGGCGGTGGCGGCGAGGGTGGTGATCGAGCGGCGCATCTGGAGACTCCCTGTTCGGTACTGCCGGTCTGGCCTGGTGACACAAGAATCCGAACCGGCGGGAGCGGAACAGGTACGCCAACGGGAGCGGCACGGGTACGCACCTCACCGTTCACACACCGCAGCCGATATTGCGGGGTTTGACCCAAAAGCGGGTCCCCCACACGAAGATCAAACAGACACAGCCGACATCGAACTCCACAGCCCGCGCACACCACCACGAAAGCGCCGCGCGGTGTCACCCGGCGGGTCGCGTCATGGCGGTTGTGGGCGGCTTCGCGGGCTACGAAGAGGCGCCGGACGCCCGCCCCGGTCAAGACCTCGGCACACGTGGCGGTGGCGTCGGTCTTGCGGACGCCGCTTCGAAAGCCCTGGTGCTGGCGCGATTGGCCAGCACACCACAACCGGTACGCACAAGGAGAGGTGCGTGCGCGGTCGGTCGGTCAGGGTGCTCGCCGCCGTAGGGACGATCAGGGGGCGGTCACCGGGTCTCCTCGATGAGGTCGTCGCCGGGGAGTTCGGTGCCGAAGTCCTCGCCCGGGTTGATGATGAGGGTCAGGCCCGGGAGGGCCGGGAGGAGGTCGCGGCCCGTGGTTCGGGTGACCGGGCCCGCGTCCGGGGGGACCAGGCGGGACGAGGAGTAGACGACCAGGAAGCGGTGGCCGTCGGGGTGCACGCCTACTCGGAGGCCGCCTTCGTCGTCGGTCTCCAGGACGAAAGGGGCGTCCAGGGCTACGGGCACGAGGCGGTCGCGCGGCAGCCACCCGGCCGCCACGTGGCCCAGGACCCGCTCGAACTCCGTCTCCGGTGGCGGGAAGCCGCGGCGGCGCGGGCCGGGGCGGTACTCCTCGTTGACGTAGGTCTCCCCCGTGAACCGGCCGTCGTCGCCGATTTTGTAGCCGCCGAGCAGGACCGGGAGGGGGGTGCCGTCGATGAGGTCGGGGTCCGCGTCGGGGTCCGCGCAGTACACCCAGACGCCGGGGGTGCGGGCGGCCTCGGCGCGCATGGCGTCGGTGATCGGGGGCAGGCCGGGGTGGCCGCCCGGGGTGACCTCCGCTATCGCGCCGGAACGCAGGTACTCCTCCACGGCCAGCGGCAGCAGGTACCCGCGGCCGCCCGCCTCGGACACCACCGCCACCACCCGCCACGACCCCGTGAGGCGGTAGCGGTGGTACGGGCGTTCGGCGAACTCGGGGGGCAGGCCGCGCCGGTCGAAGGGCGTGTCCACGGCGAACACCAGGTTGCCCTCCGTGCCGCCGTGCCGGTCCACCTCGACGTCCGCCAGCAGTTCCGTGGTGATGCTCGCGAACGACTCGACCGGCGGGTCGTCGGACAGCACGATCAGCGGCGACTGCCAGGCCGGGATCTCCTCGCCCAGCGCGTACTCCAGCTCCGCGGCGTTGGCCGCCAGCTGCCCGGCCAGGTACGCGGCGGCCTGCCGGACATCGCCGAAGCGGACCGCGCTCCACGGGTCCAGCGACCACTGCACCCGGTACCGGTCGCCGTCGCGCAGCAGCGACCAGGCGTCCTCCCGCTCGGCGTGCACGCTGTAGTGCCGCTGGCTGATCCGCTTCTCGATGACCACCCCCTCCAGCACCCGCAGCGCCTCGGCCACCTTGGCGTCCACTTCGGACTCCTGCCACGGCCTGCCCATGGCCAGCGCGGCCGCTTGGTCCATGGCGATCACCGGGACCGCGTCCGGCGGCCGGTGGCGGCGGGCGCGGATGTGCTCGACCAGCGGCGACGCGGGCGGCACGCCGTGCGCGCGCAGGTAGTGCGCGGCCGACCCGGGCCAGACGAACCGGCCGTCGGTGTGGAAGGCCATGACCACCACCGGATCGTCGGAATCGGACAGTTCGTCGCGGGTCAGGCCGCGGGCGGAGAGCACGACCGGCGCGGACTCCAGGTACTCCAGCACCGCCTGGCGCTCCCGTTCGCCGAGCTCGGGGCGGTACCAGGTCGGTTTCCCGCCACGGCCCCGGCCGTCGAAGAGCCGGGCCATCTCGGGGGGCCCACCCGCCTCGGGGTCCGGGTAGGCGGCGCGGGCGGCCTGGTCACTGCGGATGGCGGCGGCGAGCAGCCAGGGCGGGATGGCGGCGGCGGGGCGCGGGAGCAGGCGGAGCTCGTCGGCGCAGGACTCGTGGTCGTCGCGGAAGGCTGGTGGACCCGAGGTGTCGAGGTCGCGGGTCATCGGCGCGCCGGGCGCGAGGTCGAGGCGAGCGCGGAACCAGACGCCGCGGCCGGGGTGGTAGTCGCGCACGCGGAGCCGGTGCAGCCACTGGCCGATGATCGCGGGCGGGGCCCAGTGGCGGGTTGTGCCGTCGGCCATGGTCACCGTGATGGCGACCGCCATGCGGGTCGCCAGCGCCTCGCACTCGACCGCCATGCCGGTCCAGCCGGACGGCGCGGCGCCGGTCAACGCGGCCTCCAGCGCGGCCTGGACCTCGTCGGACGCGCTGTCCCCCGCCGGGTCCGCGGGCAGGTGCGGGAACCAGGTCGCCGACCGCTCGTCCCGGGTTGTTTCGCGCAGCTGTCGCAACGGGACGGTGGCGAGGTGGCCCGCGAGCGGGTCGGCGTCCGGCACGTCGGTGCCGTCGGCGTGCACGGTGCGCAGGGTGAACACGGATTCGAGCTCGGACAGCGCGACCCGCTTGACCGGGTTGCCCTGCCCGGTCGGGATCCCGTCGACGGGCGCGAACTGGTCGACGAGACCGGTGCGCCCGGGGCCGGGGACGACCAGGAACGCGGCGTTCCCGCTGATGCCGACGAGGTCACTCATGGGTGTCCCTTTCGTGGTGCGGGATCGGCCTACGGTCGGGCGGTCGGCGCCTGGGCCAGGTGTCGCACCAGCAGGCGCGCCTGCCAGCGGTGGTAGTCGGTCACGGCGGCCACGCCGCGGTCGGCGGCGGCCCTGGCCCGCGCCGCGGCGTCGGCGTCGGCCTGCTCGGGCACCCGGCCCGCCCGCTCGGCCGCGCGGGCCCGGTTGGCGGCGTCCTCGATGGGCGCGAAGGCGCGGCGGAAAGCCGCGTCCGCCACGGCTTCGACGGTGTTGACCGCGTAGTGCGCGGCCTGCGCGAGCGCCTCGGACTCGAGGTGGACGGCCTGGTAGGCCGCGGCGGCGGTCTGGTCGGGGAGGTCGACCGACGCCCGCCACGCGGCGGCGCGGACCTCGACGGGGAGCGCGTCCGGGGCGTAGGCGGCCGCGGCGGCGTACGCGGTGGCGGTGGCGGTGGTGGGCGGCCCCGCCGGGGTGGCGGCGTTGGCCTGGTCGCTCGCCTCCTGCGCGGCGAGCGCGGCGGCCCGCCACTCTTCCACGGCGATCGTCTCGCCCGCGAGCTTGCGCGTGTAGAGCCGGAGAACCCGCGCCACGGCGGAGTGTTGCGGGCTGCCGGGGTCGGTTCGGCCCAGGACGCCGTGCGCGCCACCGCCCTCGTGGTCGGCGAGCAGGTCGACCACCCACCTGGCCGGGACGCGGCCCAGGTCGCCGCCGACGGGGATGGCCTCGGCGGCGGCGACGGCGAAGTCGGCGGCCTCGGCAGCGGGCACCTGTTCGAAGCAGCGGTCGATCAGTCCACCGACGACCGGCGATATCCCCCAGATCCGCGCCGTCTCGTCGAGCCACCGCACGCCGTCGTCGGCCAGAACCCGCGCCACCGGCACGTTCCGCGCCTCCGCGAGACCGCGGGCGGTGAGGCAGACGTGGAACCCACCGCGCGCGCGCCCATCGGGTCCCACCCGGACCGGCGCGTCCCGCCGCCGCGCCAGTGTCCCCGCCGCACGGTGCTCCCGGAGTTCCTGGACACCGGCGGTTCTCAGCTCCGCCCGGTTGTGCCACGCCACGGCCACGGGCAACCTCCCTGGGGTTTCGGGTCAGCCCCACACCCTAGGTGCTGGGACGGTCGACGGGGGACGGTCTGCGAAGTTCGGCCGCGGGCGCGTGAGCGCCGCGCGGGTCCGGGGGTCGGGAAGGAAAGTCCCGGTACCCGGGCGCGATCGGTGACCGGACAACGGTTGACGCGTCACCGGTGTTCGTCGCGCTCCAGCCACTTGGGGTCGCTGTACTCCACGACGACCTCCGCGGCTTTCACCTCCCCGTCCGGGTCGAGCATGTAGGCGCGGAGCGCGTCGATGGTCGAGGTCTTCACGTAGTCGTCCGTGGCGTGGCCCAGCAGTCCCGCGCGGCCCGGCTTCTTCTTGTTGACGAACTCCGCGAGGTTGGTGGGCGGGGGCCAGAACGTGTACACCTCCGGTGATCCGCCGCGCATCCGCCCGGTGGCCATGCCGACGTGGCTGATGCCGTTCCAGAAGACGATCTGCCCGCGCCGCGGCGGTGGTCCGCCCCGCCGGTACCGGCGCCGCTCGGCGCCGCCGAGCAGGCCGGTGAGCCGCCGGGTCCAGGCTTCCCGGCCCGCCGCGGAGTTCTCGAACCGGTAGATCTCCTGCGCCTGCGCCCGGGTCAGCTCGCCGGACACGATCGCCGCGTACATCACCATCTCCCAGCAGTTCATCCGGATCTCCGGGCACAGCGGCGGGAGCGGGC
Source organism: Actinokineospora auranticolor (assembly GCF_041897805.1). Classification (GTDB taxonomy): domain Bacteria; phylum Actinomycetota; class Actinomycetes; order Mycobacteriales; family Pseudonocardiaceae; genus Actinokineospora; species Actinokineospora auranticolor. The sequence goes on from NZ_CP154825.1 coordinate 6,616,025, forward strand.
CGGGGTCCGCCGACTGGCACCACTGCTGGAACGCCCGGTTCTCGTAGTTGAAGTTCGCCCAGACCGCGCGCACGCCGACGTCGACCATCTGCTGCAGGATGTCGGCCGTGGTGCCCGGCGCCCAGAAGTCCGGGGTGTAGGTGGCCCGCCGACCGGTGTCGACCGGCGCGCACAGTCCCCAGGCGGGACGGTGACCGGGCGGATATGGTCCTTTGTGGACGATCGTGGCGCCGGTCGGGGAGAAGGTGTTCCACGAGCCGTCGGGGGGCCAGGTGAGCGGGGCGTCGGGGTCGCGGGCGCGGGTGGCGGCGAACAGGTTGCCGTCGTGGGCGGCCCAGGCGTCGCCGTCCGGGGCGGTCACCCGGACGCCCAACTCGACCGCCAACCGGGCCGCGAAGCCGTCCCGGGTCGTGCCGGTGCCGCAGCCGAGGAGGGTGACGGGACTGCCGCCGTAGTCCGGGTTGGCGCGGATGAGGTCGGCCAGCTCGCGCGGGGTCAGCGCGGTGTCGCCGATCCGCGCGGCGTCGGGCGAGCCGTGGATGTCGACCAGGAACCGGCCCGGGATCCCAGGCACCCGGCCCGCGGTGTACCGGTCGTCGTGGTGCGCGCCCCGCGCACCGCCGTCGGCCGCGCAGGCGGACGGGGCGAACGCCGACATCCCGGCCCGGGTGGCGCGCAGGTGCGGGCGCAGCGAGTCCAGGCGCGGGTCGTCGAGGCGGCCGATCCGGTCACCGAGTCCCGCGCGGTGCGTCCGGTCGCGACCGGTGGGCGCGGCGTCGTGGTTGCGGTGGCGCGCGGCGTCGTGGTCGGACGGCCGGTGGTTGCCGAGTCGGGCGGGCACCGGGTGCTCGGCGGGTGTCGACCGCGGTGGGGCGGGGCTCGCGAGTGGAAGCCGCGGGGGCGAGTTGGCGCGGGTGGTCGTCGGGGTGTCCGGGGACGGGGCCTGGTCCGACCGGGCCGGGGCCGCGCGGTCGTCGACGTAGTCGGGGTTGCGGACGAACTCGCCGACGGTGAAGCCGATTCCCGGCTCGTACGAGGCCTTGTGCCACCCCAGGGCGCGGCGCCAGTCGACGCGGGCGCCGTCGGACACCACCACCGGGGGGAGGTCCCGGTCTCCAACTGGACCGGTCAGGACGCCGAGCGGCCGCTGCGGGGACCGCGCGGGCGGCGGGAGGTGGCCCGATGAGCCCGAGTGGTGTCTGGTGTGGTGTGTCCGCGGCGGTGCGGCGTGGCCCGTGGAACCCGGTGGTACCGGGTGTTCCGGGTGCCGGTGGGCGATGGCGGCGGGAACGCGCTCGGGCGACCGCGGCGGGTGCTGGCCCGCGGTGGGGCGCGCGGGCGCGTGGGCACCCGACGGCAGGTGGCCGAGCGCCGACGGCTGCGCGGCCGCGGACCTGGGCGCGGCGGCAGAGCCACCCGGCGCGGAACCGCGGCGGAGCGCGGGGGGCATCAGGCGGCGTCCGCGGGTAATCGGGCGGGTGGTGGTTGCCCTGTGCTCACGGTGGTCCCCCTAGGCCGCACGTGGACGTTCACGGTACTAGGCGCGACACGGATCCGGGGCGGTTCGGCCGTTCACACCGCGGTTCCCAGGCGCGCCCGTACGGCCGGTACCGGAGCCTTCGCTCCTGGTCTACCACTTCCTTTGGCTGCCAACACTTTTTCATCACCCGAACGCCGTATCCGAGTCCTGCTACGGTCGACGGAACCAGTGGATGGGGGTGCGGCAGTGGAACTGGACGGTGCCGTGGCCGTGCTCACCGGGGCCGCGCTCGGGATCGGGCCGGTGGTCGCCGAACACCTCGCCCGCGCGGGGGTCCGGCTCGCCATCGTCGCCCGCGCCGAGGACGACCCGCGCGCCACGCAACGCCGGTTGACCGGGTACGACACCTTCGTCGTGCCCGCCGACCTCACCGACGACGACGAGCGGGAACGGGTCGTGCGCGTCGTGCGCGAGGTGCTCGGCCCACCGACGCTGCTGGTCACCAACCCGGCCGCCGCGCACGTCGCGCACTTCCGCGACGTCACCGCGGGCGACGTGCGCCGGGTGATCGGGCTCGACCTCATCGCCACCCAGGCGCTCACCGCCCGCCTGCTGCCGGACATGCTCGCCGCCGGGCGGGGCCACATCGTCACCATCGGCTCCGTCGCGGGCCGGACCGGCTACCCGTACGGCGTCCTGGATTCCGCGGCCAAGCACGGCGTTGTCGGCTTCACCCGGGCGTTGCGGGAGGAACTGCGCGGTACCGGGGTCGGTGTGTCCGTGGTCCACCCGACACTGGTCGCCGAGACCGACGCGCCGGGCGGGCGTCCCCGGGCGCTCGGTCGCGTCGGGCCGGAGGACGTCGCCGCGGCGGTGTTGCGGTGCGTGCGCCGCGACCGCGCGGAGATCACCGTCGCCCCGCCGGTGGCGCGGATCGCGAACGCGGTCAGCGCGCTCTCCCCCCGCCTGGCGTCCTGGGTGGGGCGCCGCGGCGGTGTCCACGACTACCTGCGGGCCATCGCCGACCGCCACCGGTGATCACGGTCCACTATGGACTCGTCGGCCGGTTCCCCCGGCCAGGTCCGCGTGCCGTGGGCGAGGCCCAGGAGCGCGACGAGCGCGAGGCAGCCGAGGGCGGCGGCCGGGGAGAGCGCGCCGCCGAGCAGGCCCGCCAGCAGGTAGGTGACCAGCCAGCAGGCGTGCGAGAGCGCGTACTGGGCGGCGAAGACGGCGGGCAGGTCGGCGGGCGCGGCCGCGGCGCGCAGGAGGCGGCCGACCGGGGTGAGGACGGCGGAGCAGGCCGTGCCGATGGCGAACCACAGGACCAGCAGCACCCACCACCCGCCACCGGCCCACAGGAGTACCGCGCCCGCGGTCATCAGCACCACGAGCGCGCCGCAGGCCCGCACCATCACCACGCGTTCCGGTCGCCGGTCGAGTACCCGGGGCAGCAGCAGCGCGGCGGTCGCGGACCCGGCGCCGAACACGCCCAGCGCGACCGACACCGACACCTGCCCGAGCCCGAACCCCGCCCGCACGAGCACGACCGTGTTCACCAGCACCATCGCCCCCGCCGCGGCCGCCCCCAGGTTCAGGCCGAGCTGCGCGCGCAGTCGCGGGGCGCGCAGGTAGTGGCGGATGCCGACCAGGGTGCGGGCCAGGACCGGCGCGGACCCGGGCGCGGTGTCGGGCAGGCGCACGCTCAGCGCCAGCGCCGCCGAGAGCAGGAAACCCAGCGCGGTCCCGACGAACAGCCACGAGAACCCGACGACCGCGAGCAACCCGGCCGCCAGGACCGGGCTCAGCACGCCTTCGAGGTCGTAGGCCAGTCGGGACAGCGACAGCGCCCGCGTGTAGTCCCGCTCGTCCGGCAGCACCAGCGGGATCACCGCCTGGTACGCGGGGGTGAACGCCGCCGACGCGACCTGGAGCACCCCCACGAGCGCGACGACCTGCCACACCGCACCCACCCAGGGCAACACCAGCACGACCGCGCACCGCACCGAGTCCAAGGACACCAGCAGGACCCGCCGCGGCACCCGGTCCGCCACCGCCGCCGCGATCGGCGCGACCAGGACGTTGGCCGCCATCCGCACCGCGAACACCCCGGCCAGCACCACCCCGGCGTCCGCACCGGCCAGGTCGTAGGCCAGCAGCCCCAACGCGACGGTGGTCAACCCGGTCCCCGCCAACGCGACGACCTGGGCGAGGAACAAACGCCGGTAGGTCACCGTGGAAAGAGCCGCCATATCGGCGAGCATAAATACCGAATGGATTTGCGTCGATGCCGCAAATGCACAACATCGGCAAGTAAAAGGAATGTGCGTGGTCTATCCCGAGCGATGTTCGCGAGTCCGATATCGATGTCCAGGCCGACTTGACGGTCTCGCCGGTGGTCCGGGCAGCAGGCCGGAACGCCGTGGGCGGCGAAGATGGGCGCGTGCCGCTGTCAGGTCTCACCGACGGGTGACACGAGCCAGCTCCTTACGGCGTTCGCCGAATGCCAGTCGGCCGTGGACTCGTGGGTGATCCCGGTGCTGAGACGCGATGGGGACGGAGCATCGCCGACCCACGCTCAACCGGACGGACCACGGACCGCGTCACTGGCCGACACGACCGTCCACGCATTCCCGGAGCAGGTCCGCGTGGCCGCAGTGCCGGGCGTACTCCTCGATCCGGTGGACCAGCAGGTCGCGGATCGCGATGGACCTGCGCCCCGGCGCCGCGCCGAGGTCCGGGTGCCGGTCCAGTTCCGCGTCGGTGGCCGCCTGCTCCCGGGCCAGGTCCGCGAAGGCGGCGGCCACCGCGGCCGGTTCCCCCACCGCGCCGTCGAAGTCGCCGTCGCGCGGGCCGTAGAGCTTGGGCAGGTCCTCGTCGGTGATCCACGTGCGCCAGTCCCGCTCCACCTCGGCGAGGTGGCGCACCAGGCCCAGCAGCGACATCGTCGACGGCGGGACCGAGCGGTGGGCCAGCTGCGCGGGGGTCAGGCCGTCGCACTTCATCCGCAGCGTCAGGCGGTAGTCGCGCAGGTAGCCGCGCAGCGTCGCGAGTTCACCGTCCGGGCTGGGACCGTCGCTCTCGCGGGGGTCGTCCGCCGGGTCCGCCCACATGTCGGGGTGGACGGTGGCCTGGGTCCAGCGCTCGGGTGGGTTCATGGGCCCATGCTCGCACCGGGCCGCGACCGCGCCGAACGAATTGCGGACGGCTGCCATGGCGTGCGGTGCTTCGACAACCCTCGTAAGGTCCGAAGGCGTGGCATCCGCACCACGGCGGCGTTCGCCATGACGATCGCCGCCCGCTTCGCCGCGCACGCGGGAGACCGACCGGCGGTCGTCTCCGGCGACGGCGCGACCGTCGACTACGCGGCCCTGCTCGCCAGGGCCCGCGCCTTCGCCCACGCCCTGGGCCCCGAGCACGCCGCGGGGGTCGCACTGCTGGCCGACCGCCGGGTGGAGGTGCTGGAGGTCTTCCTCGGGGCGGCGCTCGCCGGTGTGCCGGTGCAGGTCTACGACCCGGCGTGGAGCCGGGCCGAGGTGGCGGCGGTCCTCGCCGAGACCCGGCCGAGCCTGGTGTTCACCGGCACCGACCACGACGTCCCGGGCGTCCCCCTCGGCGGGCTGCGCGACTGGGTGGCGTCGCGGCCGCGCGCGCCGCACCTGCCCGAGGTCCCCGACACCGCACCGTTCTACGTCGGGTTCACCTCCGGCAGCACCGGTCGCCCCAAGGCCGCGGTCCGCGCGCACCGCTCGTGGACGCGCACCTTCGACCGCTACGACGAGGAGTTCGGCATCGGCCCGGACGACCACGTGCTGGTCCCGGGCTCCCTGGGCCACTCGCACTTCCTCTTCGGCGCCGTGCACGCCCTGGCCGCGGGCGCGACCCTGCACCTGCTGCCCCGCTTCGACCCGGACCTGGTCCTGACCCGGGTCCGCGAGCACCCGGTGACCGTGCTGTACCTGGTCCCGACCATGTTCGAGGCGCTGGTCGACCACGGCCGCGGCCACTTCCCGCTGGTGCGGACCGTGCTGTCCGCGGGCGCGAAGTGGTCACCGGCCCGGCGCGCGCGGTCGGTCGAGCTGTTCCCCGGGGCCGACACCGCCGAGGTCTACGGCGCGACCGAGCTGAGCCTGGTGTCGGTCCTGCACGGCGGCACCGGTCCCGAGGACTCGGTGGGCAGGCCGGTGTCGGGGGTGGAGCTGTCGGTGCGCGGTCCCGGCGGCACCGAGGTCCCGCCCGGCGAACCCGGCCGGGTGCACGTGCGCAGCGACATGCTGTTCACCCGCTACCTCTCCCCCGACGACGGCTCGGGCCCGGACGCCGACGGGTTCTTCACCACCGGCGACATCGGGCGGCTCGACGCGGGCGGCCACCTGCACCTGCTGGGGCGGACGCGCGGGATGTTGGTCAGCGGCGGGGTCAACGTCTACCCGGAGGAGGTCGAGGCGGCCCTGCTGCGGTTGGGCGAGGTCGCGGAGGCCGCGGTGGTCGGTCTGCCGGACGGGTACTGGGGCGAGGTGGTGTGCGCGGCGGTGCGCTGGCGCGGTGCGGCGCGGCTCGACCTGGCGGCGTTGCGGGACCGGGCGGCCGAGCACCTGTCGCGGCAGAAGTGCCCGCAGCGGCTGTTCGAGTTCGCTGCCCTTCCGCACCGCCCAACGGGCAAGGTCGACCGGGCGCGGGTGCGCGAGATGGTGCTCGACCGGGCGGGCGATACTGTGCGGTAGCCATGTTGAGCCTCTACCACGACGCCCGGACCCCGGTGCACGCGTTGCCCGCCGGGGTCAAGCTGTCGATCTTGGTGGCGGTCGGCACGGCGGTGTTCTTCGCCGGGTCCGCGCCCGTGCTGGGCGCGTCGCTGGGCGCGGTGGCGCTGCTGTACGCGCTGGCTCGGGTGCCCGCGCGGGTGGCCTGGCGGCAGTCGGCGCCGGTGCTGCCGTTCCTGGTGTTGATCGTCGCGACGCAGGTGCTGATCGCCGGGTGGGTCGTCGCCGCGCTGGTCGGGCTGCGGGTGCTGGTGCTGGTCGCGCTGGCGAACCTGGTCACGCTGACCACCCGCACCTCGGCGGTGGTGGCCGCGGTCGAGGCGGCGCTGCGGCCGCTGCGCCCGCTCGGGGTGCGGCCGGAGCGGGTGGGGTTGGTGGTCGCGATGACCATCCGGTTCATCCCGGTGATCAAGGAACAGGCCGATCTGGTGCGCGCCGCCCAGCGCGCCCGGGGAGTCGAGCGGAGCACCGCGTTCCTGGTCCCGCTGCTGGTGCGGACCCTGCGGCTGGCCGACGGACTGGGCGAGGCGCTGGACGCGCGGGGCGTCGGCTCCGGGGAGCGCTCCCGGCGGTCCCGCGCTAGCGTGCGGGCCGTCCGAACCAGCGATCCGCAGGGGGATCAATGAGCGTCAACGGAGTTTGGTACAACGAGCTCAATTCCAAGATGACGATCGCCACCGCGTCCGACGGGGTCACGCTCACCGGCACCTACCAGTCCCTGGTGGGCAACGCGCCCGGCGTCTACGCGCTCGTCGGGAAGTACAACGCCGCGCCCACCGCGGGCTACGGGGCGGCCGTCGGGTGGAGCGTGTCGTGGCAGAACGGGGTGAACGACTCGAACTCGCTCACCACGTGGAGCGGCCAGTACTTCGCCGTCGGTCGCGAGTGGATCTCCACGACCTGGCTGATGGTGGTGCAGAGCACCGTGAAGAGCGTCTGGGAGTCGACGATGGTCGCGGTCGACAAGTTCTACCGGCAACCCGCGACCGACGAGGAGGTCGAGGCCCGGCTCGCGCTCGGGCACGCCTCCTCACACCCGCTGGACGTGCTGGGGCCCCGAGGCTGACCGGAACCGGGTGCGCGCGGCCCGGCACCGTGCGCACCCTCCTTTGTGGAACTGGGGGAACAGGTGCGCAGCAAGGACATCGCCCTGGTCGCGCTCTTCGCGGCCATCATGGTGGTGCTGGGGTTCTTCCCGCTGATCGAGTTGCCGTTGGTGCCCGCGCCGTTCACCGCGCAGACGCTGGGCGTCATGCTCGCGGGTTCGGTGCTCGGCGCGCGGCGCGGCGGGTCGGCGATCCTGCTGTTCGTGGTGCTGGTGGCGATCGGCCTGCCGGTGCTGCCGGGCGGGCGCGGCGGGCTGGGCGTGATCATGGGGGTGACGGGCGGGTTCGTCCTGGCGTACCCGGTCGGGGCGTTCGTCGTGGGACTGCTCACGGAGTTGTGCTGGCGCCGGTACAACCTGGCGCTCGCCCTGCTGTGCAACGCCGTGGGTGGGGCGCTGGTGCTGTACGCGATCGGCATCCCGTGGATGGCGGTGGTGGGCGGGCTGCCGCTGGGGAGGGCGTTCACGGGATCTGTCGTGTTCCTGCCCGGTGACGCGGCGAAGGTGGTCGTGGCGTCCCTGGCGGCCGTGGCGGTGCGCCGGGCCTACCCCCTGGTCGAGCCGCGCGAGCGGGCGGGCGCGTGATCGAGCTTTCCGGTGTGGGTCACCGCTTCGGCGACCGCTGGGTCCTGCGCGGTGTGGACTTGGCGCTGACCGAGCGGCGCGTGGCGGTGATCGGCGCCAACGGTTCGGGCAAGAGCACGTTCGCCAGGCTCCTCAATGGACTGATCGTGCCGACCGAGGGTCGGGTACGGGTGGACGGACTGGACACCCGGAAACGGGGGCGCGAGGTCCGGCGGCGGGTCGGGTTCGTGTTCCAGGACCCGGACGTGCAGATCGTGATGCCCACGGTGGCGGAGGACCTGGCGTTCGGGCTCAAGCACCACGACGTGCCGAAGGTGTCGATCCCCGGGCTGGTGGACCGGGCACTGGCGGACTTCGGGCTCGCGGAGTACCGCGACCACCCCGCGCACCTGCTCAGCGGCGGGCAGAAGCAGCTGCTGGCCATCGCCGCGGTGCTGGTGACGGATCCGGCGTACATCGTGTTCGACGAACCGACGACGCTGCTCGACCTGCGCAACAAGCGCCGCGTCGTGGCGGTGGTCGCCGGGTTGGCGCAGCAGGTGGTCGTGGTCTCCCACGACCTGGACCTGCTGGCGGACTTCGACCGCGCGGTCGTCTTCGACGAGGGCCGCGTCGTGGCCGACGGCACCCCGGCCGAGGCGGTCGCGGCGTACCTGGCGCTGCTCAGCGGGTGAGCGCCGCGAGCAGTCCACTGTGGAACCGCGCGGTGTCGACGGTCCTGGCCACGGCGATGCGGTGGCCGGTCCCCTCGGCGCGGTTCCCCCGGAGGTCGGCGACGGTCCGGCCCCGGGTGTGGGTGCCGGTCAGCTCGACGCCGACCGCCAGGTGGTCGTAGGTGGCGAGGGTGGGGTCGAGCAGGATCGCGGCGGCCAGCGGGTCGTGCGGGGTGAAGGTCCGGTAGCCCAGGGCCTTGGTGTAGAAGTCCACGTAGTAGCGCAGGGCCGCGGCGGAGAAGCGGGCCACGGGCGCGGGGGACGCGTTGAGGGCGTCGATCCAGGCGCTGTCGACGCGGACGGCCTCGGTGACGTCGAGGCCGACGAGGGTCAGCCGGAAACCGGCGCCGAGGACCAGGTCGGCGGCCTCCGGGTCCAGGTGGACGTTGGCCTCCGCGTGGGCCGTGCGGTTGCCGGGGACGCGGATGGCGCCGCCCATGACGACCACCGCGTCGAGCAGGTCGGGCAGGTCGGGTTCGAGGAGCAGGGCCAGGGCGACGTTGGTCAGCGGGCCGAGCGCCAGCAGGGTGAACCGCCCGGGGTTGGCGCGCGCGAGCCGGACCAGCTGCTCGGCGGCGGACTCGCCGCGGGTGACGTCGACGTCGCCGCCCTCGCCGCCCAGGCCGTCGTCGCCGTGGACGAACTCCGAGGTCCGCAGCGGCTGGGCCAGCGGCCGGTGGGCGCCGACGGCGACGGGGACGTCGCGCAGACCGGCCTCATCCAGCACCCGCCGCGCGTTGGCGGCGGTGCGCGGCGCGGGGGCGTTGCCGTGCACGCTGCCCACGGCCGCGATCTCGACGCCGGGTTGGGCGGCGAGGTAGAGCAGGGCCAGGGCGTCGTCGATGCCCGGGTCGGTGTCGATGATCAACCGCATGTGGTGTCCCTCCGGTCGGCGCCACCTATCCTCGCCGACGGCGCCGTAACTGGTGGTTAATCCCCGAAGGCGGCGCGGTACCAAAGGCGATTCACGTCGTTGTCGAGGAGGATGCGCAAGCCGTCGCCGAGGCAGTGCGGGGCGATGCGGGCGCGGTATACGTTGTCCAATGGGTCGATGAGCGTTCGCAACTCCCGCGCGGCGTTCTTCGGTGGGGCGCACAAGGCCGCTCTCGGGATCTCGCGGTGCCGCGACTCGGCGGCCCAGCCGCGGCAATCGCGGTCCCGCGGACGTACTCGCGGAGTCGGCGCAGTGGGCCGGGTGCGAACGCGGACCAGCGGGCAGGCGCCTCGGCGAGTTCACCCGGGCGTTCGAGGTCCGCGATCGCCCGGAGGGTGGCGGCGGAGACGCCGCTGACCTGCCGCCGGGACGGCTCCGGGACCCGGCGGGGCGGCCGGGGTCGGTGGGGGCGCCGACGCGGCACCGCTCCGGCGTGTCGGCACGGCGCGATCCTGGCACGGACCGGCGCGGGGCACGACCGATATAGGGCGTCGGATGGCACATTCCGCTGCCCGACCGGGCGGCACATCGTGAAGTCACGGTAATGCGCGGGCTTCCCCGTTTTGCCCAGATCGACCGGTTCCGTGTGCTATGAGATCCGCGGCACACCGGTGGCAACGAACCGTAGTGGACTGGAATCCGGGGCGATATCCACCCGTTCGGCGGAATCACTTCGGTGCACTCCCGACCACATTCACACAACATTCGGACGCAGCGTGGATAACGTGGACTGTGTTGCCGCGCCGCGGATTCGCCGTTATCCTCAGCGTAATTCGCCGATTCCCCCGGGAGTCCCGTGCCCGTCAAGCTGTCCCGTCGCGACCTGGAACACCTCGGCGACGACCCGGTGTTCCTGGAGGCCGGGTTCCACCTCGCGCTCGACCTGCTCGGCGGGCCGAGCGACCCCGACGCGTTCGAGACACCGGACGGCGTGCCGGTGCGGCGCGCGCCCGGTGGCGGCGGCGCGGTGGTCACGCTGCTGGCCGAGGACGACGGCGCGGTGCTGGCCCGGCTCGCCGCCGACGCGCTCGACGCGTGGCGCACGGCGCTGCCCGCCGGTCTGGTGGCCCGCTACTTCGCGCCGCCGGGGGCGGACGTGCTGGGCCTGTGCGGCACCGGTCCGGTCGCGTGGGCCTGCCTGCGCGCGCTGACCAGGGCGCTGCCCACGCTGCGCCGCGTCCGGGTGACCGGGCCGAACGCCGTCGGGTTCGCCGCCGACGCGGCCAAGCGCACCGGGCTGCCGGTCACCGCCGCGGCGGACGCGGGCGCCGACGCGGACGTGCTGGCGATCACCGAACCCGGCTGCGCGGACGCCCGCCGGGGCGCGCTGGTGCTGACCACGGGCCCCGCCCCGACCTGGGGGGAGCACGGCCCCCGCCGCGAACTGGCCTGGGACGACGCGGTCCGCGCGGTACTCGACGGCGTGGCCGCGCCGCGCGCGGATGGGCTGCTCGTGGTCCTCGGGGACAACCCGCGGACCACTCGCTGGCAGCGGTCGCTGGACGGGTGGGCGTTGCGCCGGGCCTGGGAACTCGATGTGGGCTTGATGTTCACTGTGGACTAGGTGGGCCGGCGTTCTCCGGCGTGATCGGACGGCCCGGCTGCCGGGGGTGCGGCGGGTCCGGCTTCGGTGGGTTCTGAACCAGCGGGGCGGGGTCGGGGTTGGTGCGGTTCCAGCGGGGTTGCGTTCTCTCGTGGTTCTAGCGCGAGTTTTCGAGCTGCGCTCGATGGGGTGAAACGTCTTTGTGCGGGGCCCCTACGGACCTGCGGTGGGGCAAAGCGGTGGGAGGGGCAAGCCCACCCCACCCGCGGGCGAGCTTGGCAGGTCCGTCCTCCCACACAAAGACGTTCCACCCCATCGAGCAGTGAACAGGGGCGCGGTGGGTTGGGTGGGGTGTGGGTTGGCAGACGTCGGGGGCTGGCGGGTTCGGCTTGGCGGGGTGGAGGAGGTTGCGGGACGGGCCTGGCAGGTGGGCGAGTGCGGCTTGGGTGGGCGGGTAGGGCCGACACAGGTCGGCGGCCAGCAGGTTCGGCTTGGGTGGGTGAAAGGTCGGGCTGGGACACGTCAGCAGCCGGTGGGCTCAGCTTGACGAGGTGGAGGAAGTTGCGGAGCGGGCCTAGCGGGCGGGCAGGGCCAACATAGGTCGACGGCCGGCGGGTTCGGCTTGACCCGGTGGAGAAAGTTGCGGGCGGGCCTGGCGAGCGGGCACGTACGGCTTGGGTGGGCGGGTAGGGCCGACACAGGTCGGCGGCCAATGGACTCGGCTCGACCGGGTGGAAGAAGTTGCGGGCGAGCCTGGCAGGCGGGCAAGTGCGGCTCGGGTGGGCACAAGTCGGCGGCCGGTGGGCTCGGCGGGGTGGGTTGCGAGGTGGCCGGGCAGGTGGGCGGGTGCGACCTCGATCCAAGCCAGGCCTGATCGGACGGCCCCGCGCGCCGTCGGGGGCTCGGGTGCGCGGGGCCGTCCGCCCGCCACTTCGGAGATGGCGGTATGCGCCGGGGGAAAGGGGGTGCCCCCGGTCTTTCGTCTACGCCGGTAGCCCTCGTCCAACCAGCACGGCCGGTTGTCGGGCGCGGTTCGATCGGGTTTCCGACGGGAGCGGCCCACGCCGGTGGTCGTACGTAGTATCGTACTTGGTACGCGGCTATTCTGGGGGGACTATGACACGAGGCCGAGACAAGTCCGACCCCACCCGGAGCCTGGCGCTGCTGTGGCGGACTCGGGAACCGTCCCCGCGCGAAGGCCGCACCGAGCTGAGCGTCGACCGGATCACCAGGGCTGCCATCGCGATCGCGGACGGCGAGGGGGTCGGCGCGCTGACCATGCGGCGGGTGAGCGAGGCGCTGGGGGTGGGGACGATGTCGCCCTACACCTACGTCCCCGGCAAGGCCGAGCTGATCGACCTGATGATGGACACGGTCTACGGCGAGCTGCCCCCGCTCGACCCCACCGCGAGCGGCTGGCGGGAGCGGTTGGAGGGGGTCGCGCGCAGCAACTGGGAGCTGTACCGGGCGCACCCGTGGCTGTCGTACGTGGAAACCAGCAGGCCCGTGCTGGGCCCGAACCTGATCGCCAAGTACGAGCGCGAGCTGACCGCCCTCGCGGACACCGGCCTCGACGACGTGACACTGGACTCGGTGCTGACGCTGGTCTTGGGCCACGTCCGCAACACGGCCCGGGCCGCGGCGGACGTGGTGGAACTGGAGCGCAGCACGGGCCTGACCGACGAGCAGTGGTGGCGCAGCCAGGCCCCGTGGCTCGCCCGGTTCACCCGCCCCGGCGACCACCCGACCGCCGACCGCGTCGGGACGGCGGCGGGCACCGAGCACCAGGCCGCGTACAACGCCGACCACGCCCTGCGCTTCGGGCTCGACCGCATCCTCGACGGCGTGGCCGACCTGATAGCCCAGCAGCGGGCCGACTGACCTCCCAGCTCACCTGCCCCGCAACAGTCCCACCAAGGACAAAGCGAGACGGTGCGGCCAAGCTGCGGCCCACAGTGGAACCACCCGACCGACTGACACCCAGACTTACTCGTCCCGCAGCAGTTCGACGAGCGAGAGGGCGAGGTCGTCGGTGGGGGTGCCCGCGAGCGCCCAGCCCCCGGCGGGGTCGGCGCGGAAGGGGTACCAGCGGCCGTCCTGGGTCAGGCGGAGTTGGATGCCCTTGGACTCGACCGTCCACCGGTTCCGCCAGACCTTCAGCGCGGGTGGCTCGCCGAACCCGCTGTCCCGCCAGGCTTCCTCGAACTCCGCTCGGGTCCTGGTAGTGGTCTCCCGCGGCGGCGCCCACGTCTGCTCCAGCGCCGCGAGGCCCGCCGCGCCGGCGATCTCCCAGGCGTGGACGGCGCGCGTGAAGTCCGTGGGGCGGCCGGTGCGTGCGGCCGTTCGCTCGACCAAGTCGGTGTGGGCCGCGAGGCGCACCGCGTCCGGCCACTGGGACAGGTTGAGGTCATCGCCCGCCAGCAAGGCCCGGGCGCGTTCGGCGGCGGCTGCCGCCAGGGCCACCAGTGCGGCATTGTCCACAGGGGACTTGGCCTCGACGTCTTCCAGTACCGGCAACAGGTCCAGCATGGAAGCGGGCTCGGAGTCGGCGGGCAGGTCGGCGACCTCGGCGGCCCAGGCCTCCGCCGCCGCAACCCCGGGCACCGCCACGGGATCGCCTGTCGTTCCACGGGTGTTGCGGCGGTGCAACTCCGCCGTCAACTCCGCCTCGCCGCGGCCGCGGACCAGCAGCAGGACGAACGGGTCCCGGTCCAGCAGCCACGACACCTGGTATGCCAGGGCCGCCGCGTGCTCGCACGGGCTGTCCCAGCCGAGGCAGTCGCACTCCGGGTCGAGGTCCCCGTAGTCCGGCAGCAACCGCACCCCGGCGTCGGACGCGGCGCCGACGAGGTCGCGGGGCATGTCCTTGTCCAGCAGCGCCGCGATGTGGCCCGCGCGGGTGGCGACCTTGTCCAGGAACCGGTCCCAGCCCGCGTCGGTGAGCTCCGCGATCCGCACCACCGTCGCGTAGGGGCGGGTGTGGTCGCCGTCGTGCACGGGCGCCGAGACGCGACCGGGGCTGACCGTGATCACCCCGACCAGGCCGGCGAACGCGTGGGCGCGGCCCTTGCGCAGCCGCTCGTGGTCGAGGGCCGTGTCCTCCATGGCCTCGACCCACGCGTTGCCCCACCACGTGTCGGCGAACTTCTTGCCGTACCGCCTCCCCGGGGGGAACGGCGCGAAGGCGACCGCGCGTCGACCGGGGTCGACCAGGTCGGCCTCCGCGTCCGCTTCCTCGTCGTCGGCGAACAGGGCGGCGAGGTGGCCGTCGTACTCGTCATCGTCGTAGGCGCTCATCACGGGGTCCTCAGTTCGACGAGGCGGAGCAGTTCGGCGTCGGAGAGTGCGCTCAGGGCGGCGTCACCGCCGCCGAGGACGGCGTCGGCCAGTGCCCGCTTGGTCTCCAGCAGGCGCGCGATGCGCTCCTCCAGGGTTCCCCGGGTGATCAACCGGTGCACCTGCACGGGTTTGGTCTGGCCGATGCGGTGCGCGCGGTCGGTGGCCTGCGCCTCGACGGCCGGGTTCCACCAGCGGTCGTAGTGGACCACGTGGTCGGCCCTCGTCAGGTTGAGACCGGTGCCCGCCGCCTTGAGGGACAACAGGAACACGGGCACCTCCCCGCTCTGGAACCGCCGCACCATCTCCTCGCGCCGCGGCACGGGTGTGCCGCCGTGCAGCAGCCGCGTGGGCACGCCGCGGTCGGCGAAGTGCTGCTCCAGCAGGCGGGCCATCCGCACGTACTGGGTGAAGACCAGGACCGCGCCGCCCTCGGCCAGGACGGTGCCGACGAGGTCGTCGAGCAGTTGCAGCTTCTCCGAGCGGGACCGCGCCGGGGTGCCGGTCTCCTTCAGGTAGTGCGCCGGGTGGTTGCACACCTGCTTGAGCCCGACCAGCAGCTTGAGCACGAGCCCGCGCCGCGCGATCTCCGTCGCGCCCGCCCGGATCTCGGCCAGCACCTCGCGCACCACGCGCTCGTAGAGGGCGACCTGCTCGGCGGTCAGCTCGACGCCGTGGTCGGTCTCGATCTTCGGCGGCAGCTCCGGCGCGATCCCGGGGTCGGATTTGCGCCTGCGCAACAGGAACGGCCGCACCAGCCGCGACAGCCGGTCGGCGGTGCGGCGGTCGCGGTCGACCTCGATGGTCCGCGACCACCCGCGCCGGAAGGCGCCCGCCGTCCCGAGCAGGCCGGGGGTGGTCCAGTCGAGCAGCGCCCACAGCTCGGTCAGGTTGTTCTCCACCGGGGTACCGGTCAACGCGACCCGCGCCCCGCCCGGGATCGCGCGCAGTGCCTTCGCGGTGCCGCTGAGCCGGTTCTTGACGTGCTGGGCCTCGTCCGCGACCACCAGTCCCCAGTGCCTGCCCGCCAGTTCCGCCGCTTCGACGCGCATGGTGCCGTAGGTCGTCAGCACAAACCCGTTGTCCATATCGGACAGTGACCGCGACCCGCCGTGGAAGCGCCGGACCGGGGTGCCCGGCGCGAACCGGGCGATCTCGCTCTCCCAGTTGCCCAGCACCGAGGCCGGGCACACCACCAGCGTCGGTCCGGCGGTGGCCGGGTCCTCGGCGCGCCGCAGGTGCAGGGCGATCAGCGTGATCGTCTTGCCGAGACCCATGTCGTCGGCGAGGCAGCCGCCGAAGCCGAGCGCGGTCATCCGGTGCAGCCAGCGCAGGCCGCGCCGCTGGTAGTCGCGCAGGGTCGCGGTGAGCGCGGCGGGCTGGTCCAGTTCCTCCGGACCGCCGTCGGGGTCGGCCACCCGGTCGACGAGTTCACCGAGCCACCCGTCCGCCACGACGGACACCAGGCCGCCCTCGACCTCGGCGCTACCGATCAACGCCGCGCCGAGCCCCTCCCACGGGGGCAGCGGCGGCAGCGCGGGCTCCCGCGCCTTGCGCGCCAGGTCCGGCTCGACGAGCACCCACCGGTCCCGCAGCCGAACCACGGGCCGGGATCGACCGACAGTGTCCATTTCGGACTCGATGAGCGGTTCGCCCGCCAGGGTCAGCTGCCACTGGAACGCCTGCGGCGGTGCGGCGCGCAAGAACGCGGCGACGTCGGCGGGCGGCTCCCCCGGGGCGCGAACCCGGGCGCGGGCCCCGAGGTCGCGGCCGAGCCCCGGCGGCCACTCGATGTCCACGCCCGCCGCGGCGAGCCGGGCCTCGGCGCCGCCGAGCAGGTCGGCCACGTCCTCGTCGAGCAGCTCCACCTCGACCGGCTCGGCCGCCGCGAGCAGGCCGTCCAGCGGCGACCACACGCGCGCCGCGCGCCGCACGGCCAGCATCGCCTCGAAGGCGGCGCGGTCACCGAAGCGGTGCTCCCGGCCGGACCACAGCGCCGCCGCGTCCGCCACCCGGGTCGGGTCGGCGAGGTCGCGCAGCCGGACGACGGCGGTGAACGGCGTGTCCGCCGGGTCGCCGCGCAACTCCAGCCGCAGCGCGACGCGCAGCCCCGCGTCGACCCCGGCGGCGACCTGCCGGGCCCACTCGGCGTCGGTCCCGGTCGGTTCGGCGGCGGCGTAGCGGGGGTCGCCGGTGAGCAGTTCGGCACCTGCCGTGCGCGGGAGTGTGTCGGCGACGGCGTCGAACAGCGCGCGCAGCAGGGTTTCCGCGTCGGGCAGGACCGGGTCGGGGGCGGTCGGGTCGACCGGGATCGACCGCGCGCTCGCGGGCATGGCGGCGGCCAGCGCGCGGAGCCGTTCGACGTCGGCGACGTCGAACGGTCCCATGCGCCAGGCATCGGCCCCGCCCGCCGAGACGCCGGGCAGCACCCTGCCGCGCGCGGCCAGGCGCAGCGCGGCGCGCACGGCGGCGGCGTGGAACCGGGCCGACGGGTGGGCGTCCGCGCCGAGCGCGGCGAGCAGCGGGAGCGCCGCGTCGACCGGCACCCGCCGCCCGGTCACCTTCCGCAGGCCGACCCGGCCGCCCCGGGGCTCGGTGAGCACGGCCACGGCCCGCTCGCCCCACTCCGGCGGGTCGTCCCCGTGGACCAGGAACGTCCCGGCCCGCGCGGGGTCCCCGGGTTCGAAAACCACCGCGCACCGGCCCAGCACCATCTGCCCCCTTCACCCCGGCTGCCCGGGAACGACCCTGTCCAGCACCGCGTGACCGGCGCTGCCGCCCGCGGCCCACGTGGGTGTCGCCCACCCCCAGCGGGCGACGCGTCCGATAGTGCCGCCTCCGCCGCCTCAGTCGCTCAAGGATCGGTATTGCCTCACTGCAAGCGGCAGGAACACCGCCACCAGCGCGAGCGGCCAGACCACCGCCATCAGCGGCGCGTGCCCGGCGATCCACGACTCGCCGCCCCAGCCCGGGTTGCCGAACAGCTCCCGGGTCGCCTGGACCGTCGACGACAGCGGGTTCCACTCGGCGACCGCGCCGAGCCAGGCGGGCATGGTCGCCGGGGCGACGAAGGCCCCGGAGAGGAAGCCGAGCGGGAACTCCAGGATCTGCACGCCCGCCACCGCCTCCTGCCCCCTCAGCACCAGACCCAGGTAGATCCCCACCCACACCAGGGCGAAGCGCAGCCACAGGATCAGCCCGGCGGCACCCAGCGCCGCACCGGGCGACCCGGTCGCGCGCCAGCCGATCGCCAGGCCCAGCAGCATCATCGTGACGAGGGTGACCACGGCGAACAGCAGGTCCGCCACGGCGCGGCCGATCAGCGCGGCGGCCGGGGCCATCGGCATCGAGCGGAACCGGTCGGTGACCCCGCGTTCGAGGTCGGTGGCGACGGCGGTGGTCGTCATGCTGATGCCGAAGACCATGGTCATGGCGAACATGCCGGGCATCAGGAACTCGCGGTAGCCACCGCCGCCGGGCACGACCATGGCGCCGCCGAACAGGAAGCCGAACATCAGCACGATGAGGACGTTGAAGGCCAACGACGTGAGCAGCACGGCCGGGTTCCGGGACCAGTGCGCGAGGTTGCGCCGGGTGAGCGTCCACGCGTCGGTCAGGGTCCAGCGCAGGCCCGCCCGGTTCTCGTGCGGGGCAACGGGAACGGTCATGGTCACGCGGGTACCTCCTGGGACTCGCGGCCGGTCAGCCGCAGGAAGACCTCGTCGAGCGTCGGACGGCGCAGCACCACGTCCTCGGTGGACACGCCGGCCGCGTCCAGGGCGCGCACCACGTCGGCCAGCGCGCCACCGCGGCTGGTGACCGGCGCGGACACGCGGCGGTTGTCCCGGTCGACCTCCGGCTCGCCCGCGGCTACTACGCGCAGAGCGGCGACGGCGGCGGGAAGGTCCTGGTGGTCGTGGACCACCACGTCGATCCGGTCGGCGCCGATCCGGGCCTTCAACTCGGCGGGGGTGCCGTCGGCGACGACCTTCCCGGTGTCGATGACCGAGATCCGGTCGGCCAGCCGGTCGGCCTCGTCGAGGTACTGGGTGGTCAGCAGGACCGTGGTGCCCTGGCGGACCAGGTCGCGCACGGCCGCCCAGACCTCGTCGCGGCCGCGCGGGTCGAGGCCGACCGTGGGCTCGTCGAGGAACAGCACCGCGGGCGCGAGGATCATGCCAGCGGCCAGGTCCAGCCTGCGCCGCATGCCGCCCGAGTAGGTGCGGACGGGTTTGTCGCCGACGTCGGCCAGGCCGAAGCGGGCCAGCAGCTCGTCCGCGCGGCGGCGGGCCGCGCGGGCGCCCAGCCGGTACAGCCTGCCGAACATGACCAGGTTCTGGTGGCCGCCCAGCACCTCGTCGACGGCGGCGCGCTGCCCGACCAGCCCGATGCGGTAGCGGACCCGGTCGGCCTGGGTGGCCACGTCGAAGCCCGCCACCGCCGCCCGGCCGCCGTCGAAGCGCTGGAGCGTGGCCAGCGCGCGGACGGTGGTCGTCTTGCCCGCGCCGTTGGGGCCGAGCAGGCCGCACGCCGTGCCGCTCGGGACCCGCAGGTCGACACCGTCCAGGGCGACCTTGTCGCCGTACCGCTTCCGCAGCCCCTCGACGACGATCGAGAGATCTTCCGAACCCACCCGAGCCCCCTTCTCCAGGCACCGCCACTCGTGGCGTACTTAGCACGGTACGTGTCGTCGTACTAAGTACGCAAGCCGCAGGCGCGGATCGTTCGCGAATGCGACCGGTCGGACCGGCTCAGCCGCCCCTCGGTTGACAAACCGGTCGGTCGGTTCATAATCTGCCGCAGCCCAGCGGCCACCCCCGACGAGGAGCCCCAGTGACCAAGCAGGCGCGCGCCGAGCGGTCCCGGGCCGCGCTGCTGCGCGCCGCCGCCGAACTGCTGCGCCGCGACGGCTACCAGGCCACCGGGATGGTCGCGGTGGCCGGGGCCGTCGGCATGACCAAGGGCGGCCTGTACTTCCACTTCCCCTCCAAGGACGACCTCTGCGACGCGGTGCAGGCGAGCGCCGTCGACACCCTCGCGAACTGGCTGGCCGACCACCCGTCGACCGGCGTCCAGCGGGTCATCGACCTGACCCACGCGCTGAGCCGCTGGCTGGTGGCGGAGCCGGAGGTGGGGGCGAGCTTCCGGATGGCGCACGAGGTGGCCGGGCACCGGTTCCGGGTGTTCCTGGAGGCGTGGGTGGCCGCGGTGCGGGCGGAACTGGCCCGGGCGGGGAACATCGCCGTGCCGGTGGACACGGCGGCGGCGCTGGTGTCCGCGTTGTCCGTGGGCGCCGAGGCGCTGGGGCCCGACACCAGCGGTCGGCTCGGGGACATGTGGGCCGTCGTGCTGCCGGAGTTGGTGCGCGGGACCGTCGACCACCTCCGGGTCGACGGCACCGGCGCGCCGGTCAGCCGGTGATGACGGTCTTGCCGCGGGCGTCCGGGGACTCGGCGTGGTGGATGGCGAGCGCCGTCTCCGCCAGGGGGTAGGCGCGGTCGACCACCGGGGTCAGGCGGTTGGTCTCGACCAGGTCCCGCAGGGCCGTCAGGTTGCGCCTGCTCGGTTTGGCCGCGATGGGCACCAGGCGGTGGCGGACGAAGCCGGAGAGGAACCAGGCGACCGCGTGCGCGCCGAGGTGGCCGAGCAGGCAGCGGCCCCGGTAGCCGCCGCCGACGGCCAGCAGGAGCGTGCCGCCCCGGGTGAGCCGTCTGCGGGCAGCGCGCAGTCCGCGGTCCCCGGCCAGGTCGAACACCACGTCGAAGCGGTCACGGCCCCACTCCTCGTCGACCTCGTCCGCGCCGAGCGCGCGGACCACGGCGAAGTCCGCCGCGGCGCAGACACCGGTCACGCGCGCGCCCAAGGCTTTCGCGACCTGCACCGCGAACGTGCCCACGCCGCCTGCCGCGCCCGTCACCAGCACCCGTTGCCCGGGTCGCACCACGCCCAGGTCGCGCAACCCGACCAGGGCCGTGTTGCCCGCCAGCGGAACGGCCGCCGCCTCCCCGTACGACAGGTTCTCCGGTTTGCGCGCGACGAACTCCTCGTCCACGCAGACGTACTCGGCGAACGCGCCCACGGCCTCGCCGAACACCTTGTCCCCCAACACGAAGCCGGTCACACCCGCGCCAAGGCCCTCGACCTGACCCGCGAAGTCCCGGCCCAGGACCCTGGGGCGCGACAACCGCAGCACATACGGGTGGCCGTGGAAGTCCTGCCAGTCGACCGGGTTGACCGAGGCCGCGCGGACCCGCACCAGCACCTCGCCCGGCGCGGGCTCGGGGCGGGGCACCTCCCGCACGACCACCGACCCGTAGCGCTCCCGCGTGATCGCCTTCATCGGTCTCCATGCCGGATCGGGCCCCAGGTCCGCAACCTTAGGCAGCGGACGCGGGACCCAGCATCGGGGAAGACCCTCGGAAACCGCGCTAGCCCGCGCGGTCGAGCCGCACGGGTTCGGGGGTGAGCAGCAGCGGGTCGGCGGCCAGGACCCGGCGGTGCAGGCCACGCAGGGCGGGCGAGGGGTCGAGGCCGAGCTCGTCGACCAGGCAGGCGCGCAGGCGCTGGTACTCGTGCGCGGCGTCGCCGCGCCTGCCCGCGCGGTAGAGGGCGACCATGAGGTGGGCCGAGAGGTTCTCGTGGGTGCCGTGGCGGGCGACGAGGCCGGTCAGCTCGGCCAGCACCTCGTGGTGGCGACCCAGCCGCAGGTCGGCGTCGACGCGCCGGTCCAGCACGCTGAGCCGGGCCTCGGTCAGGCGCCGGACGTGCGCCGCCAGCACCGCGCCGACCCGCACGTCGACCAGCGGGTCGCCGCGCCAGCGGGCCAGCGCGGCGCGGAAGTGCTCGGCCGCGCCCGCGACGTCGCCCGCCCGGGCCGCGCGGTGCCCGGCCTCGGCGCGGCGCTCGAACTCGCGCAGGTCGAGCTCGCCGGTGACCAGCAGGTAGCCGCCGGGTCGGGTGACCAGGACCCGCTTGGGGTCGCGCGGTTGCCCGGCGCGGGCCGACGCGGCGCCGATCAGGCCGCGCAGCTGCATCACGTAGGTCTGCAGGGTGGTCGTCGCGCTGCGCGGGGCGGCGTCGCCCCAGAGCTCGTCGACGAAGGCGTCGACCGGTACCACCTGGTCGGCGTGCGCGGCGAGCACCGCCAGCACCTTGCGCGGCTTGGTCGCCGTCGGCGTGACCGGCAGACCGGCCACCCGCGCCGCCAGCGGCCCCAGTATCCCAACGTCCACAACGCCTCCCGCGTTCGCCGCACCAGTGCGCCCAGAATAAAACCGACCACCCGGTTTATCAACCCTGCCGAAGATCATACCTACCCCCCGGTTTTCTCTCCCGCAACCCGGCCGGGTGATCGGCTACACTCCCCCGGGGATCGGGTCGCCGGGAGGAGCTCGTCGTGGCAAGGCAGGAACGCGCCGAACACACCCGCAACGCCATCCTCGACGCCGCCGCGGCGAAGTTCGACGAGTACGGCTTCCTCGGCGCGAGCCTGTCGGACATCCTCGCCGAGGCCGGGGTCACCAAGGGCGCGCTGTACTTCCACTTCGCCTCGAAGGAGGAACTGGCCAACGCGCTGATCGCCGAGCAGTTCGCGTCCGACCACGAGCCGCTGGCCGGGGTCGAGCGCCCCGGGCTGCAAACGGCGATCGACATGGGCCACGAACTCGCGGCGAACCTGCGGGCCAACAAGCGGGTGCGGGCCGGGATCCGGCTGGTGATCGAGCAGGGGTCGTTCATCGCGCCCGCCGAGAGCGCCTACCGGATGTGGATCGACATCACCCGGACCTGCCTGCTGGCCGCGCGGGAGAACGGCGACCTGCGCGCGGAGGTCGACCCGGACGACCTGGCGCAGCACCTGGTGGGGGCGTTCACGGGGCTGCAGCTGAGTTCGCAGGTGCTGACCGGCCGCGCGGACCTGACCGAACGCGTCACTTTCATGTGGACACTCCTGCTCACCGCGATCGTCCCCCCGCGCAGGCTGGCGAGGTTCAAGCCCGAGGGCACCGCGTCCATCCGAATCGCGGGAGTCAGCGCCTGACCGTCCTTTGGGGACACCAAAGTCGCGCACCCGGCGTCACCGCGACGAACGATTGGGCGCGACCTCGCTACCTCCGCGTCGTCGGGGTGACCGGGGATGGGGAAACACCGCCTTCGACAGGGCCGTCGGCCGAAGGGGAGAAGACCGGTCCACCCGACGGGAGAACCGTGGACGGGCTCACAATGGCGCAGCGGAGTTGTTCCGTTGTCAATCCACCGACTTCGGCCAGATCGACATCGGCCAGATTGGTGCGCATGAGTTTCGCACCCCCCATGTGGCCGATGTGCACAGTGGCGGAATTGAGGTCGGCGTCGGTCAAGTCGGCGTCGGTCAAATAGACCCACGTCATCTTGGCGCCCGAAAAACGAGCACCTCTCAGGTTGGCGCCCCGAAACCAGGAAGACTTGGGAACTTGTCCGGCCCCGTCTGCCCCAATTGTTCAATGGCTTTCGTGAAGCGCTCGGTAATCTGCCCTTGCCTCGACAGTTCCGGCTGGTCACGAGTCGCCTGCTGCTGAGCGCGATTCGCGCTGTTGACATTGAAGCGCACAACTATTGCCGATCTTGGAGGTTTGGTCGAACCCGGACGCGAGACTCCTGACTCCTTCGCCGTCGCGGTCGGGCAGCGCGTCCGGCTTGGGCACGGAGCACCCCTGCGGTGTGCCGAAATCAGGAACCGCTCTCCGGGGGTAGGCGTACCTGGATGCCGTGATCCAGGTCGTTGCCGCCGGGTGGGCCGCCCTGGGCTTCCTCGTCGCGCATCATGGACATGGAGTCGCGGTGGTCGAGTTCCATGCGCTTGGTGCCGTAGAACATCGCGGTGAACTCGTTGATGTAGGTGGCGGTCACCGGGGTTCCCGATTTGTCGCGCCGTTTCTGCCTGCGCAGTTCGTACACGCCTACCGCGACCACCGTCAGGGTCGACACGGGGATGCTCCACGTGAGCACCGTCTCCAGGGTGTCCATGGTCATCCCAACGCCGTGGCCGCCGCGCGGGTTCCTCAGCCCAGGGTGGCCAAGGGGGCGTCGGTCGGCGAGGTGGTGGCGGCGGGCAGGGTGAACTCGAACCGGGCGCCGCCGTCGGGGGCGTCGGTGGCGGTGATGGTGCCGCCGTGGCGTTCCACGATCCGCTTGCAGATCGCCAGGCCCAGGCCGGTGCCCGCGTAGCCCGCGGCGCGGTGCGCGCGGTGGAAGTTGTCGAAGATGGCGGCGTGGTGGCCGGACGGGATACCGATGCCGTTGTCGGTGATCGTCACCCGGACCAGGTCGTCGACGCGCTCCCCCACGACCGCCACGCACGGGGTCACCCCGGCCGCCGTGTACTTCACCGCGTTGCCGATCAGGTTGTCCAGCAGCTGCCGGACCAGCACCGCGTCGGCGAGCACCGGGTCCAGCCTGCCCACCGCGAACCGCGGCACCGGGTCGCCCTCGGCCACCGCGGCGTCGGCGCGCGCGGCGGCGATGTCGGCGACCACGGTCGCCAGGCTGACCGGCACCGGCGCGACGGTCGCGTCCCGGGCCGTCGTGTACGCCAGCAGGTCGTTGATCAGCACGCGCATCCGGCCCGCGGCCCGGCTGACCCGGGTGAGGCTGTTGCGCGCGTGGTCCACCGCGGCCGACTCGGGCGTCTCCGCGAGGGCCTCGTCGGCCACGCTGGTCCAGCCCTCGACCACGGCCAGCGGGTTGAGCAGGTCGTGGGCGACCACGCCCGCGAAGTTGGCGAGCTCGTCGAGGTGGCGGCGCTCGGCCGTCACGTCCCGGTACAGCACCACCGCGCGGTGGTTGCCGTGCACGTCGGGCAGGGCCGTGGCGTTGACGCGCAGCACCTGCGCCTCGGCCGTCCCCCTCCGGCGGACCACGACCTCCAGGTCGCGCACCTCCTGACCGGCCAGGACGCGGGCGTGCGGCATGTCCCCCGGGGTGAGCGCGGCGCCGTCCAGGGTGTGCACGTCGTAGTCGCCCGGCTCGATGACGGTCTCCCGCAGGTTGCCGCCCAGCAGCCGCACGGCGGCCGGGTTGCGCAGGGTCACGCGGCCGTTGTGGTCGATCACGGACAGGCCGTCGGCCATCGAGTCGATGATCGCCGACATCAGCTCGGCGCGCTGCGCCTGCTGCTCCTTCTCCGCCGCCAGCTCGCGCAGCAGCTCGACCCGCTCGTCGCGGCCCAGCGCCAGCGCCAGGCCGACCACGGCGACGATGGCGATGAACAGCTGGACGACCAGCGCCTTGGCCGAGTTCGAGGCGACCAGGGCGAACGGCCCGTCGCCGTGCAGGGTGAACAGCACCGCGATGGCGCCGACGCCCAGGTCGTGCAGCACGACGAAGGTGGTCGGCAACCGGGTGGCCGCCCACACGGTGAACGCGATCAGGGTGAAGGCCAGCGGCGCGCCGTGCACGACACCGAACCCGAGGACGTACGCGACCACGGAGGCCGCGGTGATCACCGCGTACTCCGCGAGCCGCCACCGCGGGGTCGCGGCGACTTCCGCGGCGGCGACCCGCCACACGCCGGAGCAGCCGCCCGCGCGCCGCCGGTACACCGCGCCCGCGCGGCCGACGCACAACCCGACCGCGCCGACCAGCAGCACGCCCGCGGTGTTGCGGGCCAGCCACACGGCGGTGGCCAGCCAGGAGTAGCGGTCGGTGAGCAGCCACATGCCGGTCGGGCCGATCGCCGCGCCGACCACCGTCGCCGCGAAGGCCGCGCCGAGCACGGCCCACAGGTCGCGCGGCCCGCGCAACCCGCCGCCGTCGGCGAGCGACCACAGCGACGGCCGCAACCGGACGATCAGCCAGAGGAAGACCCAGACCTGCGCGAGGTTGGCCACCACGAACACGGCCGCGAGCGCCGGACCGGCGCCGGTGGCCACGTTGACCGCCATGGTGATCGCCGCCAAGACCACGGCGTCGAGCCAGCGGGCGCGGGAGCGGTGCTGGGCGCAGAACCAGACGACGGCCACGCCCGCGGCGGGCCAGACCAGGCTCAGGTTGGTGTTGTCCATGACCGTCAGCCGACCGGCCCAGGTGGCCAGCACGTACAGGACCGCGAAGACCGCGGTCCTGGCCAGGCTGACGCGCAGCGACAGGTGGCTCACCGGGTCACGTCCCGCGCGGGTCCCCGGTTGTCCGGGGCCAGCCTGCGCACGGCCGCGCACAGGCCCATGCCGGTGAACGGCTTGGGCAGGTAGGCGGCGCCCGCGTCGCGCATGCGGGCCAGGTCGAGGCCGGACCACAGCACGGTGATGAACAGCGCGGGCAGGTACCGGTCGGCGCGGCGCAGCTGCCGGAGCAGGTCCACGCCGTCCATGCCGGGCATGTCGACGTCGAGGACGGCGACCTGCGGCAGGCCGTGCCGCTCGATGGCGGCCAGCGCGAGCGCGCCGCCGTCGACGGCGAGCACGTCGTGGCCGTCGGCGCGCAGCCACCGCGCGACGAGGTCGCGGACGTCCTCGTCGTCGTCGACCACCAGTACCCGTGCCACCGCGCCCTCCCTTTGCCCTGCTGTCGGCCGCCGGGAGGGCGTTTCCAAGATTTTCGCGGATCCGTGTCGAAGCGGGGTCTTCCCGTTCGTGGAGGGGTCGACGGCAGGTCATCACTCGGAGGAGAAGAGCCATGGCGGTGCAAACGCTTGACCAACCCGACCGTGTGGGACCCAAGCGGGTGACGAAGTCGCTGCTTGGTTACGGGGTGTTGGCGGGCCCGGTCTACGTCCTCGTCACGCTCGGCCAAGCGCTCACCCGGGACGGCTTCGACCCGACCCGGCACCAGTGGAGCCTGCTGGCCAACGGACCGGGCGGCTGGGTCCAGGTCGTGAACTTCGTCGTGACCGGGCTGATGGTCGTGGCCTTCGCCGTGGGGCTGCGACGCGCGACGGCCGCGCGGTGGGCGCCCGGGTTGGTGGCGGTCTACGGGGTGAGCCTGGTCGGCGCCGGGCTCTTCCGGGCCGACCCGGCGCTGGGCTTCCCGGCCGGGGCGCCCGAGGGGCTGCCCGCCGAGGTCAGCGGGCACGGGCTGCTGCACCTGGTGTGCGGGGTCGTCGGGTTCGTGGCCGTGGCCGTCGCGTGCTTCGCCGTCGGACGCCGGTGCGCGGCGGAGGGGCGTCGCGGGTGGACGGTGTTCTCCCGGGTCACCGGCGTCGGCCTCCTGGTCGGGTTCGCCATGGCCGCCGCCGGCCAGGGCGGCGCCGCCGCCACCCTCGCATTCACCGCCGCCGTGCTGCTGGTCTGGGCCTGGTGCGCGGCGGTCGCCGTCGACCGCTACCGCGCGGTCGGCCCCACCGCTTGATACACATCACTCGCTCACGAAGAAGGAGAAGACGCCATGCGCTACATCGTCCTGCTCAACGCCGAGCACCCCGACACACCGCCGCCCGCCGAGTTGATGGCCGGGATCGTCGCGCTGGGCGAGGAGGCCACGCGGTCCGGGGTGCTGCTCGACACCGCGGGCCTGGCGCCGAGCGCGGAGGGGTCGCGGCTGACCGTGCGCGCCGGTGAGCTGAGCGCGGTGGACGGGCCGTTCGCCGAGACCCGGGAGCTGATCAGCTACGCGATCTACGAGGTGGCGACCAAGGCCGAGGTCGAGGAGTGGACGAACCGCTTCCTGCGGCTGCACCGGGACCTGTGGCCCGGGTGGCAGGGCGCGGCGTCGATCCACCGCGTGCTGGACTTCGGCCCGCCCGCCTGAGGTGGGGAGCGCGGACGCGGCGGTGGCGGCGGTGTGGCGCGTCGAGTCCGCGCGCTTGGTGGCCGGGCTGGCGCGGCTCACCGGCGACGTCGGCCTGGCCGAGGAGCTGGCGCAGGACGCGCTGGTGGCGGCGCTGGAGCAGTGGCCGGTCGGTGGCGTGCCGCCGAACCCGGCGGGCTGGTTGATGACCACGGCCAAGCGCCGGGCCATCGACCGGCACCGCCGGGACCGGTCCTTCCGGGACAAGCTGGCGGTGCTCGCGGGCGCCGAGGACGAGGACCCGATGACTGCGGTCGACGACCGCCTGGACGACCACATCGGCGACGACCTGCTGCGGCTCGTGTTCACCGCGTGCCACCCGGCGCTGGCGGTGCCCGCGCGGATCGCGCTGGTGCTGCGCGCGGTGGGCGGGTTGACCACGGCGGAGATCGCGCGGGCGTACCAGGTGCCGGAGTCCACTGTGGCGCAACGGATCGTGCGGGCCAAGCGGGCCCTGGCCGGGGTGGGGTTCGAGCTGCCGCTCGCGGCGGAGTTCGACGCCCGGCTCGGTTCCGTGCTCGAGGTGGTCTACCTGGTCTTCAACGAGGGCTACGTGGCGACGTCCGGCCCGGCGTGGGCGCGGCCGGAGCTGTGCCGGGAGGCGATGCGCCTGGGCCGGGTCGTGGCGGGGTTGGCGCCCGCCGCGCCGGAAGCGCACGGTTTGGTGGCCCTGATGGAGTTGCAGGCTTCCCGGCTGGCGGCCCGCGTCGACGCGGCGGGGCGGCCGGTCCTGCTGGCCGACCAGGACCGGCGGCGGTGGGACCGGCTGCTGATCCGCCACGGCCTCGCCGCGCTGGACCGCGCGGTGTCGCTGGGTGTGCCGGTGGGCCCGTACACGGTGCAGGCGGCCATCGCGGCGTGCCACGCGCGTGCGGTGAGCGTCGCGGAGACGAACTGGCCGGAGATCGTCAGCCACTACGACGCCCTGGTGGCGGTGTGGCCGAGCCCGGTGGTGAAACTGAACCGCGCGGTGGCCGTCGGCATGGCCTCGGGCCCGGCGGCGGGTCTAGCCCTGGTGGACGGGTTGGTGGAGCGCGGTGTGCTCGCGGGCAACGCGCAGATCCCGGCCGTCCGAGGGGAATTCCTGGACCGCCTCGGCCGCCGGGAGGAGGCGGCCGCGGAGTTCCACCGCGCCGCCTCCCTCACCACGAACGAAGCCGAGCGCTCGGTCTTCCTCCGCCGCGCCTAGCGGTGTGGACGGGGCCGAGCGCCCGGTCTTCCCGTCCGCGCCCGAGGCCGGCGTTGGGGGGGATGACCGAGCGCTCGGTGCTTTCGCGACGTCCCCGGGAGGAGGATGTCGCGAAGTGTGCGCTGTGGACAGCGAGCGCTCGCGGGCGTGCCGTCCACCACCTGGGTCAGCGGCCTTTCAGGTCTCCCGGGACCGGGGCGTCGTCGCCGGGGACGTCGCAGCAGACCGGGCCTCGGGGGCCTTCCGGGCCCATGGGACCCGTGGGACCCGCCGGGCCTTGGGCTCCTGTGGGGCCCGGTTGTCCGGGAGGACCCGCGGGGCCTGCGGGTCCTGCGGGACCCGCCGGGCCTCGGGCGCCGACGGTGCCGTTCGAGCCCGCGGGACCGTTCGTGCCGTTGGTGCCTGGCCGGCCGTTCACGCCCGCGCGGCCGGATGGGCCCGCGACGCCCGGATCACCGGACTCGCCTTGGAGGCCGGGTTGCCCGGGACTGCCGGGTTCTCCGGGAGCACCGGGAAGACCGGGGGCGCCGGGTCGGGACGGCGATTCGACGATGGGCTTGCGGTCGTTCACCAGGCTCACCACCGTCCCCGCCACGGCGCCGCTGACCAGACCCGTGGTGGCGATGGCCAGCACGACGGCCGTCATCGGGACCATCCGCGCCCGGTTGGTGCCCGCGAGGGCACAGCGGGTGGTGGCCTCGGCGCGGGCGCCCGCCCGCGCGTCCCGGGCGGTGCTCGGCAGGGCGGTGCTCGAGGCCGTCGCGGCTGGGAAGGCGGCGGTCTGGGCAGCGGCGGGAGCGGGGACGGTGGGGATCGCGGGTTCCATAGGTGGATCACCGCCGCTGTCGCCCCGGGAGCTGTCCTCGTCGCCGGTACCGCTGTCGTCGTCCTCCTGCTCCGGGAACACGGTCGGGATGGTGAAGTCGTGGTCGGTCTCGCCGACTTGGCCGCCGATGTCGATGACCTTGAGGGTGATCGTCCCCGCCCGCCCCCGCGGCGGCCACGGCACGCCGCGCACGGTGACCGACGAGCGGTGGCGGGTGAGCGCGTCCTCCTCGCCGACCCGCCACACGTAGTCGTACGGGCCGCGGGAGGCGTCCGCCAGCTCCGCGTCGAGGCTCAGCGTCGCCACGTCGCCGTTCGCCGAGTGCTCGGCGACGATCGTCGGCTCGGGTTCGGCGTCGTCGGGCTCGAACAGGTCGCCCTCGACCGGCGGCAGGCGGTAGAGGGCCGTCAGGTGGTCGCCGTCGACGAACATCTCGACCACGTCGGCGTCCACCGCGACCGAGGTGCCCGGCACCACGAACCGCTGGCCGGGCACCGGTCCGGTGCCCGCGAGGTAGACCTGGCGCAGCAGCGCGGTGACCGCCGCGGCCACCAGCGGGGTGTGCCGGGTCGGCGGGTCGTCCGGGTCGGGCAGCACGCGCAGCGCGGGCGCCGGGCCGGTCACGTCGAACCCGAACTGCACCGAGTGGTCGACCGACACGGTGCCGCCGGGCCGCTCGACCTTCCCGACGACGTGCAGGCCGCGCTCCCCGGTGTAGGCGACCACGGCCCTGGTCCACCGCCACTGGACCTCCTCGAAGGCGAACCGCAGGCCACCCGTGCCGCAGTACCAGGCCAGGACGGTGTTCAACGCCCGCGCCCGCAGCGCGACGGCGACGTTGGCCGACGGCTCGAACAGCAGGTCCGGTGGCCGCGCGGGCGCGGCGCGCTCCGGGGCGGCGAGAGCGAGCATGAGCGTCACGGTCCCGCGCGGCGGGTCGGTGCCCACCACCCGCTCGGCGGGCTCGATGCCGTCCACGGCCGCCGCCGGGGCGCTCCGCAGGCGCAGCGGCAGCGGTTCCGGCAGGAAATCCAAAGGCAACGCGGCCAGCGGCGCCAACAATCTCCGGTGTATACCGGTGCGGAAGATCCGGCGCACCAGCCACTCGTCGAGTCGATTCGGCGGTTTGCCACCACCTTTGTAGTCAATGACGAGTTCGTCGAGGTCGATATCGGATTTACCCGGTTGGACCAATCCGAGTTCGACCAGATCGTCCCGGGCCGCGGCGGTCACCACGGCGCAGTCGACCGACACCGGACCGGCCGCGCTGAAGTTGACCCCCTTGGCCGCGTGCCGGGCCCCACCGACCACCTCGGCCCGCACCCGCAACCGCCCGTCGGCGAACTCGACCGCGGGGTCCGACCAGGTCACCCGCATCCTGAACAGCGGATTCACCCGCGCGATGACCTTGCTCAGCGACCCCGTCGGCCGCGGTGGCCGGGCCAGCGCCTCGCGCACCGCCCTGGCCTGCGCGTCGCGCAGCACGTCCAACCGCCACTGGACCACCACATCGGACCCGCCCGCCCCGGCGTCCGACCCGACCGATTCGGACTCGTTTCTCCCCTGGCGCGCACGCCGTTGTTGATCATGCATGGTTGAGGTTTCGCCCTGTCCTCAAAGCATTGTTCTCCGGTCGCGGGACAGCGTACGACCAGCCCTGGGTGGCGACAAGAGAAAGCGTGAACATCGCACATGTGCGGTTTTACCAGGCTCCATTCCGGAGCGGCCGTGGCAACCGATTGTCCACGCGCGGAATTCATGGGACGATCCGCGCCGTCGGCCATCGGACGTGCGCGTGCCCGCGACCGGACCCGACCCGGTGCGCACCGCCGGTCGGATTGTGCGGGGGCGCCGCCGGGCGCGGGCCGTGTCCAAACGGTTACCCGGGTCACCCGATCACGCGCATGGATGATCGCCGGGTGGGTATCTCCCGCTTGTCCTCGTGCGTGCGTGACCCGCCTGGTCTTGAGCCCCGCGTGTTAAGCAGCAGCACGGGGGCTCATGGTGAAGCCGTCCGTCGGGCCGCCCCGCGAGGAGCGGCCCGACGGGTGGTGCGGGCACGGACACCCCACGGGTGGGTGCGCGCGGGTTCAGTCGAGCGGATCGAGGGTGTGGTGGCGGGCGACCAGGGTCTTGGCCAGCTCCCGCAGCTTCACGTTGATGTTCTGCGACGCCCGGCGCAGCGTGTCGAAGGCCTCGTCGGCCCCGACGCCGCGGCGGGCCATCAGGATCCCCTTGGCCTGCCCGATCACGTCCCGGCTGTCCAGCGCGTCCCGCAGCTGCTCGACCAGCAGCTGGGCCCGGGTGACGCCCTCGGTGGCGGTCAGGGCCAGGGAAGCGTGGGTGGCCAGCAGCATCAGCGCGTCGCGGTCCTGCTGGTCGAAGACGTGCGGTTCCCGCGAGTAGGCGTTGAGCGCGCCGGAGAGCCGGGGCGCGGCGGCGTCGGGCAGCAGCGCGGCGGAGGCCAGCGAGTGGAATCCCCGCTGGGAGGCCCCCGCGCCGAACCGCGGCCAGCGCGGGTCGACGGCCAGGTCGGGGCTGTAGGCCGCGGCGGGACCGGCGGGCCGCGCGCACTCGACGCAGGCGCCCTCGCCGAACTCGTACTGCAGCTGGTCCAGCTCGGCGGCCACGGCGTCGGTCAGCACCGGCGTGTGGAAGGCGCCGTCGGGGCCGCGCAGGGTCACGCTGACCAGGTCGGCGGACCCGACCACGTCCTTGGCCATCACCACGACGCGCTCCAGCACGTCGACCAGCGACCCGGCGGCCAGCAGCTCGGTCGTGAGGGACACCAGCTGCCCCGCCAGCGGCCCGACGGTGGACTCGGGCGGGAGGGCCCCGTCCCGGTCTCGTTCCTCGCTCACCAGTCGTACTCCGCTTCGTCCAACCACGCTGTTCGCTGACGGTCCACCACACCGTCGTGGCGTGGATCGGCGCTGGCTGCTCAACGCGGAGTCGTTCCGGAGCATCCTACGGCTGTCCGCCCGGCCCCCCGCACGCGGCGGGAGGGCCGGGCGGGGGCGGCTAGGCGGCAGCGAGGGTGGTCCGGAACAGCGCGGCCAACTCCTCCGGGCCCGCAGCGGCGCGGATGGCGGGCGGGGTGGTCGACGCCGCCGCGCGGTCGCCGCGCTGGAGGGCGTTGGTGAACCGGGCGACGCGCGCGGGCGACGGGGCGACGGTGTCGCCGCCGAGGTAGCCGACGACGATCAGGTCCTCCCCGGAGTGCGTCTCGACGGCGGCCGACCAGCCGTGCCGCTCGTCCCACAGCAGGGCGACGTCGCGGCCGGGGTGGGAGGGCAGCCGCAGGTCGACGGCCAGGTAACCGGAGACCGGCGTGTCGTCGTCGACCGTGGTCGACTCCGGTCCGATGCCCAGTTCCGCGGCCACGGCGTGCAGGTACGCACGCAGCGCGCGGTGGGCGGGGTGCTGAAATCCGAGCGAGGGCTCCAGGATCGCGGTCACAGCGGACTCACCTTTCCACACACGGACACCGGTGATGGGGACATGCTCCGGCGCGGCGGCGGTCAAACGTGATTTCCCGTCACCGTTGCCACCGCACTACGTGACCTCGGACTCCGCTCTCACCCCATAGGACGAGCGCCGATCCCGTCCAGCACCACGGCCACGACCGACCCGGCGGACGGCCCGCCCGCCGGGGAGCCGAGCACGGCGGAGAGCACCTCGTCGTGGCACACGCCGACGAGCACCGCGGCGGCGGCCCCCACGTCCGCGTCCGGGTGCAGGCGGCCCAGGTCGCGCTCGGCGCGCAGGTAGTCCAGCAGCCGCGCGCGCCAGGGCGGCTCACCCTCCCTTGTGGACACGCGGGCCAGGACGCCGGGCTGCCCGACCAGTCCGGCCAGCACCGGGAGCACGGCCCGGTGCAGGGCGAGGCCGTGGTCGAGGTGCGCGCGGAGGTTGGCGGCCAGGTCGCCGTCGCCGGGGGTCGGCAAGGCGCCCAGCCCGGACACGACGGCCCGCGCGTGCGCCAGCACGGCGTCGGCCAGCAACTCGTCCTTGTCCGCGAAGTGGTTGTAGAGCACCCCGTCCGCGACCCCCGCCTCCCGCGCGATGGCCCGCACGGTGAGCCCCACCGCCCCGCCCGCGGCGATCATCCGGGCGGCGGTGCGCACCAGGTGCTCCCGGAGGTCCCCACCGCGCTCCCGCAGGACCGCCGCCGTCCTCGGTGACACGGCGTCAGATCCCCGCGGACACGAGCCACGCCTCGCCCTTGAGCCGCACGGCACCCCCCACCGCGAACCGCCCGAGCGCCTCGACGAGCGCGGCTTTCGCCCGCTCGGCGGCCTCCGGCGCGACCTGGCCGAGGTGGTGGCGGACGGGTCCCCAGTCGGCCATGAACGCGGCGGCGTCGGGGACGTCGCGCCCCCAGACCTGGTCGGCCTCGACCTTGGCGCAGGCGAAGTCGCGGAAACCGGCCCGGGTCAGCACGTCGCGGGCGCGGTCGGGGTCGGCGAACGAGGTGGGCCCGGTGCCGTCGGCGCCGGTCGGGTTGGGGATGTGCGGGGCCATCGCGTCGAAGACCGAGCCGAGGTCGGTGCCCGCGAACCCGGAGAGGCAGAGGAACCGGAGCCGCCCACCGGGGCCGAGCGCCCGGCCGACGTTGACGAACGCCGCGACCGGGTCCGCGAAGAACATCACCCCGAACCGGCTGACGGCGACGTCGAAGGAGCCGGGCGCGAAGGGGTGGACCTGGGCGTCTGCCCGCAAGAAGTCCACAGTGGACAACCCAGCAGCGAGCCGCTCCGCCGTGCCGAGCATCGGGGCGGAGAGGTCGACGCCGAGCACCGCGCCGGTCCCGGACCGGGCGGCGGCCTGGCGGGTCACCTGGCCGGTGCCGCACCCGATGTCCAGCACCCGGTCCCCGGGCCGGACGGCGTCGAGGAGGTGGGCGTTGAACCCGCCGTTGACGTCGTCGAACCGGTCGGCGTTGTCGGCCCAGTGCCGCCCCTCGTAGCCGTTCCACGCCTCGGCCTGCCCGGTGTTCACCACGTCAGCCATGCCTCACCCCTCGTGAACACGCGTTCATGAACGTGCGTTCATGGTAGCGGGTCGCCGCCCCCGGCGCGCGAACGGGCCCCGGCCGGACCCGTTCGGCGCGGAGCCGTTCCGCGCCCTGTGTACGGGTGTGAACGTTCCGGTCCCGGCGCCGCCCGCGAGTCCGCGAACTGGGCGTTCACAGCGAAACCCTCAACCGGCAACCCGGGCGCCTTGTCCGGCGAACCGGGCGAATTGCACTGTTCTCGGCGGTGGAGCGGGTGTTTGGGACGCGTACCCGCTCCCCACACCCTGCGAAGTGAGGAATCCGACAGCACATGAAGAAACGTTTGTCGCTGAGAACGAAGACGGTCATCGTCTCCGCGGCCGCGCTGGCCGGGGTCGCCGCCATCGTGGCCCCGCCCGCCTTCTCGGCCGAGGAGACCGCGCCCGCGGTGCTGAACGCGGGCGCGCCGGACTCGGTGCCGGACCGGTACATCGTGGTGTTCAAGGCCCAGGGGCAGGGCCTGCACTCGGTCGGCTCGACCGCGGCGGCGCTGACCCACCGGTACGGCGGTCGGGTCCGGCACACCTACGACGCCGGTTTCAACGGCTACTCCGCCACCATGTCCGCGACCGCCGCGGCCGAGGTGGCGAAGGACCCGGCCGTGCGCTACGTCCAGCAGGTCACCACCGTGCGCCTGGCCGACACCCAGAGCAACCCCCCGAACTGGGGGGACGACCGGATCGACCAGCGGGACCTGCCGCTCAACCGCGCGTTCAGCTACCCGGCCAACCCGGGGCAGGGCGCGCGGGTGTACGTCATGGACACCGGCATCAACGCCAACCACCAGGACTTCACGGGTCGGATCGCACCCGGCTACGACTTCGTGGACGACGACAGCACCCCGCAGGACTGCCACGGCCACGGCACGCACGTGGCGGGCACGGCGGCGGGCACCACCTACGGCATCGCCAAGAAGGCGACCGTCGTGGCGGTGCGGGTGCTCAGCTGCGGCGGTTCCGGCGGCAACGACGACATCATCGCGGGCATCAACTGGATCAAGACCAACGCGGTCAAGCCCGCCGTGGTCAACTACAGCATCGGGTGCAGCCAGCGGTGCTCGGACACCACCATGGACAACGCGGTGGCGGCCCTGATCGCCAGTGGCGTGCAGTGGGTCCAGGCGGCGGGCAACTCCAGCGACGACGCCTGCGGCTACAGCCCGCAGAAGCTGCCCGCGGCGATCACCGTCGGCAACACCAACAACACCGACGGCCGCAACTCGACGAGCAACTACGGTCGCTGCCTCGACCTGTTCGCGCCGGGCACCAACATCGTCTCGGCCGCGTACAACAACAACACCGGCTCGGCGACGATGACCGGCACCTCGATGGCGTCCCCGCACGTGGCGGGTTCCGCGGCGGTGTACCTCGGGCAGAACCCGTCGGCCACCCCGCAGCAGGTCCGCGACGCACTGGTCACCAACGGCACCACCGGCAAGGTGACCAGCGCGGGCACGGGCTCGCCGAACGTGCTGCTCCACACCGCCTTCATGAACGGCAGCCAGCCCGGTGAGGTCACCGTGGCCAACCCCGGCGCCCAGAACGCCGTGGTGGGCCAGCCGTACTCGCTGAACAACAGCGCGTCGGGCGGTACCGCGCCCTACACCTGGTCGGCGACCGGCCTGCCCGCGGGCCTGACGATCACCGCGTCCACCGGCGCGATCTCGGGCACCCCAACCGCGGCGGGCACCGCGAACGTCACCGTCACCGCCCGCGACTCCGCGGGGCGCACCGGGACGGTGGCGTTCGCGCTCACCGTGGGCACGACGGGCACCTGCGGCCCCGTCACCAACGGGACCGACTACCCGATCAACGACCTGGCCACCACCGAGAGCCCGGTCGCGGTGTCCGGCTGCACGGGCAACGCCTCCGCGACCGCCACGGTCGCGGTGAACATCGAGCACACGTACATCGCCGACCTCGTCGTGACCCTCGTCGCGCCGGACGGCAGCACGTACGTCCTGCACGACAAGGCGGGCGGGTCCGCGGACAACATCAACCGCTCGTACACGGTCAACCTGTCGTCGGAGGCGAAGAACGGGACCTGGAAGCTGCGCGTCCAGGACACCTACGCCAACGACACCGGCAAGATCGACTCCTGGACCCTGACGGTCTAGGCGGTTCCAGCGAAGCCCCCGGTGCCCCTGCACGCCGGGGGCTTCGCCCTGGTCGCGAGACCCGCGCTTTGTTCCGACGTTCCCGGAAAACGCGCTATGTCCCCATCGGGGACCCCTATCGACACCACGGCCATTCCTCAAGCGACAGCACGGGAAACGGACCTACGCTGGAATCGTTCACGAGGGCGGGAGGGTGGTCATGCAGGCGATCTCGGTCGACGACCTGGAACTGGCGCGGTCCGCCGGTCGGGTGGGGCGCGCGCCCGCGGCGTTCCTCGCGGCCGTGTTCGGTGCCGCGATCGGCAGGCACGGCGGTGCGGACTCGACGGTCGCCGCGCCCGTCGACTGGCGCGTGCCGTTCCGCGACTACCTCTCCACCCTGGACGTCCCGGCCGAGGCACCGGAAGCGGTGTGGTCGGAGGCGAAGATCCGGCTCGTCGCGACCCACGTGGAACCGGTGTGGGTGCTGGAACTCGACCACACCCTGCCCGCCGCCTACGCCGACGGGCTCCTCGATTCCCTGCACGGCGCGCTCGCCCGCGTGGTGGCCGATCCGGACACCCCGCTCGCGGACCTGTTCACCGACGCCTCGGCCGAGCAGTCGCGCGCCGCGGACGAGCTCTGGTTCCGCCCGCCCGTCTGGCACTTGGTCGGCTGGCTGCGCCGCACGGCCGAGCGGCGGGCGGACTCGGTGGCGGTGGAGGAGAACGGGAGCAGGCTCACCTACCGCAACCTGGAGGAAGCCGTCCGGGCCACCACCGCCGTGCTGCGGGCGCGGGGCGCGCGGGCCGACGACGTCGTCGGCCTGGCAACCGACACGCTCACCGACACGGTGACCACCCTGCTGGCGGTGTTGCGGATAGGTGCGCGATACCTGTTGCTCCCGCCCACGAACCACGGCGATCCGTTGCGGCGCACCGGCTGCCGCGTTGTCGTCGGCGCGGCTCCCCCGGACGGCGACGACCACCCGGCGGGCGTCACGCTCCTGTCACCGGACGACCTCATCGGCGCGGCCGGTCCGCTCGCGGAGGGTGAGCGACCACAGCGGGCGGGCGGCTACCTCGCGCCGGTGGACGGCGGCTACGTGGCGATGAGCGCGGAACCGCTGTTCAACCTCACGGCATGGCAACTCGTCTCCTTGAGCATGGACCACGACAGCCGCGTGCTCGCGTCGCCGGGCGTCGACCCCGGGGCGTTGTTCCGCGAGGTGGTGCCGACCCTGGCCGTGGGCGGCACCGTGATCGCGCGCGACCGGACGCCCTTGGCCGCGCAGGTGGTGGCGGACCGCGTCACCCACGTGCACTTGCGTGATGGGGTGGAACTTCCCGGGATCCCCTTGGGACACCTGCGTCACGTCTGCGTGACGGGCGGCGAACCGGGACCGGACGCGCGGGTCGTGCGGCTGTTCGCGCGGCCGGAGACCCAGGTGGCGCTCACCGCGCGCGACGGCGCGGCGCTGGGCCGCCCGATCACCGGCGTCACCGCCCAGGTGGTCGACCGCACCGGACACCTCGCGCCGCCCGGTGTCCCCGGTGACCTGCACCTGGGCGGGCGGTGCGTGGCCGACGGCTACCTCGCCGACCCGGGCCGGACCGACGACCGGTTCACCCCCGACCCGCACGGCCCCGCGGGCGCCCGCCGCTTCCGCACGGGCCTGCGCGTCCGCTGGGACGACCACGGTGACCTGGTCCGCGTTCCCGACTGACCTCCCCCCGGGTCACCGACGTCCACCCCGCGGCGTCGGTGACCCACTTGCGCGCACCGCCGGACAGGGAGGCGGGGTGTGCGCCATCATGGCGGTGATCGGCCAGGGGTGGCCGACCGTCCTCCGCGAACACACCCGGCCACCGCCCGGGAAGCGCGCCCGTCCCGATGTCCGACGTCCAGGCCCGCGCACACCCCGCCCGCCGGGATCGCGCCCGCGATCTCCCCGTGGAGAACCGGAGGTCACCGCCGATGTCCGCACCGCCGCCCACCCCCACCGCCGTGCCGACCGACTGGCGCAGCGTGCTCCCCTACCTCCGCGGCCCCCTGCCGCCGGACCGCTTCTCCGGCAAGGGTTCCGCCGCGCCGCTGCTCCCGGACGAGCTGGCCCGCCAGTGCGCGCAGGAGCGCGAGTACTGGCGGATCCCCGAGGAGGTGCGGGAAGCGTACGCGCGGTACCGGCCGACGCGGCTGTGGCGGGCGACCGCTTTCGAGGACGCGATCGGCGCCCGGGCTCCGGTATACGTGAAGTACGAGGGCGGCAACGTCGCGGGCGGGCACCAGCTGAACACCGCCCTGGCCCAGGCGTACTACCACCGGGAGGCGGGCGCGGTCGAACTCGCCACGGGCACGGTGGGCGCGCGGTGGGGTGTCGCGCTGGCCTCGGCGTGCGCCCTGTTCGGCCTCCGCTGCACGGTCTTCGCCACCCGCGCGCTGCTGGAAACCCAGCGCTACCAAGCGGAAGTGCTGGAGAACCTGGGCGCGAGCGTGCGCCCGTCCGGCGATTCGCTGTCGCGGGTTGTCGGCGACGCGGCGACCTACGCGGCGGACCGGGAGGGAGTCCGGTACTGCGGCGGGTTCGGCGCCACGTACAGCATCCTGCACCAGTCGGTGATCGGGATCGAGAGCAGGCAGCAACTGTCCGATGTGGACGTCGAGGTGGCGGTCGTGATCGGCGCGGCGGGCGCGGGCACCCACTTCGGCGGGCTGGCGCTGCCGTTCCTGACCGAGGCCAGGGCGTTCGGCACCCGCGCGCCCCGGCTGCTGGCGGTGGAGTCGGCGAGCATGCCCGTGCTGACGCGCGGTGTGTACGCCTACGACCGGCTGGAACCGACCGCGCCCTTCCAGGCCGTGTACACGTTGGGCACGCACTCCCCCAAGACGCGCACCCACGCGCCCGGTTTGCGGGTGCCCGCCGTCGGGAAGCTGATCTCGGCCCTGCGCCACACGGGGGCGATCGAGGCGGAAGCGGTCGAAGAGGGCGCGGCGCTGCGCGCGGGACGGCTGTTCACCTTGAGCGAGACGATCGTCCCGTCACCGGAGGCGGCGCACGCGCTCGCCGCGGCCGAGAAGGTGGTGA
Source organism: Actinokineospora auranticolor (assembly GCF_041897805.1). Lineage (GTDB taxonomy): Bacteria > Actinomycetota > Actinomycetes > Mycobacteriales > Pseudonocardiaceae > Actinokineospora > Actinokineospora auranticolor. The sequence goes on from NZ_CP154825.1 coordinate 6,655,491, forward strand.
CGGCGGAACACCCGGAGGGCCCTGTCCTGGTTTGCCTCGGTGGGCACGGGTACTCGGACGTGCACGCGTTCCGCGAGGGCGCCGCGGCGGAGGCCGGGGTGCCGACGGACGACGAACTGCGCGCGGCCACCCGCGCACTGCACCCGGTGGACCCCGCGCACCGCCCCACCCCGAGGCACTGCTGACCGGGAGGTCACTCGGCCCCCTGCTCCGCGATGACCTTCGTCGCGGTCTCCACCAGCGCGGTCACCGCCGGGTGCCCGGTGCCCACGCGCCGCCACGCGACCTGGGTGCACACCTCGAAGGGCGGCCGCCAGGGGATCCGGTGGAGTTCGCCCCGCGCCAACTCGTCCGCGACCGCCACCGTCGGGAGCAGCGCCATGCCCAATCCCGCCGCCGCGCTCCGCTTGGCCGCGTCGATCGAGTCCAGCTCGAAGACCCGCGGCCGGTCGACCGCGACGTCGAGCCCGATCAGCCGCTCGAACTCCAGGTGGTAGTCGGCCCCGCTGTCGGCCCGGATCAGGGTCGCGTGCACCAGGTCGTCGACGCCCACCTCGCGGGCGTGGACCAGCGGGTGGTCCTGGTCGGCGACCAGGACCAGCGGTTCCGGGCACAGGATCCGCGTCTCCAGGTCCTCCCGGCCGCCCACGGCGTCCACGAAGAACGCGCAGTCCAGCCGCCCCTCGCGCACCCGGGTGATGGTCTCCCCGCAGGCCGAGGAGTGCAGCGAGATCTGGACCTTCGGGTAGCGCAGGTAGATGTGCTCGATCATCGGCAGCAACCGGTAGCTGGTCAGGCTCTCCACGGTGCCCACGTCGACGTGCCCGTGCGGTTCCCCGCCCGCGGCGACCGCGGCCCTGGCGCGCTCGGTCAGCGCGATGATCTCCCTGGCGTACGGCAGCAGCGCCGCGCCCGCCGCGGTCACCCGGGGGCCGGTCGGCAACCGCTCGAGCAGCTGCGACCCCAGGTGGTGCTCCAGCGCCTTCACCCGGGCGGTCACCGTGGGCTGGGAGATCCGCAGCCGGGCGGCGGCGCGGGTGAAGCTGCCGATGTCGACGACGGCGACGAAGGCCGTCAGGTGCGGTGGTTCCATCAGCACCCGCGCACCGCGGGCAGCCGGACGGTGAAGCGGGTGTCGCCGGGCACGGAGGTGACCTCGATGGTCCCGGAGTGCCGCTGGGTCACCACGTCGCGGCAGACGTGCAGGCCGAGCCCGGTGCCCTTGCCGATGTCCTTGGTGGTGAAGAACGGCTGGAACAACCAGGGCAGCACGTCCTGCGGCACGCCGGGCCCGTTGTCCCGCACCTCCACCACCACGTCCTCGGCCTCGCGCCGGGCGGCCAGCCACAGCTCGCCGACCCCGCCCATGGCGTCCACCGCGTTGTCGATGAGGTTGGTCCACACCTGGTTGAGCTCGCTCGGGTACCCGCGCACCGGCGGCACCTCCGCGTACTCCCGGCGCACCCGCACCCGCCGCAGCTTCGCCGCCTGCATCGCCACGGTCGCCTCGATGCCCTTCACCACGTCCACGTCCTGCTGCGGCGCGCGGTTGAGGTTGCTGTAGGTCTTGGTCGAGGAGACCAGCGACTCGATCCGCCCGCCCGCCTCGGTGATGTCGTTTACCAGCGCGTCGACGTGCAGCGACAGGCACAGCCAGTGCAGCGCGGCGGGCAGCGCCGCCGCCCGCACGCCCTCCGCGACCTCCGCCAGCACCGCCAGCCCCACGCCGTGGTCGGCCAGCGTGGTCGCCAGCTCGGGGTCGGCGTCGACACCCCGCTCGGCGAGCCACTCCTCGGCCAGGTCGGCGGCGTCGGCGGCGGCCAGCGCGTCGACCACCGGGGTGCCGCCGAAGCGGGCGATCACCCCGCCGAGCAGCACCCGTTCGGCGGGGGTCGCCGCCTTCGCCCAGTCCGCGGCGCGGTGCACGAGGTCGGACACGGCCTCCCGGAGGATGCCCGCGGTGCGCATGAGCGCGGCGGTGGGGTTGTTCAGCTCGTGCGCCAGCCCGGCGGCGAGCGTGCCCAGCCCCTCCAGCATCGTGCGCCTGCCCGCGCGTTCCTCGTAGGAGTGGATCCGCCAGGCCAGCACCGGCAGCAGCACCTGGCACACCCGGGGGAAGCGGGCCAGGATCTCGTAGAACCCGTCGCGGTCGTAGGCCAGCAGCGTGGTCTCGCCGACCGCGACCGCCTTGGCGACGTAACCGCCGCCCGCCAGCATCGGCAGCTCGCCGGTGAACTGGTGGGCCGCGCGGGGTTTGCCGTCCGGGTCGGACTCGTCCCGCTCCGGGCGGGCGCGGTGCCTGCCGAACACCTCCTCGCGGCCCTCGACCACCTTGGTGATCAGCAGTTCACCGCCGAGCAGGACGTAGAACCGGTCGCCCGGCTGGCCGTCCTCGAACAGCACGGCCCGGTCGTCGAGCCGCACCACCGACCCCGCCCCGGCCACCCACCGCAGGCCGTCGGCGTCGAGGTCGGCGAACAGCTCGACGTCGCGCAGCCGCGCGAGGACCCCGGGCGGGGGCACGTCATCCGGGCCGGGCACAGTGGACACCCCGGGCGGTCCGCCTCGGGTGCCCGCCGCGGGTGGGGGCGGTTCCACGGCGATCAGGCCCTCGGTCGCAGTTGCACGGTCTCGTCCGCGCGCTCGGCCTCCAGCCTGCGCAGCGTCCGGTAGACGTGCGCGGCCGAGACCAGGGTCACGTGGTGGTGCCAGCCGCGGAAGGACCGGCCCTCGAAGCTCTGCAGGCCGAACTCCTCGCGCATCCTGGTCATCTCCCCGGTGACCCGCGACCGCAGCTTGGTCAGCGCGATCAGGTCCGGCAGCCGGGCGCTGCCCAGGTTGTTGATCCACAGCGCGGTCGGGCGACCGCCGCCGAGCGACCACTCGGCCAGCACGCCGCGGGCCGGTCGGTACGGGCGGCGCGGGTCCAGGCGCACCGGCGCGCCCAGCGGCGGGCCGCCGGGGACCGCGGTGGCGGAGAACCGGGACGTGGTGGACGTGCCGTCCACCCGGTCGCGCCAGTTCACCGTCATCCGGCCCTGCCGCGCCGAGAGCGCCACCAGCTCGCCCACGGTCGGCGCGCGGCGCGCGTCGGCCGGCGTGCGCGGGGTGGCGGGCAGCGCGGGGGTGCGCTCGCCGACCCGCACGAGGTAGCGCAGTCCCCGCTCCTCCAAGCCCTGCAGCAGCGGTTCGGTGTCCGGGTCCTGCTCGGCGTCGACCACGACCGGGGCGGGCGGCAGGTCCCAGCCGTCGAGCAGCTCGTCGATCGCGGCCAGCACCTGCTGCCCGCGCGGCGCGTGCCGCTCGTGGTCGGGCACGTGCGCCCGGCCGCGCCGCACCTCGTCGGCGTCCCACGACTGCGGCAGCATCAGCCGCCAGTTGACCGCGCAGGCGGCGTCGTCACCGGCGAGCATGACCGCCAGGCCCAGCTGGCAGTTGAGCATGCGCTGCGCGGAGGTCGAGTACTGCTTGCACACCCCGACCGAGCGGTCGCCGTTCTTCGGGAAGACGACCTCCTCGACCAACCACGCCCGCGGCCGCAGCCCGGCGCCCAGCTGGTGCGCCAGGCTGCGCCGCACCGGCTGCCACTGCCACGGGCTCTGGTTGACGAACTGCTGCAGGCACTGGTCGGCCCGCCAGCCGACCATGTAGTCCGCGATGCGCCGGATGGATTTGCGGCCCGGCACCGAAATGAGCCCTCTCGTGTAGACCTCCGCCCACCGCCGCTGATCCGAGCGCGGTATGTGCGAGAAAAGCTCCTTGCAGAACTGCGCGAGGTCGTCGACGTTCTCCAGTACGGATGTCCCTGTTCCCCCATAGCCGGTCAACGGTACCCACTCCTCGGTTCTCTGTCGCATGCCACCAACCTGTCGCGATCCGGCGGACGCGGTTTCCCGGTGGTGCCACGGCCGTGAGCGCGGTGGGTTCCGCCACCGCGCTCGCCGACCGGGGAACCGCCCCCCGCCCCGGGTTCAGCCGTCACTGAACGTCCCCTTGCGCCTGAGCAACCTGATCGGCCTGCCGTGCCCCCGGTTGTCCTCGAACTCCACCCGGTCGTGCAGGAGCCGGTGGCCGAGCGCGTCGGCGAACGGCGCGTACCGGCCGCGTTCGCACTGGAAGGCCCACCACGCCTGGTCCGGGTCCCGCTCGGCGGGCAGGCCCGCGTCGACCATCAGCGCCACGGTCTCGCCGAACGCCCGTTCCTCGCGGCCCTGCAGGCTGACCGGGGCCAGCACGGCGGGCAGCGGGGAGCCGAGGTCGCCCGCCAGGTCCTGCAGGCAGGCCCGGCCGCGGTGCAGCAGCGGGGAGGTGTGCGGCGGCGCCCAGGTCGGCGCCACCGCGGCCACCAGCGCCGCCGCGTCCAACATGATCACCGCGGCGCGCACCCAGGTGAGGCCGCAAACCGAGCGGTAGTGCACGAGGGCCGGATATCCGGAATGCGTGGCGTGCACATCGGCGAGCCAATCCAGCCAGTCCTTGAACTGCCGGTCCAATCCGTCGCGGGAACCGCCCCGCGCGTGCGTGGCGAGCAGTTGTTCCGCGTCCAGCGGTTCCCGCGCCCGGGAAGCCAAACTGGTCACCAGCCGTTCTCGTCTGCTGTAGGCGTCGGTGAAGCGCAGGAGATGTACGGTGAAGGCCGCGGAGATCAACAGGGTGGACAGCCAGATCGCGGGCGCCAAGGCCGTGACGGCGTCGTCCCGGGCCCGCAACACGAGCATGCGGGCGTATTCCCCGAGTTCGAGCACCGACCCGTGCACCGCCGTCCCGAGCAGGAAGAACCCGAGCGAGCCGATGACCAGCCAGCACGCGGCCATGGTGAACAGCGCCAGCGGCGCCGCGTACTCCATGACCCGCTCGCCCGCCCGCCGCGGCAGCCGCCTGGCCAGCGCCGTGCACGCGCCGGTGACCAGGCGCGACGACCACTTGGCGGTGCGCGTCGGGGTGAACCGCGGGATGAACACCGTGCGCAGCACGCTGAGCCAGACCAGCACGACCAGCAGCGCACCCGCGACCGCGCAGACCGCGGTCAGCACGACGAAATCCCGCGTGCCGTCACCCGATTTGACCTCATCCGAATTCCCTCGCGCATACCCACTGCCTCCCCGCACCCTGCTCAGGCGTATCCCCAGCATGCCGAGCACTGATAAGACAGAGCAGAGCGAACGTGTGGTGGGACCGGCGGTACCAGGATGGGACGACCCGATGGGGGCATCGGATTCCACTGAACCGGCGCGGTGGGTGTGCCGTTCGCGGGAGATCCGGACAATGCTGGTACCGGGGGGAGCCGCACCGGGGAAACCGGCACCGGCGGAATCGGGATCGAGGTGAGATGTCCACCAACAATAACGCAGGACGGAAAGAGCTTGCCAGATTCCTGCGCAGCAGGCGGGAGCGGGTGAGCCCGTCCGACGTCGGGCTGCCGCTGGGCACCCGCAGGCGGATCAGCGGCCTGCGCCGGGAGGAGGTCGCGGTGCTCGCGGGGGTGAGCACGAGTTGGTACACCTACCTGGAGCAGGGCCGGGAGATCAGCCCGTCGCCGGAGGTGCTCGACAGCCTCGCCCGGGTGCTGCGGATGAGCGAGGACGAGCGGCGCTACATGCACGTGCTGGCGCACGGCCAGGTCACCAAGCCCGGACCGCTCACCCCGGCCCCCGCCGCGCGGGACATGCTGCGCTCGACGATGACCATCTTCGAACACCACCACCTGCCCGTCTACGCCGGCGACCACCGCGGTGACCTGCTGGAATGGAACAAGGCGGCGACCACCTACTACGAGGACTGGTCGGCGTACCCCCCGCGCGAGCGCAACATCGTGCGGTGGATGCTGCTCGCGCCGCAGGCCAAGGCCCGGCTGGCGGACTGGGAGCAGGACGCGCGCGACTCGGTGGCCAGGTGGCGCGCGGAGGCGGCCAAGTGGCCGACCGACCCGCGCACCCGCGACCTGATCGCCGAACTGGCCCGGGTCAGCCCGGAGTTCACCCGGTGGTGGGACAGCCACGACGTGCAGGAGCACCGGGCCAGGGTGCGCCGGTTCCGGCACCCCGAACTCGGGCTGCGCCCGCTGCGGATCCTGCCGCTGTTCTCCCCCGAGTTCCCGGCCACCGCGATCATCGTACACCTCCCGTTGAACTCGGACATAGCGGACACGTGATCGCGAGAACGGCCTAACGCGGGCGTATTTCGTTATTTCCTGGTTGACCGTTTCCGCGCTCAGCAACCAAAGTCTTCGAAGTCTTCGAGTGATTTCCACCATTGAGGGGGCGGCATTACGTCGCATGTGGACTTGCTCGCCACACCTCGAACCAGGATCGACGGCACGTGATCAGTCCGGGATTGGCACGACTTCGACATGTCTTTACGTGTGCGCGTAGACAATCGTCAGGGGGACCTCATGCCATGGAAAATCGTGGGTCGAACAGAGCAGTGGGACCGAATCCGCGCGGTGACCGCCGAACGGGCGTTCGGCCCACTGGTGATCGGCGGCGCGGCCGGGTCCGGCCGCAGCACCGCGCTGACCGGCGTGCTGCGGGAGCTGGACGGGCGGCGGCTGACCACCGTCCGCTTGCGACCGGCGGGCGCGGCGCCCTTCGCCCTGCTGCGCCCGGTGCTCACCACCGCGCCCGCTGACCACGACGCCGCCGTGGCCGCCCTGGCGACCGCGCTGGCCGCGCGGGCCAGGGGCGGGCGCGGCCTGGTCGTCGGCGTCGACGACGCGCACCTGGCCGACCAGGCGAGCCTGCTGGCGCTGCGCGCGCTGAGCAGGCGCGGCGACCTGGCGCTGCTGCTGACCCGGCCGAGCGACCGCGGCCCGGGTCGGGGCCCCGACCCGACCGACTGCCTGCGCTACGAGCCGGGCATGCGGGTCGTGCAGCTCGCGGCGCTGAGCGAGCAGGACGTGGCGGCCGTGCTCGCCGGGCTGGCGGGCGGCCCCACCCACCCGACGACCGCGGCCGCGCTGCACGCGGCCAGCGGCGGGAACCCCCGGCGGTTGCGCGAACTGGTCGTCGACGGCGGGCTGGTGGCGTGCCTCGGCGCGGCGGGCGAGCAGGCGGGCCCGGGCACCGGCACGCGCAGGCTGTGCGAGCCGCCCGGTGACCGGGCCGCGACCCTGGCCGACGCGGACGCCGACGCGCTGGTCGCCGCCGCCCGGCTGGCCTGGCGCGAGCTGGCCCTGGACCGGGTCGAGGAGCTGTGCAGGCTGGCGGGCTGGCACGGCGTCGGCGACCAGGTGTCCACCCTGGCCGCCACCGCGGCGCTGCTGCGCGGGCGACCGGGCGAGTGCGCGCGCGTCCTGGACACCGTCCACCCCGGCCGTGCCGGTGGCGCGCCGCCGGGGCCGCGGGCCGACGCGGCGCAGCGGGCCCTCACCCGGGCCATGTGCGTCGGGCTGGGCAGCCACCGGGTCGGCGACGCGGCGGCCATCCTGGACGCCGAGGCGGCGGCCCCCGGCGTGGACACCGAACTCGTCGAGTCCTACCGGGACTGGTTGCTCGCGGTGACCGCGCGGCCGGTGCGGGTCCCCGACCCGACCGCGGCGGCGAACCGGGAGACGGCGCTGTTCCGGCACGCCGCGCTGGCGGCGCTGGCCACCGCGGCCGGGCACCCCGCCACGGCGGTGGCGCACCTGCGGCGCGGGCTGGTCGCCGCGGCGGGCTGCCTGGACACCGTGCCGTGGATGACCCCGCTGCTGACCGCCTGCCTGATCGACGCGCTGCTGCTGTCCGCGCGGATCAGCGAGGCGACCGAGCTGGCGGGCGAGTTCCACGCCGGGAAACCGGGCTGCGGCTGGGAGGTCGCGGTGGGCATCGCGGCGCTGGTCAACGGGACCCTGGGCACCCCGGCCGGGCGGGAGGTGCGGGCCGCATGAGCGAGCGCACCCCGATCGCCATCGTCGGCGTGGCCTGCCGGTTGCCCGGCGCGTCCACTGTGGACGAGTTCTGGACGCTGCTCGGCGAGGGCCGCGACGAGGTCACCGAGATCCCCCGGGACCGACCCGACCACATCGACATCGACGCGCTGCACGACCCGACGCCCGCGCGGCCGGGCCGGATCGTCTCGCGCTGCGGCGGGTTCCTCACCGGGATCGACCGCTTCGACGCGGCGTTCTTCGGGCTGTCCGCGCACGCGGCGACCCGGCTGGACCCGCAGCAGCGGCTGCTGATGCAGACCACCTGGGAGGCGCTGGAGGACGCGGGCGTCCCGGCCGAGTCGCTGGCCGGGAGCAACACCGCCGTCTACACCAGCTGCCCGCCCGCGGGCTACTGGGACCTGTTGCGCGCCATGGACCAGCGCGACATCCACGCCGCGCTCACCGCGGACTCCGGGGCCGGGGTGGCCGGGCTCATCTCCCACCACCTCGACCTGCGCGGCCCCAACATGAGCGTGACCGCGATGTGCGCGTCGTCCATGCTGGCCACCCACCTGGCCTGCCGGGCGCTGCGCGACGGCGACGCCGACCTCGCCGTCGTCGGCTCGGCGAACCTGCTCATCACCCCCGACATCTACCTGGCGCTGTCGGAGGCGGAGATGCTCTCGCCCACCGGCCGGTGCCGCTTCGGCGACGCCGACGCCGACGGCTACGTGCGCAGCGAGGCCGTGATCGCCATGGTGCTCAAACCGCTGCCGCGGGCCCAGGCCGACGGCGACCGGGTGCTGGCCACCATCCTGGGCACCGCGGTGTCCAGCGACGGCCGCACCGGCGGCACCATGATGGCCACCGGGGTCGGCGGGCACGAGCGGATGCTGCGTGCGGCCTACCGGGACGCGGGCGTCGATCCGTCCGAAGTGGACTACGTGGAGGGGCACGGCTCGGGTACCGCCGCCGGTGACCCGATCGAGCTGACCGCGCTGGCCAACGTGCTCGGCCCGGGCCGACCGGCGGACCGGCCGCTGCTGGTCGGGTCGGTGAAGTCCAACCTCGGCCACACCGAGTTCGCCGCGGGCATGACCGGCCTGCTCAAGGCGGCGCTGGCGGTCCGGCACCGGGAGATCCCCCGCACCCTGCACGTGCGGCGGCGCAACCCGGTGCTCGACGAGCTGCCCGCGGTCGAGCTGGCCACCGCGGCCCGGCCGTGGCCCGCGGGCCACGGCCCGGCCATCGCGGGCGCGAGTTCCTTCGGGCTGACCGGGACGAACGTGCACGTGGTCGTCTCGGCGCCGCCCGCACCGGTGGTCGAGCCCGCGGCCCCGGCGGTGGGCCCGTACGTGATCCCGCTGTCGGCCCAGGGCCCGCAGGCCCTCGCCGACCTCGCGGGCAAGTACGCCGACCTCCTGCTCGAGGACGGCGACACCGCGGGCGACCTGCGGGACATCGCGTTCAGCGCGGGCACCCGGCGCACGCACTTCCCGAGCCGGGCCGCGGTGGTGGGCACGGACCGGCGCCGGATGGCGGGCGCGCTGCGCGCGTTCGCCGCGGGCGGGCACCCCGCCGCGGTGGTCTCGGTGACCGAGCGGGTGTCGGTGCGACCGGACGTGGTGTTCGTCTTCCCCGGCCAGGGCGGTCAGTGGGCGGGCATGGGCGCGGACCTCATGGCGGTCGACGAGACCTTCGCCGCGGCCCTGCGCGAGTGCGACGCGGCCATCCGGGACGAGGCCGGGTGGTCGGTGGTCGACCTGCTCGGCTCCGCCACCGACCTGTCCGAAGTGGACCGGATCCAACCCGCGGTGTGGGCGGTGCAGGTGGCGCTGGCGCGGGTCTGGCTGGCCTGGGGCATCACGCCGGACCTGGTCATCGGGCACAGCATGGGCGAGGTCGCGGCGGCCGTCACCACCGGGGCGCTGAGCGTGCGCGACGGCGCCGCGGTCATCTGCAGGCGCAGCGCCCTGGTCGCCGGGGAAAGTGGCCCCGGCGCGATGTGGCTGGTGCGGATCGGCGAGGAGGAGGCCGCGGCGGCGATCGGCGACCGGGTCGACGAGGTGTCCGTCGGGGTCGTCAACAGCGACACCACGGTCGTGCTGTCCGGCGAGCCCACCGCGGTGGCCGCGGTGGTGGCGCCGCTGCGGGCGGCCGGGGTGTTCTGCCGCCGGGTGCCGGTGGACTACGCCTCGCACAGCCCCCAGGTGGACCCGTTGCTGAGCGGGTTGGTCGCGGAGCTGGCCACGCTGCGCCCGGTGGCCGGGACCGCGCCGATCCACTCCACGGCCTACGACCGCGTGGTGGACGGCTCCGGGTTGGACGCGCACTACTGGGCGGACAACCTGCGGATGCCGGTCCACTTCGCCGCCGCCGTGCGGTCCGCGCTGGCGGGCCGGGGCCGGGTGGTGTTCGTCGAGATCGGCCCGCACCCGCTGCTGGCGGGCGCGATCTCGGAGACCGCCGACATCCTCGGCGCCGACGCGGTCGTGCTGGCCTCGATGGAGCGGGACGGCGTCGGGCAGGAGGAACTCCGCACGAGCCTGGCCACCGCGTACGCCTACGGCCGCGACCCGGACTGGGCGGCGCTGTACCCGGGCGGGCGGTACGTGCCGCTGCCCAGCTACCCGTGGCAGACCCGCGGCTACTGGGTCGAACCCGCGGCCGCGCCGCCGCTGCCGGTGGCCCCGGTGCGGGCGGTGCCGAGGGCCCAGGCACCACCCGCGCTCATCGACCCGCGGCGGGACGCGCGGATCGACCCGGGCCTGGGGGTGCGCATCGACCTGCCGCGCACCCGACCCGCCATCGCGCTCACCCTGGCCAGGCACACCGCCGAGGTGCTGGCCACCGACCCGGACGACCTGGACCACGACCTGCCGCTCCCCCTGGCGGGTATGGACTCCGTGCTGGCGGCGAAGCTGCAGGCCAGGCTGCGCGCCGACCTGGGGCTGCAGATCCCGGTGCACCAGTTCCTCGGTACCCGGTGCCTGCGCGACGTGCTGGCCTACGCGCACGCGGCGCTGGAACCGGCGGCCTAGCCGAACAGCTCCCGGTCGCGCCACGCCATCCGCACCAGCGTGCGGGAGGCGGGCGTGAGGAGGCGCTCGACCCGGCCGATGGCCTCGTCGGTGAACGGGACGCCCACCCGGCCCCGTTCACCGACGATCCAGCCCTCGGCGTTGGTGGTGACCAGACCGGCGAACAGCTCGTCGAAGACCTCCCCGTCCAGCACGGCCACCGTGCGCTGGCTCGCGCCGAGCGTGACCGGGTCCAGGACCAGGCCGTAGTGCCAGACCCGGAACCGACCGTCGCGGCGGGCCCGGTCCATGGCGCGGAAGGGTTCCTCGGTGTGGTAGTCGACCCCACCCGCCCGCTCGGGGTGGCCCAGCAGCTCCTCGGAGTACTCGCGCATGATGTTGCGCCACAGGTCGAAGTCGGCGCGCACGTCGGCCGGGGCGGGCGAGGTCGGCTGGAACTCGCCCGCGGGCACGACGGTGCACAGCGAACCGCCGTCGGCCACCGCCCGGCCGTCGCGCCGGTGGACCAGGAAGCGGTCGCCGTCGGCGTCCCGGCGGATGGTCAGCGTGCCGATGCCGGGCGACATCAGCAGCCCGGCCGGGTCGAACGGGTCCGCGACGGCCGCCCGCAGCGGCAGGTCCGACCAGTCCGGCGTGGACCGGCCCCGGCGCAGCCAGGCCGCCTTCAGCTCGTGCGCCATCGCCTCGCGCAGGGTGAAGACCTCGAAGTACGTGGTCAGGCCGAAGGTGAGCGCCAATCCGTCCTCATGGGACAGATCGAGCAGCCGGTAGCTCGGCCGGTCCTCCAGCAACCGGGGCCGCACCAGCGCGCCGACCGCCGCGCTGAAGTCGGAGAACCGTTCGTGTTCCGTCGCGAGCGGGAGCACGTGGTCGAGCGGGCCCAGCCGCGGCGCGGCGGCGTGCGCGGCGGTGAACGCCAGGCGCGCGTGGTCCAGTTCGACCGGACGCGGCAGGGTCCAGCCCTCCCCCGAGAGCACGCAGTCGCCGAAGACCCACCGGTCGCGCGGGTACAGCCGCATGGCGACCTCGTTCAGCTCCCGCCCGTACCCCTCGGCGGCCCGCCGCACCGCGACCCACTCCCGCTGACTCCGCAGCACGGACTCCGCCTGCGCGGGCCCCTCCTGAACGGGACCCGCTTGACCGGGGTCCACCTGCCCGCGATCCGCCCGAACACGGTCCACCCGGACCTGCCCGTCGAGCTTCCCACCGAGTATCGACACGGTCCGAGGGTAGAAGAAGGCACCGACAAGCGCCGCGCGAACCCTTCCCACACAACGGAGTCCGGTCGTCAAACGTGAAACCGCGCACGCCGGGTGCGCGCGTTCAGCCCACCCGGCGCGCGCGATCGGGGGATACCGGGGAGTACCGGGCGGGTCAGGCCACCGCGGTCGCCTCGGGCGGGGTGCGGACCAGCGCCAGCATCGTGATGTCGTCGAACTGCTCGGCGCCGCCGACGTGGTGGTGCATCCCGCTCTCCACCGACACCAGCAGGTCCTCCGCCGAGGCCGTCGCCGGGGTGCCGAGCGCGTCGAGCACCCGCGGCAGCCCGAACATCGAGCCCCGGGAGTCCCTGGCCTCGACCACCCCGTCGGTGTACACGAACAGCCGGTCGCCGGGCTCCAGGGTGGTGTGCCCCAGCGAGTACACGCTGTTGGGCATCATCCCCACCGCCGGACCGGTCGGCGCCAGCAGCTGGTGCGACCCGTCCGCCCGCAGCAGCACCGGCGGGTTGTGCCCGCCGTTGATGTACACCACCGACCCCGACGCCGGGTCCAGCACGCCGAAGAACATCGTGGCGAAGTAGCCCTGCCGCAGGTGGTTGCGGGCCATGTAGCGGTTCGTGCCGAGCACCGCCTGCAGCAGCGGACCCGCCCCGACCGAGAGCACCGGGGACGGCACGGCCGAGGTGCGCGCGGCCGTGTCGAGCACGGTGTCCTCGTCCGCGTCCAGCAGGTTCCACGCCGCGGTGTGCTCGGCGGTGTGCCGCAGCAGCGTGCGGATCAGCGCCATGAACAGCGCCGCGCCGACGCCCTTGTCGCACACGTCCGCGACGACGAACCCGACGCGCCTGCCGTTGACCAGTTCGAACGCGTCGTAGAAGTCGCCCGCGACCTGCCGGGCGGGCAGGAACCGGGTGGCCAGCTCCCAGCCGCGCCGGACGGGCAGCTCCTCCGGGAGGAACCCGGCCTGGATCTCGTGCGCCACGCTCAGGTCGCGCTCGTACTGGCGCAGGCTCGCCTCGGCCGCCATCTCCTGCACGGCCATGGTCAGCTGCCCCCGCTCCCAGCAGCTGGTCAGCCTGCACCGCAGCAGCGCGGGCAGGAACGGCGGCACCACGTAGTCGAAGCCCGCCCGCACGCACGACTGCAGCGCCTCGAAGTCGTCCTCCGGGAAGACCACCACCGTCGGCCCGCGCTCGGCGGTGGTCAGCCGCCGGGCGATCAGGGCCACCCGGTTCACCCCCAGCGCGGCCGAGGCCAGCACCAGGTCCGGCGGCCCCCAGCCGCGCTCCGCCCACGCACCGTCCACACCGAACACCGCGGCCGGGTCGGCGCGGCGGGTCGAGAAACTCTCGGCGGCCAGCGCCGCCTCCAGCTCCGGCGCGCCGTGCGCGGTCTCAGTGACCACGAGCGCCGTCCGGTCGCGGGGTGTCCCGGTCCGCTGATCCACCATCGGTCCCTCCTTCCTCGACGCGCACCCGCCGCACCCGCAGCGTGTAGTGGTTGCGGCCGCCCGCCCACTCGTAGCCGAACTCGTCCACGCCGGTCAGCACCAGGTGGATGCCGTACCCGCCCTCCCGGGGCGGACCGTCGACCCGCGTGACGTGGCCGCGCGGGTCGAAGGCGGGCGCGGCG